>JBFMCQ010000058.1:0-22052 GCA_040754295.1 Pseudomonadota bacterium | reverse complement strand
GGGGTGCCGCGCCGGCGACAGGCTCCAAAAGGCCGACCCAGGATGAAACCCCCGGTTTCATCCTTCATCCGCACCGGATGGCGCACAGCGCATGGGACAAGTCAGATGAGCGCTGAAGAATCCACCGGCGCGGTCTACATCAAGACCACCGAAGACGGACGCCGCGTCGAGGTGATCGACGGCTGGGTCTGCCTTGCCGGCGTGCGCGAAGCCGATTCGCTGGTGCCGCTGATCGAGCATCCGAACCGCCAGGCGATCGCCCGGGCCGTACCGGGTGCGACGCACATGGCCGGGCGGCTGCCGCTGACGCACGAGCAGGCGGCGATCGCACAGGGCGCGCTCGACGCCAAGCGCCGCGAGTTCGATGCCAGCCCGGTGGGGATCACGCAGCGCATCCGCCGCATGGTCTGGGCCAAGGCCCAGAACGAGGGTGTCGAGTGAATCTTCCGAGTGAATCTTCCTCAACCTGATCCGGAGTTCTGACATGGACCGCTGCGATGGCGCCCGCGTGGGCTACCAGCTCAAGTGCAACGGCACGCTCTACAAATGCGAATGTGGCAACGTCGGCTGCACGCAGAACAAGGAGGACATCTGCTCCAAGCAGGGCTTCCTCGCGAGCGGCAAGTGCCTCAAGTGCGGCGCGACCGGCAAGCGCGAGATGCTCACGCCGGGCGCCACCTACGCCCGCACGCTGATGGGCGACGTCGCCTGATTCGCGGCGGACCTCAGCCGCGACGCCGGCCATGATCTACGTCGTCGAGATCCCCGAGCGCGGCGATGCGCGCGCGTGGTTTGCGTTCGACCGCGAGGACTTCGGGCGCAAGCTCGCGTCGGGCGATTCCTGTCAGCCTTGGGAGATCTACGACGTCATCAGCCCGCGCGAGCTGCTCGAGCTGATGGACCGCACGCCCGAGAGCCCCGACGCGCGCAGCGCGTTTCCGGCGATCTGCGCGCTCGGCGACGAGCATGGCTGGGACACACCGCTGTATCGCGCCGACCATCTGCTCGGCCGCGGCGTCTACCGGCCGCAGCCGGTGGCCGAGGACGACGCCTGGCGCGCCGCGCTGGCCGCCCGGCTCAGGGATTACCGCATCTACTGGTCCGACGACGAGGCGATCGCCGCGACCGAAGGCGCCGACCCGCTGCTCGCCGCGCGCGAGAACTGGCGCGCGCGCTTCGCACTGCACGAGCAGCTCGTCGCGCTCGAAGTGCTGTCCGACGGCGGAACCTGATGCGCTTCGAGCCGGCCGACGTCAAGCTGCGGATCGAGCGCGGACATGCCGAGGCGCTGGCCGCGGCCTTTCCCGAACTCGCCGCGCTGCGCGAGCAACTGCGCTTGGGCGCCGTCGCCGAAGTCGCGCTCAAGAGCCTGTCGGTCGATGCGCTGTGCTTCCTCGTCGCGCGCTACGAGCGCAGCGGCGACACGCTGCTGCGCCAGCGCGCCGCGCAGCTCGCGACCGTCCATGCGGCGCTCGCGGAAAACGGCGAGCGCCATGCGCCCGAGGATCTCGAGCGCGTGCTGCCGTCGCTGATCCGCTATCTGTCGGCGAGCCGGCGCGGCTGGCTGTTCACCGCCGAGCTCGACGCGCGGCCGCTGGCCTACGCCGTCGCGCGCCTCGATTACATCCCGGCCTCGAACGACGAGGCCGGCAAGATCTACGTCGAGCTCAAGGCCAACGCCAGGGGCGCGTTCGCCGGGCGCACGCTGCGCATCGCCGCCAGCGACATCGACGGCCGCACGATCGCCGAGATCCTGCTCGGGCTCGGCCTGGTCCGCGAGTCGCCCGCGCTGCTCGCCGACTACGACGCCGCGGCCGCGCGCTACTTCGACTGGCGGCAACGCCACGCCGCGCAGTTCTCGGGGCAGGGCAGCGGCTACTACGCCGAAGATCCCAACGCCACGCACCGCGATACCGACTGGTCGCGCAAGAACCGCGTCGTGCTGTCGAGCAGCGGCGGCCGCGCGCGCCTGGTCAACGACGAGAGCATCCTGCCGCAGCGCGCGCTGACGCTCGACGCCGGCGGCGACATCGCCGGCTCGTATCTGGGCAAGGCCGGCAAGAGCAACCGCTACGAATTCGAGGACGAGGTCCGCACGCTGATGGCGAATCTCGCGCCGGGGCTGTTCACGCAGATTCCGGTGCATCCGTACCTGTTCGTGTTCCACCTGGAGCTGCACCACCATCTGTGGGTGCACGTCGACGACCTCGAGCCCTACCGCTACCAGCCCGAGCTGCGCGACAAGCTCGTGCTGCCCGAGGAACAGACCGACCTCATCGACATCCTCACCGCCGAGATGGACGTGCTGATGGACGACATCGTCGCCGGCAAGTCCGGCGGCACGACGGTGCTCTGCGCGGGCCCGGCCGGCGTCGGCAAGACGCTCACCGCCGAGGTCTACGCCGAGATCATCCAGCGCCCGCTCTACCGCGTGCATTCCGGCCAGCTCGGCCTCAACGTCGCGGCGATGGAGACGGCGCTCAAGGACGCGCTGCAGCGCGCGCAGCGCTGGGGCGCGGTGATGCTGATCGACGAGGCCGACGTCTACATCAAGCGCCGCGACAACGACATCGCCGCCAACGCCGTGGTCGGCGTGTTCCTGCGCGTGCTCGAATACTTCAACGGCCTGCTGTTCCTGACCACCAACCGCGTCGACGACATCGACGAGGCGATCGTCTCGCGCTGCATCGCGCTGATCCGCTACGACGCGCCCGACCGCGCCGGTCGCCGGCGCATCTGGTAGGTCATGAGCGCGCAGTTCGGCCTCGACCTGCCCGCAGCGCTGATCGACGAACTCGCCGACCTGTTCCCCGCGGCGACCGGCCGCGACATCAAGGGCCTCGCCAAACTCGTCGCCAAGTACTGCGCGCACAAGAACGTCGCGCCCGGCATCGACGTGATCCGCCGCTGCTCGATCTTCCGCGGCATGGACCTCGGCGCCTCCGCCGCGGCCCCGGCAGCCGTGAGGGCCGCGGCGTGAGCGCGGCGGCCGAGGGCCTGCACCATCGCGCGCTCTGCGGCGTCGTGTCGCGCTGCGGCGAGGCGGTGCTCGCGCTGGTCGCCGACCTGCAGGGCGAGGACGAGCTGTTCGCGAGCCGCAACACGCTTGCCGAGATCGAATCCCAGCTGCTGACGATGGCGCAGACGCTCGGCAACCTGCCGCCGGCGCTGCAGCAGGCGCTGCCGCTCATCGACTGGAACGGCTGGCGTGCCGTGCATCGCTGCCTCGCCGGCAACCGCCGGCCGCGGCACGGCGAGATCTGGTACGCGATCTCGGCGCTGGTGCCGGCGACGCTCGTGCTGTTCGACCGCCTGCGCCAGCGCCGCCGCGAGCTGTTCAGCATCGGTTGAAGCGGGCGCTGGCGCGCTTCACGCGGCGTTCAACGCCTGCTCGCGCATTTGCCGCTCGATCGCCAGCAGGCCGTTGAGCACGAGGATGGCGCTGCCGCCGTGTGTCTGTTGGCGTTTCTGCAGCTCGCGCTCGATGCCGGTCCTGACCAGCGCGTAGAGCGCCGCCGCATCGAGGTCGTCGGTGGATTGTTCGAGCAGGCCGGCGGCTTGCCGGCGAAGCGATTGGAGCTGGGGTTCGGGGATCATGCTGGCCTCCGTGGCTGCGGGTGCTCAGAGGTCGATGTACACCGACGGTCCGTGCTTGAGCGTGGGATAGTTGGCGCGCAGGGCTTGCGCGATCTTGGCGACGAGTTTTTTGTCGCCGGCGGCGCCGGGGCCGACGAAGTCGCTGCCCTGCATCCACATCTCGAAATAGCAGTGCAGCCTGAGGTCGTAGTCGGCGCCGGTCGGCGCATGGGTCTTGTCGTGCAGCGCGGCGATGCCGTCCCGGTCGACTTCGAGGCGCCAGTCGCGGTCGTCCTGGACGGAGCCGAGCAGCGCGGCGACGTCGGCGTCGGTCCATTGCGTCTTGAGGTCCAGGCCCATCGTCGCTCTCCGGTTGGTTCGGGCCGTGGCCCGCGTTTTCAGTTCAGGGCGTACGGCACCATCAGGCGGAACGGCTGGATGCGCGCGTCGAAGGCGTCGCCGTCCGCCGTCACCATCTGGAAGCTGCCGTGCATCGTGCCGACCGGTGTGTTGAGCGGGCAGCCGCTCGTGTACTGGAATTCCTCGCCGGGCCGGATCGTCGGCTGATAACCCACGACGCCGGGGCCGCGCACTTCTTCGACGGCGCCTTCGCCATTGGTGATGACCCAGTGGCGCGACAGCAGCTGCACGGTCTGCGGACCCTCGTTGCGGATCGTGATGTGATAGACGAAGACGAAGAGGTTCTGTTCCGTGTCCGACTGTTCGGGCAGGAAGCGCGGATCGGCGATGATGCGCACGCCGCGCGTCACGGTCTCGCTCACGGCGCGGGCACTCCATCCCAGCGCATCGGCGGCTCGTCGCCGACCCTGGCCGCCGCGCTCACGCGGCCTGCTTGAGTTTTCCGAGCATCGCCTCGGCGGAGACGGCGAGCTGCTGCGCATCGAAGCTCCTGCCGTACAGCACCGTCCATACCAGCTTGCTCAGGCTGTGCTCGAGTTCCTGCGCGACGGCGAGCGGCACGTATTCACCGGACGGCGCGCCGGCCGGTTCGCAGGTGCAGCTGCCGTTGGTCGTCGTGACCTTGATCTTGACGTGCCTGAAGCTCATCTCGCGTCTCCCGTGTGCCTACCAATCGTTCTTGTTGCCCCAGGGATGGCTGCCCGGTACCAGCGTCGCCTTGATGCCGGCCCTGGCGATGTCCTCGAGGCTCCGGTACAGCGTCGCTTCGTGGACCAGCGTCCCGCTCTTCGTCGTGATGCCGACGTAGCGCGCGACCGCATCGACATCGCACAGGTAGCCGCCGCCCGGATCGGCGACGCTGCGTGCGTTGCCGTCCCAGTCGATGAAGTAGCCGTCCGCCATCTCGCGCCCTTGCATGAGGAATGCAGGCCACGAAGCAGCCGCTGTGCCAACACCGTAAGCTACTGTAGTGAAGCGGTTTATTGCTTCCGAACGGCGCGGTGCCCGGTCTGCCCGGCGGACCTGCGACAGAACCCGTGTACGGTTTGCGGCTTGTGCGACAAAACGCCGGCGGGCCTCACAGCACCGCTTCGAAACCCTCGAACTGCGGCGGGCCGAGATAGAGCCCCTTGGTCTGGCCGGCGCCGGCATGCGCGGCGCGGAAGGCTTCGGAATGCGTCCACGCCTCGAAGGCCGCGGCGCTATCCCAGGTCGAATGCGAGACGAAGATCGTCGCCTGCGCGTCGCTGGGGCCCTGCAGCAGATTGAAGCGCTGGAAGCCCGGCACGGTCGCGAGCTGGCTGTCGCGTCGTTTCCAGACTTCGATGAACTCGGCCTCGCGGCCGGCGGCGATGCGGAAGCGGTTCATGGCGATGAACATCGGTACGTCTCCTTGAGTGCGGCTTGAGTGCGGCTTGAGTGCGGCGCTGCGAGCGCCGTTCTTCAGGCCATTCTCACGAACGATAGCCTTCTTCGGCGAGCACCTGGCGCACGACCGGCAGCGCGCGCATGCGGCGGTAGTGCGCGGCCACGCGCGGCGGCAGCGGGATGCCGCTGCGATCGGCCCAGAACTCGTTGTAGAACAGCGCCGCATCGGCGATCGAGACCTGCGGGCCGACTGCATAGCCGTCGTCGGGCAGGCGTCTTTCGACGGAATCAAAGCCCTGCACGACGATCTCGCGACCGTGTGCGGCGACGTCGCCGCGCGCTTTTTCGCCGGCGCCGGCGAGGTAGCGCTCGGTGGTGAAGATGCGCGTGAAGCCTTCGCCGTGCAGCTGGCCGAGCGCGAAGTCGAGCAGCTCCACGGCGCGCGCGGCCGGCGCCGGCGCTTCCGGCAGGAGGCGGGCGCGCGGATAACGCCGGGCGAGCCACAGCGCAATCGAGCGGAAGTCGGTCAGCGCCTCGCCGTCGTCGGGCACCAGCGTCGGGATCGTGCCGCGCGGATTGATCCGGAGGTATTCGGGCTTGAGGTGATCGCCGGCCGGCAGGTTGACGATCCAGGCCTCGAACGGCAGCTCGAGCATCTCGAGCAGAATGTGGATGCCGGTCGAGCAGGAGCCGGGCGTCATGTAGAACTTCATGGCCATCGCCGGGAATCCGCGCTGGAAGGTGAGGGGGCGGCCGCGGCCGACCAGCGCAGCGAGCCGAAGGCCTCGGCGATCGCCGTGGCCCGCGCCGTTTCGATGTCGTGCGCATCGCCTGCCTGCGTGCAGGCGCGCAGCGCGGTGTACAGCAGCGTGGCCTTTGGATAGACGGGGCCGAAGCGCTCGCCGTAGGCGCGATAGTCGCAGGCGCAGACCTGCATCAGCAGATCGAAGCGCTCCGGGTGGTCGAAGGCGCCGAGACGCTCCAGCATCAGAGCGACCGGGCCCGCGCGCACTTCGGAGACGCGATGCACGCGCTCGCATTCGACGAGCGCGAGCCGCGCGAGCTCGCGGCAGGGTTCGGGCACGCCGAAGCGCGCGCAGATCGCGTCGATGCGCGGCAGCGCGCGCTCGATGTGGCGGTAGTGGATCGGCAGATGCTCGGGCGGCGAATCGGACTTGCCGACGTTCATCGCCAACAGCGCGAAGCGCACGGGCAACGGCGCGCCGCAGTTTGCGGCCTCGGCGAGTGCGTTCATCGTATGCAGGCCGATGTCGACGCTGGTCTGTTCGTCGCCGAGCTGCGGCACGCCGAACAGCGCGGAGAGCTCCGGCAGCACGATGTCGAGTGCGCCCGACATGCGCAGCGCGGCGATCATGCGCGACGGCGCGCGCGCCATGAGGCCGCGGCGCAGCTCCGGCCACATCGCCGCGGGCGGCGTGGCCGCGAGCGCGCCGCGCTCGACCTGGTGGGCCATCGCGTCGAGGAACTCCTCGTCGAGCGCGCCCTCGTCCTCGGCGAGCAGTGCGGCCATGCGCAGGACCGCCAGCCCCGCATCGGTCTGCAGCAGATCGGCAGGCAGTGACATCGGCGACGTCGTCGGTGGCCGCGTCCGGCGCGGCGGCTTCACGGGGCCGGGGTCGGCCTGGCTCTCGCCGGACCGAGATCGACCTGAATCTCGTCGCCCGCGACGCGCACTTCGTAGGGATGCAGCGCATTGCGCACGATGTGCGTCACGCACTTGCCGCTCGCCGCGTCGAACCCCCATTGGTGATGGTGGCAGGTCACGGTCCTGCCGTTGAACGAAGCCTGATCCAGCGGCACGTCGGCGTGCGGGCAGCGGCCGCGGTAGGCCTTGAGCGCGCCGCCCTGCGGCCAGACGAGCAGCACACTCTTCTTGCCGGCCTGGAACAAGCCCATCCCGCCCTCGCTCACGGCGGCGGTGTTGCAGATGAAGGTGAACGCCATGGTCGGTCGCCTCTGAACAAGCCGGTTTTTCGCCGACAAGCAAGTTGCAGACCACGAAAGCCCGTGCCTTGCACGGCCTTTGCGCGGCCGTTGCAGGCGACAGATCGAGGAGCAGAGACGAGCGCCCGCGGGCTGTCGGGTTTGCCGCCTTTGTCGCAAATCCGCCCGGCGTGACCGAGCCTTTCAACGGCTGTGCAACAAGCCAAGAAGCGCTGTCTCGCCGAGGGCGAGGCCGCGCCGTTCCTGCTGCAGGCGTGCGAGGTGCTCGCGCCGTGGCCGGACAGCGGCCGTCCGTGCGCGTTCGAGGCGCGGTGCCCGCACGGGCGTCAGTCGCCGGTCAAAGACTCGGCGTTCACCGGCCGTGCACTCAATGGTAGTCTTCTTCCAACTGGTGGCGGACCGCCAAGACCGTGACGACTTCAATTAGCCCGGCTCCCTCAAGCCGCCCAGCTTCGACTTAGCAAAGGATCCGAGAATACGCTGGCTCGGAAAATCCGACAGTGATACCAGCTTGTTCGCCAACGCAACCGGAATCAGGGCGTTGTCGTACATGCTGCAGCGAAGCTCCGCGATCAGCGAAAGGACCTCCTCCAGATGGGGGATGTC
Organism: Pseudomonadota bacterium; assembly: GCA_040754295.1. GTDB lineage: Bacteria > Pseudomonadota > Gammaproteobacteria > Nevskiales > Nevskiaceae > Solimonas. The sequence continues at coordinate 14,117 of JBFMCQ010000058.1, read as the reverse complement.
GGCCGCCTTCGGCTCTGACAAGTACTCGCGGCCGGGCACTGTGACCACGTGCATCTCGCCGCAGAACGCCCGGAACATGACCTTCTGCCCGTAGTAGGTGTTCTGGCCATACGCGACTCCAGCCTCACCGGGCACGATGTACCGGCGGATGTAGCTGTCGCCCACAGTGAAGTAGGAGCCCGGAGGCAAGCGATCTTGAATCGCTGCGGCGTGCTCAACGAAGGCACCGCTCTTCTCAAGCCCTGCGAGCCGCACCGTCGGCGCACCGGCTTGGCTCGCCCCGCTGAGCAGGTGCGCGATGAGTTCGCGCATTGGGCGGTACAGCGGAGCGACTAGGCCGAAGAACGCCAATGGGCCGTCCTTGATGAAGAGAATGTTCCGCATCAAGGTTGGCTTGAGGCGCTCGAGTACCTCGTGGAACAGGTGCACGAGAACCAGCTGTTCGAGCATGGTCATGACGTAAGCAGTGATTCCTCCAGCCCCCATCTCCTCGTCGATCCGTTCGTGCAGCCTGAAGGTGTCGGTCAGATAGACGAGGTCGCCACAGGAAGGGCAAGGTTTCTCCGGCGCGTCGGCGTACCGGAAAGCGATCTTCCCGTGCCCGCAGTCGTAGGGGCAGTGCTCCAGCGTCTCCTCTAGCGAGTCATCGACAGGCCGCTTCCAGCGGCGAAAGAGGAACCACCGCAGGCTCGTAATGAGCTTCTCGCCTTCTCCGCGCTCTTGGAGGAAGAACTCGTAGATCGTCCTTCGAATCGTAGCGGAGAGAGTCGGCTGATCTGCACGTCGCACGCCCTTGACCGGAAGGACTAGGCTGTACCGTTCGATTCGCTTGAGACGCGCCAGGTCTTCCGGAGCGATGAACCGCTTTTGCTCGAGCGAGCGAAGGTCCGCTAGTTCGAACAGTAACGGCCCGAAGGTGAAGAACGCAATTGCCGCCGAAGGGTACTCTTCGCGGACGAACGTCTCCGTGAACCCGCCATCCACAGCAATTACGGCCGAAACCTCAGAGGTGTCCACGTCGCCGAGGGTAGTCAGAAGAGAGTCGAGCGACGTCGGGTCGGGCGCAGATGGAAGCACGCACTTTGAGATGTACGCTTGGACGTCTGGGTTCTTGATCACTTCGACGTGCGCAATCTTGCTCGCGCGCTCGATTGGCTTGCGCCCCTTTGATGAGTAGCCCACCCTCTATCCCCCCTTCACCGCGGAGAAGCGATCGATCTGCACCGGCACAGTGAACGCATTCGAATACGTCTTCATACGGATGAAGCCTTGATCGGTGGTCCGGCGAAGGCTCTCCACGAAGTCCTCGAAATCGTAGTACTTGGCAACCTCCCGAAGCTCGTCTCGATTGTTGAGGTGCGAGACAAACCAGTTCTGTGTGTTCTTCAGCACGTTTGCCGAGATTGAGCTAACCTCCTGCGTTGCGTAGATGAGGCCGAGGCCGAGCTTCGCGCCCTCCTTGGCGATGCGATTGTAGATGAGGGTGAGGTCGGTATCCGTCTTCTTCGGAAAGAGGTTGTGCGCCTCCTCGAAATACATCTGAATGTAGTTCGACGGCTTGTTCTCGATGAAGCGTTGCATAGCCTCTCGGAAGATGCTCGCGCAGAGCCGGTCGGAGTACGTGCGCTGAATGGTTGGGTCGCCTTGGGAAAGATCGATGATAACGATTTCGCCATTCCGGAGCAGCTTGACGATCTCTTCCTCGTAGGACCCTTGCAGAGTGGACGTATGGAGATCTCGAAGACGGATTAGCTTCCGGAACCCAGCCTCGCTCGCCTGACCGCCAGGCTTTGCCTTCCGAGTCAGGAAGCGCATGAGGCTCTTCAAATCATCGTCGGCCCACTCGCGCCCCTTCGTTGACCTGTACGTCGAGAAGAACGCGTGGGACTCGTAGTTGTCCCATACCCAGCTGAACCAGGTGGCTGCTTGCGCGACCGACACGCCACCCTTGGGGTCGATGCCGACTTCGTCATTGATCTCTTTGGCGCCAGTGAATCGAACCTTGTGGCCGCTGGGGGTCGCGAATCCCGCTTCGCCCAAGATCGCCTGGTAGCAGCCGAGGCGCCGTTCGTGCCGAGTGGTGGCGCTCTTGTCTTGCGGGTCGGGCGACTCCCAGTTAATGTTCAAGAACGCCTGCGTGTAGACCGCACTGTCATCCTGCAGGTTGGCGCGGATCATCTCGAAGCCCTCAAGCAACTGCTTGTAGAAGTTCAGTTTCATGACCTTGAAGCCCGGCTTCTCAAGAATGCTGTAGCGAGTGACCTGGTCGCTATACAGTTGATAGATGGCCGTGCCTTCGTCCTGCTGGTTGTCGTTGGCGTACTCGCCGTTCACATCGAAGATGATCTGGCCGATCGGCTTCACGGGTTCGTCGCGCAGCTTGGCTCCGGAGGAAGCCAACTCGGCCGTGGCCTTGATGACCATCTTCAGCGTGTTCGACTTACCAGTGCGGGTCATACCGAAGAGCGCAGTCCGCTTACCCAGGTAGTCCAGCGACGAGACGTAGACAGGCACCGACGGCCCAGTCGGATGCCGACGACTCGACGCGTACCGGACCTCGCCGATCCGCTGGTCGCCGGGCCCGCCCGGAAGACCGTTTCCTTCCCGAAAGTTGACGATGAACTCCAAGACCTTCCCGGTGGGCTTGTAGAGTGAGTAGTTGTTGGGGCCATAGAAGTTGTCGACATCGGCCCCGAACCGGACCTTGCCACTCACGTCGCGGTAGAACGAACCCAGCACGCGGCACTCGAGCCCGGAGAACTGGAACTCGTACCGCGTGTAGCTGTCGAGTTGTGCAGCTCCCGCCGTCTCCGTGCCGCCGTCAGCACGCTCCTTGTAGTGGTCGACCATGGCCGCGACCACGTCCGAGTCGGTCGGGAGCGCAGTCGGACCTAGTACCCGCAGCAGCACCAACTCGGGGCGATCGCCGCCGTTGTCGAACACGGCGGTGAGAAACGCAGCGGCAGGGATCCCTCCGACCTTCTCCTTCCAATGGTCGTTGGAGAGCACCTTCATCGTACTGAAATCGAAGTAGAACGGGCGCCCCACGAAGGCATCTGGAACGACGACCTCGCGGAAGAGGTCGACGGAGGCGAGTTCTTTGAGCTTCTGCTGGATGGACGACATGAGGTTTCTCCCTACGCCCACGCGGTTGGCGGAGTCCAACGGATCCGCTCAAGAGACGGGAGCTGCTTTGATCGTGCTTTACTACGAGTCAGGACGAGGATGCGGTCGGTCTTCGTGGCTTTGCCTGGCGTGTTCTTCCAGATGCGGCTTACTTTGTGCTCAGCCGGTAGCCGGTCGGTGACAATGCCGACGCGGTGCCAACCGAGGTCTGCCGCGGCCTGCTGCCAGACCTCCTCGGCCAAGTTCGTTTCCTCGCCCGTGCCTCGCTCACGAACATCACCGATCATCAGACAGAGATAGCCGTCATCGCGAACTGCCGCTTGTAGCGAGGTCAGCGCGTCCTGCATGAATGCGATGTAGCGGTTAAGCGAGCCGGTGGAGACGAGACGAGAATCCACATCTTTCGGGTTCTGCCCGAGCATCCACAGCCGAACCCAGTTGTACTTGCCGTAACTGATCACCCCTAGATACGGGGGAGACGTGAACACCAGCTTCGCAGGATCAGTGCTGAGCTTGGGTGGAACGGGCTCTCTCACGTCTTGCCGCCATGCGACACCTCGAGCGCAGTCTTTCGGCGGCAGGTGCATGCGCATCACCTTCGCTTCGAGCATGTCGAACACATCGACCTGCGGTGGTTCAAGACCGTGCTCTTCGATGTAGCCGCGCACGTAGGCCGGAGACATCGAGAAGGTGTTCGGCATGCTGATCGACAAACCACGAGCTGGACTGCCGGGCTTGTAGTTCGCGTGCATCAGGCCCAGAAGGGTCGCCATCAAGAAGCGGTCAGTGCGCTGATCGCTAAGTGCGCCACGGAGCCAGAGCAGCTGGCCCAAGACTTCGGGCGCATAGAGCATGCGAATGTCGTCCGGCGCATCGCTTTGTCGACCCGGCACGCATGTTAGTCGGAGTTCTCGGATGCGTGCCGTTGCCTCGCGGAGCGAGGGAGGGTCCACCTTTGCTGCGGTTAGGATATGGGCCAGCGGATTGGCGTCGGAGCCCATACCAACGCGACCAAGGCGACACGCTTCCATTGGCGCGGTGCCACGCCCAGAGAAGGGGTCGTAGACCACATCACCGGGCTCGGTCAGCCAACGAATAAAGACATGCGGTACTTGCGGTGGAAACATCGCGAAGTACGAACAGAGCGAGTGAAGCGGATGCCCCCACCGCCGCGGTGCGCGGTGCCAGCGACGGCTCAGCTGGTCCAATCTGGGACTATGCATCGTTTTCCACCCTTGCCTGCGCGGGCTAACGAATGACATGGACCATGGCTATCCGCTTAACTCCGCCGGATGGGCGGCATACCCATGGACGAGCTGGCGCATGGTCATGGGCGGCGTGTTGGCGAGATACTGGAGCGCCCGGGCGACGAGCCGGCCAACACCCTGGGTCTTGCGCCGGTTGTAACGGAAGGTGAATTCGTCGAGGTAGGCCTGCGCATGCTTGTCGGAGATCGCCCCGTGATGCGTCCCCAGCCACCAGCGCTTGAGGTTGGAGATCGCCCAGTGACATTGGTGCTGGGCATCCCGGATCGCTTTCTCGGCCTTGGTCTGCACGGTCATGGCATGCGCTCGGTCTTTGAGCGTGCGCCGGTTGTAGCTGGCCAGTCCGTCGCTGATGACTCGGGCCTGGGTATCGATCAGCTCGTCGGCAAAGCAACCGATGGATGGTTCGTCATTGTTCGCCACGCGCCGCAGGCGGATGCGACCCCCACGCTCGGCAGCGACCAGCACCACAGACCTTCCCCCGCGCCACGCACCGCGCGTGCCGCGGATGAAGCCTTCGTCGATTTCCACCTCGCCGCGCAAGGGCTTGCGATCCTGATCCACCAAGCCCTTGCGCAGCTTGTGCAGCCAGGTCCAGGCGGTCTCGTAGGAACCAAAGCCCAGGATGCGTTGCAGGTCCTTGGCGGAAACACCGTGCCGATGCACGCACACCTCCCAGATCGCCCGAAACCACAGCTTCAGCGGCTTGCGCGTGCCCTGGAAGATCGTGCCCGCGGTCAGGCTGCTCTGATGGTGACACTTCGGGCATTCGAACCACCCGTCCCGGCGCTCGTAGGTCTTGCCGTGCCCGCAACGCACGCAGGTGACCGTGTCGCCGAAGCGAATCTGCTTCCAGTACGCCCGGCAGGCCGCCTCGTCAGGAAACTTCGCCTCGAACTCCGGCAAGGTCTTCGGAAACTGGCGCCAGAGCTGCTCAAAGTCAGGTCTCGACATGGCATTTCTCTCCGTCAATCAGCCGCTTGTATTACACAGCGGAGCGAGGCACGGACCACCCCGCTCTGGTGCCACGCGGCGGTCAGAATGGCGGTGTCGCCTAGAAGACGGAGAAGCCTCATGTTATCGATTATCCGCTTTGGCCTGGACTTGGCCAAGAACAGTTTTGCAGTCTGCGTGTGGATGCGGCACAGCGCCTCAAGCTTCGCGAGACGCTGTCACGCAGCGAGCTGCTGACCTTCTTTTCGCAGCGGCCCCGCGCAGTCGTGGCAATGGAGTCGGGGTCGGGCGCGCACCACTGGGCGCGGTCGCTGCGGGCGATGGGCCACGAACCGCGCATCATCGATCCTCGGTTCGTTGCGCGCTACCGGCGCCAGGGCACGGCAGGCAAGAACGACACCAACGACGCCGAAGCGATCTGCGCAGCTGCCGGTCGCCCGCGAATGCGCTTCGTGCCGATCAAGACGGCCGATCAGCAAGCCCAGGTGCTGGTCCACCGCATTCGGGCATCGGTCGTCACCGACCACACGCGCACTATCAACCAACTGCGCGGTTTGCTGGCCGAATTCGGCATCGTGGTTCCACAAGGAGCCGACGGATTCAAGCGTCTGTGGCCCAAAATCCGTCAGCGGTACGCCGAGCAGCTGCCGGCGCTGGCCTGGGCAAGCCTGGATGAGCTGTATGCCGAACTTGGCGTATGCACGAACGCATTCTCGACCTCAATCGGCGTATCAAAGCCGTTTGTCCGAGAAGACGAAGCCGCCAACCGGCTGGCCGAAGTGCCGGGCATCGGGGTGATTACCGCTTCGGCCATCGTGCGAGCGTGGGCAGCGCCCGTGACTTCAAGAACGGCCGGCAGTTCGCCGCCTGGCTGGGCCTGGTGCCACGACAGTCCAGCACCGGCGGCGTCGCCGGGCTGGGGCGCATCACCAAACGGGGTGACCGCTACCTGCGCACCCTGCTGGTTCACGGAGCGTGCAGCGAAATGACGCGCGCCGCCAGCCAGATCGACCAGAAGAGCCGATGGGTCGAATCCGTCAAAAGGCGCAAGGGCTGGAACAAGGCCGCCATTGCACTCGCCAAAAACACGTCGGCCGGGAAGGAACTGGTATGCGCGCACCTAGTCACTGTGCTCTGACCGTGGTTTGTACTTGATTGAAGGTTGGCCATCTGCTCCGATGATGATCTCAAGTATTTCGTCGGTGTCTACGCAGGCGCGGGCCTTCGCCTTCAGCCTTTGCTTCAGTTCCGAAGCCTGCTCCAGATGCCGCATGGCGCGACGAGAGATTTCGTACTCGCCGCAGTCGTCTGCCGAGCACGTGTACCAACGTCGGTTGGCGTAGTCAGTATTGACGACCCTTGCAGGGTTGCCACACAGATAGCAAGACTCTTCAGTGCCGAGGCTGCTCATGGGGCACTCCTTCTTTGCAGATAACGCCAAGTTTGAGGCGCGGTTGGGCCGAGCTAAACCAGCGTACCCAGGACGCAGCGGTGAACCGGGTAGGTAAGGCGAAGCTGGATGAGCATGACGGCCCCCGCCGACACTGGCCTCAGACGCTACCGCGCTTTAAAGCAAAGAGCAACGCCGACACGCTTGACGAGATCAGGGCGCTGGAAGCCACAGTAGCCAGAGTTCAGCAGCAGTTTTGTGCTCGGCCTTATCCATTCTTCCTCGCAGGCTGGCGCCGAGATCTGACCCAGAGCCGTTGCGAGAACCCGGCTCAGTCCCTGGCGCTGCCGCCGATGATGAGGTTGAAGACCTCGCGCAGCAGCAGGAGCTCGTTCTTGTCGGCGCCGCGCAGCTGCGTCATGTGCTTGAAGCCGGCGTTGCGCGCTTCGACCAGCGCCTTGGGCGCGTCCGGTGTCGTGAAGCGCAGCAGGTGGATGCGCACCGGGCCGTCCGCGGTCTGCGCCCAGTGCTCGAAGTCGGCAGCGTGCGCGAGTTCTTCGGCGTTGAAGCCGTGTTGTGCGATCACCGCGGCGCGCACGGCTTCGGCGCCGGCGGCCTGCGCGCCGGCGCCTGCGGGCGCCGCTGGGCTCAGGCTCGATCCTTCGGGCAGCGGCGCCGGCCACAGCAGGCTGCCGTCTTCCCAGCGCACGAACATCAGCGCGGCGCTGTAGCTGTCGAAGTGCGCGAGGATCGCGCGGTGCCGCTGCAGGGGGTCGGGAGCGTTCATCGTCCTGGGGCCTGGCAGGCGCGGGTGCGCCTGAGCGGTGCCGGCGCCTGTCTGTTACGCGCGATCGCGCCGGAATGGGCTGCGTGCGCGCTTTCTTGTGGTCGGGTCTTCAATCGCGGATCTCGGTTTGTATCGACCAGATGTCGTACGGCGGCGCGTCGGGCGGGTTAATGCAGCCGGCGCGTTGGCCGCCATAGACGTGGATGGCGATCGCCGCGTGCTCCGCGGAAAGATTGGCGAGCTGCTGCATGGCCTCGCGGCCCGAGCCGCGCAGATCGACCGCACCGCGCGTACAAATGCGCGGACTGCGGCCGTCGGCCACCGTGCGTGTCAGGTCGCCGCGCAGCACGCCCGTGATTTCCCATAGCGGTTGCGGCGCCGCGGGCAGCGCCGCGCCCGGCGCAAGCACCGTGCAGACGACGCTGAAACGCTCCAGTCCGTCGTGATAGAGCTGATACTGGCAGGCGCCCGAGATGCCGGGTTTCGCGAACACTGCGGGCAGCCAGTGGTCGTCCGCGATCAGGCGCGCCATCAGGTCGCCGCCGATCAGGAGAATTTCGCGCTCGCCGCCGTCGAGCTCGACCATCGACTGCATGTCCCAGATGAAACGCCTGAGCGCGGCCGGCACCGGGCCGCGCACCGCGGCGGCGGGCTCGTGGAGATCGATATCGGCGGTGTCGCTCATGGGCCTGACGGTGCGCGCGTGGATGACATCGTGTCGCGATACAAGAATCGCGCCGCCCGCATTGGCCTGCGCGGCACGCCGTGCCTGCGTCGCTTTGGCGGATATGCGACAGCCGCGACGTGCGTTTTGTGCGATCCGCGGCCGTTCGCGCTGTGCCTGCGCGGCCGCATGGAACTTGCATGAGCGCGTCGCATGAACGTCAATCTCGCGTATCTCTGCCTGTTCGAGAATCCGAGCGCCGAGCTCGCACGCGCGGTCACGCGCCAGTTCGTGCTCGTGACCGAAGCCGACCGCATGGGCTATGACGAAATCTGGATCGGCGAACACCATGGCGACGCGGTCTGGCCCAGCGCTTCGGTCATGACGCTGCTCGGCTTCGCGGCCGGCGTGACCAAGCACGCGCGCCTGGGGCCCGCGACGCTGCTGCCGGCCTGGCACGACGCGCAGCGGGTCGCCGAGGACGTCGCGACGCTGGATCTGCTCAGCAAGGGGCGTTTCAACTTCGCCGTCTCGCGCGGCGCGCGCTGGGCGGCGCAGCGGCGCGACGACGCGCACGAGCAGATGTTTGCGTCGCTGGCGCAGATCGAGCGCCTGCTCGACGGCACGACGCCCGGCCTCGTGCCGAAACCCTCGCAGGCGAAGATCCCGGTGTGGATCGGCAGCAAGACGCCGGCCGTGATCGCGCGCGCCGCCGCCTCCGGCCACGGCCTGATGGTGGCCGCCACGGCGCGTCCGGCCGAAGTGCACGAGCGTCTGGCGTTGTATCGCGCAGCGGCGCCGGCGCATGAGCCGCGCCTGGTGCTGCCGCGTTTCGCGCAGACCATGGAGACGCGGGACGAGGCGCTGGCCGTGGCGCGGCCCTATCTGCAGGCCTTCGTGGAACGCCTGCGCGGCTTCGGCCTGACACCGCCGGACGTCGACGAGCTGCTGGCGATGTCGCTGATCGGCAGCCATGCCGAGGTCGCCGAAAAACTCGCGAAGCTGCAGACCGAATTCAATCCGCACAGCATTCCCATCGTGCCGACCAGCGCACAGTTCGACACGGTCAAGCGCTGTCTCGCGGATTTCATGGACGAAGTCAGGCCGCTGCTGCCGGAAGACTGAAACGCGCGCAGTGCGCGTAAACTGTGCGGCGATGAATCCGCAAGGACAGAAGCCGTTCTCCGCAGCGGCGGAGCGCAACCGCGAGCCGATCCTGGCGGTGCTGCGCGTGCATTTCGCCGACCGCCGCAAGGTCCTCGAGATCGGCGCCGGCACCGGCCAGCATGCCGTGCACTTCGCCGCGGCCATGCCCTGGCTCGTCTGGCAGTGCGCCGACCGCGCCGTCAACCTCGACGGCATACGCCTGTGGCTGGCCGAGGCGGCGCTGCCGAACACGCCCGCGCCGCTGGCCTTCGACGTCAACGACGCGCAGTGGCCGGACCTGCGCTGCGACGCGGTCTACACCGCCAACACGTTGCACATCATGAGCTGGCCCGAGGTCGAGCGCCTGTTCGCGCGCCTGCCGGAGCTGCTGGCCGGCGACGACGCGAAGCTCGCGATCTACGGCCCGTTCAACTACGGCGGCCGTTTCACCAGCGAGAGCAACGCCGCTTTCGACGCGAGGCTGCGCGCCGAGGCGCCGCACATGGGCATTCGCGACTTCGAGGCCGTCGACGCGCTCGCGCGCGCCGCCGGTTTCGCGCTGATCGAGGATCGCGCAATGCCGGCCAACAACCGCTGTCTCGTCTGGCGGCGCCCCGCCGGCTGAGCGCCAGCGAGGCTCGCCGGAGACGCCGCGCCGGTCTGTCGCTCCCGGCGTCCGGCGCGTCAATCGGGAAACCAGAGGCGTTTCCGCTGGGCGCGAAGCGCCCGTCGAGCAGGGGCTGATCGTCGGCTTCTCTCGCGAAGAACCGCGGATGCCGTCCGCGCGGCGGCTTGCTGCAAGGCGTCCGCGGGCGCACACGCCGTGTTCCATATGGTAGAGTCTGTGCCATATGGAGCACACGGAGACCGTCATGGCGGCAACGGCGCCGGCCAAGCGATCGCAACGGGCATCACAGCAGACGGTGGACGCGCGAAGGCAGGCCACGGTGGCCTTCGAGGCGGCGCTGGGGATCGCGCGCCTCTGGGGCCTGACCGACGATCAGCTCTCGGTGCTGTTGGGCGGGATCGGGCGCACCACGCTGCAGCGGTGGAAAGCGCAGCTCGCGGCCGGAGGCAGGATCTCGGCCGAGTTCGGCCCCGACACGCTCGACCGGGTGAGCTATCTGCTCGGCATCCACAAGGCGCTGCGCATCCTGTTCATGGACACCGCGCAGGCGGACGGCTGGGTGAAGCGCCCCAACGATGGCCCCGGTTTCGGCGGCCGCAGCGCGCTCGATCGCATGCTGGACGGACGCATGGACGACCTGCGCTACGTCCGGCGGTACCTCGACGGCTGGCGCGGATGAGGCGCGGATGAGGCGCGGATGATCAGCGGCCTGCGCACGATCACCTCGCCGTTCGAGACCGCGTACCGCATCATCCCGTCGCGCTTTCCGCCGGTTGGCGTCTTCGACGGGCTGGTTTCCGGCAAGGATCTGGAACTGCTGTTCGATCTCGAAGCGCGCACCAACGAACGGATGCGCGAGCAGATCGGCGAGCTCGGACTGGTCGATCGCGAGGACTGGGTCGTCGGACCCGGCGCGACGGTCGTGATGGGTGCCTTCACGCACCCGTCGCCGTTCGGATCGCGTTTCAGCGACGGCTCGTTCGGCGTGTACTACTGCGCCGACAGCGAGGCGGCGGCGATTCGTGAAACCGCTCACCACCGGGCCATCTTCCTGCGCCTGACGGCCGAGCGGCCCTGCCGGGTCGAGATGCGCCAGTACGTCGGACGGATCGTGAAAAAGCTCGTCGATGGCCGGCGCCGGCTGCCCCCCGGCGCGCTCGATGCGGCAAGCTACGAGGTCTCCCGCAAGATCGGAGCGCAGTTGCGCGAAGCCAAGGCCTACGGCCTGGTCTATCCCTCGGTGCGCGCCCGCGGCGCCCTGTGCGCGGCCTTGTTTCGTCCGCCGGCGATCACCGGCGTGGTCCAGTCGAAGATGTTCCAGTATCTGTTCGATGGCCGGCGCATCAGCGAGGTGCTTCCGGTCGGCGATGCGATCCCTCTGGCGCAGGACTGAGAGGCGCGATCGGCGCCTGCGCGGCGGCGTGCATCGGCGGGAGCCGCGCGCTCAGGACGAACAGCCGACGTCGACGCAGGGTGCGCCGGGCGCGGGCGGCAGCGCATAGCGCTGCATGCCCGCCTGTTCGTCGTAGGGCCGCGCGAGCACGGCGGCGAGCCGCGTCAGCTCGGCGCTGTCGCCGGACTGCGCCTGGTCGATCGCCGCCTGCGCGAGATGGTTGCGCAGCACGTAGAGCGGATTCACGCGGTTCATGCGCGCGGCGCGCGCGTCGTCGTCCGCGCCTTCGGCGCGCAGGCGCTCGCGGTAGTCCTGCGTCCAGCGGTCGAAGGCGCCGGCATCGGCGTAGTGCTCGCGCTCCTGCGCCGGCGCGTCGTCGTGCACGGCGATCTTCGCGAGCGCGCGAAAGCCGAGCGTGAAGTCGCGGCGCGACGCCTGCATCAGCGCCAGCAGGCGGTTGACGAGCGCGGCGTCGCGCTCGCGCGCCTCGCGCAGGCCGAGCTTGGCGCGCCAGCGCGCCATCACCGTGTCGTTGTAGGTCTCGCGGTAGATCGCGTGGAGCGCCTGCGCCTTCTCGCGCGCGCCGTCCGGCTCGCCGTCGAGCAGGGGCAGGCAGGCTTCGAGCAGGCGCGCGCAGTTCCACTGGCCGATCTCGGGCTGCGCCTGGTAGGCGTAGCGGCCCTCGTGGTCGGAGTGGTTGCAGACGTGGTGCGCGCGAAACGCGTCCATGAAGCCGAACGGCCCGTAGTCGAGCGTGAGGCCGAGGATCGAGAAATTGTCGGTGTTCATCACGCCGTGGCAGAAGCCGAGCGTCTGCCAGTACGCGATCATGCGCGCCGTGCCGGCGATCACCTCACCGAGCCAGCGCGCGTGGCGGTCCGGCGCGCCGGCGAGTTCGGGATGATGCGCGGCGATCAGGTGATCGGCCAGCGTCGCCAGCGCATCGACGCGGCCGGCCTGCGCGTAGTGCTCGAAGTGGCCGAAGCGCACGAAGCTCGGCGCGACGCGGCAGACGACCGCCGCGGTCTCGACCGACTCGCGGATCACCGGCAGGGGCGAGGCGACCAGGGTGAGCGCGCGCGTGGTCGGCACGCCGAGTGCGTGCATGGCCTCGCTGCAGAGGTACTCGCGGATCGAAGAGCGCAGCACGGCGCGGCCGTCGGCGCCGCGCGAGTACGGCGTCGGCCCGGCACCCTTGAGCTGCAGCTCCATGCCTTGTCCGTGCCCGTTGCGGATCTCGGCGATCAGCAGCGCGCGGCCGTCGCCGAGCCGACCGGCCCAGCGGCCGAACTGATGGCCGGAATAGACGCTGGCCAGCGGCGCATACCCGGGCCAGGCGGCGTTGCCGGCGAGCCGGTCGAGCGCCGCCGCCGATCGCGACCACGCGGCGTCGAGGCCGAGTTCGGCGCCGAGCGCGGCGTTGAAGTGCAGCAGCCGCGGCAGCGGCAGCGGCGAGGGCGCCACCTCCTGCACGAACGGCGCGCCCAGCGCCGCGAAGCGCGCCTGCACGGGCGGCCACAGGGGCGGGGGCAGCGTCGCCAGCATCAGGCGGCGGCCGGTTCCGGATCGAGCACCGCGGCGAGATTCAGCGTCATGTTGGTCTTCGTCGCGTCGACGTAGGGGCAGATGCCCTTGGCGCGCTCGAGCAGGTTGTCGGCGGTGGCCTGGTCGAGCTTGCCGGCGAGGAACAGGCGCAGCGTCAGCGCCATGCGGTAGGCGCCCTCGAAGGTCACGTACATCGACAGCTCGGCCTCGGTGTAGCAGCCGCGCAGCGGCAGCTTGTCGAGGCGTGCGATGTGCCGCACGGAATGCTCGAAGCAGGCCGCGAACGCGCCGGCGAACAGCTGCTCGGGATTCGGGCCGCCGCCCTTGCCGCCCATCTCGGCCGGCAGCTCCAGCTTGAGCTTGAAGCCGCCGTCCTCGGTCTGCAGCTGACCGCCGCGGCCGCCCTGCGTGAGCATCGTGGTCTTGTAGACGAGGTCCATCAGAGAACCCCGGAGGCTTCGAGCAGCTTCTGCAGCTCGCCGCTCTGGTACATCTCGCGCGTGATGTCGCAGCCGCCGACGAACTCGCCCTTGACGTAGAGCTGCGGGATCGTCGGCCAGCTCGAATAGGCCTTGATGCCTTCGCGGATCTCGGCATCTTCGAGCACATTGACGGCACCGTACGGGACGCCGAGCTTGTTGAGAACCTGCACGACGGCCTGCGAGAAGCCGCACTGCGGCGCGGCCGGCACGCCTTTCATGAACAGTACGACATCGTGGCCGCCGACGATGGCGGCGATGCGTTCGGATACGGGAGTGGACATCGTGATCTCCGGGCGTGGAGCGGGTGGGAGGGAGGACTCAGAGCCTGTGAAGAAGAGCTTGGAAAAAGCCCAAGCTCAGTCGGGGACGGCGGTCTGCAGCGCCAGCGCGTGCAGCTCGCCGCCCATCTGCGCGCCGATCGCAGCGTAGACCATCTGGTGCTGCTGCACGCGCGACTTGCCGCGGAATGCGGCCGAGACGATGCGCGCGCTCCAGTGGTCGCCGTCGCCGGCGGTGTCGGTGAGCTCGATCAGCGCGTCGGGAAAGGCCGGTCTGAGCAGGGCTTCGATCTGCGTGGCGGTCATGGTCATGGCGGAGGTTCCGGTCAGTGGACGAGGGGTTCGCGCGCCGGCAGCACGCGTTCGTTGACGGCGATCGCGAAGCTGCGCCAGGCCGCGGCGAGATCGCGGCGGATCGCCTGGCGATAGGCGGCATCGGGCTTGTGCTCTAACGGAAAG
>JBFMCQ010000057.1:0-22083 GCA_040754295.1 Pseudomonadota bacterium | reverse complement strand
TCCAGCTACGCGCTCGCCGCCGCGCGCCACATGCACGAGTACGGCACGCGCCGCGAGGACTTAGCCGAGGTCGCGGTCGCCGCACGGCGCTGGGCGCAGCTCAACCCGGAAGCACAGAAGCGCGAGCCGCTGAGCGTGCCGGAGGTGCTCGCCGCGCGCATGGTCTCGGACCCGCTCTCGGTGCTCGACTGCTGTCTGGTCACCGACGGCGGCGGTGCGGTGATCCTGGTGCGCGCCGAACGGGCGCGGGATTTTCCCAAGGCGCCGGTGTATGTACTCGGCTGCGCGGCCGCGACCTGGCACCGGCAGATCGCCTGCCTGCCCGATCTGACCACGACGGCCGCGGCCGAATCGGGTCCGCGAGCGTTTGCGATGGCCGGCGTCGCTCCGGCGGACGTCGACGTGGTGGAGCTCTACGACGCCTTCACGATCAACACCGTCCTGTTCCTCGAAGACTTGGGCTTCTGCGCCAAGGGCGAGGGCGGGGCCTTCGTGCGCGGCGGGGCCATCGCGCCGGGCGGACGCCTGCCGGTCAACACCAACGGCGGCGGTCTGTCCTGCTGCCATCCGGGCATGTACGGCATTTTCACCGTCGTGGAAGCGGTGCGGCAGCTGCGCGGCGAATGCGGCGCGCGCCAGGTGCCCGGCGCGGAGCTGGCCGTCGCCCACGGCAACGGCGGCGTGCTGTCGAGCCAGATCACTGCGGTGCTGGGCACTGCCGCGACTTTGTAAGGTTCTATTCGAGGAGCATGAGAATGAGCGGGATGATGGAAGGCAAGGTCGCGATCGTCACCGGTGCGGGCCGCGGCATCGGCCGCGACATCGCGCTGCTGATGGCGGCCGAGGGCGCCGCGGTGGTGGTCAATGACCTGGGCGTGGCGGTGGACGGCAGCACTTCCGGGGAAACGCCCGCCGCCGAAGTCGTGCGCGAGATCGAGAGCCGCGGCGGGCGCGCCGTGGCCAACTACGAAAGCGTGGCGGACTGGGTGGCCGCCGGCCGCATCGTGCAGTGCGCGATGGATACCTTCGGCCGCATCGACGCGGTGGTCAACAACGCCGGCATTCTGCGCGATCGCTTCTTCTTCAACATGAGCCTGGACGAGTGGCGCGCGGTCATCGACGTGCATCTCAACGGCAGCTTTTACGTCTCGCGCGCCGCCGCGCCGCATTTCAAGGCGCAGAACTCCGGCGCCTACGTGCACATGACCTCGACCTCCGGCCTGATCGGCAATTACGGCCAGGCCAATTACGGCGCGGCCAAGCTCGGCATCGCCGCGCTGTCCAAGCAGATCGCGATGGACATGAAGCGCTACAGCGTGCGTTCCAACTGCATCTCGCCGTTTGCCTGGAGCCGCATGATCGGCTCGATTCCCACCGACACGCCGCAGCAGCAGGCGCGCGTGGAAAAGCTCAAGAAGATGGAAGCCGGCAAGATCGCGCCGATGGCGGTGTTCCTGGCCAGCGACGCCGCGCACGAGGTCTCGGGACAGATCTTCGCGGTGCGCGCCAACGAGATCTTCCTGATGAGCCAGCCGCGGCCGCTGCGCGGTATCCATCGCGGCGAGGGCTGGACCCCGCAGACCATCGCCGAGCACGCGCTGCCGGCGCTCAAGTCCTGCTTCTATCCGCTCGAAACCTCCGGCGAAGTCTTCTCCTGGGATCCGGTCTGAGGGCGCACGCCATGGATTTCGACTACCAGCGGCTGCTCCACTACCGCATCCCCGAAGCGCGCCAGCGCTACACGCAGCGCGACACCCTGCTCTATGCGCTGGGCGTCGGTCTGGGCGCGGACCCGATGGATCGCAACCAGCTCGCCTTCGTCTACGAGAAGGGGCTCAAGGTGCTGCCGACGTATCCGGTGGTGCTGGGCTACCCCGGCTTCTGGATGGCCGACCCGGCCACCGGCATCGACGCGGTGCGCCTGGTCCACGGCGAGCAGGGCATCGTCATCCACAAGCTGCCGCCGCCGGAAGGGGAAGTCATCGGCCGCACGCGCATCACCTCGATCATCGACAAGGGCGCCGGCAAGGGCATGCTGGTCTATACCGAGCGCGAGCTGGTGGACGCGGCGAGCGGCGAGCGGCTGGCCTCGCTGCCCAGCACGACGTTCTGCCGCGGCAACGGCGGCTTCGGCGGCCCGACCGGCCCCGTGCCGCCCGTGCACACGCTGCCGGAGCGCGAGCCGGACGAGTCCGTCACGCTGGCGACGCTGCCGCAACAGGCCCTGCTGTACCGCCTCTCCGGCGATTACAACCCGCTGCATGCCGATCCGGCCGTGGCCCAGGCGGCCAAGTTCGAGCGCCCCATCCTGCACGGCCTGTGCACCCTGGGCGTGGCCGGCCATGCCCTGCTCAAGGCCGCGGGCTACATGCCGGAACGCATCGGTTCCATACATGCGCGCTTCACCGCCCCGGTCTATCCGGGTGACACGCTGACCACCGACATCTGGCGCGACGCCACGACGTGGTCGTTCCGCACGCGCCGCGGTGACACCGTGGTGCTCGGTAACGGCCGCGCCGTGGTGCGCCCTGCCTGAGGGCACTGTTCTCATCGACCTTCTCATCGACCCAGGAGTCACCCATGGCAACGGCCGACCCCGCCGCGCAGATCGCGGCACTGATCAAGATGTTTCCGCAGATCGGCTTCCAGAAGCTGCTCGGCATCGAGGTGGTGGAGACGGCGCCCGACCGCGCGGTGGTGCGGCTGGCGCACCGCGCCGAGCTCTGCGGCGGCGGCAACGCGCTGCACGGCGGCGTGATCTCCAGCCTGATCGACCTGACCGGCGCGCTCGCCGCCTGGAGCGGTCACGATCCGGCGCGCGGCATGAAGGCCTCTACGGTCACGCTCACCGTCAACTACATCGGCGCGGCGCTGGGCGAGCCGGTCCGTGCCACGGGCCTCGTCCGGCGGCGCGGCAAGGAGCTGATTTTCTGTGACGTGGAGATCGTCGAGGACAGCACGGCCGCGCGCCTGGTGGCCACCGGCTCGATGATCTACCGCATCGTTTAGACCGCATACAACACCCGGAGCAAGCAGATGAATTACAGCGATTTTCAGTTCCTCAAGTTCGAGCACCGCGCCAACGGCGTGCTGGTCATCACGATCAACCGCCCCGAGGTCATGAACGCGACCAATGCGCGCCTGCACTGGGAGCTGACCAAGGTCTGGGCGGTCGTCCATGAGGATCCGAAGACCAAGGTCGCCGTCATCACCGGCGCCGGCGATCGCGCTTTCTCCGCCGGCGGCGACCTGGAGTGGGTCAGCAACATGGTCGGCAACTCAAAGGAAATCGCGGTGGTGATGCAGGAGGCGGCGGACGTCGTCTACAGCATCATGAACTGCGAGAAGATCGTCATCTCGGCGATCAACGGCGTGGCCGTGGGTGCCGGCCTGGCCGTGGCGATGCTCGCCGACATCAGCATCATGGCCGAGGAGGCCAAGATCACCGACGGCCACGTCAAGCTCGGCGTCGGCGCCGGCGACCATGCCGCCATCATCTGGCCGCTGCTCTGCGGCATGGCCAAGGCCAAGTACTATCTGCTCACGGCCGAATTCATCGACGGCAAGGAGGCCGAACGCATCGGCCTGGTGAGCCGCAGCGTGCCGCGTGCCCAGCTGATGGAGACGGCGCTGGCCGTGGCCGACAAGCTCGCGGCCGGCAGCCAGCCGGCGATTCGCCTGACCAAGCGCTCGCTCAACGGCTGGATGAACATGGCGCGGCCGATCTTCGAAAGCTCGCTGGCCATGGAGATGCTCTGCTTCCTGGGCGCGGATGCGCCCGAGGGGGTCAAGGCCGTGCGCGAGAAGCGCGCACCGCAGTTCCCGTCGGCGCAGTAAACCGCGTGAGCTTCCGGCTGACCGAGGGCCGGCGCGTGCTGCTAGCCCCTGTGTAGGAACGCCGGCAGATCGGCAAGCCGCTGGCTTGCTTCCAGAAGACGAGCATCGCATCGGCCCTGGTCGCGCGTCGTTTCGATCGACGCGGTTGAAAGCGCGGCTCCCCCACTGCCCGGGATCACTCGAGCGCCCGCTCGATATCCCGGGCTTTCTTGAATCTGGCAGGGAAGGACGACATGGATTTTGAACTGAGCAGCGAACAGCGCATGATTCTCGAGTACGGCGACCGCGTCGCGCAGCGCTTCGACCGCCGCTACTGGATGAGCTACGCGGAAAAGCACGAGCCGCCCAAGGAGCTGTTCGAGCAGATCGCGGCGGACGGCTTTCTGGGGCTGATGGTGCCGGAAGCCTATGGCGGCGGCGGGCAGGGCATGCTGGAAATGGCCTTGTTCATGGAGGGGCTGTCGAACAATGGCATTCCGCTGCTGAGCCTGGTGGTCAATTCCACGATGTCGCTGGCGCTGATCGCCATGCACGGCACCGAGGAACAGAAGCAGAAGTACCTGCCGGCCGCCTGCCGCGGCGAGATCAAGTTCTGCTTCGCCATCACCGAGCCCGACGCCGGCTCCAACACCATCGAGATCAGCACGCTGGCACGGCGCGAAGGCCGCGGCTTCCGGCTCAAGGGCCAGAAGACCTTCATCACCGACGCCGACGCGGCCGACTACGCGCTGGTCGTGGCCCGCACGCGCCCGCACAGCGAGGTGGCGCGCAAGACCGACGGCTTCACGCTGTTCATCCTCGACATGCGGCGGCCGGGCGTGAGCAAGACGGCGATTCCGGTCAGCATCCCGATGCCCGAGTCGCAGTGGCAGCTGTTCTTCGACGACGTGGAGCTGGCGGAGGGCGATGCCCTGGGCACCGTCGACGACGGCTTCCGCATCCTCTTCGATACGCTCAATCCGGAACGCATCATCCTCTCCGCGCTATGCGTGGGCATCGGCCGCTACGCGCTGCGCCGCGCGGTCGGCTACGCCAGCGAGCGCAAGGTCTTCAACAAGGTGCCGATCGGCGCTTACCAGGGCCTGCAGCACCCGCTGGCGGCGGCGCATGCCGAGGTCGAGCTGGCCGGGCTGATGACGCACAAGGCGGCCTGGGCCTTCGACCGGCGCCTGCCGGCCGGAGAGTATGCCAACATGGCCAAGTACGCAGCGGCCGAAGCCGGCATCCACGCCGTCGATGCCGCGATCCAGTGCTTCGGCGGCAACGGCTTCACCAAGGAGTACGGCATGTTCGATCTGTACCCGATGGTGCGCCTGCTGCGCACCGCGCCGCTCAACCGCGAGATGGTGCTCAACTACATCGGCGAGAAGGTCATGGGCCTTCCGCGCTCGTACTGATGGCCTGGCCGCAGGGGCCGGAGTGCCCGGGCGCCTTGCGCGGCCTCAAGGTACTCGATCTGTCGCGCGTGCTCGGTGGCCCGTACTGCACGCAGATCCTGTCCGACCATGGCGCCGACGTGATCAAGGTCGAGCCGCCGGGGGGCGACGAAACGCGTACCTGGGGACCGCCCTTCGTCGGCGGCACCGCTTCGTACTTCATCGGCGTCAATCGCAACAAGCGCGGGCTCGCGCTGGATCTGTCGCGCGCCGAGGGCCGCGAGATCGTGCTGCGCCTGCTCGCCGAGGCCGACGTGCTGGTCGAGAACTTCAAGACCGGAACCCTGGAGCGCTGGGGACTGGGTTATGAGCAGGTGCTGCGCGCGCGCTTCCCGCGCCTGATCCACTGCCGCATCTCCGGCTTCGGTGCCGACGGACCGCTCGGCGGCGCACCCGGTTACGACGCCGTGGCCCAGGCCATGAGCGGACTGATGAGCGTCAACGGCGATCCGGCCAGCGGCCCGACACGCATCGGCATTCCCATCGTCGACCTGGCCAGCGGGCTCAACGCCGTCATCGGCATCCTGCTGGCGCTGGCCGAGCGCCAGCGCTCGGGCGCCGGGCAGTTCATCGACATCAGCCTGTTCGACACCGCCGTGGGCCTGCTGCATCCTCACGCCGCCAACTGGTTCGTCAGCGGCCAGCTGCCGAGGCTGGTCGGCAGCGGCCATCCCAACGTCGTGCCCTACGACAAGTTCAGCACTCGCAGCGGCGAGATTTTCCTGGGCATCGGCAACGACGGGCAGTTCCGCAAGTTCTGCGAGTTCGTCGGCGCGCCCGAGCTGGCGGCCGATCCGCGTTACGCCAGCAACGGCGAGCGCAATCGCAACCGCGACAGCCTGCGTGCGTCGATCGAGGCCCTGCTCGCCGAGCGCGAGGCCGGTCCGCTGTGTCAGGCCCTGCTCAAGGCCGGCGTGCCGGCCGGGCCCGTCCACACGCTGCCGGAGGTGCTGGCGCATCCGCACACCGGGCATCGCCGCATGGTGGTCGAGCTTGGCGCCGGCCAGCGCGGTCTGGGCGTTCCGGTCAAGCTGTCGGACACGCCGGGGCAGGCGCATGCGCCGGCGCCGGCGATCGGGCAGCACACCCGCGAAGTGCTGGGGGGTCTGGGCTACAGTGAATCGGAAATCGACGCGCTCGTTGCGGCCGGCGTCGCCGTGCGCCCACCGGGTTCGGACCCGTCCGCCCGCCCGGTGGAGAACCCATGAATCTGGCTGCGCTGTGGGCGGAACTGCAGGCCAATCTGTGGATTTACCTCGCCATCCCGCTGGTCGCCGGGCTGGTGGGTTACGTGACCAAATCGCTGGCCGTGCAGATGATCTTCCGGCCGCTGGAATTCGTCGGCATTCCGCCGTGGTTCGGCTGGCAGGGCATTCTGCCGCGCAAGGCGCACAAGATCGCCGCGCACTCGGCCGACCTGATGGCCGCGCGCCTGCTCGATTCCAACGAGCTGTTCCAGCGACTGGACCCGGACCGGATGATGCTGGAGCTGCAGAAGCCACTGATGGCGGCAGCCGAGTCCCTGATTCGCGAGATCGGCGAAACCTATATGCCGGGGATCTGGACGCGCATGCCGCTGTCGTGGCGCCGCCGCGTGATCGAACGCTTCCAGAGCGAGATCCCCGGCATGGTCGCCGAGCTCTGGGGCCAGGCTTCCGGCAACGTCACCGAGTACTTCGACATCCGCCGCGTGGTGACGGAGAACCTGGTTCGCGACAAGGCCAAGCTCAACGAGATCTTCTGGCGCGTCGGCGGGCCGGAGCTGCGCTTCTTCCGCAACATCGGCTTCTGGTTCGGCCTGGGCATCGGCCTGGTGCAACTGGCCTGCTGGATCACCTGGCACGAGCCGCTGCTGATGCCGCTGTTCGGCGGCATGATCGGCTTCATCAGCGACTGGATCGCCCTGCAGATGCTGTTCCGGCCGCTGCGGCCCAAGAAGTTTCTGGGCTTCACGCTGCAGGGCAAGTTTCTCGCGCGCCAGGACGAAGTGGCCCGCGAGTACGCGAGCCTGATGGCCAACGAGCTCTTGACGCCGGCCCACATGATCGAGGAACTGCTGCGCGGGCCGGCACTGGACCGCATCGTCGAGCTGGCCCACCGGCGCGTGCGCGAGGCGATCGACACGCGCCTGGGCTGGGCCCAGCCCGTGGTGATCCTGGCGCTGGGCCACGAGCGCTACGAGGACCTGCGCAAGCTCGTGGCTCAGCGTCTCGTGGAGCTGATTCCGGTGGCGTCGCAGACGGTGGAGCGCTACGCGCGCGACGCGCTGGACATCAACTCGACGATCCTCGCGCGCATGGGCCGGCTGTCGCCGGAAGAGTTCGAGTCGGTCCTGCGCCCGGCGTTCAAGGAGAACGAAATGATCGTGGTGATCGCCGGCGCCGTCCTGGGGGCGCTCATCGGAGAACTTCAGGTATTCTTCATGCTCGGCGGGCACTGAAGGAATGCCGCCGCCTGCGCTTCTTCAAGCGCGGCGCCGGAGAGGCTGGCCGCACAACACAACAGGAGGAGATTCATCATGAGCGCGTCGGCGAGCATCAGCCCCACGGCCCACTACACGGGCCTGGTCTGGGCACGAAACGGTCTGTCCCATCCCGAGCTGGCGACTGCCACTGGCCGCCTGCTGTTCTGGGGTTTCAAGCCGGTGATTGCGGCGGCGCAGTGGGCGGGCGTGCCGGCGATCGACAGTTTTCTGCTGACGCGGCACCGGCTCATCGACCTGCGGCTCGACGAGGCCATCCGCAGCGGGCGCGTCGGCCAGGTGATCGAGATCGCCTGCGGCCTGTCACCGCGCGGCTGGCGCTTCAATCAGCGCTATGGCGAGGCGCTGAGCTATATCGAGGCGGACCTGCCGGGCATGGCGCAGCGCAAGCGCGAGGCGCTCGCGCGCATGGGCGGCCCGCAGCCCGGGCACCGGGTGGTCGACATCGACGCGCTGGCCGACAGCGGCCCGCTGAGCCTGGAAGCCGTCGCAACGGGCCTGGACCGCAATCGCGGTCTGGCGGTCATCACCGAGGGCCTGCTCAACTATTTTTCCGAGGCGCACGTGCGTAGTATGTGGCTACGCTTCTCGTCGCTGATGCGGCAGTTTCCGCAGGCCAGCTACTGGAGCGACATCGGCCTGTCGGGCGACATGGGCGGTGCGCGCGTGGCGCCGTTCGTCGGCTTTCTGTCGGCATTCGTGCGCGGGCGCGTGCACCTGCACTTCCGCACGCCGGCCGATGTCGAGGCGGCGCTGCGCGAATGCGGCTTTGCCAGCGCGCGCGCCATCGACCCGGGCGAGTTCGCGGACGCGCTCGGCGATATTCCCGGCGGCGTGTCGCGGCGGATCCGCGTGATCGAAGCCACGACGGCGCCGATGCCGGTACCATCGGCTTCCACGACAGGAGGAGAGAGCGATGTCCACAGCAGCAACTGAAGCGGGCCTGAAGGCCTTTGAACTGAGCGGCAAGGTGGCGCTGGTCACCGGCGCCGGGCGCGGCATCGGCGCGCAGATCGCGCGCACGCTGGCCGCCGCGGGCGCGCGGGTGATGGCCACCGACATCGACGGGGCGAATGCGGCGGCGACGGCAGCGGCGATCGTGCAGGCGGGCGGCACGGCGCAATCCGCCGCCCAGGACGTGACCCAGGAGGCAGCCTGGGAAGACATCGTCGCGCAGAGCGTGAGCCAGCTCGGCGGGCTCGACGTGCTGGTCAACAACGCCGGCATCGAATCCATGAGCTTTGTCGCCGACACCAGTCTCGAGGCCTTCCGGCGCATCATGGCGGTGAATGTCGAAGGCGTGTTTCTCGGCATCAAGCACGCGGTGCGTGCGATGCGGCCCGGCGGCGCGGCCGGGCGTGGCGGCAGCATCGTCAACCTGTCGTCGGTGGCCGGGCTGATCGGCTCGCCGGGGCTGTCGGCCTACTGCGCGTCCAAGGGCGCCGTGCGCCTGCTGACCAAGGCCACGGCCGTGGAGTGCGGCGCGCTCAAGCTCGGCATCCGGGTGAACTCCGTGCACCCGGGCATCGTGCGCACCGACATGGGCGCCAGCGTCATCTCGGGGATGGCGCGGCTCGGCCTGGTGCCGGATGCGGCTGCCGCCGAGGGCCTGGTGCAGATGATGCACCCGATCGGCACCTGCGAGCCGGACGACGTGGCGCGCGCCGTGCTGTTTCTGGCCAGCGAGGCGTCGCGCCGGACCACCGGCGCCGAGCTGCTGGTCGACGGCGGCATGACCGCGCAGTAGCGGAGGAACCGACCATGAGCAGAATGCAGGACAAGCGCTGTCTGGTCACCGGTGCCGCGCGCGGCATCGGCCTGGCCGTCTGCGAGCGGCTGATCGAGGAAGGCGCGCAAGTGATGCTGGCCGACATCGACACCGCGACCGGCGGCGCGCAGGCGCAGCGGCTGGGCGAGCGCGCCGTGTTCCAGCCGCTGGATGTCACCCGCGATGAGCACTGGGACGCGGCCCTCGACGCGATCGAGCGGCGCTGGGGCGGTGTGGACGTGCTGGTCAACAACGCCGGCATCGCGCTGATGGGCGACATCGAAAGCACCACGCCCGAACAGTGGCAGCGCACGCTGGAGGTCAATCTGACGGCGGTCATGCTCGGCACGCGCAAGGCCGTCGCGCGCATGAAGGGGCGCGGCGGCGCGATCGTCAACATGGCCTCGATCGAGGGCCTGATCGGTGAGCCCATGGCGCTGGCCTACAACGCGGCCAAGGGCGGTGTGCGCCTGTTCTCGAAATCCGCCGCCATTCACTGCGCGCGCGCCGGTTACGGCATCCGCATCAACTGCGTCTGCCCCGGCTTCATCGACACCGAGATGGTGCGCGGTGCGGTCGGCGGGCTCGGCGCGGAGGCGGCTGCGCAGTTCCAGCAGGCGCTGATGGCGCGCGTGCCGATGGGGCGTCTCGGCCAGCCGCGCGAAATCGCCAACGCCGTGCTGTTCGCGGCCTCCGACGAGGCCAGTTTCATGACCGGTGCCGACCTGGTGGTCGACGGCGGCCATACCGCCTGCTGAAGACGCACGAGCGGTCCGCGTCCCGAGGCACGCAAGTACCACGCGGTTCAACCCACAGGAGATCCGAACATGCGCACGATAAACGGAAAAATCGCCGTCGTGACCGGCGCCGCCAGCGGCATTGGCCGCGCCACCGCGCTGGCGCTCGCCCGCAAGGGCGCAGTCATCGCGCTCGCCGACCTCGACGAGGCGGGCCTGCAGGAGACGGCGCGGCAGATCGCTGCTGCCGGCGGGCGCAGCAGCCAGCACGTGGTCGATGTCGCCGATCGCGCGCAAATGACCGCGTTCGCGCAGGCCGTCGAGGCCGAGCACGGGCGCGTCGATATCGTCGTCAACAACGCCGGTATCGGCATCCTCGAGGATTTCGCCGACGCGCCGCTGGAGGACTTCGCCAAGGTCGTCGACGTCAACCTGTGGGGCGTGATCTACGGCTCCAAGCTGTTTTTGCCGGCGCTGCTGCGCCAGGGCGGCGGCCACATCGTCAACATTTCCAGCCTCGCGGGCATCATTTCCACGCCGGGCATGGTCTCCTACGGCACCACCAAGTTCGCGGTGCGCGGCTTTTCCGAGTCCCTGCGCGCGGAGCTGGCGCCGCACCACATCGGCGTCACCTCCGTGCATCCCGGCATGATCCGCACCAACATCGCCAAGGTCAGCCGCTGCGCGGATCCCGCCTTCCAGCAGCGCATGATCGAATGGTTCGACCGCTGGGGCCGGCCGCCCGAGTTGGTGGCGAACAAGATCGTGCGCGCCATCGAGACCAACCGGATGCGTGTGCTGGTCACACCGGAGACCTATGTCATGGACCTGTTCAAGCGCGCGACGCCGGCGCTTGCCGAGCAAGTCAACGGCATGCTCATGCGTCGCCTGCGCAACTGGGTCGATCCGGGCCGCCTGCAGCGCAATCGAACGCAGCAGCGCGCAGCCGTCGAATCCGACCGGCAAGCCGCCTGATGGATCGTGCGGCGGCCGGCGCCGTGGGCGCTTGACAGGGCTGCCCGGCTGCCGCATATTGAATGCGTAGCGTGGCAACGCGCTACGCGATGCGGGTTGCCAGCGAAATACTCTTGAGAGGCAGCTCCTGGGTTTATCTAACTAACGTTCGGAGGCTTTACGTGTCTGCAACCCTGTCTTCCTCGAACCGCAAGATGATTCCGCGTCTGCCGCGCGAGCTCCAGTTCGACGACAAGATCCCCTTGTACTGGGCCAACGGCGACGTCTTCAAGTCACGCTTCTTCGATGCGTTCTCCACGACGCTGCCGGAGGGCGAGAAGTTCTTCATCGTCTCGCTGCGCCAGTTCAAGGACGAGCTGAAAAGCCCCGAGCTGCAGCAGGCGTTCAAGGACTTCGTGCGTCAGGAAGGCGCCCACGGCATGCTCCACAACGCCTACAACGCCAGGCTGCATCGCCAGGGCGTGGACGTGCCGGCGATCGAGGCCTTCCTGAAGAAGTTCTTCGCGCTGCACACGCGCCTGCTGTCGCCGCGCATGCAGATCACGCTGACCGCCTGCGCCGAGCACCTGACCGCCAGCATGGCGCACACCCTGCTCGACAAGGGCAACGACCTCATGGACGGCGCCGACGAGCGCGTGCGTGCGCTGTACTTCTGGCATGCCGCCGAGGAGATCGAGCACAAGTCCGTGGCCTTCGACGTCATGCGGGATGTCGCCAAGGTCGGCTACCTGCCGCGCGTGGTGATGATGGTCTACCTCAGCGTGCTGTTCAACGCGCTGGTCCTGCCGATCGTCGAGCATGTGCTGCGCGCCGACGGCTGCACGCGCATGGAGCGTGCGCGCTACTGGGCGCAGGGTCTGTGGTGGCTGTTCAAGCCCACGCGCGGCGGCTTCTTTCGCGATCTGGGCGGCCATTACCTGGCCTGGTTCAGGCCCGGCTTCCAGCCCTGGGCCGCGGGTGAGCTCGAGGGCTATGACGCCTGGCTGCGCAACTACCAGGCCCATGGAGACGCGCTCGCCGCCGGCGAGGCGACCTACGCCGAGCTGGCCAAGGCGGCGTAGGGGCGAACCATGAAATCGAAATCCTTCCAGGGCAAGCTCGCGGTGGTCACAGGCGCCGGCAGCGGCATCGGCCGGGCGCTGGTGCTCAATCTGGCCCGACAGGGCTGCGAGGTCGCGGCCTGCGACATCCAGCGGGAAGCCGTCGAGGAGACGGTCGCGCTGGCCGGGGGCGGGCGCGATGATCGGGTCAGGGCCTACGTGTTCGACGTCTCCGACCGCGAGGCCTTCTTCCGGCACGCCGACCTGGTCAAGTCGGACTTCGGCCGGCCGGCGAACCTCATCATCAACAACGCCGGCGTCGGGCTCGGCGCGAGCGTGCGGGAGATGCGCTGGGAGGATTTCGAGTGGCTGATGGGCATCAACTTCTGGGGCGTCTGCTACGGCACCCAGGCGTTTCTGCCGCAGCTGATCGAATCCGGCGACGGGCATGTGGTCAACGTCTCGAGCATCTACGGCATGATCTCCGGGCCGCTGACGAGCGCCTACAACGCCGCCAAGTTCGGCGTCCGGGGCTACACCGAGTCGCTGCGGATCGAGATGCGGGCTGAAGGCCTGCCGGTCGAGGTGAGCTGTGTGCATCCCGGCGGCATCCGCACCAATATCGCCAAGACCTCACGGCTGACCACCACTGCCGGGCTGGACCAGGCCGATTTCTCGAAGTGGTTCGAACGCATCACGCTGACCACTCCGGACAAGGCGGCGGCGATCATCGTCGACGGCATCCGCCACAACCGGCCGCGGATTCTGGTCGGTCCCGATGCCCACGTGATCGACCTGATGCAGCGCACGCTCGGCATCCGCTATCAGCGGGTAGTGGGCCTGCTGCTCAATCCGCTGATGTACGGAAAATCCAAGAACGCGGCAGCCGCATCGCCGCCACCGCCGCCGGCACCGGCGTCCGCCGAACCGGCAACCAAGTCGGCCCGCAAGCGCGCGGTCAAGAACGCGAAGTCGCTTGTCGCGGATGGTGCCGAGGCGGAACCGGAAAGCGCGGCCTGATCGTCCCGTGATCGTGCCGGATTGGGTAACGGGTTTTTATAACGGAGAGAGACAATGGCAGACGATGTGATGATGACCGAGCAGGGCAGTGCGGTCGCGCTCGCCCGGGCGAAAGGCAACCGGGCCGTCCAACGCGGCGCGACACCGCGTCCCGTGCCGCGGACGCCGGATCACGAGGTGATCATCGTCGGTGCCGGGATTTCCGGCATCGGCCTGGCGATCGAACTCAGGAAGGCGGGAGTCGAGTCGTTTCTGTTGCTCGAGCGCGCGGGCGACGTCGGCGGCACCTGGCGCGACAACCGCTACCCGGGCATCGCGGTGGACATCACCTCGTTCACCTATTCGTTCTCGTTCGAACAGAACCCGGACTGGTCGCGCGTGTTCGCACCGGGCGCCGAGCTGCAGCGCTACGCCCAGCGCGTGGCCGCCAAGTACGGCGTCTATCCCAAGGTCCGCTTCCGGACCGAGGTGGACAAGGCCGTGTTCCTGGAGGACCGTGACCTCTGGGAAATCCATCTCAAGGGCGGGGAGCGCCTGTACTCGCGCTTCCTGGTCGGCGCCAGCGGCGGCCTGATCTCGCCCAAGAAGCCCGACATCAAGGGCCTTGAAGACTTCAAGGGCATCGTGATGCATACGGGCTACTGGGACGACAGCATCGAGCTGACCGGCAAGCGCGTCGCCGTCATCGGTACCGGCGCCACGGCCGTGCAGCTCGTGCCGTCGATCGCACCCAAGGTGGCCCACCTGGACGTCTATCAGCGCACGCCGATCTGGGTGCTCAAGAAGCCGGACGCCGAGATTCCGACCTGGCTCAAGTCCGCCTTCCGCACCCTGCCGATCCTGCAGAAAGGCGTGCGCGTCTGCACCGACGTGCTCAGCGAGGCCGTCATGGTGGCGGCGGTGATCTACCACCGGCAGATTCCCGGCCTGGTGCGTTGGGCGGAAGCCGCGGGCAAGAACAACCTGCTGGAGCAGATCCCCAACGACCCGGCGCTGCGCGAGAAGCTCACGCCGAAGTACGGCTTCGGCTGCAAGCGCCCGACCTTCTCGAACGACTACTTCAAGACCTTCACGCGCGACAACGTCGAGCTGGTGACCGACCCGATCGAATGCATCACCGAGCGCGGCATCCGCACCCGCGACGGCAAGGAGCGCGAGATCGATGTGCTGATCACCGCGACCGGCTATCGCGTATTCGAGAAGGGCAACATCCCGTCGTTCGAGGTCCATGGGCGCGACGGGCTGGAGCTCGGCCAGTTCTGGGACGAGCAGCGCTACCAGGCCTACGAGGCCGTCAGCGTGCCCAGGTTCCCGAATTACTTCGGCATGCTTGGACCCTACGGCCTCACCGGCACGTCTTACTTCAAGATGGTCGAGGCGCACGCCATCCATGCCGTGCGCTGCATCAAGGAAGCGCACCGGCGTCGCATGACGCGCGTCGAGATCGGGCAGGGCCCGCACGAGCGCTACTTCCAGGACGTGCAGCGCCGCCAGCAGAACACGGTCTTCGTCAACCACAGCTGCGCGTCGTCGAACAGCTACTACTTCGACAAGCACGGGGATGCGCCGATGCTGCGCCCGTCCACGACGATGGAAATGCTCTGGCGCGCCCAGCATTTCCCGATGAAGCACTACCGGTTCAGCCGCGCCCGGGCCGCTGCGACGACCGAGCTGCAGGAACACGCCGCCGCCGCTGCTGCGTAGGTTTGACTCAGACAGGAGAAGCACCATGGCACTTGCAAATCGAAAGATCGGCTACGACGAGGTCCGTCCGCGCGACCTCCACTTCGACATGACGGACGTGCCGAAGTACTGGATGAACAACGATCCCTGGACCACGCACTGGTGGAACGCGCTGCTCGCGGCGGTTCCCGACGGTGAGCGCTGGGTGATGCAGTGCGTGCGCAGCCAGATCGTCAAGCTCAAGGACGAGAAGGTGCGCAAGGCGGCCATCGACTTCATCAAGCAGGAGCACTACCACGCGCGCGAGCACGACATCATGAACGCGGCGGTGCAGAAGCACGGTATTCCGATGGATGAAGTCGAGCAGGCGTTCAAGAACATCCGCGCGTTCCTGCAGAAGATTCTCAGCGATGAGATGCAGCTCTCGGTGATGGCGGCCGGCGAGCACTTCACCGGCACGATCTCGGCGGTGTTCGTCGAGCACCCGGAGATTTTCCGTGACTTCGATCCCAAGCTGGGCGCGATGATTGCCTGGCACATGATCGAGGAAACCGAGCACAAGTCGGTTTCGTTCGATGTATTCCAGGACGCGGTCGGTAGCTACCCGAAGCGCATCGCCGGCATGATCCTGATGACCGGCCTGTTCTTCGCCATCGCCGAATTCCAGCGCCTGAAGCTGGTCAAGCGGGATGGCCAGCTCTTCAACTGGCGTTCCGCGCTCAAGGCGCTGGACTTCCAGTTCTTCCGTCCGGGCTTCATGCGCCTGCTGTTCAAGTACTACGTGCCGTACTACCTGCCCAACTTCCACCCCTGGGATCACGACAATCGCGAGGCGATCCAGGTCTGGAAGAAGACCTTCGACGCGACCGGCGACACGATGAAAGCCTTCAAGGCCTTCGTCGAGGGGCGGCCGGAACTGCAGGCTGCGGCCTAGACGACCGGTGCTTGTCCTGCAGGGCGGGGCGCCAGGGGCGCCGCCCTGCAGGAGGTTGCGCACGTCGAGCCGCCGCCTTGTTCGGCAGGCCGGCGCAGGGGAATACCAATGAGAAACGAGAGGAGAGCGGTACATGGCCAAGGTGTCATCGTTGCGCAGCTATAGCCGCGGCGCCGCGGCGCTGGTCACGGGGGCCGGCAGCGGCATCGGCCGCAGCTTTGCCTGCGAGCTGGCGCGCCGGGGCGGCAGCGTGATCTGCGTCGATCTGCACGCGGACCGCGCCGAACAGACCGCGGCGCTGGTCGACCAGCTCGGCGGGCGCGGCATCCCCTACACCTGCGACGTCGGCGACCAGGCGCAGTTCACCCAGCTTGCAGAGCAGGCGGACAGTCTGCTGGGCCGGCCGACCACACTGGTGGTGAACAACGCCGGCGTCGGGGTCGGCGGGCGCATCGGCGACATCAGTCTCGAGGACTGGCACTGGTGCCTGAACGTGAATCTCTGGGGCGTGATCCACGGCTGTCATTTCTTTGCGCCGCGCTTCCGCGATGCGGGCCATGGCGCGATCATCAACACGGCCTCGGCCGCCGGCTTTGCGGCAGCGCCGGAGATGACGACCTACAACGTCACCAAGTCGGCGGTGCTGTCGCTGTCCGAAACCCTGTCCGCCGAACTCACCGGCAGCGGCGTGCACGTCAGCGTGCTCTGTCCGACCATCGTGCCGACCAACATCATCAACGAAAGTCGCTTTCCCGCCGAGCGCAAGAGTTTCGCGGCCAAGGCCATGGAGAAGTGGGCCTTCACCGACAGCGGTGAAGTGGCGCGCATGACCCTGGACGCCTGCGATCGCAACCAGCTCTACGTGCTGCCCCAGTGGGACGGCAAGCTCATGTGGCGGTTCAAGCGGGCCGCGCCCGTGGCCTATGCCCGTGTCCTCGGGCTGGGTTACCGGCTCGCGGCCGGCTGAGGGAGGAGCGCGCAATGGCCAGTGCCAGTGCAGTCGCTGCCAAGGCGACCTTTCGCGCGCTGCTCAAGCGCGATTTTTCATCCGACGAGGCCGCGGTCAATCATTTCCGCCGCATCCTCGCGCTTCCGTTCCCCGCGCCGGTGCCGCGCGGACTCTCGATCGAGCAGATCAGCATCGCCGGCGTGCCCTGCGAGCGGCTGGCGGTGCGCCGCCCGGAGATGACCATCCTGCACCTGCACGGCGGGGCCTTCATCGGCGGCAAGCTGCGGACCTATCGTCCCTTTGCCGGGCGGCTGGCCAAGCTGCTCAAGGCGGAGGTCATCCTGCCTGACTACCGCCTCGCGCCGGAGCACCCGTTCCCCGCGGCCCCGGAGGACTGCCTGGCCGTGTACCGGACCCTGCTCGAATGCGGGGTGGAAGCGCACAAGCTGGCCGTGACCGGCGACTCGGCCGGCGGCAACCTGACCCTGGTGACCTTGCAGACGGCGCGGGACCAGGGCATCGCCCTGCCGCGCTGCGCCGTGGCCATCTCGCCGGGCGCCGACATCAGCGGGCGGCTGCCGAGCTGGCGCGAAAACGACCGGCGCGATGCCATGCTGTCGTACAGCACGATCCAGATCATGGCCAAGGTCTACCTGCGCGACCACCCGCGCGACGATCCGCGCGCCTCGCCGCTCAACGGCGATTTCACCGGGCTGCCGCCGCTGCTGCTGACTGTCAGCGACCAGGAGTGTCTGCGCGACGACGCCTACGCCGTCGCAGCCAAGGCGCGTGCCCAGGGCGTGCGCGTGGAAATGCTGGCGCGGCCGGATCTGCCGCACGCCTGGCCGGTGCTGAACGTGCTGATCGCCGAGGCGCGTGAGGACCTGCGGCGCATCGCGGATTTCATCGACAGCCTGGCTTGAAGGCCTGGGCTTCGACGAGCTGGCATTCCCGGCAGGGGGCGTTCGGATGGCTGAGTGAGCAGGGGGCCGGGTCCCGCATCGCGCCTGGAGCGTGAACTCCGGGGCGTGGGCATAGAAAACGACGCTTTTGACAGGTGCCGCAGTGAGGAGAACACATGCGAATCGCACGAAAGTGGGCCGGGCTATTGGCCGCGGCGACGGCGGGGCTTCTGTGCGCAGGGGCCGCCCAGGCCCGGGACTTCAGCTTCGACCTGTTCGGCGCAGACGTCGAAACGATTCTGAACAACAGCCTCACGGCGGGAGCACAGTGGCGCCTGCATGACCGCGCCGACTACCTGGTCGGCAAAGCCGACCTGAACCCGGACGTCTGCGCCGGTCTCTACCAGCTCTGCCAGGGCGTCGCGCGCGGCCAGGGCTACCCGGCCGCGCATCTGCGCGACGCGCCGGGCCAGGCCTCGATGAACTTCGACGACGGCAATCTCAACTACGACAAGGGCGACATCGTCCAGGCGCCGATCGTTCTGAACACCGACGTCAAATTCCGCTTCGCGGACATGGAACTGTTCGTGCGCGGGCGCGGCGTCTACGACCCGGTCAACTACGACTTCATCGAGACCCATCCGAACAAGGTGACGCCGGAGAACTTCGAGTCGGTGCTGATCCGCGGCGACCCCTTCGCCAACCGCTATTTTCCGGCCACGCTGCTCAAGGGCGCCGTGGTGCGCGAAAAGCGCCCCGACGAGATCGCGGACGAGTTCCTGTTCTACGATCTGCTCGACCTGCACCTGACCGTGCCCTTCACGCTGCTCGATCGAAGCATCACGCTTCGCGTCGGCAAGCAGGTCGTCAACTGGGGCGAGAGCACCGTGGCGATCATCAACAGCCTGTCCCAGGCCAATCCGGTCAACGCCAACAACATCTTCCGGCTCGGCAACGCCCTGCTGGAGGACTTGTTCATCCCGGTCAACATGGCCAATGTGTTCGTGAACCTCACGGACTCGCTGAGCCTCCAGGCCCACTACGCCTTCGAGTGGAAGCCGGTGGAGATCCCCCCGCCGGGCACGTTTTATTCGTTCCTCGACGCCGGCACGGACAATCAGGGTGAGGATCGTCTCAACGGCGGCTTCGGCCAGGCGCCGGATGATTTCGAGCAACTGGGGACCCGGCTCGCCAATCCCCTGGGGCTGGTGTCGCGGACCACGCTGTCCGTCGGCCGCAAGCCGGACGACCGAGCCCGGGACGGCGGGGAGTACGGCATCAGCCTGAAGTACTACGCCGACTGGCTGAACTATGGCACCGAGCTGGGCCTGTACTTCATGAACTACCACTCGAAGCTGCCGTACGTCGACTTCTACGCCTCGAATGCCAGCTGCATGCGCGCTGCGGGCAACCCGCAGGGTCGCGATGCACGCAACACCTTCGAAATCCTCACCCTGTGCCCGAATCTGGCCCTGGTCGAGGAGCCCACCGGCGTCGTGCAGGCGGTCCTGGATGCGGTGCAGGTCATAGCCGCCCGCCCCGAGCTGCTGACGGATGTCGGCATCGATGGCACGCCGCTGGACGTGGCCACCGGCCTGGTGAACCTTCTGGCATTTCAGCCGGGCAGGCCGCTCAGCGAGATCATTCCGTTCGACACCGCGGCCGCGCAGCTGACGTATCCGGAAGACCTCAAGATGTTCGGCCTGAGCTTCAACACGACCTATGGTGATTACGCCTTCCAGGGCGAGATCGCCTACCGGCCGAGTCTGCCGCTGCAGGTCTCGCTCGTGGATCTGGGCTTTGCCGCGATGGCCCCGACGCTCGGACATTGCAACGATGCGAACGACGGCTGCTTCGGAACGGCGGCGGCCGTGTCCTTCGGAGAGGACAGCACCGGCATTCCCGGCGGCAACGGCCAGAACACCACCGGGCAGTTCTTCATCTACGATCGTAGCGACGCCGTCGACGCCAACGGCAACGTGTACTTCGACGACACCAGCTTCCTGTTGCTGGCCGGCGTCCCCAGCTCCGCGCGCTCGTTTCCGAACTTCATCGTTCCGTATCGCGGCGGCAGCCTCGGCGACGATCCCGCGCCCAACAGCCGCATCCGCGGCTGGGAGGAATTCGATGTCTTGCAGTACACCCTGGGCGCGACCCGCCTGTACAGCGTGTCCGACTGGCCGGCGCGGCTGATCGGCGCCGATCAGATCCTGATGGCCTACGAGCTGGCCGCCACGCAGGTGCTCGATTTTCCAGAGTTCGACGAGCTGCAGATCGAAGGCCCGCTGACCGCCTACACGCATGCCTCGGCCGGCGCCGACGGCAGCGGCGCGGACGGATCCCGGCTGGCCTGCTCCACCAATGCGGCCTGCACGGTCGGGCCGGACGGCATCCGGTTCAACCCCTTCCAGGCACCGCGGGATGCGTTTGCCGACGCGTTCTCGATGGGCTACCGGATCGTGGCCCGCATCCTCTACGAGTCGGTCTGGCCGTCGATCAGCATCGCGCCGTTGCTGCTCTGGCAGCACGATGTTCATGGCAACTCGCCGGCCCCGCTGTTCAACTTCGTCGAGGGCCGCTACTCGCTGACTTCGGTTCTGGAGCTGCGCTATGAAAAGGCACTGTCGTTCAACCTCGCCTACAACCTGTACGGCGGTGCCGGCACCAACAACCTGCTGGCCGATCGCGACAATCTCGGCTTCTATGTCAAATACCAGTTCTAGCTAAAGCCATGAACGTCTCCATTCTCTTGAGCGTGATGGGCACCGCGCGCCGGCGTGGACCGAGCGTGATCGGCTACGCCCTGGCCGCGCTGCTCACCGGCGCCGGCCTGGCCGCCTGCAGCGATCCGGACGATTCCACCCACGGCGCCGGTTCGGTCATGAGCGCACCGGAGGCCTGCGCGCCGGGCAATACCTTCGCACCGCTGCAGGCGCCGCGCGCCGTGCTCGATTCCGGCATCGCCGGCGGCTGCGTCGCCTGCCGAGTGGTGAATGCCGAAGCGGTCGTCGACGCGGACCCGGAAAGTTTCGCGACGCTGCAGCTCGGCGTCGGGCTTGCCGGCAGCGTCTTCATCTCGGTATTCGACAGCGCCCGCGTCAACCCGCCGGGCACGCGGGTGGGCTTTCTGGTGGCCGGTGATGACGAGGCCGCCATCCCGCTGACGATCGCCGTCGGCCAGCAGACCACGATCACCACGTTTCTCAACGGCGTGGAACAGGACTCGACGAGCCCGTCCAGTGACAGCCCGTCGCTGGCGCTGCAGATTCTCGAGGTTCCGATTCTGCTGCCCGGCACGCCGCAGGCCGAGACCCGCTACATCGGCTTGGTGACCGAGCATGAGTTCGACGAGGTGCGTCTGGACTTCGGCGGCGCGGTGAACCTGCTCAACAGCTTGCGCGTGTTCAGCCTCTGCATGGACGTCTAGCGCCAAACCCGCGGCGAGGCCGGCTTCGCCAGAACTGCGCTTGGCGGCACCGGCCCGCGCAATGCCGATCCCATCGGGATCGCCGGGCGTCGGCCGGCGGCATGGTCGCCGCAGGCGCTGAAACGCAAGCCCAAAAAACGGCCAACGCCACCGCCCGGTTGACACCGCCGCATCCCTTCAACAACAGTACGCCCGTCCCGCCCTCTACCGGACCGGCATCACGCGGAATCGTGGACCGGATTTGCGTCCGAACAGCGGACACACCCCGGGCGTAATACTCACAGGAGAACACGCACTCTTGTCCTAGTTGGCTTGAGACGTGGAACCTCCTGCGACGTTATGCTCGGGGCTGACAACTCACCCGAACACCTGAACAGGAGGCTCGATGTTCCCGCGTACCGAGTTTGAATCGCTGGTCCGGCAGACCGGCGCCGAGCGCCGCGCACGGCGTTTGTCGCCGTGGGACCGGTTCGTAGGCATGCGGTTCTGTCAACCGGGGCGGGCGCATCGCCTGCGCGAAATCAAGCACGGCCTGAAATCTTGCGAAGGCAAGGGAGAACACATGCGAATGGCGCGAAAGTGGACCGGTCTTTGGGCCGCGGCGGCGGCGCTTCTGTGCGCAGAGGGCGCTCAGGCCCGGGACTTCAACTTCGACCTGTTCGGTCAGGACATCAACGCGATTCTGAACAACAGCTTCACTGCGGGTGCGCAGTGGCGCCTGCATGACCGCGCCGACTACCTGGTCGGCAAGTCCAACCTCGATCCGGACGTCTGCACCGGCGTCTACCAGCTCTGCCAGGGCGTCATCCGCGATCAGGACTGGCCGGCCGCGCATCTGCGCGACGCGCCGGGCCAGGCCTCGATGAACTTCGACAACGGCAATCTGAACTACG
>JBFMCQ010000056.1:17995-22572 GCA_040754295.1 Pseudomonadota bacterium | reverse complement strand
TTCGGGCATCGAAGTCGAGGCGCTGCACGGCCGGCCGGGCGTGCGCTCGGCGCGCTACGCCGGGCTCGACGGCGACGACGCCGCGAACAACGCCCTGCTGCTGCGCGAGCTCGCCGGCGTGCCGCAAGCGGCGCGCGGTGCGCGCTTCGTCTGCGCGATGGTCTGGCTGCGCCATGCCGAGGATCCGGTGCCCGTCATCGCCCAGGGCTTCTGGTATGGCCGCATCCTCGACGCAGCACGCGGCACCAAGGGCTTCGGCTACGACCCGCTGTTCTACGTGCCGGAGTACGGCTGCAGTGCGGCCGAGCTCGAGGCGGCGGTCAAGAACCGCATTTCGCACCGGGCGCGGGCGGTCGCTGCGCTGCTCGCGCAGCTTCGTGAGGCGTGAGGCGTGAGGCGTGAGACGAAGCAGATTCCGTTGTCGCTGTATGTTCACTTTCCGTGGTGCGTGCAGAAGTGTCCGTACTGTGACTTCAACTCGCATGCGCTGCGCGGCGAGCTGCCCGAGGACGCTTACATCGACGCGCTGTTGCGCGACCTCGACTTCGAGCTCGCGTCTGACGCCTCACGCCTCACGCCTCACGATCCCTTGATCTCCATCTTCATGGGCGGCGGCACGCCCAGCCTGTTCTCCGACCGCTCGATCGGGCGGCTGCTCGACGCGCTGAGCGCGCGGCTCGCGTTCGCGCCCGCTATCGAGATCACGCTCGAAGCCAACCCCGGCACTGCCGAGGCCGGCCACTTCCGCGGCTACCGCGCGGCCGGCGTGAACCGGCTGTCGATGGGGTTTCAGAGCCTCGACGACGCGCAGCTCAGGAGACTGGGCCGCATTCACGATCGCGCCGAAGCGCTGCGCGCCTACGCGCTCGCACGCGCGGCCGGCTTCGACAACATCAACCTGGACCTCATGTACGCGCTGCCGCAGCAGACACCGGCGGAGGCCGCCGCCGATCTGCGCGCGCTGATTGCGCTGCAGCCCGAGCACATTTCCTGGTACCAGCTGACGCTGGAGCCGAACACCGCGTTCGGCCTGCACCCGCCGCCGCTGCCCGACGACGACAGCGCCTGGACGATGCAGGAGGACGGTCAGGCACTGCTCGCCGCCGCCGGCTACGCCCAATACGAGGTCTCCGCCTACGCGCGCGGTCCGCAGGCACGGCACAACCGCAACTACTGGGAATTCGGCGACTACCTGGGGATCGGTGCCGGCGCGCACGGCAAGCTCAGCGGCGCCGGCGGCGTCCGCCGCCGCGCCCGCCACAAGCATCCGAAGACCTACCTGCAGCAGGCCGGCACCGCGGCGGCGGTTCAGGAGGACCGTGAAGTGCCCGCGGCAGACCTGCCGTTCGAGTTCCTGATGAACGCGTTACGACTCAACGAGGGCTTCGCGCCGTCGCTCTACGCGCAACGCACCGGGCTGGCCTGGGATGCGGACTTACCGGCGGTGCGCGCCGCGGTACAGCGCGGTCTGCTGGACATCGATGCCGCGCGGGTCCGCCCCAGCGCGCTGGGGCGGCGGTATCTGAACGGATTGTTGCGCCTGTTCCTGGAATGATGCGGTTCGCTGCGCTCACCGCATCCTACGAGCCTGCGTAGCTGTGTAGGATGTGGCGAGCCGCAGGCGAACCGCATCGAGGACCGGCACGCATGCTCGAGGAAACCACCGTCACCTGTCCGGCCTGCTGGCAGGACATCGTCCTCGAGCTGGACCTCTCGGGCGGCTCGGCGGTCTACGCCGAGGACTGCCCGGTGTGCTGCCGGCCGATGACGGTGCGGCTGACCGTTCACGACGGCGGCGGCTTCGAGGTCGAGGTCAGTCCGGAGTCGGACTGAGCGGTCCGGGCCCGCGCTTGCACGCGCCGGTCCGCTTCTTTAAACTTCGCGCCCTTTCGCGCTTTTCCGGCGCGATCTCCGGCTGATCTGGTGTTCCGATGAAAGAAGGCATCCACCCGAAGTACAGGGAAGTGACCGTCAACTGCAGCTGCGGCAGTTCCTTCAAGACGCGCTCGACGGCCGCCACCGATGTGGTTCAGGTCGAGGTCTGCTCGGCCTGCCATCCGTTCTATACCGGCAAGCAGAAGGTCATGGACGTCGGCGGCCGCGTCGACAAGTTCAAGAAGCGCTACGGCAGGTCCGCCGCCGCCTGAGCCACCGCGTTTCACCCCGAAAGCCGCGCACTGCGCGGCTTTTTTGTTGGTGCGCGCGGCAGGGCGCAGCCGCTTCGAGGTGGAAGTCGTCCCGCACCCGGCAAGGCGAAGTGTTCGCCGAAACGCTGGAAGCCTGCGGCCAAAAGTCGCTATCCTTTCGCGGGATGCATAGTCCCAAGCCGCTCGATCCCCGTTTGCGCGACCACGTCGCGCCCGCGCTGGTTCGGGCGGCCGTCCGCAGCGGCGCCGCCCGGCAGCCGCATCCGCCGCATTACCCCAGTTGAGGCCCAGTGAGGAAATTCCGATGAGCACGCCCAGCTACAGCCTGGTGAACAACGCCACCGGCGAGAAGATCGACCTGCCGGCCGTTTCGGGAACCTTGGGCCCGGTCGGCCTCGACGTCGGCAAGGTCTACAGCAAGCTGGACGTATTCACCTACGATCCCGGCTTCTCGTCGACCTGCTCGACCAACAGCGCAATCACCTATATCGACGGCGACGCCGGCGTGCTGCTGTATCGCGGCTATCCGGTGGCGCAGCTCGCCGAGCAGTGCAGCTTCATCGAAGTGGCCTACCTGATCCTCAACGGCGAGCTGCCGAACAAGCAGCAGCTTCAGGAGTTCGATCAGACCATCCGCCGCCACACGATGATCAACGAGTCGCTGAAGGCCTTCTTCGGCGGCTTCCGCTACGACGCGCACCCGATGGCGATGCTCACCGGCGTCGTCGGCTCGCTGTCGGCGTTCTATCACGACACGACCAACAACAAGGATCCGGAGCACCGCAAGATCTTCGCGCACCGCATGATCGCGAAGATCCCGACGATCGCGGCGGCCGCGTACAAGCGCTACTTCGGCCAGCCGTTCATGTACCCGCAGAACAAGCTCGACTACTGCTCGAACCTGCTCTACATGATGTTCGCGGTGCCGGCCGAGCCCTACGAAGTCGACCCGATCGCCGCCAGAGCGCTCGACGTGCTGTTCATCCTGCACGCCGACCACGAGCAGAACGCATCGACCTCGACGGTGCGCATGGCCGGCAGCACCGGCTGCAACCCCTACGCCGCGATCGCCGCGGGCATCGCCGCGCTCTGGGGTCCGGCGCACGGCGGCGCCAACGAAGCCGTGCTCAAGATGCTCAACGAGATCGGCGACGTGTCCAAGGTCAAGGGCTTCATGGCCAAGGTCAAGGACAAGAATTCCGGCGTGCGCCTGATGGGCTTCGGCCACCGCGTCTACAAGAACTTCGATCCGCGCGCGACGATCATCCGCGAGCAGTGCCACAAGGTGCTCAAGCACCTCGGCAAGGAGAACGATCCGCAGCTCGAGCTGGCGATGAAGCTCGAGGAGATCGCGCTCTCCGACGACTACTTCAGGGAGCGCAAGCTCTACCCGAACGTCGACTTCTACTCGGGCATCATCTACAAGGCGCTCGGCATTCCGGTGAACATGTTCACGCCGATGTTCGCGATCGCGCGCACGGTCGGCTGGGCGGCGCACTGGACCGAGATGATCTCGGATCCGACGATGCGCATCGCACGTCCGCGCCAGGTCTATACCGGCGCACCGGAGCGCAACGTCGTCGCGCTCGAGAAGCGCTGAGGCATATCGCTGTTCTGCGAGAACGCGCCCGGCTCCGGCCGGGCGTTTCCGCTTCTCTGCGGTGAATTCTTACGCGCCCGCCGCC
This sequence comes from Pseudomonadota bacterium, assembly GCA_040754295.1. Taxonomy (GTDB): domain Bacteria; phylum Pseudomonadota; class Gammaproteobacteria; order Nevskiales; family Nevskiaceae; genus Solimonas. Next base: position 18,740 of record JBFMCQ010000056.1, on the reverse strand, counting down.
AGCTGCTGGGCCGCGCCGAGATCCAGCCGGCGGAACGGCTTGCCGTCGAGCGGATTGACCGGCGCGCGGCGCAGGTCATCGACGTCGAATACCGCGAGATCGACGCCCAGGCCGTCGACGTCGAGCCGCAGCAGCGGGACCTGCACCTCGCGACCGTCGGCGTAGCGGTAGCTGCGCTCGCCCGGCTCGAAATGGATGCCGCGGTTCATCAGATCGATGTCGACGACCTCGGCCGAATCGCAGAACAGGTGCAGCTGCAGCCGGTGGGCGGGCGTGACCGCGCCGCTGACGGCCGCACCGACCAGACGCGGCGAGTAGGCGGCGAACAGCCGCAGGGCGGACACGGCCGCCGCGCGCATGCGCTGCAGGAGCTTTCGATATTCGTCGCCGCCGAACAGCCGCTGGTAATCGACGACCGCGTCCTGGATCGCCGCGTTGTCCGGCAGCGGCGTGTTCGGCGGCAGGCCCAGGCGCTGGGCCGCCTTGCGCTTGGCCTGGCGGTAGTCGACCAGCTGCTCGACGCAGACGATGCGCGCCGCCTCCTCGATGATTCCCGAACGCTCGCGATACGCCGTCACATCCGTCTCCAGTCTCCCGTCTCCCGAAGATCAAAACAAGTCCTGCAGCTCGCGGTCTTCGCGGCGCCTTTCCTGCAGTGGCGCGTCGGGCTCGGGCACGCGCTCCAGCGGCACGGTTTCGAAGATCGCATCCGGATCGCCGACGGCGGCGAGCCGGCCGGTGTCGG
>JBFMCQ010000056.1:0-17895 GCA_040754295.1 Pseudomonadota bacterium | reverse complement strand
TCCTGCAGCTCGCGGTCTTCGCGGCGCCTTTCCTGCAGTGGCGCGTCGGGCTCGGGCACGCGCTCCAGCGGCACGGTTTCGAAGATCGCATCCGGATCGCCGACGGCGGCGAGCCGGCCGGTGTCGGGGTTGATGCGCACGTTGACGAGGCCCGGCGGCCGCGGCGGCGAGGCTTCGGGCACGCCGTCGAGGGCCACGCGCATGAAGTCCATCCACGCCGGCAGCGCCGCCTTGCCGCCGACTTCGCCACGGCCCAGCGGCGCCGGCTGGTCGAAGCCGACCCAGACGACGGCGACGAGCTCGCGCTGGAAGCCGTTGAACCAGGCGTCGGTCTCGTCGTTGGTCGTGCCGGTCTTGCCGGCGAGATCGCTGCGGCCGAGCTCGGCCACCTTCGCCGCAGTACCGCGCACGGTGACGTCGTGCATCATGTCGCTGATCATCCAGATCGTCCTCGGATCGATCGCCCGCGGCGCCGGGTCCCAGTCGCGCGCCTCCGGCGGCACGATCGCGACCGGCGCCTGCCGCGCTTGCGCCGCGTCCGTCGTCGCGGGCGCCGAGGCCGCGGTCAAAACCTGCTCGACACATTCCGGGCAGGCGCGCCGCGGGCGGTGGCGGAAGATCGTGTTGCCGCCGCTGTCGCGGATCTCGGCGATGAAGTACGGCTCGACGACGAAGCCGCCGTTGGCGATCGTCGCATAGCCGCGCGCCATCTCCAGCGGCGTGAACACGGCGCTGCCGAGTGCCATCGTCAGGTCGCGGGGCAGACGGTCGGCGGGCAGGCCGAAGCGCGGAATGAACTCGTGCGCGGTGTCGATGCCGATCGCCTGCAGCAGGCGGATCGATACCAGATTGCGCGACTGCACGAGCGCCTCGCGCAGGCGCATCGGCCCCTTGATGTCGCCGCCGTAGTTCTCGGGTCGCCAGGTCGCTTCGAGCTTGGGATCGTCGAAGACGATCGGTGCATCGAGCATCATCGACGCCGGGGTGAAGCCGTAGTCCAGCGCCGCCGCGTACAGGAACGGCTTGAACCCGGACCCCGCCTGGCGCCGCGCCTGCACGGCGCGGTTGAACTTGCCGGCGAAGAAGTCGAAGCCGCCGACGAGCGCCTCGATCGCGCCGTCGTCCGGGTCCAGTGCGACGAATGCGCCTTGTGCCTGCGGAATCTGTGCGAGCAAATGGCCGTCGCCCTCGGCGACCAGCCGAACGATATCCCCGGGCTGCAAGGCCTTGCCTTGGTCCGCGAGCCGGGCCCACTCGTAGGCTGCCGGCGGGAGCGTGAGCGCGCCCTCCGCGGTCAGCACCGACAACGCGTCGGCACGCTGCTCGACGACGACCGCGGGGATCAGTCCGCCGACCGGCGGATAGCGCTCGAAGACCTGGGCCAGCTCGCCGCCGCCGCCCTGCTGCAGCAGCTCGGCCGGGATCCGCGCTTCCGGGCCGCGCCAGCCGTGGCGGCGGTCGTAGGCGAGCAGCGCTTTGCGCAGGGCCGTGACCGCGGCCTGCTGGCGCGTCGAATCGAGCGTCGTCACGACCTGGAGTCCGCGGCTGTAGGCGTCGTCGCCGTACTCCGCGACGAGTTCCGCACGCACCATCTCGGCAACGTAGTGCGCGTCGAGGTCGACCTTGGGCTGATACGGGTGCACGATCAGCGGCTCGGCGAGCGCCGCCTGATAGTCGAGCTCCGAGATATGGCCGAGCTCGCGCATGCGACGCAGCACGTAGTTGCGCCGCTGCTCGGCGCGCCCGGCGCTGGCGACGGGGTTGTCGCGCGACGGCGCCTTGGGCAGGCCGGCGATGACCGCCGTTTCGCCCAGCGTCAGCTCGCGCACGTCCTTGCCGAAGTAAACCAGCGCCGCGGCACCGACGCCGTAGGCGCGCTCGCCGAGGAAGATCTTGTTCAGATAGAGCTCGAGGATCTCCTCCTTGCCAAGCTCGCGCTCCATGCGCAGGGCCAGCAGGATCTCCTTGAACTTGCGCGTGAACGTGCGCTCGCTGGAGAGAAACACGTTGCGCGCCAGCTGCATCGTGATGGTGCTGCCGCCCTGGGTCTTTTCGCCGGTCAGCGCATAGAGAATCGCGGCGCGGACCAGGCCCTGCCAGTCCACGCCCGGATGCCGGAAGAAACGGTCGTCCTCGGCGGCCAGGAACGCATTGATCAGCTGCGGCGGCAGCGCCTCGTAGCGCACCAATGCACGCCGCTCGGCGCCAAATTCGCCGATCAGCTTGCCGTCGCGGCTATAGATGCGCAGCGGCACCGACAGCTGCAGCTCACGCAGGCTCTCGACCGACGGCAGGTCGCGGCCGAGATGGGCCACGACGGCAAAAACGACAGCGGCAGCGGACAGCGCCAGCAGTGCGATGGTCCCGAGCAGCCACGACAGCAGGCGGCGGGGCGTCCTGTACGTCATCGGGGTGTTGGAAGATGGGAAATTGCTCTTGGAATGTTTGCAGCGTGATCAGGCATTTGCCGCGGGAACTTCTAGTTGCGCAGTAGCAATATTGCGTTATAGTACGGCGCGATGCGGGAAGAGTCTTTCTTGCCCGCGGGGGAATGTCAACGAACCGACGTGGGGCGTTAATGGCCATCTTTCAGTCGCTGCTCAACCGGCGGAGTCCGCAACTGGTCGGGCTGGATATCAGCTCCAGTTCGGTGAAGCTGCTCGAGCTGTCGCGCAAGGGCACGCGCTATCACGTTGAAGCATATGCCATCGAGCCGCTGCCGCCGAACGCGATCGCGGACAAGCAGATCGCTGATCCCAAAGCGGTCGGCGAGACGATCGGTCGCGCGGTGAACCGGTCCGGCACGCGCACCCGGCAGGCGGCCATCGCCGTCTCCGGCGCCTCGGTGATCACCAAGGTCGTCGAAATGCCGAAGACGCTGTCCGGCGACGACATGGAGGAGCAGATCAAGGCCGAGGCGGACCAGTACATCCCCTATCCGATCGACGAAGTCAGTCTCGACTTCGAAGTCCTCGGTCCCAGCGCCAAGAACACCGAGATGGTCGAGGTCGTGCTCGCCGCGTGCCGTCGCGAGCAGGTCGAGCAGTTGTGCGCCGCGGTCGAGCTCGCCGGCCTCAAGCCGACCGTCGTCGACGTCGAAGCCTATGCGCTGGAGAACGCCTGCCAGTTCCTCGAGCACCAGATGCCCGACGGCGGCCGGCAGAAGACGATTGCCGTCGTCGACATGGGCGCGACGATGACCTCGGTGCTGATCCTGCACGATCGCAAAACCGTCTACACGCGCGACCAGCTGTTCGGCGGACGCCAGCTGACCGAGGACATCATGCGCAGCTACGCGATGTCGTTCGAGGACGCGTCGAAGGCGAAGCGCTCCGGAAACCTGCCGGAGAGCTACGCAACCGAAGTGCTGGCGCATTTCGTCGCCGACATGGCGCAGCAGATCGACCGCTCGCTGCAGTTCTTCTTCTCCGCGGTCACCCAGTACAACACGATCGACCAGATCATCCTGGCGGGCGGCTGCGCGCAGATCGCCGGCGTCGATGCCAGCGTCCAGGAGCGCCTGCAGATCCCGACCGTCGTCGCCAGACCGTTCGCGCAAATGAGCATCGCGTCGCGCGCCAAGCCTGCCAACCTCGCGCAGGACGAGGCCTCGCTGCTGATCGCCGCGGGTCTCGCGTACCGGGCCTTCGACGAGGAGAAAGCATGAGCAGCCCCCCGGCCGTGCGCAGAGGTGCGCCATGACGATCCATATCAATCTGCTCGACTGGCGCCAGGCGCGGCGCGAGCGGCGCAAGCAGGAATTCATCGCCAGCCTGGGGCTCGCGGTGGCGATCGCCGGCGGCATCGCCGGCGCCGCCTGGATGCTGGTCAGCAGCGAGCTGACCTACCAGCAGTCGCGCAATGAGTACCTCCGCGCCCAGATCGCGGAAACGGACAAGAAGATCAAGGAAGTCCAGGAGCTGGAGCGGGTGCGGGCCAACCTGCTGGCGCGCATGCAGGTGATCGAGCAGCTGCAGGCCAACCGCTCGGCGATGGTGCACTTCTTCGACGAACTGGTCGATACGCTGCCCGATGGCGTAAGCCTCACCGGGCTCAGGCAGCAGGGCTCGAAGGTGGTGCTGGATGGCGTCGCCGAGTCCAACGGCCGCATCTCGACCTACATGAAGAATCTCGACCGCTCGCCCTGGTTTGCCGATCCGCGCCTGATCGTGATCAAGACCAGCGCCAAGGGGCGAACGCGCAAGGCCGATTTCCAGCTCAGCGTCACGCGACTGACGACAGCGAATGCCGATGCAGGCGATGTTGGCGGCGATGCCGCGGACGAGGCCGTGGAATGAACGCGCAAGAGATCCTCGACGAGCTGCAAGCGCTCGACATGCAGAACCCCGGCGCATGGCCCGCCTGGGCGCGCGCCGGCGCATCGATCCTGCTCGGGATCGCGATCGTTGCCGCCGCAACCTACTTCTTGATCAAGCCGATCTATGAGGAGGTCAAGGCGGCGCGTCTGCAGGAGCAGGCGCTGAAAACCGAGTTCGAAACCAAGCAGAAAAAAGTTGCCGCAATCGACGCGTACCGAGCGCAGCTTTCCGAGATGGAGCGCTCGTTCGGAGCGATGCTCAAACAGCTGCCGAGCAGGGCGGAGGTCGCAAATCTGCTCAACGACATCTCGCAGACGCGCGTGGCGGCCAGCCTCGAAGAGGAGCTGTTTCAGCCGCAGCCCGAAGTGCCCAAGGACTTCTACGCGATCATCCCCAACAAGATCGTCGTCCTTGGCGATTATCACGAGCTGGGCGGATTCGTCAGTCAGATTGCCGCCCTGCCGCGCATCGTCACCGTCGAAGACGTGGATATTCGCCCGGCCGGCGGCGGCACCCAGGGCTCGCCTACGCAATTGCGCATGACCGCGGTGGCGCAGACGTATCGATATCTGGACGAAGAAGAGATCGCTGCAAACCAGCCTTCCGCGGGCAAGAGGGGGAAGAAATGAAGGCCCCCGGTGCTGTCGCCGCGTGCGCGGCCGCGCTGTTTCTCGTCGCCTGCAGCAGCGACATGTCCGACCTCGAGCTGTACGTGGCGGAGATCAAGCAGCGCAAGTCGACTTCGATTCCGCCGATCCCGCAGATCAAGCAGTACGAGGCCTTCACATACGAACCGGCCGGGCGTCGCGACCCCTTCGTCGAGGAGACGCGGCCAGACCGCACGACGGTCGACAGCGGACCGAAGCCTGACCTCAACCGCAACCGCGAGCCACTGGAAGAATTCCCGCTGGACGCGCTGCGCATGCTCGGCACGATCCGCACGCCGGCCGGCATCTTCGCGCTGATACGCGCGCCCGACAACATCGTTCATCGGGTCACACTCAGGAATTACATGGGGCAGAACTTCGGCCAGATCGTCGCTATCACTCCGTCGGAAGTTCGCCTGCAGGAGCTCGTCCCGGACGGCTTCGGCGGTTGGGTTCAGCGCGACGCGACGTTGGCACTCGGTCAGTAGCAGATAGGGCTCCAGGGAGTTTCGATAATGTCCATGTTCAAAGCCGCAGCCCAGCACAAGCTCCTACTCGGGCTCTTGTTCGTGGCGGCATGCACCCTCGCACGCGCACAGGAGCCGACGCGCGCCCTCGAAGACATCGATTTCGTGTCGCTCGGCGACGGCCGCGTGCTGATGACGCTGACCTTGTCCGGCGAGGCGCCGCAGCCCGCGGTATTCACGGTGGACAAGCCGGCGCGCCTGTCGCTCGATTTGCCCGACACGCGCATGGCGCTGGCGAACCGCTATCGGCGGATCAACGTCGGTAACGTGCGCGCGGTCGCCAGCGCCGAGTCGCGCGGACGCACCCGCGTCGTCGTCGAGCTCGGCACGTCGGCGAGCTACGATCTGCGCGTGCAGGGCAACCAGGTGCTGGTGCAGCTCGGCAGCGGAGCGGCAGCGCCGGCGACGGCCGGTGTACGGCCGACCGGCAGCATCAGCGCCGTCGACTTCCGTCGCGGCGAGAAAGGCGAAGGGCGCGTGATCGTGCGCCTCGGTGATCCCCGCGCTGCAGTCGATGTGCGCGAGGAAGGCGGCAAGGTCATCGCCCGCTTCCAGAACATCTCGCTGCCGGCGGACCTGGCCAAACGGCTCGATGTGCTCGACTTCGCGACGCCGGTGAAGTACGTCGACATCCGGCCGGCCGGTCCCGACAGCCAGATCGTCGTAACGCCGGTCGCGGGCGCGGAATTCGAGCAGTCGGCGTATCAGTCGGGCGATGAGTTCACGCTGGAGCTGCAACCGTTGACGCCGGCCGAGCTCGAACAGCGCCGTCGGGCCGAGCCCGAGTTCACCGGTGAGCGCATCAGCCTGTCGTTCCAGAACGTCGAAGTGCGCTCGCTGCTGCAGATCATCGCCGACGTCGCCGATACCAACATGGTCATCAGCGATTCGGTGAGCGGACAGATGGCGATGCGTCTCGAGAACGTGCCTTGGGACCAGGCGCTGGACATCATTCTCCGCACCAAAGGCCTGGGCATGCGCCAGCAGGGCAACGTCATGCTGGTGGCGCCGGTCGAGGAGCTTGCGCAACGCGAGCGGATCGAGCTCGAAGCGGAGAAGCAGAAGGCCGAGCTGGCGCCGCTGCGCTCCGAGATCATCCAGGTCAACTACGCGAAAGCCAGCGACATCAAGGCGCTGCTGTCGAGCGAGGCGAACTCGCTGCTGACCGAGCGCGGCCGCGTCTCGGTCGACGAGCGCACGAACACGCTGCTGGTGCTGGAAACCCGGGAGAAGATTGACGAGATCCGTGCGCTGATCGAGCGTCTCGACATCCCGGTGCGGCAGGTACTCATCGAATCGCGCATCGTCATCGCGAACGAAGATTTCGCGCGCGAGCTCGGTACGCGCTGGGGCGCGAGCACGATCGGCTCGAGCGGCAGCACCACGATCGGCCAGTCGGGCTCCAACACCGGCTCGCGCACCGTGATCGGCGGCGGCCTGCCCGGAACGACCGACAACTACATCGTCAACCTGCCAACCGCGAGCTCGCCCGCAGGGCGCATCGCGTGGACGATCCTGGGCTCCGACTTCCTGATCGACCTCGAGCTCTCGGCGCTGCAGCAGGAGGGCCGCGGCGAGGTGATTTCGACACCGCGCGTCGTCACCGCCAACGGCAAGCAGGCCGTGATCGAGCAGGGCCGCGAGATTCCGTACCAGTCCTTCAGCGGCAACCAGGGCACGCAGACGGAGTTCAAGAAGGCCGTCCTGTCGCTGACGGTCACACCGCAGATCACGCCGGACAACCGCGTCGTCATGGATCTGTCGGTCACCAACGACTCGCAGGGTGAGGACGTGAACACCGGGGTGGGTTCGGCGCCGGCGATCGACACACGGCGTCTCGACACGCAGGTGCTCATCACCAGTGGCGAGACAGTCGTGCTTGGCGGTGTGTTTCAGGAAGAGAACCGGCGCTCGAACGCGAAAGTACCCCTGCTCGGCGACATTCCGTTGATCGGCTCGCTGTTCAGCAACAACATCCGCTCGCAGAACAAGCGCGAGCTGCTGATCTTCGTCACGCCGCGTGTGCTGCGCGAGGGACTGGCGGTACAGTAGGGTAGCCGCGGGTCGGGCTTCAGCCGACCCGCGTCGTCGCGTCCTTCTCGAGCTCGACCTACGACCCGACCTGCGGCCGCGGGTGTCAACGCATGGGCAATCACCAGAACATCTACCTCGTCGGCCCGATGGGCGCCGGCAAGACGACGATCGGCCGCCGCCTCGCCGAAGTGCGCGGCATGGAGTTCGCCGATTCCGACCGCGAGGTGGAGCAGCGCACCGGCGTCGATGTGCCCTTCATTTTCGAGAAGGAGGGCGAGGCCGGCTTCCGCCGCCGCGAGAAGCAGGCGCTCGAAGCGCTGACCGAACGGACCAATCTGGTGCTGGCGACCGGCGGAGGGGCGATACTCGACCCCGAAAACCGCCGGCTGCTCGCCGCGCGCGGGCTCGTCGTCTATCTGTACGCAAGCGTCGACCAGCAGCTCGCCCGCACCGCGCGCGCGGCCAACCGGCCGCTGCTGCAGCAGGCCGCGGACCGGCGCGCCGTGCTCGAACGGTTGTTCGCCGTGCGCGACCCCTTGTATCGGGAGATCGCCGATCTGCTCGTGGTCACCGACCACCGCACGGCAAAGTCGGTCGTGCGCGAGATCGAAACGTTCATCGAGCGCGGCGGCGGCTGAGTGCTGCTATCGTGCCGGCGGCGGCGCGCATACACTTGCCGGCAGACGCCCGCCCCCACTGCCCATGCAGACCCTCGACGTTGATCTCGGCGACCGCAGCTACCCGATCCATATCGGCGCCGGCCTGCTCGGCGACGCCGCGCTCTGGCAGCCGCTGCGCGGCCGTCCGCTGCGGCTGATCACCGACGCCCACGTCGCCGCTCATCATCTCGCACCGGTGCGCAAAGCCCTCGGGCTCGCGATGGACGCCGTTCGCGTGCTCACGCCCGGCGAGCCGCAGAAGAGCTGGCACCATGCCGGCGAGCTGCTCGACTGGCTGCTCGAAACGCGCCTGGCGCGCGACGGCTGCCTCATCGCGCTCGGCGGCGGCGTGGTCGGCGATCTCGTCGGCTTCTGCGCGGCCGTGTACCAGCGTGGCATCGATTTCGTGCAGGTGCCGACCACGCTGCTCGCGCAGGTCGATTCCAGCGTCGGCGGCAAGACCGGCGTCAATCATCCGCGCGGCAAGAACATGATCGGCGCGTTTCACCAGCCGCGCATGGTGCTCGCCGACACCGATACCCTGAAGACGCTGCCGCGGCGCGAGCTGCTGGCCGGCCTCGCCGAGGTGATCAAGTACGGCATGCTCGGCGACGCTGCGTTCCTCGACTGGATCGAAGAACGGCTAGACACGCTGCTCGCGCTCGACGCGCAAGCCTGCGCGCAGGCCATCCGCCGCTGCTGCGCGATGAAGGCCGCGATCGTCGGCCGCGACGAGCGCGAGAGCGGCGAGCGCGCATTGCTCAATCTCGGCCACACCTTCGCGCATGCGATCGAAACGCATGCGGGCTACGGCGAATGGCTGCACGGGGAAGCGGTCGCCACCGGCCTGTGCATGGCCGCCGATCTCTCGGCGCGGCTCGGCTGGATCGCTCCGAGTGAAGCGCGACGCTGCATCGCGCTGATCGCGCGTGCCGGCCTGCCGGTGCGTCCGCCTGCCGGCATGACGCCCGACGACTTCCTGCGCAACATGGCACTCGACAAGAAAGTCGCCGGCGGCAGACTGCGCCTGGTGCTGCTGCGCGCCATCGGCCAGGCCGTCGTCAGCGCCGACTTCGACCCGGCGTGCCTGAGGCAGACACTGGAGCATTTCTGCTCCACGCCTCACCCCTCACCCCTCACGCCTCACGGCTGATGCCTCTCGCCCCTTACGCCGCCGACGATCGCCGCTCGCGCGGCCGCCGCCATCCGGAGGCCGCGCCGGGGCATCGCAGCGAGTACCAGCGCGACCGCGACCGCATCATCCACTCGGCAGCCTTCCGCCGTCTCGAGTACAAGACGCAGGTGTTCATCAACCACGAGGGCGATCTGTTCCGCACGCGGCTGACGCATTCGATCGAAGTCGCGCAGATCGCGCGCACGATCGCGCGCAATCTCGGGCTCAACGAAGAGCTGTGCGAAGCGATTTCGCTGGCGCACGACCTCGGCCATACGCCCTTCGGGCACGCCGGCCAGGACGCGCTCAACGCCTGCATGAAGCCCTTCGGCGGCTTCGAGCACAATGCGCAGTCGCTGCGCGTCGTCGACCAGCTCGAAGACAAGTACGCGGAGTTCCGCGGGCTCAACCTCACCTTCGACACGCGCGAGGGCATCCTCAAGCACTGCTCGGCCGCGCGCGCGCGCCACCTCGGCGACGTCGCCGAGCGCTTTCTGGCGCGCACGCAGCCGAGCCTCGAGGCCCAGCTTGCCAATCGCGCCGACGAGATCGCCTACAGCAACCACGACATCGACGACGGCCTGCGCGCGCGCCTGCTCACACTCGAGCAGCTGCGCGAGGCGCCGCTGTTCCGCCGCCATCATGACGAGGTGCTGAAGCGCTACGGAGCCATCAGCCCCAAGCAGCAGCGCCACGAGACGACGCGGCGCATCATCAACACGCTGGTCGTCGATCTGACCGAAACCTCGCGCCGCGCGCTTGCCGAGGCCGGCGTGACCAGCATCGACGAGGTACGCGCACGCCGCGAGCCGCTGATCCGCTTCAGCGACGCGATCGAGGCGGAGAACGAGGCGCTCAAGCGCTTCCTGCGCGAGCACCTCTACAGCCACCATCAGGTCTATCGCATCATGGTCAAGGCCAAGCGCGTCGTCACCGAGCTGTTCGACGCGTTTCTCAACGACCCGAAGCTGATGCCGCCCGACTTCTGCGAGGCCGCGCGGCGCATGGAAGCCGACGACGGCCCCGCGGGCCGCGCCTGCGCCGTCGCCGACTACATCGCCGGCATGACCGACCGCTACGCCCTCGACGAGTACGAGCGCCTGTTCGACCCGAGAAGGCTGCGCTGAGCGTCAGTCGCCACTCAAGCCGAGCTCGAACGCCTGCACCACGTCCCAGTGCCGCAGGTACGCGGCCGGTCGGCCGATGCGGTCACGACCAGTCTGTGTCGTCCTGCAAGCGGCCCCCCTGCAGTCTGCAACCGCTTCTCGTCTGTCATGGCCGGAACCAGTCGTCCAGCCGCAGCCCGCTCGCGCCCGCATACAGCGCCGGGGTGCGCGTGACCAGAATCAGCTCGTGGACCGCGGCGATCGCCGCCTGCTGGCCCTCGATCAGCGTCCAGCCGCGGTTTGGAAGCTCGCGGCGCGGCATTTCGCGTGCCAGCCAGATCGCCGCTTCGCGATCGAACGGAATCACCGGCGGGCCGCTGCGCAGCAGCTCCTGAGCAAACCCGAGGAGCTGCGTGCGGCGGGCGCCCTCCGGCAGTGCCTCGATGCCGCGCAGCAGGCTGTACGCGACCGGCGCAGCGATCGCACAGCCGTGCTGGTGCTGGCGAAAGCGGGTCAGGATCTGGCGGTTGCCGGCCGGCCGCGTGAGTTCGGCCAGGACCGCGAGATCCAGCAGGTGCGTGGAGCGTGCCACCGATCAGGCCTCCCGCCAACGCGCCAGCTCCTCGGCGCTGATGCCGTCGAAGCCGGTGCCGACGCGGCCGCGCCACTGCTCCAGCCACGCAGCGAAATCCGCGGCCGGGCCGGCGCTGCGCAGGCGCTCGTATTCGGCTGCGGCGAGCAGCACGGCGATCGTCCGGCCGCGGCGGCTGATCGCCACCGGGCGGCCGGCCTCGGCTTCACGCAATAGCTCGGTCAGGCGGTCCTTGGCCTGGGCTACGGAGACGGTCTGCATCGGGTCCTGCGCGATATGGCCATGTTGATGGCCATCATAGATCAACGTAAGCCCTTGAATCAATTGCCTGGGCATCGTCGGGTCGTCGGGTTCGCCAGCCGAAATTTGCAGCGCTCGGAACGCGGCCGCACACTCTCCAGCCCGCCGCCCCAGGCGGACCCGGCTGCGCGCCCGCTGCGCAGGTTTTTTTCCCTTTCGGAGCAAGCCGATGTTCGACCGCGAGCACGCCCAGGCAACCGCCGTGGCGCCAGCGACACCGCTGCCCCTCGCCCTCGGGGAGAGGGGGGAACCGTCCGCGTGTGCGGACGGTGGGGTGAGGGCGGCCGTGGGCCTCTTCCGACCGCAGGAGACCGTTCACGGCCTTTATCGTGAAAGCTTCGAGAAGGACAGCTGCGGCTTCGGCCTGATCGCGCACATGGACGACCAGGCCAGCCACAAGCTGGTCCGGACCGCGATCACCGCGCTGCATCGCATGACCCACCGCGGCGCGGTTGCCGCCGACGGCAAGACCGGCGACGGCTGCGGCCTGCTGATGAAAAAGCCCGATGCCTTCCTGCGCCGCGAGGCGGCCAAGCTCGGCTTCGATCTGGGCGACGCACAGTCCAACTACTGCGCCGGCAACATCTTCTTCTCGCAGGACGCGAAGCGCCGCAGCCGCGCCAAGGCCGTGCTCAAGGAAAGCCTGGAGCTCCATGGGCTGACGCTCGCCGGCTTGCGCGAAGTGCCCACCGACGAATCCGCGCTCGGCGACGAGGCGCGCAAGAGCGCACCGAAGATCGAGCAGGCGTTCATCACGGCACCCAAGGGCATCGGCAAGCTCGCGTTCGAGCTGAAGCTGTTCAAGGCGCGCCGGCGCGCCGAGAAGCTCCTCGAAGCCGAGGGCGACCGCGACTTCTACGTCACGCACCTGTCGTGCCGCGTGATCGTCTACAAGGGTCTGGTGATGCCGGAGTTCCTGCCGGTGTTCTATCCGGACCTCGACGATCCGGCGCTCGAATCGTCGATGTGTGTGTTCCATCAGCGCTTCTCGACCAACACCCTGCCGCGCTGGCCGCTGTGCCATCCGTTCCGCTTTCTCGCGCACAACGGCGAGATCAACACGATCTCCGGCAACCGCAAGTGGGCGCTGGCGCGCGCGAAGAAGTTCCAGTGCGCCGACATCCCCGACATCGAGGAGATCGCGCCGCTCGTGAGCATGTCCGGCTCGGACTCGCAGTCGCTCGACAACATGCTCGAAGTGCTGCTCGCCGGCGGCATGGACATCTTCGCCTCGCTGCGCGCATTGATTCCGCCCGCCTGGCAGAACGTCGAGGACCTCGATCCGGACGTGCGCGCGTTCTTCGAGTACAACTCGGTCAACATGGAGCCGTGGGACGGCCCTGCCGGCGTCGTCCTCACCGACGGCCGCTACGCCGCCTGCACGCTCGATCGCAACGGCCTGCGGCCGGCGCGCTACGTGATCACCGCGGACCGGCACATCGTGCTCGCCTCCGAGATCGGCGTGCACGATTGCCGCCCGCAGGATGTCGTCGAGAAAGGCCGCCTGCGCCCCGGCGAGATCCTCGCCGTCGACACCGAAACCGGCGCGCTGCTGCGCCCGGACGACATCGACCGCATGCTCGCCGCGCGCAAGCCGTACAAGCAGTGGCTGAAGACGAAGATGAAGCATCTCGAAGCCTCGCTGTCGGACGACCCGAACTCGCTGGACGTCATGCCGCCGGACATGGTGGCGACGTACCACAAGATGTTCCAGCTGAGCTTCGAAGAGCGCGACCAGGTGCTGCGGCCGCTGTCCGAGGCCGGACAGGAAGCGGTCGGCTCGATGGGTGACGACACGCCGTTCGCGGTGCTGTCGAACCACGTGCGCTCGGTCTACGACTACTTCCGGCAGATGTTCGCGCAGGTCACCAACCCGCCGATCGATCCGCTGCGCGAGCAGGTCGTGATGTCGCTCGAATGCCAGCTCGGCGCCGAGAAGGGCATGTTCGAGGAAACCCCGGAGCGTGCCGCGCGTCTGCTGATCGACTCGCCGACGCTGTCCGAGGCGAAGTTCAAGCGCCTGCTCGCGATCGGCAACGACGATCCCGGTTACGCACACCAGCTGATCGACCTCAACTACGATCCCGAGCACACGCCGCTGCAGGCCGCGATCGCGCATATCTGCGACGAGGCGGTCGCCGCGGTGAAGTCCGGCAAGGTCGTGCTGGTGCTCTCCGACCGCGCGATCGAGCGCGGCAAGCTGCCGATCCACGCACTGCTCGCCGTCGGCGCCGTCAACAACCGCCTCGTGCGCGAAGGCCTGCGCTGCGACTGCAACATCGTCGTCGAGACCGCCACCGCGCGCGATCCGCACCACTTCGCCTGCCTGATCGGCTACGGCGCCTCGGTAATCTACCCGTATCTGGCCTACGCAACGCTCTACGAGATGGTGCGCGCCGGCCAGGTCAAGAACAAGGCGCCGGAAGCACTCGCGCAATCGTATCGCAAGGGCATCAACAAGGGCCTGTACAAGATCATCTCGAAGATGGGGATCTCGACGATCTCCAGCTACCGCGGCGCCCAGCTGTTCGAGATCGTCGGCCTGCACGACGAAGTCGTCGAACTGTGCTTCGAGGGCACGGTGTCGCGCATCGGCGGCGCGCGCTTCGCGCAGCTGCAGGACGAGCAGGAACGGCTCGCCGACGTCGCCTGGAGCGCGCGCAAGCCGATCGAGCAGGGCGGCCTGTACAAGTACATCCACGGCGGCGAGTACCACGCCTACAACCCGGACGTGGTCGCCACGTTGCAGAAGGCGGTCAAGTCCGGCGACTACGAGGAGTACAAGCGGTTCGCACAGCTGGTGAACGAGCGCCCGGCGGCGACCATCCGCGACCTGTTCAAGCTCAAGGCGATCGAGCCGATCCCGGTCGAGGAGGTGGAGCCGATCGAAGCCATCCTCAAGCGCTTCGACTCCGCCGGCATGTCGCTGGGCGCGCTCTCGCCGGAAGCGCACGAAGCGTTGGCGATCGCGATGAACCGTCTCGGTGGCCGCAGCAACTCCGGCGAAGGCGGCGAAGACCCGGCGCGCTACGGCACCGAGAAGGTGTCGAAGATCAAGCAGGTCGCGTCCGGCCGCTTCGGCGTCACGCCCGCGTATCTGGTCAACGCCGAAGTGCTGCAGATCAAGATCGCGCAGGGCGCCAAGCCCGGCGAAGGCGGGCAGCTGCCCGGCGACAAGGTCAACGACATGATCGCGCGGCTGCGCTACTCGCGCCCCGGCATCTCGCTGATCTCGCCGCCGCCGCACCACGACATCTACTCGATCGAAGACCTCGCGCAGCTGATCTTCGACCTCAAGCAGGTCAACCCGCAGGCGCTGGTCAGCGTCAAGCTCGTCTCCGGCCCCGGCGTGGGCACGATCGCCGCCGGCGTGGCCAAGGCCTATGCCGATCTGATCACGATCTCCGGCTACGACGGCGGCACCGGCGCAAGCCCGCTGACTTCGGTGAAATACGCCGGCACGCCCTGGGAGCTGGGGCTGTCGGAAACGCACCAGACGCTGCGCATGAACAATCTGCGCGACAAGGTGCGCGTGCAGACCGACGGCGGCCTCAAGACCGGGCTCGACGTGATCAAGGCGGCGATCCTCGGCGCCGAGAGCTTCGGCTTCGGCACCGCGCCGATGGTCGCGCTCGGCTGCAAGTACCTGCGCATCTGCCATCTCAACAACTGCGCGACCGGCGTGGCGACGCAGAACCCGGTGCTGCGCCTTGAGCACTTCACTGGCCTGCCGGAAATGGTCATGAACTACTTCCGCTTCGTCGCGCAAGAAACACGCGAGTGGCTCGCGGCCCTGGGCGTGCGCTCGATCGCCGAGCTGATCGGCCGCACCGACCTCGTCGAGATCGACGAGGCCGAGAACGCCAAGACGCAGAACCTGAACCTGAAGCCGATCCTCGAATCGGCCGGCATGGTGCTGCCCAGCGCGCAGTACTGCATGTTCAACAACGAGCCCTTCGACAAGGGCGAGCTGGCCGAGGCGATGCTGCAGGACTGCCTGCCGGCGATCGAACACAAGACCGGCGGCATCTTCCACTACACGGTGCAGAACCGGCATCGCTCGATCGGTGCGCGCCTCTCGGGCGAAATCGCGCGCCGGCACGGCAACCTCGGCATGTCCGACAGGCCGATCACGATCCGGCTCAAGGGCACCGCCGGGCAGAGCTTCGGCGTGTGGAACGCCGGTGGGCTGCACCTGGAGCTGGAAGGCGACGCCAACGACTACGTCGGCAAGGGCATGGCCGGCGGCCGCATCGTCGTCAAGCCGCCCAAGGGCGTGCGCTACGAGACGCGCGAAGCGGCGATCATCGGCAACACCTGCCTCTACGGCGCCACCGGTGGCACGCTCTACGCCGTCGGCATGGCCGGCGAGCGCTTCGCCGTGCGCAACTCCGGCGCGCACGCAGTGGTCGAAGGCTGCGGCGATCACGGCTGCGAGTACATGACCGGCGGTGTCGTCGTCGTGCTCGGCCGCACCGGCGTCAACTTCGGCGCCGGCATGACCGGCGGCTTCGCCTACGTGCTCGACGAGAAGCGGACCTTCGTCGACCGCTACAACCACGAGCTGATCGACATCCACCGCGTCGTCTCCGAGTCGATGGAGGCGCACGAACACTACCTGCGCAGCATCGTCGCCGACTACGCCAAGGTCAGCGGCTCGAAGTGGGCGCAGACCATCCTCTCCGACTGGGCCGACTACGTCGGCAAGTTCTGGCTGGTCAAGCCCAAGGCAGCGGAGATCGGGTCGCTGATCGACTCGGTACGCGCGGCCGCTTAGCAGAACGCCGTGAGGGGTGAGGCGTGAGGCGCAAAGCGCCGCGGCTCATCGATCAATCGTTGAATTTTGGATACAAGGAGGTGGGCATGAAGCATGAGACGGGGCGTTAACGCCTCACCCCTCACGCCTCACGCCTCACGACCCATGGGTGCAAAAAACGTCAACCAGTTTCTCGATCTGCCGCGCCAGGACCCGGCGAAGCTGCCGGTCGAAGTGCGTCTGCACGACTTTCGCGAGATTTACGGACAGTTCCAGCCGGACCAGGCCAAGGCCCAGGCGGGGCGCTGCCTCGCCTGCGGCAATCCGTACTGCGAGTGGAAGTGCCCGGTGCACAACTTCATCCCCAACTGGCTCAAGCTGGTCGAGGAGGGCAATCTGTTCGCCGCCGCGGAGATGTCGCACGCAACCAACTCGCTGCCGGAGATCTGTGGCCGCATCTGCCCGCAGGATCGTTTGTGCGAAGGCGCGTGCACGCTCGAGGACGGCTTCGGCGCGGTGACGATCGGCTCGGTCGAGAAGTACATCACCGACGAGGCGCTCAAGCAGGGCTGGCGCCCGGACATGTCCAAGGTGAAGTGGACGCGCAAGCGCGTCGCCATCGTCGGCGCCGGTCCGGCGGGCCTGGGCTGCGCCGACGTGCTCGCGCGCAACGGCGTGCGCCCGATCGTGTTCGACAAGTACGCCGAGGTCGGCGGCCTGCTCACCTACGGCATCCCGCCGTTCAAGCTGGAAAAGGACGTCGTCAAGACGCGGCGCAAGATCCTCGAAGGCATGGGCGTCGAGTTCCGCCTCAACACCGAGATCGGCAAGGACATCGCCTTCGAGCGGCTGCTGAAGGACTACGACGCGGTGTTCCTCGGCATGGGCACGTACAGCTACATGAAGGGTGGTTTTCCCGGCGAGCAGCTTCCGGGCGTGTTCGAGGCGCTGCCGTACCTCATCGCCAATGTGCAGCGCCAGCTCGGCGCCGGCACGAATGCCGACATGGCATATGACGTCAAGGGCGAGCGCGTGGTCGTGCTCGGCGGCGGCGACACCGCGATGGACTGCAACCGCACGGCGATCCGCCAGGGTGCCGAGAGCGTGATCTGCGCCTATCGCCGCGACGAGGCCAACATGCCCGGCTCGCGGCGCGAGGTGGCCAACGCCAAGGAAGAAGGCGTCGAGTTCCTGTGGAATCGCCAGCCGGTCGAGATCCTCGGCCGCGACAAGGTCGAGGGCGTCAAGCTCGTCACCACGCGCCTGGGCAAACCCGACAGCCGCGGCCGGCGCAAGCCGGAAGTCGTCGAAGGCTCCGAGGAGATCATCGAAGCCGACCGTGTGATCATCGCCTTCGGATTCCGTCCGAGCCCGGCGTCGTGGTTCGCCGACCACGGCCTCAAGCTGCACGAGGACGGGCGCATGAAAGTCAACGGCGAGGTGCTGGCCAAGCACAAATTCCAGACGTCGAACCCGAAGATCTTTGCTGGCGGCGACATGGTGCGCGGCTCCGACCTCGTCGTCACCGCCGTCTTCGAAGGCCGCGAGGCCGCCGAGGGCATCCTGGATTACCTCGGCGTCTGAGGGCGCACGCGGTCGGAACAGCCGCCGCGCCCCATGTCGCCGCCTTTGGCGGCAAGCACGATTTCATGGGGGTGCGCGGCTCCGACCTCGTCGTCACCGCCGTCTTCGAAGGCCGCGAGGCCGCCGAGGGCATCCTGGATTACCTCGGCGTCTGAGGGCGCACGCGGTCGGAACAGCCGCCGCGCCCCATGTCGCCG
>JBFMCQ010000055.1:0-23076 GCA_040754295.1 Pseudomonadota bacterium | reverse complement strand
CGCCGCACGCCCGGGCACCTGCAGCCACAGCAGCGTCTCGTCGACGCCGCCGCGCGTGTTGCGCGGATAGCGCACGAGCACCTGCAGGTTGCGCGCATCGCCACGAATCTCCAGCGCCTCGACATCGTCGCCCAGCGTGCCGGTGATCGCGACCTCGTTGCGATCCCAGGTGCTCACCTTGATCTCGCCGGCGAGATTGTTCACCGCCACGCGGCCGTCGGCGTCGAGCGGCCTGCGCTCGTCGATCGGCTTGCCCGCATGCGCGGGCCACGCAAGCGCAAACGCGGCGGCGATGATCAGAAATTTCGGCATGGTCCTGTTCCTCATGTTTCCCGGGCTTGCCTGGCCCGCTCCAGCCGGCCGCGCAGATCACTGCGCTGCTCTTGCATCGACGCGAGCAGCCTGCGCAGCGACGCCGATTGCGGGTCCTGCTCCAGCGCGTACTGCAGCTGGTTCTCGGCGTCGCCGACGATCGCCAGATTGGCTCGCAGCAGCGCCTCCTGCTGCGGAAAGACCGCCCGGGCGCCGCGCGCGGCCGACGCGGCGACGGCCGGCGGCGCAGGCGCCTGCGGCGTCTGCTGCCAGACGCCGACTGCGACCGCCGCGGCGATGCTCGCGGCCAGCGCATAGCCCGGCCAGCGCCGCCGCCGCGGCTTCAGGCGCGCGGCGATGCCCGGCCACAGATCGCGCTCGGGCTCGCGCTCGAGCCGCAGCCGGCTTAGCGCCGGCAGTGCTTCGTGTTCCGATTCGCTCATGACAGCCATTCCCTCATCAGTCGGCGCGCCCGGTGCAGCTGCGCCTTCGACGTGCCGACGGCGATGCCGGTCAGCCCGGCGATCTCCTCGTGCCGATACCCCTCGACATCGTGCAGGATCAATACCGTGCGTGCGCCCTTCGGCAGCTTCGCCAGCGCGCGCTCGATGTCGATGCGATCGCCGACCGCCTGCGGCGCAGGATCGCCGGAGGCGCGCGTCGCGTCGCCGTCCGCGCCTTCGCCGCCGCCTTCGTCGAGGCTGACCCAGCGCCGCAGCAGGCGGTGCTCGCCGAGCACCAGGTTCACCGTCAGCCGATGCAGCCAGGTCGAGAACTCGGCCTCGCCGCGAAAGCTGTCGAGCTTCTCCCAGGCGCGCACGAACGCGTCCTGCGTGTACTGCTCGGCCTTGGCCCGATCGCCGTCGACCAGGCGTACACAAAGTCCGTAGATGCGGCCGACGTGCGCGCGGTACAGGTGCTCGAAGGCGAGCGCGTCGCCGGCCGCGGCCCGGCGCACGAGCTGCGTCTCCGCGCTCCCGCCCTCACCGCCCGTTGCCAACTGCACGCCCCATTCCCGGTCCGCTGTCCACGTGATCGCCATCGTCGCCACTTGGACGCGGCACGCTCGCCCAGGGTTTGAACCTCCTCAAGCCGCGCACCCGCCGCGCATAATGACGGATCGCCGTGCACGGAGACTGTATGCGTCATACACGCGACGTCGCCAGCTCGATCGTGGTCAGCAGTGCCGCAGCGTGGCGCGCAACGGACGCGTTGCGCCCGGCCGCGCCTGCCCGAGCAGTGGCTGCGCCTCTACGAGCTCGATCCGAACAGCGGTCCCGGGCTGTTCGAGTCGGTGCGTATCGTCGAGGATCGCGAACGGACGTAGCTGCGTAAATGAGCTTCGTCGTCGCCCGCAACCGGCCGCTGGCCGCGGCGCTGCGCCAGGCCGCGCTGGCGGAGAACCGGCGCGCACTGCACCATCTCGCCGGCGACAGCGCCGAAGACATTCACGAAACACGCAAGAGCCTCAAGCGGCTGCGCGCCTGGCTGCGGCTGCTGCGCCCGCAGCTCGGCGAGCGCTACGACGTGCTCAATGCACTGCTGCGCGACGCCGGCCGCAGGCTCGCCGGCCGGCGCGATGCCGACGTGGCGCGCGAGACCTTGCGCAGCCTGCGTCGCGGCCGCCTGCTCGACGCCGGGGAGTACGCGCGGCTGCAGCGCTGGCTGTCGGCCGATCCCGTTGCGGCACCCGCGCTCGCCGCCGCCAGCGACGAGGCCCGCGCGCTGATGGAGGCCGCGCAGATCTACTTCGCGCACCTCGATCCGGGCCCACTCGACGCCGCCACCCTCGATGAAGCGCTCGCCCGCAGCCACGCGCGCTGCCGGCGCCGCTGGCGCGCGGCGCACAAGAGCCCGACGCCCGAAGCCCTGCACGAATGGCGCAAGACGGTGAAGGAGCTGGCGACACAGCACGCGCTGCTGGCGCCACGCGTCAAAGGCGCAAAGGCCGACACGCAAGCCCTGAGGACGCTGGGCGAAGTGCTGGGCCGCCATCACGACCACCACCAGCTCGCGCTGCGGCTCGAGGGCCTGCCTTTGCCCGACGCCAAGCGCCTGGGCCGGCGCCTGCACGATGCGCTGCGCCGCCGCCAGCTGCAGCTCGAAGCCGACGCGCTGCGCCGCGGCGCCGCGCTGTTCGACGAGGGCTGAGCGCGATGCGGCCGCCGATCCAGACCGAACGAGCAGAAGCGCAGGCGCCGCAAGCTCTGCGGCGGCCCGGGCAACCACGGGCCCGCGGGGGCCTGGACGCATGACGCTCGACGGCTGGGCGCTGTTCGCCGCGGTCGCGAGCGCGCACGCGCTCGGCGTGATCTCGCCGGGTCCGGACTTCGCGATGGTCACGCGCCAGTCCCTGGCGCTGGGCCGTAGCGCCGGCGTGTGGACCGCGGCCGGCATCGGCAGCGGCATTCTGTTCCATGTCGGCTATGGCCTGTTCGGCCTGCGCTGGATCACGCAGCGCTGGCCGTGGAGCCTGGACGCGATCGCGCTCGCCGGCGCCGCTTTCCTGCTGTGGATGGGGCTGCAGGCACTGCGCGCGCAAGCGCTGCCGCAGCAGGAGGATGCGACACCGGCGGCGCAGCGCGGTGACGCCTGGCGCCACTACCTCGTCGGCCTGGCCACGAACGTGCTCAATCCGAAAGCGACGCTGTTCTTCGTGGCGCTGTTCACGACCGTCGTCGCCGGGCCGGTCAGCGCGCCGATGATGCTGGCGCTCGCGGCATGGCTGCCGCTGTCGACCTTCGCCTGGTTCGCGACGGTGGCGCTGCTGCTCTCGCATCCCGGTTTGCGCCGCGGCCTGCGCCGCCACGCGCACCGGCTCGACCGCGCGATGGGTGCGATCCTGCTGCTGCTCGGCGGCGGCGTGATCCTGCGCACGCTCGGCGCGTGGTAGCGCATGCCGCCAAGCGTCAGGGCAGCTGCAGCGCAAGCAGCTGCCAGCCGCTGTCACCGTGCCGCAGCCGCGCCGTGCAGCGCGTCCGGCCGTTTTCGTCGAGATAGTCGATCCGCCACTGCGCGGCGCCATCGTCGACGATGCGCAGCCGCGGCTCCGCGGACAGGCCGCGCAGCGCCTCGGCTGCCGCGTCCAGCGCCGCTGGCGCGAGCGCTTCGGCAGCGTAGCGGGTTCTCAGCGTGTCGAAATCGCCGGCGCGCAGCAGCGCGCCGAGCGCGCGCGCCTGCGTGCTCACGGCTTCGTCGCCGTGCGCTGGCGTTTGCGCGGCCGGCGCCAGCAGTGCGGCTGCGGGTGCCGCACGCCGCGTGCGCGGAGCAGCGACGGACTCGGCTTCCGGCTCCTCGCGCGCAGCCTTGGGCGCGGCCTGCATCGCGTCCGCTTCGGCGCGCGGCGGCTGCGCGCGCGCTTCCGACTTGCGCAGCTCGGTCGCGGCGCGCTCCGCCGTCGCGTCGGCCGCGACCGTTTCACGCGCCCCGGCGGGCTCGGACTCGCGCTGCGCCGCGGCCGCGCGCTCCGGCGCCGGTGCGGCCGGCTGCGCCGGCGGCGGTGGCACGGCCTGATCGCGCAGCTCGAGCACCAGGCTCACTGCCAGCACCAGCGTCGCTGCCGTCGCCAGCGGCACCAGCCAGCGCCCTGTGCGGCGGCCGCGCCTGTCACGGGTCAGGGCGTGGCGCGCCTGCGCGAGCACGGCGTCGTCCAGCTCCGCGGGTGAGGACTCGCGGCTGGCTTCGCGATACCGCGCCGACAAGCGGCTGTGGCCTGCCAGGTACTGCTGCAGCTCGCTGTCGCGCGGGTCAGTCATCCAGCACCTCCCGCAGCTTGGCGAGCGCGTAGCGCAGACGGCTCTTCACCGTTTCGCGGCCCACGCCCTGGATCTCGGCGATCTGCTCGAGCGTCAGCTCGCGCTCCTCGCGCAGCACGATGATCTCGCGCTGCTCGGACGGCAGCCGGCCCAGCGCTGCGAGCAGGCGTCTGGCGCCGTCGTCGCGCTCGAGCTGCGCGTCGGGTCGTTCCGCGGCGGGCGCGCTCAAATCCTCGGGCAGCGCATCGCCGGGACGCAGGCGACGGTAGTGATCCATCAGGCGATTGTGCGCGAGGCGGTAGAGCCATGCGCCGAACGGCGCGTCGGCGCGGTAGCGGCCACGCGCCTGGATCAGGTTCTTCCAGACGTCCTGGAACAGCTCACCGGCATCGGCGGCGTCGACATGGCGCAGGAAATAGCGGTACAGCGTGTCCTTGTGGCGGCGATACAGGCGCTCGAACGCGCCCGCATCGCCGCCCGCATAGGCGAGCATCAAGCCCTCGTCGCTCGGCTCAGCTGCATCCGCGCCCGGATTCACAGATCGGATCGCTCCCCTGCCCTGTCTGACTCTGCCGCAGCGGCGCGCCGAGGCTCTGCGCCAGCTGCACGAGCTGCACCAGCTCGCCACGCCAGCCCTGCGCGTCGTCGCCGCGCGCCGCGCGCGCGAGCGCCAGCACCTCGTCGAAACCCAGGGACTCAGTGTAACGGCCGCCGCGCAGCAATTGTCCGAACGCGGCGACTGCGGCGGCGAAGCGGAAGTCGTCGCTCGCGGCGGCCAGATCGCCGCGGATCTCGTTGCGGCGGATCGGCCGCTCGATCAGCCGGCTGGCGTCCGCGTCGGGCACCTTGTAGCGCAGGCGCAGGAAGGCCAGCTCGCCATTGTCGCGGATCACCGCAGCGTCGCCGTAGCGCAGCGGCGCGATGCGCTCGCCGCCGCTGCCCGTCAGCGCGATCTCGTAGAGCGCCGTGACGCTGTGCCCGGCGCCGATCTCGCCGGCATCGATGCGGTCGTTGGCGAAGTCCTCGCGCGAAAGCCGCCGGTTCTCGTAGCCGATCAGCCGGTATTCGGCGACCTGCGCCGGATTGAACTCGATCTGGATCTTCACGTCCTTGGCGATCGTCGCCAGCGTCGCCGCGCGCGCCTGCACCAGCACGCGGTGCGCCTCCTCGAGGCTGTCGATGTAGCTGTAGTTGCCGTTGCCGGCATCGGCGAGCTGCTCCATCAGATGATCGTTGTAATTGCCGGTGCCGAAGCCCAGCGCGGACAGTGCGACACCGGACTTGCGACGCTGCTCCACCAGATCCTTGAGCTGCTCGAAGTCGACCGTGCCGACGTTGAAATCCCCATCGGTCGCGAGCAGCACGCGGTTGATGCCACCGTCGATCCAGCCCTGCTGCGCCATCGCGTAAGCGAGCTCGATGCCGGCCGCGCCGTTGGTGCTGCCGCCGGCCTGCAGGCGCTCGATCGCGGCGGTGATCTGTGCGGTGCGGTCGCCCGGTGTCGGCTCGAGCACGACGCCGGTATTGCCGGCATAGACGACCAGGCTGATGCGATCCTGCGCGTCCATCTCCCGCACCAGCAGCTTGAGCGCGGACTGCACCAGCGGCAGCTTGTCGGCGCTCTGCATCGAGCCCGAGACGTCGACCAGGAACACCAGATTCGCCGGCGGAAGCGCGCCCTGCGGTTTCCAGCCCTGCAGTCCGATGCGCAGCAGATGCGTCTTCGGGTTCCACGGCGTCGGCGCGATCTCCACGTGCGTGGCGAACGGCGTGCTGCGGTCCTTGGGCGGCGCGTAGGCGTATTCGAAGTAGTTGATCAGCTCCTCGACGCGCACGGCGTCTTGCGGTGGCAGCTGTCCCGCGCGCAGCATGCGACGCAGGTTGCTGTAGGCGCCGGTGTCGACGTCGATGCTGAACGTCGACACCGGCTGCTCGGCCGCGCGCCGGATGCCGTGATCCTCGAAGTGCGCGTAG
Source organism: Pseudomonadota bacterium (assembly GCA_040754295.1). Taxonomy (GTDB): domain Bacteria; phylum Pseudomonadota; class Gammaproteobacteria; order Nevskiales; family Nevskiaceae; genus Solimonas. The sequence goes on along the minus strand of JBFMCQ010000055.1, from coordinate 17,035 downwards.
TGCTCGCGGTTCTGCTGCATCGGTGCATAGCGGCCGGCGCCGAGCACGTCGGCGGCCGGAGCAATCGGCTGCATCAGCGGCGCATGCTTGGTCAGCGCGCGCTCGCGGCGATACGCCTCGGCTTGGACGCGCGCTTCCTGCGCAACAGAGCCCGCATCGCGCTCGCCGCCGGGGGGTGGCTCGGCCGGCGGCTGCGGCGCGGGCTGCGCGCAGGCGATGACCAGCGCCGCGACGGACAGCATCGACAACCAGGAAACTCGCGACATGACGACACTCCGGGTGGGTTTGCGCTCCTTACAACGCGGCAGCGGCGCGAGTGGGGTTATGGCGCCGGATTGAGCCTCCACTGCCACCCGTCACCCTCCCGTGCGAACATCCGCACGGTCCCTTCTCCAGGAGCCCGCGATGAGCGCAGCGTTTGTTCCGGTCGAGTTCCCGAGCCACGGCATTGCGGTACGCGGCGCGCATTACGCGGCGCGCAGCGATGCGCTGTCGGGGCCGCGCGGCGCGCCCTGCGTGGTCATGGCACGCGGGCTCGGCGGCGCGTGTGCGCGGCTCGACGCCTTCGCCGAGCGCTTCGCCCAGGCCGGTCTGCACGTGCTGCTGTTCGATTACCGCTGCTTCGGCGAGTCCGACGGCGAGCCGCGCCAGCGCCTGAACATCCGCGCGCAGCTCGACGACTGGGCGGCGGCGATCGGCGCGGCGCGCACGCTGCCGGGCGTGGACGCCGAGCGCATCGCGCTCTGGGGCAGCTCGGTTTCGGGCGGGCACGCGCTCGTCGCCGCGGTCGAGGACGGTCGCGTCAAGGCCGTCAGCAGCCAGGCGCCGATGATGGACGGGCTCGCGGCGGTCCTGAACCTGGTCCGCTACGCCGGGCCGCTGTATGCACTGCGCCTGGCGGCGCACGCGGCCTGGGACGTCTTCGGCGCCGTCACCGGCCGGCGGCATCTGGTTCCGATCGTCGCGCCGCCCGGCGGACTGGCGACGATGTCGACGGCCGATGCCGCGCCGGGCTGTCACGCGATCGCACCGGCGGACTGGCGCAACGAGATCACCGCGGCCTGGATGCTCGAGCTGCCGCTGTACCGGCCGCTGCTCAAAGCCGACCGCCTGCCGTGCCCGATTCTGATCTGCGTCTGCTCGCGCGATTCGGTCGCGCCGCCGTCGGCCGCGGAGAAAGCGGCGCAGCGCGCCGGCCTGCGCGCCGAGATCCGGCACTATGACCTCGCCCACTTCGACATTTACGTCGGTGACGGCTTCGAGCGCGCGGTCAGCGATCAGATCGAGTTCTTCACGCGCACGCTCGCGGCCGGGAGGTAGGCTGCGATGAGCGCCCGATCACGTCAGCCGCTCGTCGACGGCTTCGCGATCGCCCGCCACAGCATTTCGAACAGCACGTTCGCCTGCTCGGTCAGCGACTGCTTCATGCCGCGCTGCACGTAGGTCTGGCCGAGGCGGAACAGGATGCCGAGGATGTAGTCGAGCAGGATCTTCTCGTCGACCGCGTCGGTCAGCACGCCCTTGGCGCGGCCTTCGGCGAGCACGCGCATGAACGTGCCGAACAGCTCGGGGAATTCGTACTGGCCCTGCTTGCGCCAAGTGTTGATGTAGACCGAGCTCATCATCAGCTGCACGACTTTCGGGTTCTTCTCGGCGAAGTCGAGCGCGACCCAGAACACCTTGCGCAGGCGCTCCTTGTAGTCCTCGATGCCCTGCAGATGGTCGATCATGCGCTCGGCGAGCTTGCCCATCCACGCGTCGAGGCTGGAGAACAGCAGCGCTTCCTTGCTGCCGTAGTACTTGTAGATCGTCTGCAGCGAGACGTTGGCGCCGCGCGCGATCTCGATCATGCCGACGCGGTGGAACTCGCGCTCCGAGAAGATCTCGAGCACCGCGCGCTCGATGCGCTCCCGCGTATCGGGATCGATCCGGCTACGCTCGCCGCCGCCGGCCGCAACATGCGACATCCGCTCGGCGGCTTCGACTTGCGTTTCAGTAACAGTCATTTACTTGCGATCCTGCAGGCCCGTACGGCCGCGTATTGACCGGGTTACGGAGGGTGACTAAGCTGCGGGACGCGGCCGAGGGCGGGGAGCCGTCGTCCCGCCCACCTTTTCCGCAGTCCGATGCGTCGCTGGTAATTGTAATTACCAGACGACACAGGCGCTGGACCCGCGGTTTTCGCGGCGGCACGAACGAGATCATGCAAGGGGCTGATCGGGCCGCTTCTCCGATTGCAACTGAGGTGATGCGATGTTCGGCGCGACGATGAACTGGATCAAGGCGAAGAAGATTCTGCCGCAGATCTCCGATACCGAGCGCCAGGCGCTCGAGGCCGGCACGGTATGGATCGACGGGCAGATCTTCTCCGGGCGGCTGGACTTCGCGAAGCTGCTCGCGGAGCCCTACGGCAGCCTGAGCGAGGAAGAGCGCGCGTTCATCGACGGCCCGGTCGACGAGCTGCTGCGCATGATCGATCCCTACGAGATCGAGCGCACGCGCCGTGTTCCCGACGATGTCGTCGACTTCGTCAAGCGCAAGGGCTTCATGTCCTTGCTGATCCCGAAGACCTACGGCGGGCTCGAGTTTTCGACGCTGGCGATCTCCACGATCATGGCCAAGATCGGCACGGTGAGCGCGACCGTCGGCACGCTGGTGGTGATTCCGAACTCGCTCGGCGCCGCCGAGCTGATCCTGCACTACGGCACGCAGGCGCAGAAGAACCACTACCTGCCGCGGCTGGCCCGCGGCGACTACGTGCCGTGCTTCGGCCTCACCGAGCCGACCGCCGGCTCGGACGCCGCGAGCATCAAGGCCGAGGGCCTCGTGTTTCGCGACAACGACGGCACGGTCAAGATCAAGCTCAACTTCCGCAAGCGCTACATCACGCTCGCGCCGATCGCCAATCTGGCGACGATCGCCTGCCGCCTGTACGACCCGCAGCAGCTGCTCGGCAAGGGTGACGACGTCGGCATCAGCTGCGTGCTCGTGCACAAGGGCACCCCGGGCTTCACCAGCGGCGATCATCACCAGCCGATCGGCGATCCGTTCTACAACGGCCCCTTGATCGGCCGCGACGTGATCGTCCCTGCCGACAACATCATCGGCGGCCCCGCCTATGCCGGTCAGGGCTGGCGCATGCTGATGGAGCAGCTCGCCGGCGGGCGCATGGTGTCGCTGCCGGCCGGTGCGGTCGGCGCAGCCAAGGTGACCGCAGCCGTCGCCGGCGCGTACTCGATGGTGCGCCAGCAGTTCGGCATCCCGATCGGCCGCATGGAGGGCGTCGAGGAGCGGATCGCGAGGATCGCGGCGCTGTCGTACATGATGGAAGGCGCGCGCGTGTTCGGCTGCACTGCCGTCGACAACAGCCACGCACCGCCGGTGGTGTCCGCGGTGATGAAGGCGTACACGACCGAGCTGTCGCGCCAGCTCGTCATCGACGGCATGGACGTCTGCGCCGGCGCTGCGGTGATGCAGGGCCCGAACAACATCCTCGGCAAGGCCTACACCTCGGCGCCGGTGTCGATCACCGTCGAAGGCGCGAACATCATGACGCGCACGCTGATGATCTTCGGCCAGGGTGCGACGCGCTGCCATCCGCACGCGCTGGACATCGTGCACGCCGTGGAACGCGGCGACGTGCCGGCGTTTCGCGGCAGCCTGCTCGGCTGGCTGAAGCACTTCCTCAAGGGGCTTGTGCGCGCCGAGCTGCACTACCTCACGCGCGGGCGCTTCGTCGCCGTGCCCGAGGTCGCGCCGGCGACGCGCGGCTACTATCGCCGGCTCGGCTGGGCCGCCGCGCGCTTCGGCGTGCTGACCGATCTGGCGCTGCTCGCGATCGGCGGCCGGCTCAAGGCACGCGGGCGGCTCACCGGGCGTTACGCCGACGCGCTCGCCTGGCAGATCCTCGCCATCGGCGCGCTGCGCCGCTACGAAGCCGAAGGCCGGCCGGCGGAGGATCTGCCGCTCGTGCAGTACGCCTGCGAGCATGCGTTGACGCAGATCCAGCGCGCGTTCGAGGGCATCTACGCCAATTTCGACGGCCCGCTCGGCGCATGGCTCAAGACCGTCGGCCTGTTCGAGCTGCGCATCAACCCGCTCGGCCGCCTGCCGGGCGACGCGCGCGTGCAGCAGGCGGCGAAGACGATCCAGGTCTATGGTGCGCAGTACCGGCGGCTGATCGCCGATCTGTTCATCCCCACCGACGAGCGCCGCGGCTTCGGCCGCCTGCTGCGCGCATTCCGTCTGGTCACCGAAGCGCACGACGCCACCGAGCGCGTGATCCAGGCGCAGCGCGCCAAGAAGCTGCGCCGCGGCAAGCCGCCGGGCGAGCTGGCCGACGAGGCGCTGCATGCCGGCATCGTCGATGCGCGCGAAGCGCAGCTGCTCAAGGACGCGCTCGCGGCGCGCATGGAGGCGATCGAGGTCGACGTGCTCGCGCCGCAGGACTACTACGCCGACGACGTCGAGATGCCGCGCTACCGGATGGCCGCCAACAACTGAGCTTGCCGGCGCTCAGTGCACGTGCTCGGTCCAGGCTGCGCGAATAGCGGAATGCCGGCGGCGGCGACCGGCCGGGCGGCGACGAAACCCTGCGCGGCGTCGCGGCCGAGGCCTTCGAGCAGGCGCCAGTCGGCCCAGGTTTCGACGCCTTCGGCGACGACTTCCATGCGCAGCCGGCGGCCAGCGACAGCGGCCGGCGCGATAGAAGGGCCGCGGGCCGCTTGCGTAGAAAATATCCGGGGCCTGTTGACAGTTGCCGCGGCTTTTAGCCTAGCGGCCGAGCATCACGCGCGCGGCGTTGCGGCCCGGTGCGCCGCTCACGCCGCCGCCGGGATGCGCACCCGCACCGCAAAGGTAGAGGCCGTCCACCGGCGTGCGGTAGTCGCTCCACCCCGGCACCGGCCGAAAGCCGAACAGCTGGTGCAAGGGCATCGCGCCGTGGAAGATGTTGCCGCCGGTGAGCGCGAAGCGGCGCTCGAGCTCCAGCGGCGAGAGCACCTGGGTATGCAGCACCGAGGCGCCCAAGTTCGGCGCGTAACGGCTGACGAGGTCGATACAGGCCTGCGCGTACTCATCGGCGATCGCGTCCCAGCTCGTCCCGCTCAGCGCGTAAGGGGCGTACTGCACGAACAGCTGCGCGATGTGGTGCCCGGGCGGCGCGAGCGTTGCGTCCAGCGCGCTCGGCACGGTCAGCTCGATCACCGGCTCCCGCGAAGGCCGGCCGCGGCGCGCATCCTCGTACGCCGCCTCGATGTAATCCAGCGACGGGCCGATGTGGATCGTGCCGCGATGCTGCGGACCGGCCTTCGCGTGACCGCGGCAGCAGCTGAAGTCGGGCAGCTCACAGAGCGCCAGGTTGATCTTCATCGACGCGCTCGAATAGTCGATGCGCGCCACTGCCTCGCGGAACGATGCCGGCAGCGCATCGCCGGCGAGCAGCCGCCGGAACGTCACGTCCGGCGTTGCGTTCGAGGCGACGCTGCGCGCGGCGATGCGCTCGCCCGACGCCAGCCGCACCGCGGCGACGCGCCCGCCGGGCGTTTCGATGTGCACGACCTCGGCGCCGGTGCGGATCTCGGCACCGGCCGCCTCGGCGGCGCGACGGAGAGCCTGCGACAGCGCGCCCATGCCGCCCGCGACATAGCCCCAGACGCCGCGCGCACCGCCGGCGGTGCCCATGACGTGATGCAGCAGCACGTAGCCGGTGCCGGCCGCCGACGGCGGCGCGAAGGCGCCGATGATCGCGTCGGTCGCCAGCGTCGCCTTGAGCACGTCGGACTCGAACCAGCGGTCGAGAATCGGCCGCGCCGGACCGGTCAGCAGCTCGATCGCTGCCGGCAGATCGGCGCCGAGCCGCTTGAGGCTGCGATGGAACTTCAGCACACGCCGCAGATTCGCCAGCCGCTCGCGCCAGCCGCGCCGGCGGTACGAGGCCGGCAGCGGCAGCAGATCGGGCGGGACGTCTGCGAGCACCGGCTCCAGCGCCTCGGCGACGCGGGTGAGCCAGGCTTCGTAGCGTGGATACGCGTCGGCATCGTGCGCGGAGAACTTTGCGATCTCACGCCGGTTGAGCGTCGCGTCCGGCCCCATCAGCAGGAAGCGCCCGTCCGGCAGCGGCGTGAACGACGACGGATTGCGCGGCAGCACGCGATAGCCGAAGTCGCGCAGCGCGAGCTCGCGCTCGATCTCCGGCAGCAGCAGCGACACGAGGTAGGACGCGGTCGAGGCGCGGTAGCCGGGCGCGATCTCCTCGGTAACGGCGGCACCGCCGACGATCGGCCGCCGCTCCAGCACCAGCACCCGGCGTCCGGCACGCGCGAGGTAAGCCGCGCAGACCAGGCCGTTGTGCCCGCCGCCAACGATCACGCAGTCGTAGCTGCGGCTCTCCACGGTGCGCGGCCTTTAGCGCCGCAGCGCTTTCAACGCACGCCGGCCGATCGCCGGCTCGGTCGGGCTGCCGAAGTACTGTGTGCCATCGGACTCGCGCACGCTGGTGATCGGCGCGTAGGCGCCGCTGCCTGCGTACTGCAGGTGGGCGGCGACCTTGCCGTCGAGGTCGAGCGCCAGCACCCAGCTGTGCTTCGCCGGCCCGGGCTGCAGGAATGCCGGCAGCCGGAAGACGAGCTTGCGCACGAACGGATGCGGCGCGAGCGCGTCGAGTGTCGGGTTGCGCGGCGCGTACAGCGCCAGCCAGAAGCGGTTCATGCCGTTGAAGCTGATGTTGTCCGGAAAGCCGGGCAGATTGTCGATGAAGATGTCGGACGTCCCTGCCTTCTCGCCCTTGAGCCACCCAGCGGATTGTGCGAGCCCCGGCCCGAGGTGTCCATGCAGCGGCGGGCGCGCACCGGTTTGCCCCTATAATGCCGTCCCTGTTGCCGGGCGCGGCCGCTCGCCCGGGCGCGCGGGGTTCGGCCAAGCGCCTGCGCGGCGTGAGGGGATGCCTGCGGCGGCAAAAGCGCAATCCAACATGATGCGGAGATCCGGGGGAACGAATGTCGCTGAAGAATCCGGTCGAGACCCTGCTGCAGTGGGCTCAGGAGAAACCCAATCAGGCCTGGCTGTTCCAGCCGGTCGACGGGGTCTGGAAGAAGTACACTTGGGCCGAGTGCGAAGCCCAGGTGCGCTCGATGGCCACGGCGCTGCGCCATCTCGGGCTGCCGCCCGGCTCCGCGATCGCGATCTCGGGCCGCAACACTGCGCACTGGTTCCTCGCTGATCTCGCGATCGCGATGGCCGGCTACATCAGCGTCGGCCTGTATCCGAAGCAGGCGCCCGAGGCGGTGAAGTACATCCTCACGCACAGCGAGGCCAAGGCGATCTTCATCGGCCCGATGCCGGACGTCGACGAGTTCATGCAGGCGCTGCCGCCCGGCATCATCACGATCGCGTTCCCCTACGCCGGCGTGCCGAAGTGCATGCACGACTGGGACGAGCTGGCGCGCAGCAGCGAGCCGTTCGCCGGCTACCAGCCGCCGGATCCCAAGCAGCTGGTGTCGCTGATCTACACCTCGGGCACGACCGGCAATCCCAAGGGCGTCATGATTACCGGCGAGAACCTGATGTTTGCGACGCAGGGGCTGATGAAGCAGATGCCGGCGCAGGGTCAGGAGCGCTTCTTCTCCTACCTGCCGCTCGCGCACGCGTTCGAGCGCGGCGCGGTGCAGATGGCGTCGCTCTACCTCGGTGCGGAAGTCTGGTTCCTCGAACATCCCGACAAGCTCGCCGAACAGCTCAAGCAAGTCGCGCCGACGCGCTTCTTCGGCGTGCCGCTGGTCTACAGCCGCATCCAGGCCGCCGTGCTCAGGAAGATGCCGCAGGAAACACTCGACCGGCTGCTGCGCGTCCCGCTGCTGTCCGGCTACGTGAAGCACAAGATCAAGAAGGGCGCCGGACTGCACAAGGCGCGCTACGTGTTCGCCGGCGCCGCGCCGATGCCGGTCGCGCTGATGCAGTGGTTCCAGAAGATCGGCATCACCGTGCTGCAAGGCTACGGCATGACCGAGAACAACATCTACGCCACCGCCAACCTGCCGAATGCCAACCGCATCGGCTCGGTCGGCCGTGCGATGCCGGGTGCGGCGATGCGCATCTATGATCCCGACGAAAAGGGTGAGGGCGAGATCCAGTACAAGCACCCGGCCGTGACGCCCGGCTACTACAAGGATCCGGAGAAGACCCGCGAGCTGTTCACCGAGGATGGCTGGCTGCGCACCGGCGACAAGGGTCGCATCGACGCCGACGGCTACTTGTACATCACCGGCCGCGTGAAGGACATCTTCAAGACCCTGAAGGGCAAGTACGTGGCCCCGGCGCCGATCGAAGGCGCGCTCTCGCGCAACACCGACATCGACCAGCTGTGCTTCGTCGGCGCCGGGCTCAAGCAGCCGATCATGATCGTCACCCTCGCACAGGGCACGTCGAAGTCGCGCGAAGACATCGAGCGCGGCCTCATCGCCGAGATGGACGCCGTCAACGCGACGCTCGAAGCGCACGAGCAGATCGCCAAGATCATCGTCGCGAAGGACGCGTGGACGATCGACAACAACCTCATGACGCCGACGATGAAGGTCAGGCGCAACGAAGTCGAGAAGCGCTACATGCCGCTGCTGCAGAAGCACGCGGACGATTACAAGACCAAGGTGGTGTGGGAATAACGGGAGACGGGAGACGGGAGACGGGAGACGGGAATGGTGTGCGCTTGCCGTTTCTTTGTCTCCCTGCTCCCTTCTTCCGTCAAGCAAAAACGATCGTCTTGTTGCCGTTGACGATGATGCGGTCGTCGACGTGCCAGCGCACCGCCCGCGCCAGCACCTGGCGCTCCAGATCGCGGCCGAGATCGCGCAGGTCCGGCACTTCGTGGCGGTGCGAGACGCGCGCGGTGTCCTGCTCGATGATCGGTCCCTGGTCGAGATCGGAAGTCACGTAGTGCGCCGTCGCGCCGATGATCTTGACGCCACGGTCGGAGGCCTGCTGGTACGGATCGGCGCCGACGAAGGCCGGCAGGAAGCTGTGGTGGATGTTGATGATGCGGTTGGGGTAGCGCGCGACGAAGTCCGGCGAGAGGATGCGCATGTAGCGCGCGAGCACGATGAAGTCGGCGCCGCCGTTCTCCCCGCCGAGCAGCGACAGCATGCGCGCTTCGGCCTCGGCGTGGGTGGCGGCGTCGATCGGCACGTGCGCGTAGCGCACGCCGAAGCGTTCGACGGCTGCGCGCAGGTCTGGGTGATTGGAGATCACCACCGGGATGTCGACGCGCAGCTCGCCGCGCTGCCAGCGCCACAAGAGCTCCATCAGCGCGTGGTCATGCCTGGAGACGAGGATCGCCATGCGCGGGCGATCGGCGGCATAGCTGATATGCCATTGCATCTCGAAGCGGCGCGCGACGACCTCGCCGAAAGCCTGCGCGAGCGCGGCACGCGAGACGTCCAGGTTCGGCGTCTGGAACTCCAGCCGCATGAAGAAGCGCCCGCCCTGCGGATCGGTGGAGTGCTGGTCGAGCTCGGTGACATTGACGCCGTGGTGGTACAGGAAGGTCGTCACGGCGGACACGATGCCGGGACGGTCGGGACAGGCGATCAGCAGGCGCGCCGTGGTCTGGGGTTCGGTGGTCATTCCGCGATTGTAGGCTGCGGTCAGCCGCAGGCGCAGCGAGTCGATTACCCGCTCAGCAACCCCTTGAGCACCGCCGCCTCGTCGCGGCCGCCCAGCAGCACGCCGGCAGCCGCGGTGCTCAGCAGGAGAACGTGGATGCGCCGCATTCGGCCTCCGCTTGCAATGGGGGGAGTGCGGCGATCTGCTTGGGCGGCTCGGAGTAGTACGCGATGCGCGTCACGTACTGCGCGCCGGTCTGCGGATCGCGGATGTTCGACACACCGCGGTACTCCAGCAGGCGCCGCTCCTTCGGATCGTAGGTCAGCTCCAGCGGATCGACGACGAAACGCAGCATGGACGCCGGCTCGATGCGAAAGCGCACCGCCGGCTCGCCCTCGAAGGTCGTGTCGTCGATGCGCCGTGCGCGGAAGCGGAACTGGTCGAGGCTGCCGGCCACGACGAGCTGCAGCTTGACCGTCTCACCTGCCATCAGGCGGTCGAAGCTCGAGCGCAGGAACGCATGGAATCCGGAATCGGCGCAGGTCGGCCCATTGCGGGCGACCGTCGTGCGCTCGAGCTTCGCACCCTCGCCTTCGCGGCGCTCCAGCACCAGCGGATCGCCGTTGTCGACGATGGCCTCGGTATAACCCTCCAGCGGCAGCTCCAGCCGGAACTCGGGGACGAAAGGATCGTCCGCAAAATCCAGCGACTTGAATCCGAATCTGCGGCCGTCCGGCAGGTAGTACGTGATGCTGCCGCCAACCCAGCGATCGCCGTCCACGATCTGCTCGTGCACCTCGGTATACAAGTGGCGGTCGCTGCGCAGGTCGAAGGCATAGCCGTAGAAGCGCAAGACTTCGGCGCCGGCGGAACCGGCGAAGAGCAGGCACAACGCAGCAGCACAGCGGATCATGGCGACCCCTCCTCAGCCGGACGGAAGTGTCGCGCGTGCCGGCAGGCACCGCAAACCCGCGACACCGCCAGCGCGCATCAGCGGCGTGCGAACAGGTAATGCGCGACGCCCCACTCGTTGCCGCCGGCGTAGCCGAACAGCTCGGCGACCGCCATGTAGAACATGCGCCAGCGCTGGAACCAGATCGCGGCGTCCGGGCCGTAGCCGTCGCGGAGGACGTCGAGGATCGGCGCGCGGTTCGCGTCCATGCCGGCGAGCCAGTGATTGGCGGTCCGCGCGTAATGCGTGCCGCCGACCCACCACTGCTGCTGCAGGCGCAGGTGGTCCTGGAAGCTCAGCAGCAGGTTTTCGCTGGGCATCGTGCCGCCGCTGAAGAAATGGCGGCTCATCCAGTCGCTGCGGTCCTCGTCCTGGAAGTGATACGCCAGCAGCTTGTGCGCGAAGACGTGCACGAACAGGCGCGCGTCCGGCTTCATCCAGCGCGCGATCTTCGCCAGCAGCAGGCCGTAGTTCTTCATGTGCTCGAACATCTCGATCGACAGCACGCGGTCGAAACCGGCCTCCACGCCCTGCGCCGGAAACTCGAAGTCGACGATGTTGCCGGTGAGGACGCGCAGATTGCCCAGCCCGCGCTCGGCGGCACGCCGCTCGATCGATGCACGCTGGCCGTGCGAGTTGGAAAGCCCAATGATCTGCGAGCGCGGATAGCGCTCGGCCAGCCACAGCGACAGCGAGCCCCAGCCGCAGCCCAGGTCGAGCATGCGCTGACCGTCCTCGAGCGCGGCGCGCTCGGCATAGCAGGCGAGCATCCGCTCCTCGGCCTCGGCCAGCGTTTCGCGTCCGGTCGGGTACAGCGCGCAGGAATACTTCAGCCGCGGCCCCAGGTGCAGGCGGAAGAACTCGGCCGGGACTTCGTAGTGCTGCGCGTTCGCGGCGCCGGTCTCGATCGCGATCGGGCTCGCCCGCAGCTCGTCCAGAAAGCGGCTGTAGCGCTGCGAGCGCACTTCGCCATCGCGCGCGGCCTCGTCGCGCAGGCGTCGTTTGATCAGCTGGCGCATGCCCAGCCGCGCCAGCGCGTCGGGCACATACCCGCGCTCGCAGAGATCGATCGGGTCCATACGCGGCAGTTTCCAGTTTCCAGTTTCCAGTTTCCAGTGATGCGCAGCGCCGTGCCGCCGGCCGGAAACGGGAAACTACTCACTGGAAACCGTCTTTCGCGGCGGCCACGGGATCAGCATGCTGGTCGTGCGCATGTACGCCGCGTAGCCGGGCTTGCGCTGCGCCATCTCGGCTTCCAGCATCGGCACGCCCGAGAGCTTGAGCAGCAGCACCGCCATGACTGCCGGCGCCAGCAGCGAAACCGCGCCCCACGGCGCACCGAGCGCGAGCGGCACGTAGGCGGCCCAGTGCAGGCACTCGAAGAAATAGTTGGGATGCCGCGAATAGCGCCACAGCCCGTCGCGACAGACGCGCCCCTTGTTCGCCGGCTCAGCCCGAAACCGCTCCATCTGCCGGTCGGCGATGCCTTCGCCGACGATCGAGCCGAGCCACAGCGCGGCCGCGAGTACCAGCCACGGCGGCGCCGGCAGGTCGGTGCGGTAGGCCACCGGCGCAAACGCCGCCGCCGACAGCAGCAGCGTGAACAGGTTCTGGAACTGGAAGAACCAGAACATGTTGCGATCGGCGCGCGCGCCCCATTGGCTGCGCAAGCGCGCATAGCGCCAGTCTTCGGGCTTGCCGTGGTTGCGCCGCCACAGGTGCGCGCCGAGCCGCAGCCCCCAGACACCGCCCATCGCCGCCAGCAGCAGCCGCAGGGAACCGGGCGCGCTGCCGGCCGCGGCATACAGCAGCGCCAGACTGCCCAGCGTCCACGCCCAGATCGCGTCGACCATGCCGGCGTTGCGGCTGCGCAGCTGCCACGCCCACGCCACGGTCTTCGCCGCGACGACGACGACGACACTCCATGCGAAGGCGTGCGCAAAGACCATGGTGCCCAAGCGTAAGCCGGCGCGCGCGCCGACGCGAGCGCGCTGTGCCGGCGCGGTGCAAATCGTCTACATTGCACAGGTGCATGGCCGCGCGCGGATTGCGGGGGTACGCGTTGAACATCCTGCTGGTCGAGGATCACGAGCTGTTTCGCGAGGGGCTCAAGCTCCTGCTCGCGGACCTGGGCGAGGCGCTGCGCTTTTCCGAAGCGGCGAACTGCGTGCAGGCGCTGGCGCTGGTCGAGAAGAACGAGTTCGATGTCGTGCTGCTGGATTTCCACCTGCCGGGCCTGCACGGTTTCGACGCGCTGCGGCTGCTGCGGGCCAAGGCCGAGTCGGCGACGATCATCGTGCTCTCGGCCGAGGAGGATGCCGAGCTGATCCGGCAGATCATCGACGCCGGCGCCGCGGGTTTCATCCCCAAGGCCTCGAGCCACGCGGTGATGATGGCGGCGCTGCGGCTGATCCTCGCCGGCGGCACCTATCTGCCGCCGCACGCGCTCAACAGCACGCCGCTCGAAGCGCCGGCCGAGATCGTCGTGCCCAGCGACAGCATCCTGTCGATGCTCACCGAGCGACAAATGACGACGCTGCGTCTGGCGATGCAGGGCAAGGTCAACAAGGTCATCGCGCGCGAGATGGACGTGTCCGAGGCGACGGTGAAGGCGCATCTGTCCGCGGCGTTCCGCGTGCTCGGCGTGCGCAACCGCACCGAAGCCGTCTTCGTCGCCGCGCGCTCGGGTCTGAGGTTCTGAGGCTCACAGCGGCACGGCGATCGCGCCAGCCGGAAATTCGCAGCGCAGCTGCCAGTCGCCGCCGCTGCGCCCGATCGTGAGCAGGACGAAGCCCGATCCCGGATACGTCGAGGTCCGCAGCGCGCAGGCGTAGTCCAGGCGCTCCGCTTGGCCGAAGCGGAAGCGCTCGCGCAGGACGAAATCGGCGCTGCGCGCGTTGGCAAAGGCGTAGGGCGTATTGAGCCCGGGCGTGTGAATCGAGTGCACGACGACACCCTTGTCACCGCGCGGCGTGCGCGGCCCGCGGATGCGTGCGCGCACATACAGCCCCAGATGCTCGTCGCCGGAGACGAAGACGACGCGCCGGAGCGCCCGGTCGGCGATCAGCGCGAGCAGCCGGTACAGCGTCTGCGGGTAGCCGTCCCAGCCGTCGGAGCGCAGGCAGGCGTGATCGCCGCCATCCTGCGCGCCCTGCGCCAGGCGCGCGCGCACCGCGTCGCGGTGCCGCGGCAGCAACGCCGCCGGCGAGACGACGAGCTTGGGTGCGTCGCGCCGCGCCGGGTCGCAGAGCCAGGCTTCGAGCGCTTGCCACTGCGCCGCGTCGATCATCGACGCTGCGGGCGCTGCGGCCGAGCGCGGCGCGCGCTGCGTGCGCGTATCGAGCACGAACAGGTGCACGCCGGCGGCTTCGTGCTGCAGCCACAGCGGCCCGCCGCGGTCGGCCGGCCGCTGGAAGCGCCGGAAGTACGTCACACCGTCGCGGCGCAGGCGCTCGTTGGCGTCGAAGGCCGCTTCACCGGGCCTGCCGGGCAGCGGCTCCCAGTTGTCGTCGATCTCGTGGTCGTCGAGCGTCGTCAGCACGCCGGTGCGGCGCAGCGCGTCGCGCAGCTGCGCATTGCGCAGCCAGGCTTCGTAGGGCTTGCGGTAGCGGTCGTCACGCTGCGTCGGATCGAACAGGCCGGCGGTGGCATCGGCGTAGATCTGGTCGCCGGTGAGCACGAGGTAGTGCGGACCTTCGCCGCGGTCGAGTCGCACATTGAGCTGGCGCCAGGCCGCGTGTGCCGGCTCCTCGTTGAACAGGCCGGCCGGGTACTGGCAGCTGCCGAGCGCGAGCCGCAGAGGCTGATCCGCGCGCGTCCAGCCGAGTTCGACGATGCCGGCCGCGGCATCGCCGGCAGCGGCGCGCAGCGCCAGCTCGACGGCGCCCTGGACGGTCGGCGCCGATGCGCCGTCGGAGCTCAGCGGCTGCGCGTAGACGAGCAGCAGCGCGAGCTGCCGCAGGCTGCGGCTCCAGGCCGGCAGCGTCACCGAAAACCAGTCGGTGTCCGCCGGCAGCGCCAGCCGCAGGTCCGCCTCGACCAGTCCCAGCGCCTGCACCAGGCGTTCGTGCCGCCAGGCGCCGTCGACGCGCTCGACCGGCAGCACGCGCAGCGCGATCGGACGCCCCAGCCGCGGACAGGCGCCGAGCCCGGCGTGCACCGTTTTGGCCGCGTCGCAGACGAGCAGCGGGCCGAGCCACGGCGCCTGCGCGACGCAGGCTTCGGCGGGCGCGGGCGGTGCGAAGCGCGGGTCGTCGTCGGCACGCTCGAAGAACGACAGGACTTCGTCGAAGGTTTCGCGCGCGCGCACGCCGATCAGACAGTCCTGATGTCCCTGGCCGGGCAGCGGCACGACTTCGCAGTGACGACCCGCGCCGTGCAGCAGCGCCTGCACGCGGTACGCCGTCGCCAGATCGGCGAGGCCGTTGTCGGCGCCGTGCAGGCTCAGCGTCGGGAACGTCCAGCACGCCCGCAGCGCCGCCGGTGTGACGAAGCGGTTGCGCCCGCCGCGGCTGGTGATCGTGCGCAGCTGCGAGAAATGGATCACCTGGGCGACGGTGCGCAGGCTCAGCGGGCCGAAGAAGTCGTCGATGTGGTCGAGTACCCTGCGGCTCAGCTGCTTGAGCGAGAACGTGCGCCCGTAGAGCGCGTCCATGCGGTGGCGCGTGGCGAGATACTCCGTGCGCCGCCACGGTTGCCACGGGTTTTCCAGCCGCAGCTCCTCGTCCGGGTACGGCAGGCTGCTCAGGAAACGGTCGAGCAACCCGGCCGCGAGCCCCTGACCGGGCTCGGGCCGGAACGCATACGGCAGCGGGCCGAAGACGTGCTCGAAGTACGACATCACGTAGGCGCGGAAGATGTTCTGCTGGCTCATGACCATCGCCGGACCGTTCTGCGACAGCACCGCGCGGCGGATGCGCCGTGGCAGCGCGTCGCGCTCGGTGCGGAACGGGTCGGCGACGGACTCCTCGCCGTCGCGCGCCAGCAGCTCGGCGATCTGCGCCGGTGTCTTGCCCGCCGCGAGCACGGCCATGCTCAGCATCGTGGCCCCCATGCAGTGCGCGAGCACGTCGATGCGGTGCTCGCCGCTGCGCCGCCACACGTAGTCGACCGCGGCCGGAACGTCCGCGAGCGCGATCTGCTCGAAACTCCACGGCTGCGTCGCCGTCGGCAGCCCGGCGCTGCTGCGCAGATCGGCGATCCAGACCTCGCGGCCTGCCCGTGCGAGGTGCTGCGCCAGGCCCGGCCGCAGGCGCGGATGCGCGAAGGTCGTGCCGCTGGCGCTGTAGCCGTGAATCAGCAGCACGGCCGGCCGCTGCGGACTCGGCGCCGGTGCAGTGCGCGTGCGATAGCGCGCAAGGCGGATGCGCACCGCTGCGTCGCCGAGCCGGTCGACGTCGATCCAGTGGATCTGCGGCTCGAGCAGTCCGGGCACGATGCCGGGCAGGCGCTGGACGAGGCGCTGGCGCGGCGCGTCCGGCTTGCGCGCGTTCCACAGGTGGATCGACAGCAGCATGCGCAGGACGCAGGCCGAAAGCGACGCGAGATCGGCCAGCGCTTCGACGTGGTCGCGCTGCGCCTCGATGCGCAGCAGCGGGTGCCCGCGCTCGGCGAGGTACTGCGGGTCGAGCGCCAACACGCGCGGTCCGCGCCGTTGCAGACGGCCGGCCAGCTCGGTCAGCTCGAGCTCCTGCAGCTGCCGCCAGGGGTTGCTCGGGCGCGCATAAGTGATGCGCTTGCGCCCCGCGATCGCGCCGCCGACGAGAGCCGCTGGCGCGTCGAAGCGCCGCGGCGCGGCTTCGGACGGCGGCTGCTCGGCACCGATGCGCAGCGCGTAGTCGAAGCGCCGCACCTCGCCGGCACGGCTGGCGAGCCGCAACGGGCCGAGCAGCCAGTCGTTCCACGACATCGCCTTGCGCGGCTCGTCGCGCCACCACTTGCCGAGGCGCTCGAGGCCGCTCTGGACGAGATCGCGCAAACCGCGGTTGCGCAGCCAGGCGCCGAGGGCGCGCAGCGTGCGCCGCCAGCGGCCGCTGGCTTCGCGCTGCAGCAGCGTGAGCGTTCCGGTGAGCGCGTAGCTGCGCGCGATGCGCGCCTCGGCACGCTCGCGATCCGCCGGCGCCAGCGGCTGCAGGCGCAGCTGCTCCCAGTCCGCGCGCAGAAAGATGCGCAGCCGACCGGACGAGCGCGGCGTAGCGCCGATGCTCAGGCGCGCGCGCGACAGCCGGCCGTCGCCCGGGTCGGGCGTGAACAGATCGGTGAGCCGCAGCGGGTCGTAGGTCAGCGTCAGCTCGACCCAGCAGTCGCGCACGACCCCGCTCGCGTCGGCCAGCTTCACCGCACCGCCGAGCCGCTCGGTGACGCCGACCACCGTGCCGTCGGCGGCGGGCGCGGCCACGGCCGTCCCGGTGTCGGCGACCCGCGGTCGCTCCAGGGCCGGCGGCGCTGCGGCCGGCGCCCGGTGCCAGCGCCAATGCCGGTCGCGCAGCC
>JBFMCQ010000054.1:0-23284 GCA_040754295.1 Pseudomonadota bacterium | reverse complement strand
CTCGAACTCGCGCCAGGACAACTGCTGCAGCGGCGCGCTCGATCAATCTCCCTTGGTGCCGGGTACTTGGCCCCCGACCCTGAGGAGCCAGTTGATGCTCACGCATCCAATCGAGCCAGCGGCGAAGAAGTGCGGGTGCAAAATCGGCCTTACGGGCGAAGCCCCACTGCTCGCGGAATTCCGTGATCACGATGTCATCGGAGACCGGCTTGCCCTCCAGCAGGAGATCGTTCCACGCGGCGTACAAGGTGGCGACGATTTCCGATTCGTCGGTATTCAGCTCGGCAAGCAGGGTCAGGATGCGTTCGAACTCCGGTGCTTGGTCGCCGAGCACTTGCGCGGCGACCTCTGTCTTGGCCGATAGGCGTGGCCCCGAGGTGTACTCGACTCGGGTGCCGCCATCCGAGGCAGGGCGTTCGCGGCACGACAGCCAGCCCTCACGCGCAGCATGAGACTCGAAGCTGAGGATCCAGTGATCGTAGGGGCCGAAGTTGCCACGGCCCCACTGGCCGCCCAGGGCGATTCCGCAGTGGGCCTCTGCGAAGTACAGTGCTTTGACGGCCTTGGTACGTCCAAAACCCTTCGTGCGTGACAAGCGTTGCACGCTCCGGCAGGCCACCGCCTCACGCTTCTCCAGAAGTCGCTGCCGCGCGGCTTCGAGATCGATGACGTTGTCGCGGCTCGGCTGGAGGGCGTCATGGAGCAGGGCTTCCAGCAGACGGCGCCGGGTGGCCTCGCCGCGAGTCAGGCTGGCTTCGAGCTGGTCGCAGAGGGACATCAGTTGGTCAACTTTGGCGACGATCCGATTCTGTACAGACCTCGGCGGCAGCGGAATCGGGAGCGAGACCAGCGTGCTTTGATTGATCTTGGGCATCGTCAGCTGCGCACCCGCGGCATTCTCCGAAAGAAACTGGCGTGCCGGAGGTGCGATGGCTGCGAGATGGATAAAGCGAAGATTCAGATGCTCAGACACGCGTACCCGAATCATCAGATCGGGGAAAAGGTATGTCCGCGGAGGGCCAGTGTATATAGCTGCCATGCCGACGTACTCGCGCGTGTTGCCTCTCTGGAACAGCAAGTCTCCTTCGCGTAGCCAAAGGTCCGAGTCATCAGGTACCATGGCCTCCACGCGTTTGAAGTGGGACGGATCGAATGTGCCGCTTGTCGTTGCCGTCAATGTAATTGCCTTTGGTGCGTCTTCTCGATTCGTCGGCTTTGGGGACAACCCATTCTGCGGCCCGTCTACGATGAGTTGGCCGAGTGTCGTCCACTCCCAGCACGCGGGAATCGAGTATGGAGCCTCGATCACTTGCTGATGCTTCGGGGACGCCTTTGACGGGCTCTCTTCAAGAATCCGTGTGAGCAGCTTTGAAACACTTTCGTCAGTGCCACCGGTCGGGACAAGTAACCCGCGAACGGCGAGATTGAGAACGGTCTGGCGGAATTTCTTGATCTGATCGGGGCGGGTGGTGAGGGCGGGCAGGGTGGTGCCGATGGCGAAGCGGGCGTGGGCCTTGACGGTTTCGGAATCGGGGTCGGGCGTGTTGAGGCGGGCGAGGCTCGCCGCTGCCAGCCGGTCGCGCGTAGCTTCCCGCTGTGCCCGCGCCGCTTCCAGCCGGTCGCACAGCGCCATCAGTTCATCGACCTTGGCGACGATGCGGTGTTGTTCGGGCAGTGGCGGAAGCGGCAATGGCAAGGCTTCTAGGGTCCCCTTCGTCACATGTTGGAGCCCCACGCCTCCCTGGGCTTGTGCGATCAATACATCGAGTTGGCTATTTATGGCCAGCTTGAGGAACTCAGGCATGAACGCTCTGCCGCGTTGAATGCACCTGAAGATGTGCTGGTTCAATGCAGCCGGGCCTCGGGTCCAGATAAAAGCTCCGAATGACGTCCCAGGCGTCCCTGACCAACTGATAAGAAACTCACCGTCTCGGATCAGATGCCGGTTGTCGACAGTTTTCGGATCACAGTAGTTGTACGGAGCCGCCGGATTGTTGAGGTTCTGAATCCGAACAATCGGCAGCCCAGCCGGAATCCAGTCCCCAGGTTTGAACGCGCGCCCGTTGATCATCTCAAGAACGCCGCCGAGCCGAGCGAAGCTCCACTGATCCGGAAGGTCGAAGGGTTGTTCAGCACGGCCAACGACGGTGCTCTTCCGCGGTGTTGATCTGGTGTTCTTGGGTGTTGCGCCCTTCTGGTCCCATGTCGCTTCAAGCAGATCCGTTGCTGCAGCGTCGGCCCGATTCTGTTGAACGAGCTTTCCGCGCACTGCGAGGGCGATGATCAGATGCCGCAGCCGCGCAATCGCATCCGGCGCATCCGCAATCCGCTCGTAGTGCTTGAGCAGTTGCTCCGCATTCATCGCAACAGCGCCTCGGCCAGAATCACCTTCAGCTGGTCGCGCAGCTTCGCCGTCTCGGCCTCCGTAGCATCGAGTTCGGCGAGCAGCGTCTCCGGATCGCCATGGTCATCGACAACGGTGTACGGGTTCTTGATGTCGAGGTTGTAGCCGCGCGCCTTGATGTCCTCGACGTTGACCTTCCAGGCCTGCGGGGTTTCCTGCCGGCTCTCGCGCTGTGCGCCGCCCCACCAGTCGACGCAGCTTTGCAGGTGTTCGACCTTGATGGGCTTGGTCATCGAGTAGGCTTTCTGGCCTTCGGGCACGCGGTGCTCGTAGTACCAGATCTCCTGGGTCGGTGCGCCCTTCTCGAAGAACAGCAGGTTGGTGCCGACGCTGGCGTAGGGTTTGAAGACGGAATTGGGCAGCCGCACGATGGTGTGCAGGTTGCACTCTTCGAGCAGGTGCTCCTTGAGGCGGGTCTTCACGCCTTCGCCGAACAGCGAGCCGTCCGGCAGGACGATGGCGGCGCGGCCGCCGGGTTTGAGCAGGCGGATGAACAGAGCCAGGAACAGGTCCGCGGTTTCCTTGGTGCGGAAGTGCTGCGGGAAGTTGGCTTCGATACCGTCCTCTTCCTTGCCTCCGAAGGGCGGATTGGTGAGGATGATGTCGACGCGATCCTTCTGCTCCCAGCTGATGTAGGGCCGTGCCAGCGTGTTGTCGTGGCGCACGAAGCTCGGATCCTCGATGCCGTGCAGCAGCATGTTGGTGACGCAGAGCATGTGCGGCAGCTGCTTCTTCTCCACCGCGCGCAGGCCGGCCTGCAGCGCGGCCTCGTCCTCCGGCTTCTTCACGTAGCGCTCGCGCATGTGGCGGATCGCGCAGGTAAGGAAGCCACCGGTGCCACAACTCGGATCGAACAGGATTTCGCCGGGTTTCGGATCGATACGCTCGGCCATGAACGCGGTCACTGCACGCGGCGTGTAGTACTCGCCGGCGTTGCCGGCGCTCTGCAGGTCGTTGAGCAGCTGTTCGTAGATTTCGCCGAAGTGGCGCTTGTCGGCGAGGTCGTTGAAGTCGACGCCGTTGATCTTGTTGACGACCTGCCGCACCAACTGGCCGGACTTCATGTAGTTGTAGGCGTCCTCGAAGACGCCGCGCACGACGCGGGCGCGGTTGGCGGACGGGCCGCTGGCGCGCAGTTCCTTGAGCGTGGGGAAGAGGTCGCCGTTGATGAAGTCCAGCAGCGCATCGCCGGTGAGTCCTTCCGGATCGGCCGCCCAAGTGCGCCACTGCAGGCGCTTGGGGATCGGCGAACGGAAGCCGTCGCGCAGCAGTTCGAGGGCCTGGTCCTGATCGTCGATGATCTTGAGGAAGAACATCCAGCACAGCTGCGACAGGCGCTGGGCGTCGCCATCGACGCCGGCATCCTGGCGCATGATGTCCTGGATGGATTTGACGGTGTTGCGTACTGACATCGCTCAGGCGCTTTCCTGGTAGAGGGCGTCTTGGAGTTCGTGGACCGCCTGCTCGAAGGCGATCTTGCTGCCGAATGACTTGATGAGCTGGAAGGGCGTACCCATCTGGCTCAAGGGCGGGATTTCCAGCACGCGGACGTTGTCGAGTTCTCCGACGAGTCCTTCGTCCTGGTACTTGGCGAGCAGGGCTTCGAGCACGGCGCGGGCCTGCGGGCCGTACCGGGTGAAGAAGTCGCGCTTCTTGACGTTGTTGGCGCGCTCGCGGCGCGTCAGCGGCGACTGGTCGAAGGCGATGTGGCAGATCAGGTCGAAGGGGTCGAGATCCTTGCCGACTTCTTCCATCAGCGGATCGAGCAGCAGGCCCTCCGCGGCGAGCTCCTCGATCACCGCTTCCTTCTTCTCGGCGCCGTTCCAGCGGCGCAGGAACTGGTCCAGGCTGGCGTAGTGGCTGCGGATGGCCTTGCGCGTGTAGTCGCGCAGCGACTCGGTGACGAGCTTGCCGTCGGCATCCATGTATTCGACGCGCTCGGCCGCGACGTTCACGGGTTTGCCGTGGACGTAGTACTTGCCCTGCGGTTCGGCGACACGCGGACCGGTGCCGGGTGGCAGCGGCGGCAGGTCGACGACGGTTTCGTCTTCGCTGGGCATCGGTGGCAAGGGATCCTCGGGGTCCGCCGTCGGCGGCAGGTCGTCCGGCGGCATCGGCGGATCGACCTCGCCAGGGTCGTAGATCTGCACCGGCTCGCCGTCGAACGCCGGGTCGGCGAAGTGGTTCGTGGCTTTGCGGAAGTCGGCGAGGGTGAAGTAGTACTTGCGCGTGTCCTCGTGGACGCGGGTGCCGCGGCCGACGATCTGCTTGAATTCGGTCATCGAGCCGACCGGGCGGTCGAGCACGATCAGCCGGCAGGTCTGTGCGTCGACGCCGGTTGACAGCAGCCGTGAGGTCGTGACAATGACCGGGTACGCGGATTCGGGATCGATGAAGTTGCCGAGCTGCGCCGTGCCGATGGGGTCGTCGCCGGTGATGCGCATGACGTAGCGCTCGTTTCTGAGCACGAGGTCCTGGTTCTCGATCACCAGCGCATGGCGCATCTGGGCCGCGTGCTCAGTGTCGACGCAGAAGACGATGGTCTTCTGCATGCGGTCGCCGCTCTGCTTGAGGTAGTCCGAGATCCAGCGCGCGATCCGCTGGGTGCGGGTGTCGATGACGATGCTGCGGTCGAAGTCCTTGAGGTTGTAGATGCGGTCGTCGATCAGCTGGCCGTGCTTGTCGGTCTCGCCCTTCTGCGGCCGGTAGCCCTCGACGTCGATGTCGAGGTGAACCTTGATCACCTTGTAGGGCGCGAGGAAGCCGTCGCTGATGCCCTGCTTGAGCGAGTAGCTGTACACCGGCGCGCCGAAGTAGGCGATGTTGGAGACGTACTCGGTTTCCTTGGGCGTGGCCGTCAGGCCGATCTGGGTGGCGGACTCGAAGTACTCGAGGATTTCGCGCCAGGCCGAATCTTCCGCGGCGCTGCCGCGGTGGCACTCGTCGACGACGATCAGGTCGAAGAAGTCGCGCGAGAACTCCTTGTAAAGCTTCTGTCGCTCGTCCGGCCCGGTCAGGGCCTGGTACGGACCGAGGTAGATCTCGTAGGACGTGTCGATGCGGCGCTGGCGGTCGACAGCGGTGGTCAGCTCGACCGGCGGGCCGTCGTCGCGCTCGATCGTGTTCGCGGAAGTCGACAGCTTGGCCATGGTCTGACCGAAGGGGCGGAAGTCGTTGACCATGGTCTGGTCGACCAGCACGTTGCGGTCGGCCAGGAACAGCACGCGCTTCTGCTTGCCGGCGCGCCAGTCGGACTTCCACAGCCGCCAGATGATCTGGAAGGCGGTGTAGGTCTTGCCGGTGCCGGTGGCCATGACCAGCAGCACCCGGTTCTGGCCCTTTGCGATCGCCTCGACGGCGGCGTTGATGGCGTTGCGCTGGTAGTAGCGCGGCTCCTTGCCACTGCCGTCGTCGTAGTACGGCTGCAGGACGATCTTTTCCTGCGCGGCGCTTAAACCCTTCCACTGCTGGTACTTGGCCCAGAGCTGCGTCGGGCTGGGGAATTCGTCGAGGGCGAGCTGCGTCTCCAGGGATGCGCTCTGGCCAGTGCGGTCGTGGAAGGCAAAGCCCTTACCGTTGCTGGAGAAGACAAAGGGGATGTTGAGCGCGACAGCGTAGTCGAGCGCCTGCTGCATGCCGTGGCCTTCGGCGAAGCTGGCTTTCTTCGCCTCGATCAGCGCGATGGGGATGTGCTGGTGGTAGAGGACGAGGTCCGCGCGCTTGGGCTTGCCGCGGCTGACGAGACGGCCGCGGACGATGATCCGGCCCTTGGTGAACGAGACCTGGCGGCGAATCTGCGTGTCTTCATCCCAGCCCGCGCGATGCAGGGCCGGCGTGATGAACTTCACGCTGATGTCGTCTTCGCTTAGACCTCCGCCGGGCATCTCCCTCTCCATTGTCCTGAGTGATCGCCGCCGTCAGTGTGGGGCGATCTTTTCGCAGGCGCGTTGTTCGGCGGGTAGCAGTGCGCCGATCCCCGCCCACGGTGCGTAGCGACCTCGCTCATCTCCCTTGCCGTTCGTCGAATAGGAATACGGACAGGATCGGTATCTTACAGCCCTGTTGGGCCGGGCCCGCAGCGGCCGTCCGTTACCGCCCCAGGTAGTGCGTCGTTATGTCCTCCCGGCTGTGCCCCAACTCCTCGGCGACGATCAGCCGCGCCGCGCGGTCCGTCTCGCGGTCCGCCGCCGAGCCGCCGCGCACCGGCGACGCGGCGCCGCTGACAGCCTTGTAGCGATCGTTCGCGTACTGATGCCGCAGCCCATGCGGCGTGAACCCGTTCTCGCGCGTGATGCCGCAACTGCGGACGACGTGGTAGTAGTGGTTTTTCCACTGGTGCAGTTTCAGCGCCGGATCGCTGGTGCTGGCGCTGCGGTGCGCAGCTAAGGTCTTCGCGCGCTCGAGCAGCGCGCGCTTCTCCGCCGTATCGATCGGCACGACGCGGTCGCGCCCGCCCTTCGTGCCCAGCGTCACGGCCAGATAACTGCCCTTGTCAGCGATAGTCGGCCGCAGCTGCATCGCCTCGCGCGGCCGCAGCGAGAACTGCAGCGACAGCTCCAGCTGCAGCGCGACGCGGGCGTCCTTGGACCGCACCTCCGCGAGCTTCGCGGCGACGTCGACCCCTTTCGCGCTCCAGCTCCGGTCCTCGCGCGCGATCGACGTGCGCGACGCCACGCCGGCGCCGAGATAGCGCGCGACACCCTCGACCATCCCGGTCTTGCCGATCCAGGCCGAGAACGTCCGGAAGATCGACAGATTGTTCTGGATCGTCGACGCCGACAGCCCACGGCCGTGCCAGCTGCTCACCAGCGCCTCGACATGCTTGCCGCGCAGGCTCGTCACGCTGTCCAGCCGGTAGCCGAGCTGGCGCAGCTCGGCGAAGCCGGCGTAGAGCACGTCGGCGCGCTTGTCCTGGGTCGCATGGCTGGCGACCGAGCCGTCCTGCTTGGCGCCGTTGTGCGCCTTGAGCACGGCGGCGAGCGAGGTTTTCCAGCCGCCGCCGGTACTGCTTCCTGTCTTCATCGATACCTCCTTGGTTCGTGTCTGGTGCAGCGGGCGGTTTCGCGCCCTCTCGGGCGCGTGGCACGACGTGAGCGTTTACGTGCTGTCCCCGATGCTGTTTCCAGCGATCGAGAACACCGCTCGCATGAGCGGATGGCCTTGCGCCATGCCCGTCCCTCCGGACGGTGCGGGGTCTTGGAAAACCCCAAAGCGGTGAAGACTGCCGATGCCCGCTGGCCAGCCAACGGCCAGGATCGGCAGTGGCGCCTGAGACCCCGGCCGGACCGTGCAACGGTCCGGGCCGGGGCGGCTTGCGCGCGGCGCACTGCAATCACCCAACGGCGATCGGGAAGAGAAGAGAGGAGGCCGACGGCCTCGATGAGCAGGATGACGAGTGAAACCAGGACCCCGATCCGAAGATCGTGCCGCGTCACAGGGTCCGTCGCGGCGTAGGGCACGACGTTGCGCACGTCGTCAGCGTGAAAGCGGTTGAGGGGCTGGCGCAGGCCCTTTGCGGCGGATCAACGGCTGGCTCATCCGCCCGAAATAGTTCATGCGCTGCACCAGCCCCTTTGTCGGTCCGTGCGTTGCGACAGGTCGCAGCGCACTCTCTTTTGGCCTGTGCTGGGCCAAAAGAGAGTGCGCCCTGGTGCAGAGAGCCTGCGAAGGGCATCAGCTGCCGCAGGTGGCCGTTTGCGCCAAGTCTGCCGGTGGCCGTTTGGACGAGCGTCTTTTCCGCGGGAGCTCCCGTAAAAGCGGGAGCGGAAAGACGCGCTGCGGCGGCCGATGAAGAACTGTGGCGAACCTGTCGGCGTTCGCGCTGGCGCTTTGAGCCGGGCAATGCCCGACAACGACGTCGGGCGAGCAGAACGAAAGCCGTTCGGCTTCGTGCGGGATCGGGCCCTTTCGGGCTGCGGCGTGAGGCGATCCGGCGCCGCGGTCGGACGGTGAGTCCTGCACCATCGTACGAGCCGCCCTTTCGCGGCGCTGCCGGAAATCCCCGCGGATCGGCGACGGGATTCTCTGTGGGCTGCGACGCGGCGCGCGCGTAAGGTCTTCCGCGTCCAGCCTGCAGCGGAGCCCGCCCATGCTTCCCGACACGATCCTGCGCCTTCCAGACGTGAAGGCCGCGACCGGCCTCAGCCGCTCGACGATCTACGCGCGCATCAAGCAGGGCGCGTTTCCGGCGCCGGTGTCGCTGGGCGGGCACGCGGTCGGGTGGCCGGCGTCGGAGGTCGCGGCGTGGATTCAGCGGCGGGTTGATGACGGCCGTGCGCGCGGCGAGGCCGGTGAAGGAGGCTGAAGCAGCGAGCCTGAACTACTGGCGAGGCTCAGCTATTGAGCCAGGCGCGTGGGAGCATCGAGCGTGGACACGTAGCTGGAGACTTCGATGATTCGCGTCAAGATCGGGAATGAGGAGCGGGACTACGGCGCTGCCGATCCGCAATGGATCAACCAGAGCCTCAATGGTCACCGTGGAAACGGCGGCAGCCCGTGCGTCCGAGTGACGGTGCGAGGTGACGATGTGGACATGGTCCTCACCACGGCCGCCTGCCCGAAGGGCGGGGGTGGCCGGGTACCGACCCAGCGGGAGCGCGAACTCTTCGACCTGTGGGACAAGCGTGGCCTCAACGAGCCGCAGTTCACCGGCGGCAACCTCGTGGCCTTCCTCAAGCAGCTTCGCGGCTACTGCTAGTTTTGTGGAGGGGATCTCCAGGCGCGACTCCGTTTCGCTTAATTCATTCGTTTCGTTCGTTTCGAAAATGCGCTATAGTCCCGTTCCAGTACAAGGGGCACGCGCCATGTCCGCCGCAAATCGCCGACCACCCCGACTCCCGCCCGAGGAAGAGATCGCACAGGCCAAGGCGGCCAGCCGCCAGTTGGCTCGCCTGCTGCCCAAGGGGCACAAGTCGCTGCGGCTGGTCACGGACGACAACCGCCACGAGATGATCACGATTCCGCCCGGCGCGCTGCGTCTGATGGTGGACGTTCTCACGCAGCTCGGGCAGGGGCGGGGCGTCACCATCATTCCGGAGAAGGCCGAGCTGACGACGCAGGAGGTGGCCGATTACCTGAATGTCTCGCGGCCGTACGTCGTCAAGCTGATCGAGTCCGGCAAACTGCCCGCGCGCACGGTCGGCACCCGGCGCCGCGTCGCGTTCGAGGATCTGGTTCGCTTCGACGAGGCAGACCGCAAGGCGCGCCGAGCCGCGCTCGATGAGATTGCCCGGATCGATCAGGAGCTCGGGCTCTGACGCCGGCGCATGAGCCACTTCGCCGCCGTCCTCGACGCCAACGTTCTTTACAGCTATCCGCTGACCAGCGTGCTGCTGGAACTGGCTGAGGCGCGGCTGTTCCGGCCGATCTGGAGCATCGATATTCACGACGAGTGGATGCGCGCGCTCGAACGCAACCGTCCCGACATCCCTCGTGAAAAGCTGGAACGCCGCAGGGCGGCAATGGATGCAGCGTTGCCGGATGCCTGCGTCACCGGTTACCAGCGGCTGATCCCCGCTATCGAACTTCCCGACGCCGATGACCGACACGTGCTCGCAGCCGCCATCCGGGCCAAGGCGCAAGTCATCGTGACCTTCAACGAGCAGGATTTCCCGGCGGCAACGCTGGACGAGTTCGATCTCTGTACGCAGCATCCGGATACGTTTCTGCGCCACCTGATCGATCTGGCGCCGGGTATCGTACGCGCGCGCCTGCTGGCGCTGATTGCGCGCCTCAGGAATCCGCCGACGTCCGTCGATGACTACATCGCGATGCTGGAGCGCCAGTCACTACCGGAATCGGCCGCAGCGCTCAGGGAGTTGCTCGCCGGCGAGTGACAAGCAGCCGGGGCAGCTCAAGGGGCAGGAACAACAGGGGCTCACAGGAAAATGTTTGTGAAACCTGACACCTACGGCGCACATGCGGCTCCAACTCGCGGAGCCACCTAACAATCCGGAGGGGGCATGCCCTGAACCCCGTGGGGGCAGAACATGCTGGCCGATCTCTCCGTCAAGCGGGCCAAGCCCCGTGAAAAACCCTACCGGCTCACCGACGGCGGTGGCCTGTACCTGGAAATCCGGGCCAAGGCGCAAGTCATCGTGACCTTCAACGAGCAGGATTTTCCGGCGGTAACGAACGGTGGACGAGTTCGATCTCTACACGCAGCATTCGGCTACGCCGCTTTCGCTTCCACGAACGGCCGGTACTGGCGGTCGATGCCCTTGATATGCGCGGTCAGCCAGTTCTTGAGGAAGAACTGGATCTGCTCGTCGATCCCCGGCTCGCCGGCCCGCAGGCGCAGCAGCAGCTCGGTGACGCGGTCGAGCAGTTGGCCGTGGATGATGCGGTGTCTGGCGAGCCCGGGATAGCCGCTGCGCTCCATCAGCGCCTCCTCGTCGCGGAAGTGATAGCGCGCGTAGTCGGCGACCTCTTCGAAGATCGCCACGAGCTTGCGCTGCGGTGCCTTCGCGGCCAGCGCGTCGTGATAGCGGTTGACGATGTCGATCAGCGCCTGGTGCTGACCGTCCATCTGCGTGTGCCCGACGGCGAGGTCGGAATTCCAGGTGACGAAGCTCATGTCTGGAGTGCGTGCAATGCCTGAGCGCCATACTCCACCCCGCGCAGGACCGCGACATTGATCTGCATCATTAACGTGAATCTCGTGTTGCGCGAAACTCCATGTTCCCGGGCGCCGTTGCCGGCACGGCCGTTTGCCGCCGTGCGTTTCGCACGGCGAGCGTGCCGCGCTCAGCTCGGCGTGTGCAGTGCGATCTGCCGGACGAGCGCTTCGAGGGCGCGGCGCGGGTCGGCGAAGCGCCGGTCGCTTCCGCCGATTTCGCGCAGCCAGACGGCGTCGTCAGCGTCGGCCTCGGGCCGGTCCGGATAGCCGCGCGACAGGATCAGATAGGTGCTGCCGCCGTTGCGGCGGGCGTTGCGCAGCTTCACCGAGCGCTCGCGGCGGTCCTCGCTGAGTTCGAAGGCCTGCATGCGCCCGTCGCCCTGCAGCTGCTCGCGCAGCCGCAGGGCGGCTGCGAGCAACTGCGACCATTCGTGATCCATCTCGCGGCGCCGCCGACTCGCGTCGGAATCCCCCCTTCGGCGTGCTGCCGAGCGTCCCGGCGCAGCACCTTGAGCAGATCGATCGCTGCAGACCAGCCGGCCACTTCGGCGCCGCGCGTCGATGGCCCGGTGATCACCTCGGTCGGGGCGTGCTCAATAAAGCGGCCGGGCTGCGACAGATCGGGGTCTTGCTCGATGGTGAGCAGGAAATTGGCGATCTCGATCACTGACCCGATGGACAGCGGCACAGCCTCTTCGACGCGCCGCGTCATCACGTAAGAGCCGTTGCGGCTGTCGAGGTCGCGGTAGACCAGGCGGCCGTCGCAGACCTCGACGCATCCATGGTGGCGCGACACGTCGTCGCCCGGCAGCACGATTTCGTTGTCCGGCGAGCGGCCGATGCGCACGCTGTCGGCGTAGACGTTGCGCTGGAAGCGCAGGGTTCCTGACGGCAATGACCCACATGTCGGTGAACCCGGCCGTCTCGCGCCCATCGCGGACTTGTGCGCTCGGGTCGTTGCAGGCTACTAGCAAGCTCTCCAAAACCGGCAGGTGCCTCTCGGAACGGACGGTGCGAAACGGCCGCCCAGCGCTGTGAGCCGGTCGGGGAAAGTGCCCGTCGGGGTAGCCCGGACCTGCCGATTGCCGTGTAGGTAATTCGGGCTAATGGCGGGCTGCGACCTTCGATCCTTGCATAAACTCCGCCGCATGACCGGAAAGGGGCTCAATACCTTGCTACAGCTTGCGGTCTCTGCCGCCGTGGGCCTGGGGTTCATCGCGGGCGCCACCTACCTGATATCGCTGCAGCGCCAGGCCTCGCGTGCCGACCTGCGCGACCAGACCGTGCAGCACGCGGCCGCCGTGCGCGCGAAGATCGAGAGCGAGCTCAGCGCAACCGCGTTCCTGGCGCAAGGCCTCGTCGCTTATATCAATGCACAGGGGCCGATGAACGAGGCCGGCATCCGCCGCGCTCTTGCCGCGCTGTACACGGCCGGCCGTCACATCCGCAACATCGCGGTGGCGCCCGGCAATCGCGTCCAGTACGTCTATCCGCGCACCGGCAACGAGCCGGCGCTCGGTCTCGACTACGAGCGAACGCCCGAGCAGTGGCCCGCGGTCCAGCGTGCGATCGAGACGCGCACGTCGGTGCTCGCCGGGCCGGTGGCGCTGGTGCAGGGCGGGCAGGGGCTGATCAATCGCACGCCGGTGTTCGTCAATGGCAACGAGTACTGGGGCATCGTCAGTGTGGCCATCGATCTCCAGTCGTTTCTGCGCGCCACGGGCGTGCAGGATGTCGAACAGCGCGTGCGCTTCGCGCTGCGCGGCGCGGATGCGTTCGGTGAGCGCGGCGGGCTCATCGCCGGTGATCCCGAGGTGCTCGACCAGCAGCCCCTGGTGATGACGCTGTCGGTGCCCGGGGGCAGCTGGGAGCTCGCCGCCGTGCCGGCGCAAGGCTGGGACAGTGTCTCGCCGTTCGTCGCCGCGCTGCCGTTCATTGCCTACGGCACCTCCGTGCTGCTGTCGCTGCTGCTGTGGCTGATCCTGCGCGAGCGCAGCAACGCGCGCGACGCCCGTGCGGCGATGCAGCAGCTGATCTCGCAGCTCGCCGCCGCCAACCATGAGCTGGAGCAGCTGTCGGAGACCGATGCGCTGACCGGCATCCCAAACCGGCGCGGCCTCGACGAGGCGCTGATGATGGAATGGCGCCGCTGCCGCCGGCACGATGAAGCGCTGAGCCTGCTGATGATCGACGTCGACGTGTTCAAGGCCTACAACGACGCCCATGGGCATCTGAAGGGCGACCAGTGCCTGCGCGAAGTCGCCATGGCGATGCAGAGCACGGCGCAGCGCGCCGGCGAGTTCCTCGCGCGCAGCGGCGGCGAGGAGTTCGTCATGGTGCTGCCGGGCATGGACAGGGATGGCGCCGCGGCGCAGGCCGAGCGCGTGCGTGCGGCGGTCGAGGACGCGCGGATCAAGCACGGCGGCTCGCCGGTGTCGCCGTGGGTCACGGTCAGCGTCGGCGTCGCGACGCGGCCACCGCACTCGCTCGTCAGCCTCGACGCGTTGCGTGAAGCCGCCGACAGCGCGCTCTACGCCGCCAAGCGCACCGGCCGCAACCGCGTGTGCGTCGCCGGTGACGGCGGCGAGGCCGCGACGCTGGGCGTCGCCTGAGCGCCCGCCGCGCCGTGCAGGGCTTTCAGAACAGCACGACCTGGCGCACGGCCTCGCCGCTTGCCAGCCGGTCGAACGCGGCGTTGATTTCGTCGAGCGCGAGGCGGTGCGTCAGCAGGCGGTCGACGGGCAGGCGACCGGCGCGGTACAGCGCGATGTAGCGCGGCAGATCGCGCGACGGCACGGCGGAGCCCATGTACGAACCCTTCACCGTGCGCTCCTCGGCGACCAGACTCACCGCGGAGATCGCGAACTGCTTCTGCGGGTGCGGCAGGCCCACGGTCACCGTCGTGCCGCCGCGCCGCGTGGCCGCGTAGGCCTGCGCCAGCGCGGCCTCCGAGCCGGCGGTTTCGATCGCATAGGCGGCGCCGCCGCGCGTGCTGTCGCGGACCTCGGCGACCGTGTCGCTGCCGGCGAGGAGGGTGTGTGTCGCGCCGAGCTGGCGCGCCAGCGCGAGCTTGGCGGGCAGGACGTCGACGGCGATGACGGGCTCGGCGCCCGCGGCCAATGCACCGAGCAGCGCGGCGAGTCCGACGCCGCCCATGCCGAAGATCGCGACGCTTTCGCCCGGCGCGACGCGAGCGGTGTTGATCACGGCGCCGACCCCGGTCATTACCGCGCAGCCGAACAGCGCGGCGATCTCGGCCGGCAGATCGGCATCGATGCGCACCGCCGAGCGTGCGGAGACGACGCTGTACTCGGCGAACGCTGATACGCCGAGGTGGTGGTTGAGCGCAGTGCCGTCGGTGCCGTGCCAGCGCCTGGCGCCCGAGAGCAAGGTGCCGGCGACGTTGGCTTTCGCGCCGGGCGCGCACAGGGCTGCGCGGCCGCTGGCGCAAAAATCGCAGTGACCGCAGCTCGGCACGAACGCGAGCACCACGGCGTCCCCCGGCGCAAAGCCCGGCGTGTCGGGGCCGGTTCCGACGACTTCGCCGGCGGCCTCATGCCCGAGCACCATCGGCATGACGCGCGGCCGCGAGCCGTCGATC
Source organism: Pseudomonadota bacterium (assembly GCA_040754295.1). Lineage (GTDB taxonomy): Bacteria > Pseudomonadota > Gammaproteobacteria > Nevskiales > Nevskiaceae > Solimonas. The sequence continues at coordinate 8,662 of JBFMCQ010000054.1, read as the reverse complement.
ACCGAGAGATCCGAGTGGCACAGCCCGGCGGCGCGGATCTTCACGAGCAGCTCGCCCGGACCCGGCGCATCGAGCGCGACTTCGCCCAGACGCAGCGGCTGCGAGCGGACGTAAGGCGCGGGCAGGCCCATCTGGCTGAGCACGGCGGCACGGACTTTCATCGGGCAGCCTCCGTAACGAGGAGTTTTTCGAGCGCGGCGCGCAGCGGCGCCGGCAAGGCGCTCGGTCTGCGCGTCGCCCGATCGACGAAGACGTGCACGAACCAGCCTTCGGCGGCCGCGGCCTCGCTGCCTGCGCGGAACAGGCCGATCTCGTAGCGCACGCTGGAGCGCCCGAGGTGCGCGACCCGCAGCCCCGCATCGACGGCGTCGGGAAACGCGAGCGAATCCAGGAAGCGGCAGTGCGACTCCGCACAGACGCCGATGGCCTCGCCGGCATGGATGTCGAGCCCGCCGTCGCGGATCAGATAGGCGTTGATGACGGTGTCGAAGTAACTGTAGTACTCGACATTGTTGACGTGGCCGTAGACGTCGTTGTCCTTCCAGCGCGTCGTGATGCACTGGAAATGCGGGTAATCGCGACGGCTGCTCACGTCGGGTCCGGAGGCGTTTCCATACCGCATCGTAGGGTGCGGCGTGTGCCGCGCCAAGCGGGTAAGATGCGGTGAGCCAACGGCGAACCGCATGCCGCAGGACCGATGCGGTTCGCGAATCGCCGCAAAACCCCGAGGAGACTGCGATGCTGCAAGGCCGGATGATGGACGCCCCGCTGCTGATCTCGTCGCTGCTCGCGCATGCCGAGCAGTACCACGGCGACACGGAGATCGTGTCGCGCACCGTCGAAGGGCCGATCCACCGCTACAGCTACGCCGAGGCCGCGAAGCGTGCGCGCCAGCTGGCGAACGCGCTCGAGCGCATCGGCGTGCAGCCGGGCGAGCGCGTCGCCACGCTGGCCTGGAACGGCTATCGTCATTTTGAGCTGTACTACGCCGTGTCCGGCATCGGCGCGGTCATGCATACGGTCAATCCGCGCCTGTTCCCCGAGCAGATCGCGTGGATCATCAACGACGCCGAGGACAACATCCTGTGCTTCGACCTGACGTTCGCGCCGCTGATCGAAGCGATCGCGCCGAAATGTCCGGCGGTCAAGCACTGGGTGGCGCTGTGCGCCCGCGCGCAGCTGCCCAGGCAGAGCATTCCCAACCTGCTCTGCTACGAGGACTGGCTCGAAGCCGAGTCCGACCGCTACGACTGGCCGGTGCTCGACGAGAAGAGCGCGTGCACGCTGTGCTACACCTCGGGCACGACCGGCAATCCCAAGGGCGTGCTCTACTCGCATCGCTCGATGCTGCTGCACACGTTCGGCGCCTGCCTGCCGGACGTCTTCGGCGTATCCGCGCGCGACTGCATCCTGCCCGTCGTGCCGATGTTCCACGTCAACGCCTGGGCGATTCCGTACATCGCGCCGATGGCCGGCGCCAAGCTGGTGTTTCCCGGCTCTGCGCTCGACGGCGCGAGCCTGCACGAGCTGTTCGAGACCGAAGGCGTGACCTTCTCCGCCGGCGTGCCGACGGTCTGGCAGGGCCTGCTGCAGCACCTGCAGACCAACAAGCTCAAGCTGACGACGCTCAGGCGCATCATCATCGGCGGCTCGGCCTGTCCGCCGGCGCTGATGCAGACCTTCGAGCGCGACTACGGCGTCAAGGTCCACCACGTCTGGGGCATGACCGAGATGTCGCCGCTGGGGACCTTCAACACGCTGAAGAACAAACATCTGAAGCGGCCGAAGGACGAGCAGTTCGCGATCGAGATCAAGCAGGGCCGGCCGCCGTTCGGTGTGCAGCTGAAGATCGTCGACGCCGACGGCCGCGAGCTGCCGCGCGACGGCAAGGCCTTCGGCGATCTGCTGGTCAAGGGCTACTGGGTCATCGACCGCTACTACAAGTCGGACGAAAGCCCGCTGCGCGACGGCTGGTTCCCGACCGGCGATGTCGGCACGCTGGACCCGGACGGCTATCTGCAGATCACCGACCGCTCCAAGGACGTGATCAAGTCCGGCGGCGAGTGGATCAGCTCGATCGAGCTGGAGAACATCGCCTGCGCACATCCCGCGGTGGCGCAGGCCGCGGTCATCGGCGTACCGCATCCGAAGTGGGACGAGCGGCCGCTGCTGGTCGTCGTGAAGAAGCCTGGGCAGGACGTATCGAAGCGCGAGCTGCTCGAGCTGTTCCCCGGCAAGGTCGCGAAGTGGTGGATACCGGACGACGTGACCTTCGTCGACGAGCTGCCGATGACGGCCACCGGCAAGATCTCGAAGCTGCGGCTGCGCGAGCAGCTCAGGGGCTACAAGCTGCCGGAGACGTGATCGCGGGCGTGATGCGGTTCGCTGCGCTCACCACATCCTACGGGGCGCGCCGCAGGATCTGGTGAGCCGAAGGCGAACCGCATGAATCGCCGCCTACCCGGCCAAACGCGCCTGCGACGCGCGCCGCTCCGCCTGCAGGCGGTTGAGGTTCAGGAACACGCGTGCAGCGATACGCGGGTACTGGCGGCAGATGCGTTCCTGGTCGGCGTCGTCGAAGCGCAGCAGGCGCGCGCTCGTCAGCGTGTCGACGCTGGCGATGCGCTTCTGGCCGAAGTAGCCGATTTCACCGACGACGGCGCCGCGCCCGAGCGTGTTGATCACCCGTTTTTCGCCGTCGCGCTCGACCCAGATCTGCAGCTCGCCGTCGATCACGACGTAGACGTCGCCGGCCGGGTCGCCCGGCTTGCCGTCGCCGCTGGACTCGCCTTCGCTCATCAGCCGTGTGCCGGCCGGCAGCGTCTGCAGATTCGCCATCAGCGCGAACACGCGCGCCTGGCGCCGGCTCAGGCCGGCGAGCAACGGAATGGTTTTCTGCACATCGGCGCCGAGGTTCAGCCGCAGGCTGTCCCACAGCGTCACGACGCGCACGCCGCTCATGAACGCCGGCGTGACCAACAGGTCGACCAGCCAGGCGATGAGCAGCGTTGCCGCCGCCAGCCAGCCGAACAGCACCTGATTGCGCAGCTCGCCGGTGACCAGCACGATGAAGCCGAGGCCGAGGATCGCCTTGGTCAGCGTCACCGGCCGCAGCACGGCGCGGAGCGCGATGACCGCGCCCTGCGCTTCCGAGGCCTTGCGGCGCGCGGCGTGGTTGAAGCGCGCGAGGTAATGGATCGTGTCGTCGATCGCCAGACCGAGCACGAGGCATTCGACGAGGCTCGTCGTCGCGTTGAGCGGGATGCCGCTGATCCCCAGCGCGCCGAAGTAGATCGCCGTCTGTAGGAGCGTCGGCAGCGTCGCCATCAGGCCGACGCGCCATGACGCGAACTGCAGCGCGAGGCACGCATAGATCAGCGCCAGCGCCAGGGCGATGCTCTGCAGCTGGTCGCCGGTGACGATCGAGGCCGACTCCGCCATCTGCACCGCGTCGCCGGCGATGCGGGCTTCCAGCGGCTGCGGCAGTGCCGCCAGCTCGCGCCGCAGGCGCTCGACGAGGGCGGCGACCTCGTGCGTTTCGTCGACGCGCAGCCGCGCTTCGATCAGCGTCGCCGAGCGGTCGGCGTTGAGAACACGGCGCAGCGCCGTGCTGTCGCCGAAGAACAGCAGCTGCTCGATGCGCGTGCGCTCGCCGGGCAGGCCGTCGTCGCTGCGGCCGCCGAGTGTGCGGTTGAGCAGGCGCAGGTGGTCGACCATGCTGGTCGCGCCGCCGATTTCCGGCTGCGCCTGCAGCCAGCGCTGCAGGCGCTCGAGCGCGCGCAGCTGCTGCGGCTCGGCGAGCACGCCGGGCATATGGCCGTCGACGAGGATCGTCAGCGGCGTGACGCCGCCGAAAGCCGCCGCCGCCGCCTCGTAGTCGACGCGCGCGCGCGCGTCGGGCTCGAAGACGCCGATCAGCTGGTCGCCGATGCGCACGCGCGACGCGCTGGCGAGCGCGGCGAGCAGGACCAGCAGCGCGACGCCGAGAATCAGCCGGCGCCGGCGGATGTCGAAGCGGCCGATGCGCAGTGCGAGGCGGTCGAGGAGCGCATGTCCGCCGCGCGGCTGCGCCTCCGGCCGCACCGTCGCGTAGGCGAGGGCCGCGGGCACGAAACCGAGCGCGAGCAGCGCCGCAATCAGCACGCCCAGCGCCGACAGCAGCGCGAAATGGCGCACTGCCGGCAGCTCGCCGATCGCGAGCGCGGCGACACCGATCGCGGTGGTCAGCGCGGTCAGCGTCACCGGCGCGACCATCGTCCGCAACAGCAGGCGGATGCGCTCGCTGCGCCCGAGCGCGGGCTGCGCGCGCAGCAGCGCCTCGAATTCGGACAGCACGTGGGCGCAGTACGCCAGGCTCATCGTCACCACCAGCGGCGGGACCAGGCTCGTGACCAGGTTCATCGGTCTGCCGAGCAGTGCGAACGCGGCCAGCGTCCATAGCAGCGCGATGGCGATCGTCAGCAGCGGCAGCACGACGCCGCGCACGGTGCCGAACGCGAGTGCGAGGAAGCCGACGACCAGCACGGCGATCGCCGGCAGCACCCAGCGGATCTGGCGCAGCACCGCGGCGCTGGTCGCGGCGCGCAGCACCACACCGCCGGTGACGTGGACGGTGAGGCCGGCACCGGCGGCGGCATCGGCGGTTTGCAGAATCGTCGCCGGCAGGCCGAGCGCGGCGCGATCGGCGTCGCTGCCGGGGGCCAGCTCGACTGCGATCGCCGCCGCGCGGCCATCCGCGGACACCAGCTGGCCGTGCACGAGCGGATTGTCGAGCGCCGCGGCGCGCAGCTCGGCAAGGCGGGTGGGGTCGAGATCGGTGGCTGCGCCGATACGGTCGAGCCTGAGCGTGCGGCCGTCGCCGACCGCGAGCGGCACCGTCGTGAGCGCGTGCACGCCGGTGACGCCGGGCAGCTCGAACAGCGCGCGCGACAGCGCGTGGATGCGCTGCAGGGTTTCCGGTTGGTAGACGTCGTCGGCGCGCAGCACGACGAGGACGCGCTCGCGCACGCCGAAGCGGCGCTCGATCTCCTGCTGCGTCTGCAGCGCCGGCACCCCGGGGACGACGAGCGCGTCGAGCGAGGCGTCGATCTGCAGGCGGGGGGCGCCGCCGCCGCCGTTGCCGAGCACGCCGGCGGCGAGCAGGCTCGCCAGCGCGAACAACGCCAGCACCAGCCACGGGCGTGCCGCGATCAGCCGCAGCGGCAGCGGCGCCAGCGGCTGGGCCTGCTCCAAGAGCGTGCCGCTCCGATCAGTCGAACGGCTCGAAGAAGCGTTTCGGGTCGAACAGGCTTTCCGGCAGCCGCTCCAGCAGCGTGAAGTCGCTCAGCTCGACTGTCGTGCGCGTGCCTTCCTGCAGGTTGCGCATGCCGTAGCCGAGCACGACCGAGTACTGGTCCAGCGTGAGAATGCTCGCCGGATCGGCCTCGAGCACCTTCAGCGGCGCGTCGCCCTTGACGTAGAATTGGCTCTTCAGCAGCACGCAGCTGCCCTGGTCGACGTACGACACCACCTTGCGGTAGCCGGTCGTGTCCAGATCGGTCGTCGTCTCCAGCACGTAAGCTGGACGCGCGGCGTAGACGCCGTCCGCGCCGACCACGGTGTCGCCGCTGTAGAGCAGTCCGAGCACCTGCTTGATCTCGCCGTAGCTGAAGTCGGTGCCCCACAGCGGCTCGGAGGTGTTCTTGCCGGTGATCTGGATCGCGTGGCTTTCGGTCGGCAGGTGGAAGTAGACCTCTTCGTTGCCGCCGTTCTGCAGCAGCAGATAGCCGGAATCCTTCATCGGCAGCGGCTCGACCAGGCGCAGATTGACACGCACGTCGCCGTTGGCCGCCGGCTTCCAGTACAGCTTCATGCGCAGCCCGTGGCCGTTGCCCTCACGATCGGCCACGTCGATTTTGAGGTCGCGCAGCGCGGCGCGCGTGACCAGATTGCGGCTCATGCACGCCTGAATCTCGTCGAGCGTCTTCAACGGTGCGGCCGGCGCAGCCGGCGCTGTTCCGGCGGCGGCTGCCGTGCAGAGCGTTGCGAGCACCGCCGTCGCTGCGAGCTTGAGACTGTTCATGGGACCCCCCTGCCTGAGGCGGCCATTGTTTGGTTCGCCTGCGCAGCGAGTCAATAAGAAAAACCCGCCGGCCGCGTCGCTGCCGGCGGGCGCTGTGACCCGGGTCCGCTTTTACTCCTCGAGGACTTTGAGCTCCACGCGGCGGTTCTCTTCGCGGCCTTCCTCGGTGTCGTTGGTTTCGATCGGCTGCGACTCGCCGTAGCCGACCGGCATCATGCGCTCGGCGGGGATGCCCTGGTCGACGAGATACGTCTTGACCGCATGGGCACGCCGCTCCGAGAGGCCCTGGTTGTAGGCGTCACTGCCGATCGCGTCGGTGTGGCCTTCGAGCTCGACGTCGATGTCGGGATACGCCTTGAGCGTGTCCGCGACCTGGTTGAGGATCTCGCGCGCCTCCGGCGTCAGCCGGTCGGAGTCGAACTCGAACTTCACGCCGCGCAGAATGAACGTCTGCTCGACCGCGCAGCCGTTCTCGTCGACCTGCTCGCCCGGCCGCGGCATGCGGCAGTCGTCGACCAGCGCGCAGCCGTTGGCCAGCACGCTGGCACCGGCGGGGCTGTTCGGACATTCGTCGGCCTCGTCGAGCACGCCGTCGCCGTCCGAATCGCGCGGGCAGCCGACTTCGTTGACGCGCATGCCGGCCGGCGTGTCGGGGCACTGGTCCGCGAAATCGACGATGCCGTCGCCGTCCGAGTCGGACTCCTCGACCGGCTGCACCGGCTCGATGACCTCGGGCTCCTCGGGCTCCTGCGGCACCGGCGTGATGCCCAGCGGCAACAGCACGCCGACATTGAGCAGGCCGTCGGTGAACGCCTCGCCGCCGGGATCGATGCCGGCTTCCTTGCGGTCGTGCTGGTCGGTGCGATAGCGCGCTTCGGCGCGCAGGATGACGTAGTCGCTGAACGGGTAGAGGTAGCCGGCGCCCACGTCGAACACCGTCGTGCGGTAGTTGGGGATCGCGCCGGGGTGCGCGTCGGCGGCGCCGTACATCAGCGCCAGCACGCCGAAGAAGTTCGGGCTGGCCTTGAACGGGAAGACCATCGCGCCCAGACCGGCGCCCTTGAACTCGACCGAGCTGCCGGTGCCGCTTTCCGGATCCATTTCCGAGTAGAAGCCGGTGAGCTCGAGCGTCATGCCGCGCGTGACCTTCTTTCCCACGGAGATGATGCCGCCGAAGCCGTCGTCGGTGCCGCGATCCTGGTCGACCCGGCTGAACGAGAACATCGGCGAGACGTAGTAGGGACGCCCCTTGAGAGCCGGTTCCGCGGGCTCGTCGTAGTCCTGGTCCTGTGCCGTTGCGGGCTGTGCGACCGCGAGCGCCAGCACGAATGCGAACAGTCCGAACCAGTGTTTCATTAGTTCTCCCCGTGGTTCTGTCCTGGACAGGACGATCGATTCATTAACTATAACAGCGGCTTTCGCTCGCGTGTCGCGCCCGCGGCGGTCTCGGAGACGGGGCCGGGACCGCTATAATTCGCACCTTTGCTTCGCCACCCCCGATATGGAACCCCAACAGATTCGTCATGAGGTGACAGCCCTGCGGGCGCGTTTCGACGCGCTGCGGGGCTATCTTTGACTACGAAAACAAGCGCGACCGGCTGATCGAGGTCAACGCGGAGCTGGAGCGCGCCGACGTCTGGAACAAGCCCGAGTACGCCCAGAACCTGGGCCGCGAGCGCGCGCGGCTCGAGGACGTGGTACAGCCCCTGGAGCGCGCCGACCGCACTCTCGAGGATGCGCTCGACCTGCTGGAGCTCGCCGAGGCCGACGGCGATGCGTCGACGATCGGCGCGATCGCGCGCGACGTCGAGCGTCTGGGCCGCGTCGCCGAGGAGCTCGAGTTCAAGCGCATGTTCAGCGGCGAGCTCGATCAGGCCAACGCCTACGTCGACCTACAGGCCGGCTCCGGCGGCACCGAGGCCCAGGACTGGGCCGAAATGCTGCTGCGCATGTACACGCGCTGGGCGGAAGGGCGCGGCTTCAAGGTCGAGCTGATGGAGCGCTCCGACGGTGAAGTGGCCGGCATCAAGTCGGCGACGATCTACGTCCAGGGCGACTACGCCTACGGCTGGCTGCGCACCGAGACCGGCGTGCACCGCCTGGTGCGCAAGTCGCCGTTCGACTCCGGCAACCGCCGGCACACCTCGTTCGCCGGCGTCTTCGTCTCGCCGGAAGTCGACGACGACATCGAGATCGAGATCAACCCGGCGGACCTGGAGGTGGGCACGTACCGTTCCAGCGGTGCCGGCGGCCAGCACGTCAACAAGACCGAGTCGGCGATCCGCATCAAGCACGTGCCTAGCGGCATCGTCGTCGCCTGCCAGACCGAGCGCAGCCAGCACGCCAACCGCGACCGCGCGATGAAGATGCTCAAGGCCAAGCTCTACGAGGTCGAGATGCAGAAGCGCAGCGAGCAGAAGCAGGCGCTGGAAGACTCCAAGGCGGACATCGAGTGGGGCAGCCAGATCCGCTCCTACGTGCTCGACCAGTCGCGCATCAAGGACCTGCGCACCGGTGTCGAGATCGCCGACACGCAGAAAGTGCTCGACGGACACCTCGATCCCTTCATCGAAGCGAGCCTTAAACAGGGGCTCTGACCGT
>JBFMCQ010000053.1:0-23620 GCA_040754295.1 Pseudomonadota bacterium | reverse complement strand
CAAATTGCACTGCGCATTGATGCTGACGTGTTGGCCTGGTATCGAGCGCAAGGTGAAGGTTGGCAGACCAGGATGAACGCGGTACTCAAGGCTTACCGAGACGCTACGGTGTAGTTGCTTTTCAAGGTCCAACGTATGATGAAGGTGGACGGCGTGGCCTATCTCGCCGTGCCAAATCGCTGGATGCTCGTGGAGCCGCACTGTCGGCTGCCATTTTTGAGCTGGTTGCCGGAGAAGTGGCGCACCCCATATCTGCGCTGCTCGGGGCGCGGTACGGAATACGACTGCCGCCCCCTGACCTCTGGCCAGGTAGTGCGGCTGCTCGATCAGGCCGGTTTCCATGCCAAACAGCAGTGTGCCAACGCGCTGCGGCTGACCTTCCTCCTGGAACGGCCGCATTCGTGGCTTTACCGACGCTTGTTCGGCCCGCTTCCGGATGCGATCTACGAGGCACTAGGGCCTGTGCCTGGTTCCATATAACCCACATACTGGGTCAAACCTCATACAGGCGCTGAAGGGTTCGAGGGAATCGTTGGCGCTTATGCGTCGCGAAATAAGAAGCGTGCTCTCGAATTCGAAAGTTGGAATCGGAGGTGAGACGATGAGAAGGATTGGCATGAATCCGCGAAGGCCGAGATCGGAAATTATCGATTTCAGGTCGTAAACGTGGAGTTGCATAGCTGGTTCAAATGCCGGCCTGCGCCTCAGTAAGTTCCGTGTCCAGTTCAGGGCGGGAATCGCGTATCGCAGCTTTACGAGACGACGAATGAGCACCGGACTGCTGCAACGAGTAAGGACCTGGGCGCAAAGATAGCCATTCTTCTCTACCCGGTCCGCGAGCTGTTGAATGATCCTCCGGCCGCGTCGCCACGGTATATGTTGAAGGACAATGTTTGTATGGACGATATCGAACTTCCACGGAGCCGCGGACAGGGCGTCGTCGGATATTGCGAAAGACACATTGTCGATTCCGGCTTCGTCACAGTTCCGCACAGCTTCTTCGATCATCGATCTGGAAATATCGATACCTAGGACTTGGTTCGCCCGCATGGCAAGCGGGATGGTCAGCCTGCCAACGCCGCATCCAAAGTCGAGGGCCGAGTGAGGAGTGAAGGTGCTATCAAAATGCTCATGTAGTCTCGCAATGACGTTGCGAATGTGGGCCTCCCCCGACCGAAAGAATTGCTCACGGGCCTGACTGGTCAGGTTGCTTCTTCGGTATGTGTCATCGGAACACACGCCAAAATACGGGTCTGCGCTACCCCATTCTTCCCAATCTCTATCGGTGCTCATAAGACTTCTCTCGTGGCGGCAAGGTGGCAGTACCCATTCTGTTGGCAACAAAAATCCGAAGCCTGCCACGTACCCGCCATAGTCGTGCGCTACCGTCTCGTTTCGTCACGGGAGCTGGCTTTATTTGGGCGCTCACTTACGCCTCGCCTTCGGCACGGCACCAGATGGTCAGTGTGGCGATCGTAGCGACCTCCGCCGAATAGGTTGCCGCGACTGCCCCGACAGACCAAGCAGGGGCGCCAAGCCAGGCTACGCTCGCCGCACTGACTGCGGCGCCTCCGGCGTAGGCCCAGCCGAGTAGCCGCATGCGCCCGGCGTGGGTGAAGTGGAAGTTTGCCAGATTGCAGAAGATTTGCAGGATCGGCAGCCCCGTCGGGCTACGCATGACAGCGGTTGCTTCGGTGAAATCCCAGCCGGTAGCGTGCGTAGGAAGGAAGCTCCAGCCATAGCAACATGCTGCATGCGAACGTGGCGAGCAGCAGTGGCGCCGGTGCGGCATAGCTGTCGGGCCGGATCCGGGTGCGCGTTACAGTAACCTCGGCCCAGAGAGCGCTCGCCATAGAGGTCATCGGCCTTACGCAGGAGGCGCAGGTCGGCGAGCTTGACACCACCCTCGCCCTTGCCGCAGCTGCCACTGCGCTGGAACACCGTTTGGCGCTGGCCGATGCAGTCGTCTACCCCTGCGCCCGCTCGCGCGGCGCTACCCTGGTGACCAGCGATGCGCATTTCGAGCACCTTCCGGGTGTGCGGTACCTGCGGCCCGCCGCGCAACATGCCGGCAACGCCCATGATGGCCACCGCCGCGACGCCTCCTGATTGGCGGCACACGGCGACCGGGCGCTGAGATTCTGGAACTACCAAGTGCCGCATGCTGCAGGAGCTGCCGGCCGCTCTGGATCATATAGCGGCATACGTTTCGAGCACGGGATGCCTTCTCCCCGCCCCTTGTATGTTTTTTTCTTTCCGAAGGCCGGGAGAGGGCAAGCGACGCCGCGCCCCGCCTCAAGCAAGCGCCCCACGGCGACGTTATCCTGTATCCAAACCGGCCATACTCCGGTGCCCATCAACGCCACGCCCCCAGCGACCCAGCCTTGAGTGCCACCGCCGCCAGCTTCACCAAACTGCTCGCCTGGCGCCCCGGCGGCTATCTGCGCGCCAGCGGCGCGCTGTTCGCGTGGCTCGCCGTGCGCACGCTGGCGCAGACGGCGCTGTTCGTTTTGGTGGCGCGCACACTGGGGGCGGATGGGTACGGGTCGCTGATTGCGGTGATGGCGATCGCCACCTTGTTCGCGCCGCTGGCCGGGCTAGGTGGGCAATCGCTGCTGGTGCGTGACGTCGCCCGCAATCCGGAGAAGCTGACAACCCACCTCGGCGACGCGCTGCGGCTGTGGGCCATCAGCGTGGCGCCGCTATCCCTGCTTGCCTACCTCGCATGCGCACTGCTGCTGCCGCCCGCCCTACCTGCTTACGCTATCGCCGCCATCGTGCTGGCAGAGCTCGCCGGCGCCAGCCTGCTCGAACTGCTGGCCCGCACCTGGCAAGCGTTGCAGTGCATGGCCGGCTTCGGCGCCATGATGGCCGGGCTAATCGTGGCGCGCCTGGCGGTGTTCTGCGCCCTGCTCGCCGTCGCGCCGCCCAGCCCGGCGGCCTGGGCCGTGTGGTATGCGGCGGTGACGGCGGCCTATGTATTGCTTGCCGGCGCTGCCGCGCTGCGGCGCTTCGGTACGCCCCGGCCCTCCGACACGCCGTTTACGCGCCTCCTCACCGCAGGCTTCCCGTTCGCCTTCGCCAGCTCGGCCATGCGCATTCAGGCCGAAGCCAACAAGCCCATCCTGGCGCGGCTCGACACAATGGCGGGAGCGGGTGTCTTCAGCGCGGCGCAGCGGGTGACGGACCTTCTCGCCGTGCCGCTGCAAGCGATGCTGGAGACCCTCACGCCGCGCGCGCTACGCGCCGCCCCGACCGCGCGGATTGTGTTCATGCTGGGCACCCCCGCGCTCGCGTTTGCCGGGAGCGGCGGATTGGTGATCGCAGCCGCCGCTTCTTGGCTGCCATCGCTGCTCGGCCCGAGCTTCGAAAGCGCCGTTGCAGCGACGCGGATGCTCGCCTTCCTCCCGCTGCTTCTGGCGGTGCGCCTGCTGCTTACTACCGTGATCATGGCGCGCGGCGAACAGCGCCATTTCTACGGCGCCTATGGATTGGGCGCGGTGATCAGCATCCTCGCCGCCGCCGCACTCGTGCCGCGGCTCGGCGTCACCGGCGCCGCCATCGCCGCATACGCGCCCGAGGCGGCGCTTATCGCGTTTCAGGGATGGATACTGGCGCGACCCCGGAGAACACAACCATGAACGATCGCGCCTTCGAGCATTACGACGAGCACTATCGCCGCCTCACTGCCTACCGCAGGAGCAAAGTGCTCACCGTGCCGGAGCTGGCGCGGGACCGCGCTCCCCGGTGGCTCCACCGTCTCCCCAAGGACGCCCACATCCTCGACTATGGATGCGCCGACGGATACATGCTTTGGGTGCTTCACACCCTCGGGTACCACAACCTGGTGGGCGCGGATATTTCCGAATCCGTGCTCCGCCATGCGCGCACTCGCCTGGCCGGCACAAGCGTGGAACTCCGCGACATCACTTCAGATTCTCTCGATGACTGCGCCGGACGGTTCGACGCAATCATCATGCACCAAGTGCTCGAGCACATCCCTCGCGAGGAAACGGTTCCCACACTGACGCGCTTATACGAGTTGAGCAAACCTGGCGGCCTCATAAGCGTTGCTGTACCTAATGCGGCAAGCCTCTTGGGTGAATTCAACTTTGCTGTGGATTTCACACACAAGGTCAGTTTTACGGAATATTCACTTGAGCAGGTTTTAGAGTTGTCAGGCTTCGAGCGGGCGGAGATAGTGTTTCACCGTCCGAAGCTTTTCGCTTCATTTCGGAACCCACTCCGAATGGGCAAGCGCTTCTTAAACAGGGTCAGATACTCGCTGAATTCTGGCCTTCATTATGCGATGTATATTCTCCGGGACGAACGGCTCATGCCCCGTTGCTTCGAGTCGAACTTGGAACTGGTCGCTTTCCGACCTGAATGAAGCCTCGCGTTCTCATCGTTACGCCTTCACTGTCCGCGGGTGGGGCCGAGCGTTCGGCGATGAACCTGGCGGGTGCACTTGCCGGGGAGGGATGGAAGATCTCGGTTGCTGTACTGAACGAGACCCCTGGGCCAGCAATAACGGTTCCGCACGGAGTCGGGTTGTTCTCTTTATCTACCGCTCGGCGCACGCACCCATTAGTAGCGATTTTGCATCTGGCGGTTGTCGCGCGCCAGTTTGAGATAGTCCTCGCGGCACAAGAGGCGGCGGCGACCACATTCAGCTGGGCCGCTTGCCGTCTTGCCCGCAGGCCACTCTTGGCGTGGACGCATATTGCATACGCGAAATTCGAAAGTGCGATGCTGCCCAGGGACCGGTTCATCGCTCGCGCCGTCTACAGACGCCTGCCGCATCTCGTCTTTCCATCCGAGGGTGCACTGCGATCGCTGGCCACTGTTGTGAGTAAGCCCGCTTCGGCAACCTGGCGCGTCGTTCCGAACTTCATCGAGCCTCGTTCCGATGATCCGGCTGCGCCCGCATGGCGCGAAGAGTGGAGCGCTTGGTTCGGCTGCCCAGTATTGCTAACTGTCGCTCGGTTGGTCCAGCAAAAGGCGCTGGATCGCCTCATCCGCGCGCATCGAGTGCTGCTCGACCAAGGTGTCGCACACCACTTGATCATTGCCGGCAGTGGCTCTGAGTTGCCGACGCTCAGAGCCGAAGTGAACCGGCTTAGTGTCGGCGGAACCACGTTCTTCGCGGGTCACGTTGAAAATCCGACCGAGCTCTACCGGCGCGCCACGGTTTTTGGCATGTGCTCCCGCTTCGAGGGGTTCGGTATGACGCTGCTGGAAGCAATGACGGCCGGCCTACCAGTCGTTGCGATGGATTGCGAATCCGGCCCCCGCGAAGTGTTGGATGGCGGCCGCGCCGGCGTGCTCACGCCGGATGGCGATGAGCGCGCGTTCACAGACGCGCTGGCGCGCCTGCTCACGGACCCGGCCGCACGCCGCCATTACGCTGCCGCAGGCCGGGCACGCGCGGCCGAGTACACGCCGGAGCGCGTGATGCCGCAGTGGGAAGCGCTGCTCGTGGAGGTTGCCGGCCGCAGTCGCCCAAGACCGGTTCGCGCGCGCCCATGAGCGACGGACCCCGAGTGAGCGTTCTGCTACCCACCCGCAACCGCGCATGCCTCCTGCGCCAAGCGCTGCGGAGCGTCCAGAACCAGACGCTGCGCGAGATCGAGGTCTTGGTGCTGGACGATGGCTCGGCAGACGACACCCCCGCCGTGCTCGCGGCCGCGGCGCGCGCGGACCCGCGCCTCCGCGTCTTACGCAGCGAGGGGCCGGGCGGCCTGCCGGCGGCGCTGAATCGCCTGCTCGGACTCGCCCGCGGCGAATGGCTCGCCCGCATGGACGACGACGATCTGTGCCTGCCCGAACGGCTCGCGATTCAGCTCGCCTTCGCTTCCGAACGCGGTCTCGATGTGTGCGGCAGTTGGTACCGGCGCTTCGGCTGGCTGCCCGGTGGCATCGGTTGCCCGTCGGTGCATGATGAGGCCATCAAGGCGGGGCTGCTATTCCAGCCGCCGATCCTCCACCCATCCGTGCTGATGCGCCGCGCGACGCTGCTGGACGCCGGTGGCTATAGCACCGCGTATCCGCACGCCGAGGACTACGAGCTGTGGACGCGGCTCGCCGCACGTGGGGCGCGCTTTGGAAATGTGCCCCGTGTCCTGCTGCGGTATCGCGTCTCGCGCCACCAGGTTTCGCGCCAATCGAATGCGCAGCAGGCGCGTTCCGCTCAGGGGATCCGCGCGCAGTATCTGGCCGCATGCGGGATTGCTGCCAGTCCGGCCCAAGTGGAGTTGCACGTGCGCGTGCGCGAGCCCGTACCGATCCGGTCGCTGGACGAACTGCGCGCTTTCGAGGCGTGGCTGCTGACGCTGCGCGAGCATTTCCATGATGTGCCGGTTGCGGCGGACGCGGTCGCCAGGCAATGGCTGTTCGTCGGCTGCCGCGCGGCTGGACTCGGGATGTCTTGCTGGCGGGTATGGAAGGCGTCCCCACTCGCGGCGGCGACCGCCGGGCGCAAGGCATCCTTGTTGTTGGCGCTGTGCGCCGGGCGGGTGGAGTACCGCTCGGCGCCGTACCGGCTGCTGGAACCATTCGCGCCGGCATGAGCGGGGCCGCCGCGGCCATCCGGGCTAACGTCCCGTTCGGCAGCGGTATGGCCGTGCCACCGCAGTCGGAGTTCAGCCATCAGGATCCCGGGCAGCAACCAACAACGTGGAGTAGACATCTGCGTGGCGGCCTGCGACCGCGCGAACGGAGAACAAGCGCCGCGCCCGTGCGGGGCCTGCGCTCCTCATACGCCGCCAGCCCACTTCATTTTCGGCGAGGCTTCGGCACGCCTGCACGAATGCGCCCACATCACCCAAGGGGCACAGCACGCCGGTCTCGCCCGCCTCGACGACTTCTGGTAGCGCTGAGCCGCAGGTCGCGATCACCGGCAGACCGCAAGCTTGCGCTTCGAGGGCAGCCAGCCCGAATCCCTCCAGGCGGGAGGGGAACAGCAAGGCGTCGGCGTCCTGATACGTTCGCACCAGCTCGTGCGTGCTGGCGATGTGCCCGAGAAAACGGATGTTCGAGCAAAGAACCTCGTTCGGGGACGATCCCCGCATCCCTCCCGCAACCCAGAGCTCGAAACCCGGGCCGAGTGCCCGCATGATGCGTGGGAGCAAGTCGGCGCCTTTGCGACGACTCCAGTTGCCGACGAATAAAAGACGGAACGGCCGATGCAGCGGCCGGTCAGGCCCAGGGTGAAAGACGTTAGTGTCCACGCCGTTGGGAATCACGACGACATCGGCGCGCCCGAAGATCTCCCGCACCTGTGCGGCGGTGTACGCGCTGACCGCGCTCACGGCGTCTGCGCGCCTGAGCACGGCGGCTTCGAGCCGCCTGATCCACAGTCGGTGATATAGCGCTTGCGCGCGCGTCCTGTGGGGCGCGAATGCGGGGTCGTGCACGACGTGGTGCATCGTCGCTACCAGAGGGAGAGCACGCGGGATGAAGCGCGGATGCAACCAAGTATTGACGTGGACCACGTTGGCCCATGCTGGCGGCTGCGGTACGGCCACTGACCACGGCGCGTACTCGGCACGGTGCGGCAGCCAAGTGATCTCGGCCCGCACGCCCTGAGCGTTGAGCGCATCGGCGAGCCGCTGCGTGAACACGTCGGCCCCACTCCCGGCCTGGATGGCAGGAAACCAGACGCGCGGCGTGTGAGGTCGATACGGGAGTCGTTGCGAAGCAACCATTTTCAGAGCCGGCTTCACCGAGTTGGCGTATTGTGTGGAACGAATCGGCTATCGCACTCGATGTTGCGGTCGGCAGCGTCGATATTCGAGTTTCATTTCTGGCCCGCCCCGCCCAACATCCGGATCAGCACCGAGCGCGGGTCGAAGCGCATGCCCGTCGATGATTCCGATTCTGGCTTCGCTTGGAGCACTGCCAGGGCTGCCGCGGTCTCCCCCAGGCGGGCAAGGCTGAGGGCGGCCAGCCAGCGCAGGTCTTCACCGCTGCGCAACTCCTCGCTATCCGGTGCGTCGCCGACGAGTCGTAGCGGCGGCGAAGGCCGCTTGGAGAGCCGATCACGGATTCCATGACGCCCGTGTTTTGGGCAGCTTGCCATCGGGATCGTGGACACGGACGTGGCGCTGGTCGCTTCCGTCGATGAGGTCCAGGTACACGACCAAATTGGTGCCGCCGGGATTGCGCGTGGAAGGGAACAGCATGCCGGGGATACCGGCCTTGATGACCAAGTCCCCGATGTCCCAGCTTGGCGGGGTGATCTCTTCGAGAAAGCGCAGGTGGCGCCAGTTGCAGCTCCAGTCTTCCCAGATCGGCTCCCACTCGCCGGACACGTAACCCGCCGTGAAGTCGACCACCTGGTCGAGGGCGACGTGGTATGCCGCGATCGTTCCGGGAGGCATGATCGGCTCATCCTGCTGATATTCCCGCAGGGCCGTCGATTCATCCAGGGATAGATACAGCGCCTCGACTCCAGCCCGGTTGAAGCGCCCGCCCTCGGCAGCAGCACCCGCACCGCTGGTGGGCATCGACGCCCATTTCGGCGTGTTGACCCGGTAGAGAATCCGTTCTGGAAGCAGATCCGTCAGCTTCATCCGGCAGCATCCTGTGGCTCATTCATGGCCGCATGGTGCCGTCACGACTTGTTGGCGCTCTCCACGCCTCATCCGGCCGCACCCGCTTCCAGCGAGCGCAAGTAACGCAGAACCGCTTCGGCCTTCCCCTCGGCAATCAGGCGATCGGCCGTCTTGCGGTCGAAGTCCCGAATCGGATGGTTCTTGAACCAGAACAACGCTTCATCGACATCCCCGCGCAGATCAGCGGCGGCCTGCAGCACCCGGACCGCATCACGCATGTAGCCCTGCAGGTCCGGTGAATACGGGTTGTTGCGCACGGTGTTCCGATGGACGTGCGCCAGTTCGGCGATCACGTGCAGCGGGTAGTCCAGCGCCTCGGCGAACTTCGTCGGCGAGATGTTTGCCGGCCGTACGTCGTCCTTGAGCTGCCTTAGAAAGGCGTCGAAAGACCTGGCGTCGGACTGCTGTGCTACCTGGCTCATATCTAGCTCCGCCTAATTGGAGCACATCATACGCACAAATCAAGCATGGTAGAAATCTGCTTCGTCCGCCTTGTCCCGCCGGCGAGTCAAGGGCCGGCGTCCAGCCGGGCGCAGCCCTGGGATACCTGGGTCTTTGCGCAGTGCGTCCTCAGCTCATTCATTTGCCGTGTCCGACCAGGACTTCGATTGTCCGTGCCAGAGACTTGGATCGTCGAGCGCCGGCGTGCCTGCAGAGCAATAAACCACTCGGTGAGTTCATTGCCCGGCCCCGCCCAACATCCGGATCAGCACCGAGCGCGGGTCGAAGCGCGTGCCCGTCGATGGTTCCGATTCGGGCTTCGCTTGGAGCACCGCCAGGGCTGCCGCGGTCTCCCCCAGGCGGGCAAGGCTGAGGGCGGCCAGCCAGCGCAGGTCGTCGCCGCTGCGCCACTGCTCGCTATCCGGTGCGTCGCCGACAAGTTCCAGTGCGAGACGCGCCGTCGCGTCGTCATCGCGCCGGGTCAGCGCAGCGGTCAGCTCCGCCCAGAGTTTCAGGCGCTGGCCTGCGGCCTCGGGCCATGCGCAAGCGTCCGTGAAGGCGACGCGCCGCAACAGCGGGCCGGCCTCCTCGTCCAATAAATACCCCATAGGCAGCTAGCAATAATAAGTTGAACACTTCATGTTGTGTCTTGGGTATGTCGCGGACGCAACCTGTAGTTCCATTCGCCATGAAAGTCGTCACGCTCGATGGCGAGTGTGGCCAGCTCCTCGTCGCTGACCTTGATGCCGGCTTCGTAGCTATTCTCATCCAGCTGCGCCTGGATCTGAAGGCCCTGCCGGGTGGTTGTGCTGCCGATCAAGTTCACCACCACTTCGCGGCTGACCAAGGGGCGGCCGCGCCAGTTGTTGGTGATGTGGCTGAACATCCGGTGCTCGATCTTGTTCCACTTGCTGGTCGCCGGAGGCAGATGGCAGACCTCAATGGTGAAGTCCATTTCGTCGGCCAGTTTCTGCAATTGCAGGCGCCACAGACGAACGCGATAGCCGTTGCTACCCCCGCCATCGGCGGTGATCAGCAGGCGCCGCGCCTTCGGATAGCGCGGACGGCCCATCTGCTTCCACCACCGCCGAATACTTTCGACCGCGAATTCGGCCGTATCGTGATCAATGCCAACGCTCACCCAGCCCTGGTTGGCGGCGACATCGTAGACCCCGTACGGGGCCACCTTGCCCAGCGCCGGGTCGATGAAGTCATGGACCCGAACCGGCTCGGGATCACCTTGCGGTTGCCACTCGCGTCCGCCGTTCTTGAAGTCGCCGATCAGCTCCTTCTTCTTGGTGTCGACCGATATCACCGGATCGCCAGCCGCCTGGTATTGCCGCGCCCGCTCCGCAATGTGCCGGAACTGCGCATCCCGGTCCGGATGCTGTTTGCCTTCGCGCGTCTTGCGCACCGACTGCAAGCTGTAGCCGAGTTGGGCCAGCAAGTCACACACGCTGCGCTGGCTCACCGTGTGCCCCTGCTGGGCCAGTTCCGCGGCCAGTCGCGGCGTGCTCTTGCAGGTCCAGCGCAGCGGCGACTGCGGGTCCCCGCGCGTGGTGGGCTCCACCAGTGCATCCAGATCCCGCAGCAGGGTCGGATCCTTGTCGGTCAGCTTCTTGCGGCCACCGCCGGCGGCGCGGGTGCGCAGATCACCGCCCGCGCGCACCGATCGCTCTTTGGCCGAACGCGCCGGCTTGGAAGACGCACGCTTCGACGCCAACTCCTCAAGCCCTGCATAAATCGTGGTGCGCGACAGCCCGATCGCCCGCGATACCGCGCTCACGCCGCCACGACCCATCGCTTGCGCCTCAACGGCTGCCCACACTCGAAGCGTTGCCTCATCCAGCCGATCCGCCAGCGCGCGATACTTCTCCTCGATCAGCTGCGAATCTCCCATGCCTCAGCATGCTGGATTCGTCATTATTGTTCAAGTTATATTTGCTAGATGCCATAGTGCGCAGCAGGCCGCTGTAGGTAGGCTCCCAGACCCGGCCGATCAGCACCGGATCGCAAGAGGCCATCGCCCCCTGTAACAGGATCAGTTGGTTGAGCAGGGCCGCGTCCATGCCGGTTTCGGGGGCTGCTCCGTCATCGGCTCGAAAGCGCAGATACTCCGTGAGTTGGCGGGCATGCTCGCCGCGCAGCGCGGCAGCCGCGGGCCCCGGGTGACGGACCGGGACCAGCTCATCCAAGTCTGGCGGCGAGCCGAACAAGGCTTGGTGCAGCATGTGCAGGTCCAGCAGCCCTGCCGCGCGGTCCTGCAGGAAGCGGTGCGCCACGGCGCGCTGGTCCACGATGGGGAAGTAGTCGGAGTTGGGCGGTATGTCGGGCGCGGCGGCATAGGCCGCCAGCAGCCGCTGATCCGCGACCTCGCGCAGGCGCAGGCTGGCGGCGTAGGGCAGGTCGATCCCTGCCAGCAAATCCTTCAGTTCCTGCGTCAGCTTGTCGTAGCCACCCGGCGCAGGGACCGGGCCGTCCGCTGCTGCGACCAGGAGCAGATCCGAGCTGTTCGGGGAGAAGGCGCGCACGTAGGGAAAGTGGCGCAGCATGGCCTTCAGGATGCTGGCGGTCAGTTGGTCGTTGATCTCGTAGAGCTGGATCCACTGCACGAACAATCCGCCCTCGGCGAGTTGGCGGCGCGCGAGTGGGTAGAACTCTTCCGAGAACAGGCTTGCCACACCGCTGACCCAGGGGTTGGAGGGCTCGGAGACGATCAGGTCATAGCGCCGGGCCGTGCTGGAAAAATAGGCTTTGGCGTCTTCGACGTGGATGTGGCTGCGCGGGTCCGTAAAAGTGCGCTCGGTCAGCGGGCCGAACAGCCTCGCGCCTTCGACCATCGCTCGCTCGATTTCTATCGTGTCCACCCGTTCCAGCCGCGGGTCCAGAAGCAGGGTGTGGGTGCTGCGGCCCGAGCCCATACCGATCACGGCCGCCATGCGCGGCGCCGGGTGCATGAGCAGCGGCAGGGCGCCCAGCAGAACCATGGTCGGGTCGTCGGCGCTGGACGGCGCGTTGATCGCGAGTGACGCATCCGGCTTGCCGTTCGTCAGGATGGCGATCTGGCGCCCGCCGTTGTGTCGGATCACGGCCACGGAGGCGGTTTTTCCGTCGCGGTGATAGGCGACCTCGCCTTTGACATGGCTGTCGCCGAAGCGGAAAACGCCCGAGGCGAGCTGCCGCGGGTCCCAGTGGACGCCGACGGCGATCGCAAGGCCCAGACCGAGTGCCGCAGCGGCTGCCAGCGCCGGGTGGAGCCGGTGAAGCACCCGGCTGCGATACAGCAAGTACAGGCCCAGCCCCACGTCCAGCACACCGCCGATCAGGATCACCTGGCGCAGGCCCAGCAAGGGCATCAGCACATGGACCGCCGCAATCACGCCGGCAATTGCACCCAGCGTGTTGGCGGCATAGACGAAGCCAATGCTGCGCTCGCCGCCGCCGGCGCGAAGCAGCAGCTTGGTAATCAGCGGCAAGGTCATGCCCGCGCAGATCGTCGTCGGCAGCATCAGCACGATGCACAGCGCGTGACTGAACAGGTTGAACAGTACGTAACCCTGCTGCGTTCGAGCGACTGCGGACATGAAGCCGGCCATCACGTCGAAGGCGCCGTCGTAAACCCAGACGGTCAGCCAGGCCAGCACTGCCATCACCACCTGGATCCAGGCCAGCGTCTGCAGCGGATCGCGCAGCTCGTCGATGCGCCGCCGGATCCACCAGGCGCCGAGCGCCAAGCCCAGGATGAAGGCCGACAGCATCAGTTCAAACGAATGCGTGGCCGAGCCCAGCACCAGGCTCAGCATCCGAATCCAGCCGATCTCGTAGCAAAAGGACGCGGCCCCGGTGATGAAGGCGGTCGCCAGCATGAGCCTCAGCCAGCCCTCGGAGCCTCGATCGGCCGGCGCGCTGGTGGTCGCTTCAACGGCGCCGGCGCCTTGTTCGCCGTTTCGGGCCAGCGAATAAACGGCCAGCGCCAGAACAAGGTTGATGAGGCCGGCGGTCAGAATCGTGCCGGGCAGGCCCACCGTCGCGACGAGCACGAAGCCGGCAACCAACACCCCAACGGCGGCGCCGAGGCTGTTGGTGAAGTAAAGCCAGCCGAGCACGCTGCCGGCCTGCTTCGGCAGGAGCCGTATGATGCTCGCGCTGATGAGCGGGAAGGTTGCGCCCAGCAGCACCGATTGCGGCAGGATCACCGCCGCGGACAGGCCCCACTTCAGGCCATCGATGGCCCAGCCCGCACCCAGGGCCGGTGCCGCGGTGTCGAATACCAGCGCGCTGAGGGCGCGGAAGGCCGGGTCGAATCCCAGGGCCGCCAGTCCGAGCAGCGCCTCGATCGCGGCATAGGTCATCAGCGGGCGCGCGATGCGCTCCGAGTAGCGGCCCGCCAGGTAGGCGCCGATGGCCATACCGCCCATGAAGATCATCAACACCAGGCTCTGCGCGTAGGCCGCATGCCCCAGGAACAGCTTCAAATAATGCGACCAGATCGACTCGTAGATCAGGCCCGCGAAGCCGGATAGCGTAAACACCGCGAACAGGGCGATCGCGAGTCGCTGGTGCTGCTGTTCTGGCTGATGGCTCATGGGCAGTTTCACGGTGCTTCGGACTCAAGGGATGCGTTTGCCTTCAGGTCGGGTTTCGAGACCAGGCCAGGCGTGGCGGCGGCTCGAATCTCGTCGGCGATTCTCATGATCTGCGTCCGGTAAACGCCGCTGACATCCAGTTCGCGCGCGCGCTGCAGGTGATGGTCCGCAACTTGCGGCTGCTCAAGTGCCAAGGCCAGCTTGGCGAGATTGAGCTGAAATAGCGGATTTCGCGGGTCGGTTTCGGCCGCCGCCAGCGTCAGGCTCACGGCGCTCTGAGCATCGCCCAGCACCAGGAGCTGATAGCGGCCATAAGCGTTCAAAAAGGACGCACGCATGGTCGGCTTGACGCTCGGATTGTCCATCGCCGCTTCGAACAGCTGCCGGTATTGCTCCGGCTCCAGCGCCAGCCTGGCGTCGGCGGCGCGTTCGAACAGCATCGATACCGAACCCGGCTGGAGCATGGGCGCGTGTCGGACGCGATGCAGCAACTCGTTGAACAGGGGATCGGGCGGGGCAGCCTCCGCGTGCTGTACCAGTATCAGGCTCGCGACGGGATGCACGTAATACGGGTCAAGCTCCATGGCCGCGACGAAGTCCGCAATCGCGCGCTGTCTGTCGGCGGGTATGGAACTCGCGTGGCGTCGCAAGCCGGCCTCGTAGAGGCTGCGCGGCGATTTGGGATGATGCTCGGCTTGTGTCAGCGCCAGGCGGTAAGTATCGCCCCAGGTGTGCGTGCGCTGTCCGAGTGCGACCGCCAGCACGAGCAACGCCGCCGCGCCCAGGCCGATGCTCGCAGCCGGTGCCAGGTACCGCGAGGCCAGCTGCCAGGCACCGGCGGCCAAGGCGAACAGCACGCCGAGGCTGGGCAGGTAGTTGCGGTGTTCGAACACCATCTCCAGCGGGATTAACGTGGACTCCATCGCGTGGCCGGCGAGAAACCAGAGCACGGCGAAGCCGAACAGCGGCACACGCCGACGCAGGCGCCACGCCGTTCCCAGCACCAAAACCCAGCCGGCGATCGCCAGCAGTGTCGTCGGTGGTGCGAGCAGACCGCGCGAGACAGCGAGGTCGTCGTGGTAAAGGCCCAGCCAAGGCGGCCAGGGCAGCAACAGCCAGAACAGATAGTGGAAGAGCACCCGTGCCTGGGTGAGCAGGCGCTCCGGCGCGCCGAAGTCGCGCACCGCGTAGCCTCGGGTCAGCCAATCGGGATCGAGCAGCAGGAACAGCCCAAAGGCCGCGACTGGAACGCCAAGGGTCAGCACGAACCACGCCTGCAGGGTCCGCCTTTGCGCCGGCTTGGGCGCGCCGAAGCGAAACGCCATCACCTCGATGACCAGCGCGTACGCAAGGATGAGCGCGCCGTTCTCCTTGCTCAACACGGCGAGAAGCCCGAAGACACCGAGCCCGCCCAGTGCCGTGAACAGCCCGCGCCCCTCCCGCAGCAGGCGCAGTCGGCCTTCGACATAGCACAGCAGCCCCAGGAGCGTGAACAATGCGGCGAGCTGATTCATCCGCTGCACCGCGTAAAGCACGCCACTGACGTGCAGCGGATGTAACGCCCAGAGCGCGGTGGTGAGCAGCGCGATCCCCCAAGCCTTGCGGCCGCCTTGGTCCACTTGCGTCGTCGCTGCCATCAGCCACGGCGCAAGCCGCCGAACCAGGGCAAAAATCAGCAGTGCGCACGAAAGATGTATCGCGACGTTGACCGCCTTGAAAGCGCCAGGGTCGAGTCCGGCGACCGAATAGGTCAGTGCGAAAGACAGCATGCTCAGTGGCCGGTACAGCATGCCGGCACTCGACGAGAACGCGGCCACCAGCCACTGCTCTCCCCCTTGGTTCACCGATTGCAGGGCGTCGTTGGCAACGATGTTCTGGTAATCGTCGAACAGGAATTCACCGGGCAGGCCCTGCAGATACAGCACACCGACCAGCACGCACAGGATGAAGAGATAAATCGCTGCACCGGATCGAGAGCCTCGGACTCGCTTCACGTCAGTTATCCCCTGGCGCTGCGCGCCATCCGGTGTGCTTGAAACTGCGCTTCATCCTAGGACCTCTCCGCTTGCGCTCGTTGGCGCTGCAGCTCCGCGTCCAGTGCGTCCAGAAAGGGCGACTGGACTTCACCCAGAGAGCGCGCGCGCTCCCAGCTGCGGGCCTGCTGCGCGAAGCGCGACGCCGCTTCGATGTTGCCCGCCTCAAGCGCCCAGATGGCTTGCCAATACGGTGCGTTGAACCGGTCCGCCCATCGGCGCGATGTTTCCAGCGCCGCGATCGCTGCCCGATAGTTCTGGTCCGCCGCGTACAGCCGGGCTTTGTGGAATTGCAACAGGCTTAGCTGTACCGGGTGACGGACCAGGTAGGGTGAGTCCATCGCGGCGTCGATGACGCGATGCAGCGTTCTGCTGTCGAGGCGGCACATCTCGTCGTCGACCATCGTCACCAGGTGCCCGATCGTGTCCGGCACTGCATAGGTCATCGGGAAGCTTCTGAGCGCCTCGGGCAGGGCCGATGCTTCGGCGGCGATATCCTCTCCGGCCAGGCAGCGGAGCTCCAGCGATTGAACTTGGGCGGTGACGTCGTCGGGATTGCGGGCGGCAAAGGCCTGCATGAGCGCCTGTGAGCGCGCGATATCGCCATTGCCTTGCAGCACCGCGGCGGCGAACTGGTGCGCGCGTGCCGAACGCGGATGCTCGGCTGTCCAGACGTGGGCCGCGGCCAGCTCGTTTCCCCAAATCCGAGCCTGGGCGAGCGTCATGAAACCGAAGGCGACAACCACAGACGCGCCAATGACCGTCCGCGCGCTCGCGGAGAGCCTGCTCGCTGCGGCCGCCAAGGCAACGACGAATCCAATGGAAGCGAGGTAGTTTCGATGCTCGAACGCGAGTTCCAGCGGGAGGATCGTGGATTCCAGCGCATGCGCGGCGAAGAACCACAGCACGGCCAACGCCAGTACCGGCAACCGTTTGCGGAGACCGATGGCCGCCACACCGGCAAGCACGAGGACTCCCCACGCGAGGGGTGCCAGCTTCAGCAGCGCCTGGACTTGAAGCTCGTCGTGGAAGAGGCCGCCGGCGTCCAGGCGAGGTGCGAAAAAATTCCCCAGATACTGAAGCAGGATCGGCCCTTGTGCGGCCAGCCGTTCTGCCGGCGACCACGGCCGCGCATGGTAGGAATCGATCCACGACGGGGCGGTGAAGGCAAGATAGGCCGCGAGCGCGTACATGGGAACGCGCAGAAGCAGTGGCCGAACCTTCTGCCAATGAGGCGGCGATGGCAGCTTGAGGAACACCGTGTATTCGACGGTCAGGGCCATCAGCGGGAGGAGCACGCCGTTTTCCTTGCTGAACACGGCCAGGGCACCGCAGCCGACGATGCCGCCCAGGATCCACCGATAGCCAAGCCGCGGGCGCTCGTTCAGCAATCGCCGTCCGTGCGCGTACGCGATCAAGCCAAGCAGGATGAACAACGTCGACAGCAGGGCCATGCGCTGCACGACGTACAGCACCGCTGAAACCTGCGTCGGGTGCAGCCCCCACATCAACGCGGCGAGCGCTGCGCACGCGCGGTCTGCTGGCACTCTCGTCGCGCCCAGCACCATGCGGATGAGCCAGTACACGGCCGTGGTGTTCAGGCCGTGGATGAGTATGTTCGTGAGCTTGAAGGCCAGCGGATCGGCCGGCCAGTGCAGTGCGTTGAGCGTAAAGCTGGCGAGGCTGATCGGGCGCCCCAGCGAGCCGGCCTCTCCGCCAAAGACGAACGCAAGCCATTGCCGCAGACTCTGGATGCCGCCGTCATGGCCCAGCGGTGCCAGGTTCCACAGATCGTCCAGCATGAAAGGTCCACTGCGTCCGGGCCAGTACACGAGCAGCACCGAGGCGAACAACAGGCCGGCGGCAAGCACATCGCCGCCTCGGCCATGGGCGGCAAAGACACCCCGCAGAGCTTCCTTGAATGGGGAAGAGGTCTTCACTTGGAGCCGTCGGGATCCGGTGGGCGCAGGCGCAAAAACAAGCGCCGCCCGAAATGGGCGGCGCCGAACGACGACACGAAAGCCTAGCGGCAGTTCGCGGGCAGATATTTCTCAGGAATGGTGGACCCCGTGCAGCTCCATGCGACCGTGCCCGCGGAGGCGCTGAAGGTCGGCCTCAGGACAAAATTCTTGCCACCTGCCGAACCGCCGACGGCAGGCTTCGCCTCCACTGTGATCACACCGCCGGCTCCCACGGCGAGCGACTTGACATACTGACTTGAGTTGTTCACGCATCCGGCCGCCGAAATGTTACCGGGCAGTGCGTTCATCGTCTGCGCGTACTCGGAAACCGAGGTTTTGCAGGCCGAGGCAGCCGTGGCCAGCTCCGTGACCTTGGACCGGGTGATGTAGTCCTGATACGCCGGAATCGCGATGGCGGCCAGGATGCCGATGATCGCAACCACGATCATCAGTTCGATCAGCGTAAAGCCCTGTTGCTTCTTCATCTGTTGACTCTCCAATTGGATGGTGGATGCAGCAGGAACGTCTCCCTGTGCGAGATTTCCTACCGCAGCGGGTGTGCCACTCCAAGTGTTGCGTTGCACAGTAATAAAAGCATGGGCTTAGTGAGTTTTCTCTACAGTGCACCAGCCGCTCGGGTGACGCGAGTGTCGGAATCTGACAAAAAGTGTCAGGCAGGGCCCCGGATGAGTACGCACGCCGGCGGGCGAGACGAGCCCGGCGAGATCCTTGTCTTCACCCAGCAACCAGGCGCCAACTCCAAGGGACACCAGCGTCAGGGCAAAGGCGAACACCTGACCTCGGCCATCCGGACGATGCGGTCCGCGAGCCCGGCCTGAATTTTCTCGAATTCGCCCGGCATCGTAGGCGGCGGGATAGGGCCGCTGTAGTGTGTACCCTCTGCGACGACGCGATTCGTTGCCTCACCTGACGCCGGGGCCTGCGGCCCCTGCTCGCCCGCCATGTGCCTGGCGGCGCGCCTCTGCCTTCTGCTTGGCTTGCTCAGACCGCACCTCGCTCGCTGCTCGCCGCAGTTGATCGCCGGCATTTTCCCAGCCCTTGGCGAGGTGATCGGTGTTGGCCGCACGGCGCATGGCGCGCGCGAACTCGCCGTCTTCGAACGCCGACGTCGCGTCGCCGAAGCCGCCAATGAAGCCCTTGAGTGCAAAAAACAAGACCTGACCCTAGCAGCGCTGTCGAGCAGCGCGCGAGGTAGCTCTTGAAGTCCTCGGCGATCAGCCGGTCCGGACAGCGGTCGAAGTGCGCCGCCTTCACGGACCTGAGACGCCGCGCCGGTACCGCGGGTAGCCTCCGAACGCCCGCAATCGGGAAGATTGCAACAATTACCAAAGATTGGTAACGTGAAAAGAGCAGGAGGCATCATCATGGGCAAGAACACAAGCATTTCCCTGGGCGACCATTTCGACGGCTTCATCCAGGGGCAGGTGAAGCAGGGCCGCTACGGCTCGGCCAGCGAGGTCGTGCGGGCGGCGCTGCGGCTGCTCGAAGAGCGCGAGCAGCGGGTCGAGGCGCTGCGCCACGCGCTGATCGAGGGCGAGCAAAGCGGCGAGGACTCGGCCCTCGACATGCAGGAGATCATCCGCGAAGCCCGGCTGGAAGCGGGCCTGAATGCGCCAGGTCGTTAAGCGCCCGCTGGCGAAGAAGGACTTCAAGCAGATCTGGCTTTACACCTTCCAAACCCGGGGCGAGCGGCAGGCCAACCTTTACCTGGGCGAGCTGGATCAGGCGATACAGGCCCTCGCCGCCGATCCCGAGCGCGGCAAGTCCCGTGATCACATCCGGCCGGGCTACCGCTCCA
This sequence comes from Pseudomonadota bacterium, assembly GCA_040754295.1. GTDB lineage: Bacteria > Pseudomonadota > Gammaproteobacteria > Nevskiales > Nevskiaceae > Solimonas. The sequence goes on along the minus strand of JBFMCQ010000053.1, from coordinate 4,165 downwards.
TTTACGTCAACCGGCATATCGTCTACTACACGTTCACGGCCACGCTGGTGCGCATCGTGCGCGTGCTGCACGAGCGCATGGACCCCGACCGGCATTTTTGAGAAGCAGGCCGCTTTTAGGGATCGCGGGCGTCCCCCCGGCAGGGCGGCGTAGCGTTCAAGCACATAGGCGATATGCTCGTCCGTCGCACTCCTCGTGTGGCCAACCGCAACCCTGAGTCATCCACCGGCAGGAGCTTTTCGCGCTTGGCGCTCGAGCCAGGCCGTGGTGCTGTGGTTCTGGCAGGCCGGACTGCTGCGATGGCCGCAGGCGCGCGGTAGCACCCACTTGTTGTTAACGGCGGTCTAAATCCGCGTCATTCTAAACAAGACCTGACCCCGGCGATTGACCCCGCGCTGCTATACTCCAGCGCTAGCTAGTTCCGCACCGGCCCCTGGGCCGACCCCGATACATGAAACGGGAGAGGTCGTTGGCGCTGGGTTAGGCTATCGAAGCCGTCGGCGAATGTGGCACTGAGGTCGGTTTCTCTATGGTGCAGAAGAGCCCGTTAGCTAGTTGGACCCGGGGCGCCTCGATCACCCCCACTGGCGCCCAAGGAGCGGCTGTTCGCTCCGGGAGCACGTTTTCTAGACTTCCTTTTTCGGTGAGGCCCCCCGCCGACGGTTCAATCCTGTGATGGAGCGAATCGAATGGACGTGATGCATGAGCGGTCCGCGGGACTGGATGTGCACAAGGCGACGATCGTGGCCTGTGTGCGCGTGGTGGAGAACGGCAAGGTGCGGCGGGAATGCCGGACCTTCGAGACGACGACAGCGGAGCTTGAGAAGTTGTTGGCGTGGCTCAAGCAGGAGGGCTGCAGCCACGTGGCGATGGAAGCCACAGGCGTCTACTGGAAGCCGGTGTGGAACATCTTGAGCGATGGCCCGTTCGAGCTGATCGTCGCCAATGCGGCGCACATCAAGAACGTGCCCGGGCGCAAGACGGACGTGAACGACGCGATGTGGATCGCCGATCTGGTGTCCTGCGGCCTGATCAAAGCCAGCTTCATTCCGGAAGAGGCGATCCAGGAGTTGCGGTCGTTGCTGCGGGAGCGCAAGCAGCTCACCAACGAGCAGACCCGTTATGTGCAGCGGATGCAGAAGACGCTGGAAGAAGCCAACATCAAGCTGGATTCGGTGATCAGCGAGATCATGGGCCAGAGCGGACGGCGCATGATCGAGGCGATGATTGCCGGCGTACGCGACCCGCAGCAACTGGCAAGGCAGGCCAGCACGCGGATCAAGGCCTCACCCCAGGAGCTGCGCAAGGCGCTGCACGGGCGGATCACCCACCATCATCGATTCATGCTCGAACTGCGCCTGGGGCAATACGACGCATGCCACAAGGCGATCGGGCAGATCGATCAACAGATCGACGCGGTCATCACGCGCATGGATGAGAAGACGGCGCAGGAGGTCGCCGCTCAGGGCCGCCCCTTTCGCGCCTTGATCGAGCTGCTGTGCACCGTCCCGGGGATTGGCCCTTTGGCGGCGACGATCATCCTGGCGGAGATCGGATGCGATATGGGCCGTTTCCCGACGGCCGGGCATCTGCTGGCCTGGGCCGGCCTGTGCCCAGGGCAGAACGAGAGCGCCGGCAAGCGCAAATCGACCCGCCTGCGCAAAGGCAATGTCTGGCTCAAGACCCTGCTGGTCCAGTGTGCCTGGGCCGCCAGCCGCAAGAACAACAGCTATTACAAGGCGCAATTCCAGCGACTGCGCGCTCGGCGGGGTCCGAAGACCGCGATCTGTGCCGTGGCCGCCTCAATGCTGACCGCGATCTATCACATGCTCCAAGACGGAACTCAACATCAGGATCTGGGGGCCGATCACTTCAATCACCGCTCCACCGACCGGCAAGTCCGTCGCCTGATCGGTCAGCTCCACAAGCTCGGCTACCAAACCGAACTGCGTCCAATGCCCCAAGCGGCATAACGATAACTGCTTGTTTGTAAAACGAGCTTTCACTGGTTTCTTTCTAGGAGGGCGTCATGAAAACCTTTACCGCCGTTATAGAAAAGTGCTCTGAAACAGGGCTCTACGTTGGTTACGTGCCTGGGTTCCCCGGCGCACATTCCCAAGGCACCTCCCTTGATGAGTTACACCGGAATCTTCAGGAGGTTGTCTCCATGCTCCTCGAGGGTGGTGAGCCAGTGCTGGAAGCGCAGTTTATTGGTACTCAGCAGGTCGCGGTCGCGTAATGGGCAGTCTGCCCGTCCTAAAGTCGCAAGAAGTTGTTCGCCATCTCGAGCGTCTGGGCTTTGTGGAGTCCAGGCAGAAGGGGTCCCACAAGCAGTTCCGCCATACCGACGGCCGAACTACGACGGTCCCGTTCCACAAGGGCCAAGATATTTCTCCAGTCTTGCTGCGCAAGATTGCGCAAGACATCAATGTGTCGGTCGAGGTACTGCTTGGTCGGCAATAGCGCGCCCAATCGGTAAGTGCGCCCCGAGCGCCCGGGACGAGCGCCCGGGGTCACGAGCGCTCGGGGTCAGCTCTTTGCACGGCTCACCATCCTTTCCGCGCCGGTTTCGTTTATGCAAAAAGCAAGACCTGACCCCGGCAGCCTGAGGGCGGCAAAGTTACGTCCAGGCGCATACGAAAAAACCGGCGCGATGGCCGGCTTCGGGTCAGATCAAGTGGAGCAGTTTGAAGTGGCCACAAGTGGAGCAGTTTGGGTGGCCGCCGGGGGGGGATGGTCCGTGGCAAGGAGCCGGCTCTCGGGGTTTTCCAACTGACGTAGTCGTAGGGCGCAATCCCGTCAGCCCGACCCGATCGGGCGGGGACGGCCAGGGTACGGGCCGGGGACGGGCGCTATGTTCGGATCAGCGTCTCGTAGGTGTCATGCGGGCCGATCCAGAACCAGACAAGACCTTCTGCTCGCTCTTTCGCAAGCGCTCGGTACTTGAGCCCCACGCGGACCGACCTATAGTGGCCAACTTTCTTGAGCCGGAGCGACGAATGGTGCGGATCGGCGCGTAACAACTCAAAGTTAGACCCGATGGCGAGGTCTGCGTAGAATCGTGGCCTGCGATTCGAATGGGACCCTGCGAAGGCCTGCACGGAACCTACGGAAGCATGGCGTCTCCTTCGAGGAGGCGTCTACCGTCTTCTACGATCCGCTGGCCGTTACGGGCGCTGATCCGGACCACTCGGAAGGTGAAGAACGCGTGATCACCTTCGGCGTCTCCTCTAACTAGCGGCGCGCCTCTCCCTTCTGCTTGGCTTGCTCAGACCGCACCTGGCTCGCTGCTCGCCGCAGTTGATCGCCGGCATTTTCCCAGCCCTTGGCGAGGTGATCGGTGTTGGCCGCACGGCGCATGGCGCGCGCGAACTCGCCGTCTTCGAACGCCGACGTCACGTCGCCGAAGCCGCCAATGAAGCGCTTGAGAGTCATGGTCCGTTCAGAAATGTGTCAGAAGGCCTGACAAGGTCTGCTGCGCAGCCGAATCGTGCGTCAACGTTGCCTGGCGGCGCAAGCCGCAGTCGCGCGCTTGGAGCGCGCTTGGGGGCGCTTGGGGTGTAGCTCTGGCCCGCGTGCAGCTTGCGCGGCTTGTCCGGATCAATGTCGAAGCCGGTCACCTTCACGCCGGCTTGCGTGAACCGCAGCGCCAACGGCAGGCCCACGTAGCCCAGGCCGATGATGCCGACGTGCACCGTCCGCGAGGAGATTTGTTCGAGCAGCGTCGCCATGTGGGTCCTGGCGTCGCTCAGTCGCTCAGAACTCCGCTCACCGCCGCTCGGGGTAGTCTTGTTCCTTGCACGGGCTCACCGTCCTTTCCCGTGCCGGATTCGCTGATGCAAAAACAAGACCCTAGCGACTCGGTCAGTGCTGCGGGTCGAGCACGTCGTCCAGCGTGGTGGCGTCGAGCACCCGCTCGGACCACAAGAGGAGCGTTTCGGCGTCGGCCGATTCGATCCGGCGACGCACTTGCGGCGGCAGCTCGCCGAACTTGCGGGTCAGCTGGCGGAGGAGCACTGCGGCTTCACCTTGCTGCAGCCCCTGCTGCAACCCCTGCTGCATGCCCTTCTCTAGCCCCTGCTGTTCCCACTCACGGGTCCACTCTTTGACGCGTTCGGCCAGCATGTTTTCCAAGCCTCTCAAATCCGCAATGACGTCCAATGTT
>JBFMCQ010000052.1:8091-23834 GCA_040754295.1 Pseudomonadota bacterium | reverse complement strand
GATCGATCCGTCCGCCTGCTGGTAGTTCTCGAGGATCGCGACCAGCGTGCGGCCGACGGCGAGGCCTGAGCCGTTGAGCGTGTGCAGCAGCTCGGGCTTCTTCGTCTGCGGGTGGCGGTAGCGCGCGAGCATGCGCCGCGCCTGGAAATCCTCGAAGTTCGAGCACGAGGAAATCTCGCGGTAGCGGTTCTGGCTCGGCAGCCAGACTTCGAGATCGTAGGTCTTCGCGGAGGCGAAGCCCATGTCGCCGGCGCACAGGCCGACGACGCGATACGGCAGTCCGAGCCTGCGCAGGATCGCCTCGGCGTGCCCGGTCAGCTCCTCGAGCGCCGCGTACGACTGCTCCGGCAGCACCGCCTGCACCAGCTCCACCTTCTCGAACTGATGCTGGCGGATCATGCCGCGCGTGTCGCGTCCGGCGGCGCCGGCTTCGGCGCGGAAGCAGGGCGTATGCGCGACCCAGCGCCGCGGCAGCTGCGCGGCGTCGAGAATCTCGTCGCGCAGCAGATTGGTCACCGGCACCTCGGCGGTCGGGATCAGACGCCAGTCGTGCTCCCAGTTGAGCGCGAACAGATCGGCGCCGAACTTGGGCAGCTGGCCGGTGCCGAACAGGCTCGTCGCGTTGACGATGTACGGCACGTACAGCTCTTCGTAGCCGTGCTCCTGTGTATGCACGTCGAGCATGAACTGCGTCAGCGCGCGGTGCAGGCGCGACAGCGGTCCGCGCAGCACCGTGAAACGCGCGCCGGTGAGCTTGGCGGCGGCGGCGAAGTCCATCATGCCGAGCGCTTCGCCCAGATCGGCGTGGTCGCGGGCGCCTTCGGCCGCACGCGGCTCGCCCCAGCGCCGGACTTCGACGTTGTCGTTCTCGTCCTTGCCGTCGGGCACCGACGCGTGCGGCAGATTGGGCAGCCCCTGCAGCAGCGCGTTCAGCGAAGCCTGCAGCGCATCCAGCTGCTGCTTGCACGCGTCCAGCTCGCGGCCGAGGCGCTCGACGTCGGCGAGCAGCGACGCGGTGTCTTCACCCCTGCCCTTGGCGGCGCCGATCGCCTTCGACCGGCTGTTGCGCTCGGCCTGCAGTTGCTCGGTCTGCGTCTGCAGCGTCTTGCGCCGCGCTTCCAGCGCCTGGAACTCGGCGACGTCGAATACGAAGCCGCGGCGGGCGAGCTGGGCGGCGATGCGCTCGGGGTCGGCACGCAGCAGTCTGACGTCAAGCATGAAGCGGTCCCGGTGCGACGAATGAAGCGCGCATTGTAGTGCCGCGACTCAGGAGCCGTATTCGCGCCCGATCCACAGACCGATCGCGCAGGCGCCGAAACACAGGAGCAGATTCAGCAGCACGTTAAGCAGCGCCGAACCGGGACCGACGTCCTCGATCAAGCGCAAGGTCTCGACCGAGAAGGCCGAGAACGTCGTGAACGCGCCGAGGAAGCCGACGATGAGCAGCGCGCGCAGCGTACCGTCGGCCACGCCCTGCTCGATCAGCCGCACGTACAGCAGCGCGGCGGCGAAGCTGCCGAGGACATTGACGAGCAGAGTCCCGAACGGGAACGCGGGACCGAGCAGCGCCGTGCTCATGCGCACGACGGCAAAACGGGCCACGGCACCCAGTGCTCCGCCCGCGGCCACAGCGAGCCACTGCGTCATTGCTGCGGGTCCTGCCGCCCGCGCGAGTCGCGCCGCTGCCGCAGCATGGCCAGCCGCTCGGCGATCCGCTGCTCGATCCCGCGGGTGGTCGGATGGTACAGCTCCGTTCCGATCAGCTGCTCCGGCAGAAACTGCTGCCCGGCGGCCTGTGCCTGCGGCTCGTCGTGGTCGTAGCGGTAGCCGGCGCCGTAGCCGAGATCCTTCATCAGCCGCGTCGGCGCGTTGCGCAGATGCATCGGCACCTCGAGAGAGCCGGTGTCCTCGACCAGCTTGCGCGCCGCGTTGTAGGCGGCGTAGGCGGCGTTGCTCTTCGGCGCACAGGCGAGATAGACGACGGCTTGCGCGATCGCCAGTTCGCCTTCGGGACTACCGAGGCGCTGGTAGGTCTCCCAGGCGGCGAGACACAGCTCCTGTGCGCGCGGATCGGCAAGCCCGATGTCCTCGATCGCCATGCGCAGCACGCGGCGCGCGATGTAGTGCGGGTCGCAGCCGCCGTCGAGCATGCGCGCGAGCCAGTACAGCGCCGCGTCGGGATCGCTGCCGCGCACGGATTTGTGCAGTGCCGAGATCTGGTCATAGAAATTCTCGCCCTGCTTGTCGAAGCGCCGCAGGCCGCGACCGACGAGGCGCTCGAGCACGGCGTCGTCCTTCTGCGGCTGCGCACGCGCCAGTTCGTACGCCGTCTCGAGCAGCACCAGGCCGCGCCGCGCATCACCGTCGGCGGCTTCGGCGAGGCGCTCGAGCCAGGCCGCGGGCAGCGCGTCCGCGGCGGCGCCGAGACCGCGCGCGGGATCCGCGAGTGCGCGGCGCAGCAGCGCGAGAATGTCCTCGTGCGCGAGCGCGCGCAGCACGAAAACGCGCAGCCGCGACAGCAGCGCGCCGTTGAGTTCGAACGACGGATTCTCGGTCGTCGCGCCGATCAGCGTGATCGTGCCGTCCTCGACATAGGGCAGCAGCGCGTCCTGCTGCGCCTTGTTGAAGCGGTGGATCTCGTCGATGAAGACCACGGTGCGCTCCGGCGTCAGCCCGCTGCGTGCCGCCTGCGCCTGAGCGACCGCCTCGCGGATGTCCTTGACGCCGGCGAGCACGGCCGAGAGCGTGATGAAGCGCGCCTTGGTGTAGCCGGCGATGAGCCGCGCGAGTGTGGTCTTGCCGACGCCGGGCGGCCCCCAGAACACCATCGACGGCACGCTGCCGGCTTCGAGCAAGGTGCGCAGCGGCGCACCCGGGGCGAGCAGATGCGGCTGGCCGACGACGTCATCGAGCACGCGCGGGCGCATGCGCTCGGCCAGCGGCTGAGCCGTGCCGGCCACTATTCGAGCCTGACGACCTCGACGCCGGCCGGCGGCTCGAAGCGGAAGCGCTGCGCGGTGATCGGCGCGTTGAGCACGACCTCGCTGAAGCGGATGTCACTGGTGCCGCCGAGCGGGTCGTGTAGGCGCATGCGCTCCGGCACCCCCGAGTCGCGCAGCCACAGCTCGATCAGACCGAAGTCGGTGTCCGCGGTCTTCGGCTCCAGCTTGAGCAGCTGCGCATCGCCGTCGCTGCCGGCCGGGGTGATCGTGAAGCGCGCTTCCAGATCGCTGCCGCGCGCGAGCAGCGCTGCCGGCGTGTCGCGCAGGATCTGCTCGGCGTCGCGCACGGTGACCTGCGCCAGGTCCGGCTCGTAGTTCCAGATGTCGTCGCCGTCGCAGACCATCAGCTGCTCATAGGGTTTTGCGTAGTGCCAGCGGAAGCGGCCGGGCCGCGCGAGCTGGAAGTCTCCGCTGCGCCGCGCCGTGACTTCGCCGTGATCGTCGTATTGCGTCTGCTCGAAGTGCGCCGACAGCGTCTGCACCTCGGTGACGAAGCGCTCCAGGCGCGACTCCGATGCGGCGTCGGCCGCCTGTGCTCCAACGAAGCAGAGCAGGCCCACGAGGTAGCGCACGCTGCGCATCATTCCCGTCCTCCGGGCGCGAGAATCTCGCGGTTGCCGCCGGGCCCGCTCGGCCCGACGATGCCCGCGGCCTCCATCTGCTCGACCATGCGCGCGGCGCGGTTGTAGCCGATCTTGAGCCGGCGCTGCACCCACGAGACCGAGGCCTTGCGCGTTTCCAGCACCAGCGCGACCGCCTGATCGTAGAGCGGATCGGCCTCGATGTCCTCGCCGCTGTCGCCGCCGGAGCTCGCCGGCGCCTCCTCGGCACAGATGTCCTCGATGTATTCCGGCGGCCCGACCTGCTTCAGATAGGCGACGACCTTGTGCACCTCATGATCGTCGACGAAGGCGCCATGCACGCGATCGAGCCGGCTCGCGCCGATCGGCCGGAACAGGCCGTCGCCGTGGCCGAGCAGCGTCTCGGCCCCCATCTCGTCGAGAATCGTGCGCGAATCGATGCGCGAAGCGACCTGGAACGCCAGCCGCGACGGCACGTTGGCCTTGATCAGGCCGGTAATGACGTCCACGCTCGGCCGCTGCGTCGCGACGATCAGATGAATGCCGGCGGCGCGCGCCTTCTGCGCCAGCCGCGCGATCAGCTCTTCGACCTTCTTGCCGACGACCATCATCATGTCGGCGAGCTCGTCGATGATGACGACGATATTCGGCAGCGGCTGCAGCGCCTCCGGCTGCGGCAGCGGCGTTTCGGCGTCGAACAGATCCGGCGGCAGGGATTTGAGCGGATCGCGGATCGGCTCGCCGGAGCGCTCCGCATCCTCGATCTTGCGATTGAGGCCGGCCAGGTTGCGCACGCCCAGCGCCGACATCAGCCGGTAGCGGCGCTCCATCTCGGCCACGCACCAGCGCAGCGCGTTGGCCGCGTCCTTCATGTCGGTGACGACCGGCGTCAGCAGATGCGGAATGCCCTCGTAGACCGACAGCTCCAGCATCTTCGGGTCGATGAAGATGAAGCGCACCTGATCCCGGGTCGCCTTGAACAGCATCGACAGAATCATCGCGTTGATCGCGACCGACTTGCCCGAGCCGGTGGTGCCGGCGACGAGCAGGTGCGGCATCTTCCCCAGGTCCACCGCGACCGGATGGCCGGCGATGTCCTTGCCGAGCGCGATCGTCAGCGGCGACGACGAGTGCCGGTACACCGACGATTCGACAATCTCGCGCAGCATCACGAACTCGCGCTTCTGGTTGGGGATTTCCAGGCCGACGACCGACTTGCCCTCGATGACCTCGATCACTCGCACGCTCGACACCGACAGCGAGCGCGCCAGATCGCGCGACAGATTGGTGATCTGCGAGCCCTTGACGCCGGGCGCCGGCTGCAGCTCGAAGCGCGTGATCACCGGTCCGGGGGTTGCCGCAACCACCTGCGCCTTCACGCCGAAGGATTCGAGATGGCGCTCGACCTCGCGCGAGAGGCGCTCCAGATCTTCGCTGCTGTACTGGCGCCCGGACGGCCGCGGTGGGTCGAGCATCGACGTCGGCGGGATCGGATCGCCGTCGAAAGCCGGCACCGGGTCTGGCCCCGATTTCGCCTTGGTGCCGCCGCGCGCTTTTTTGTCGGCTGCCGGCGGCAGCAGCTCCAGCTGATCCGCCTCTGTGCTCAGCAGCGTCGGCGCCTTGCGCTTGCGCCGCTCCTTGCCGCCCCGCGGCGCATCGGTCTCCTCATCGGCCGGCGCCACCGGGAAAAAGCTCGGCGCGGCCCCGGGCATGCCCGCCTCGGCCGCCAGCGCCGCTTCGTCCGCGGCGGAGGCCCGACGCTGGAACAAGCCGACGACCAGCGCGCCGAGACGGTCGACGACCTGCAGCCACGAGAACGTGAGCGCCAACGGTGCCGCGGCCACGGTGAGCGTCAGCAGCACGAGGCTGGCGCCGAAGCCGCTGAGCACGCTGACCAGACCCTGCGCCAGCGCCAGACCGGCGATGCCACCGCTCCCCTGCGGCGCCCAGTCCGGCGAGGCGCCCACGTGCAGCGATGCGAGCGCCGCCAGACTCGCGAGCAGCACCAGCCACGCAGCGACGCGCACACCGCGCGGCACGCCTTCGTCGTCCGGCTCGGGATTGCGGAAGATGCGCAGCCCGATCAGCAGCACCGCCCAGGGCAGCAGATACGCGACGTACCCGCACAGCGACAGCAGCACGTCGGCGATCCAGGCGCCGACGGCGCCGGCGAGGTTGCGCACCGGCTCGCCGGTGCCCGACGACGACCAGCCGGGATCGTTCGGGCTGAAACTGACGAGCGTGACCAGCAGGAACAGCGACAGGCCGAGACAAGCCAGCATCGCCGCTTCGCGCGGCAGCCGTTCGAGCCAGCTCGGTCCGGCAGCCTCGTCAGTGGCGTGAGATTTGCTTCTGAGCATCCGGGGTGTGAAATCGTATCGCTGGAGTATAACGGACGGATGGACGGTCACCCGTGCGCTCAATCGAGCTTGAAAAGCTGCCGTAAACCTTAATATAGGAGCGTGGTCGAAATATCGAGGGCTCCATTGGGGCATATCATGAGCACGCAGACGCGACACTTCTTGCTGACACCGGAAGGCGGCATCCGCGAGTTCAGTGCGGAGCAAGCGGCCCTGATCGCGGCCGGCGCCGACCGGCTTCCGGAGTTTGCCGGCCATGACCTGCGCTACCTGCAGCTCACCGTCGAAGATGTCGCCGAGCAGGGCGAGTTGCGCGTGCAGACCGCCGGTGCCCGCATTCACTTCGACGCCGAAGGCCGCTTGTCGTCCGCCGGGCCGCCGGCTGAGTCGGAGCCGATCACGCGCTTCGAGCACGACGCCGTGGTCCAGTGGGCCCTGCGCGACGTCCAGGCGGTGTCGCCGACCTTCCATTGAGACGCGCGCCTGTGACGAGGGACGGCGGGCTGCGGCTGGCGTATGCTTCGAGCGTCAACGCACACGCCGGACATGGATAGCCCCGTCCGCTTGCACTGGCTGGATCCGCGTAACCCGCACCAGCCTTTCCCGCCCGCGCATCTGGCGATGCGCGAGCCCAACGGGTTGCTGGCGATCGGCGGCGATCTGTCGCTGACACGGCTGCTGCGCGCGTATTCGCAGGGCATCTTTCCCTGGTACAACCCGGACGAGCCGATCCTGTGGTGGTGCCCCGACCCGCGCTCGGTGCTGCTGCCGTCGACGCTGCACGTGTCACGCTCGCTGCGCCGCGCCATCGCGCGCGGCGACTACGCCGTCACCCTCGACCGCGCCTACGCCGCCGTGCTCGATGCCTGCGCGGGGCCGCGCCGCGGCAGCCGCGGCACCTGGCTCGGCGACGACATGCGCCGCGCGTACCGGCAGCTGCACGAGCACGGTTATGGACACAGCGTCGAGGTCTGGCGCGCCGGCGAGCTGATCGGCGGGCTCTATGGCATTGCGCTCGGTGGCGTGTTCTTCGGCGAGTCGATGTTTTCGCACGCCGACAATGCCTCGAAGCTCGCGCTCTACTGGCTGTGCCGGCAGCTCGATGCCTGGGCCTTCGAACTCGTCGACTGCCAGGTCAGCTCCGCACATCTCGACAGCCTGGGCGCGACCGACCTGCCGCGCAGCGAGTTCCTGCGCCGCCTCGCGCTCGCGCTGGACACGCGGCGGCGCCCCGGTGTCTGGCGCTTCCAGATCGACCGCCCCTGCGACCCGTTGCACCTGCCGCCATGAGGCCGCCTGCCTGCTTGAGTCTGGCTTACCGGCGCTCATGGCGCCGCCGGGCCGCTACGCCACGATCCCCGTGCTCCGCACGGGGGGCCTCCACACGGCCCGCGACGGTATGAACGACGTCCAGCCGGTCCGCCTCTATCTCAGCGCCGAGCACGCGTGCGGATACCTGCCGGGCCGTGCGGCACGCAGCGCCTTCGTCGATCCCGAATGGACGCTCAATCCGCCGCGCTACCAGCGCCTGCTGGAGATGGGCTTCCGTCGCAGCGGCGGCCACGTCTACCGCCCGCACTGCCGCGACTGCACGCGCTGCATTCCGGCGCGCATTCCGGTAGCCGAGTTCCGCGCGAGCCGCGCGCAGCGCCGCTGTCTGGCCGCCAACCGCGGGCTCGAGGCGACGATCGAGAAAAAACTCTCGGACGAGCACTACGCGCTCTACCGCAGCTACCTGCTCGGCCGCCACGCCGACGGCGGCATGGACCCCCACGACCGCGAGGCCTTCCACGGCTTTCTGGAATGCCCCTGGGTTCCGGTGCACTACTGGTGCTTCCGCGAGCGCGGGCGGCTGATCAGCGTCGCCGTCGTCGATCATCTGCCGCAGGCACTGTCCGCGGTCTATACCTTCTTCGACCCGGCCGAGACGGCGCGCGGACTCGGCACGCTGGCGGTGCTGCGCCAGATCGCCTACGCACGCGAGCACGGGCTGCCGCATGTCTACCTGGGTTACTGGGTGCCTGAAAGCCGCAAGATGGCCTACAAACAGCGCTTCCGGCCCTTGGAGTGCCTGAGCGCGCGCGGCTGGCTCACCGGAGCGGCGCAAGCGGGCGCCGGTTGAAACATTCGGGGTCCGCTCCAATAATGCACGCCACTTTTACAGGCGGGCACATGGCAAAGGAAGATCACATCGAGATGAACGGGGTCGTCGTCGAGACGCTACCCAACACGACCTTCCGCGTAAAACTGGAGAACGGGCATATCGTCATCGCCCATATCTCCGGCCGCATGCGTAAGCACTACATCCGCATCCTCACCGGCGACAAGGTCACGGTACAGCTGACGCCCTACGACCTGACGAAGGGGCGCATCACCTTCCGCGACAAGTAGTTTCCAGTTTCCAGTTTCCAGTTTCCAGACGATTCCGCTACGCCGCGGTTACTGGAAACCGGAAACCAACAACTGGAAACTGCCGTCCTACACCGGCTCGAGCTGCGCCGATTTCTCGCGGCCCTCGAGCTCGAACTCCAGCCCGCCGTGCTCGTCGATGGAGACGTGGACGCGGCCGCCGTTCGACAGCTTGCCGAACAGCAGCTCCTCGGCCAGCGGCCGCTTCAGGTTCTCCTGGATGACGCGCGCCATCGGCCGCGCGCCCATCTTCGGATCGTAGCCGCGCTCGGCCAGCCACAGCCGTGCCGTTTCGTCGACGTCCAGCTGCACGCCCTTGGCGCCGAGCTGCTCTTCGAGCTGCAGTACGAACTTGTCGACGACGCGCAGCACCTCGGCCTGCCCGAGCGCCGCGAATTGCACGATCGCGTCGAGACGGTTGCGGAACTCCGGCGTGAACATGCGCCGGATCGCCTCCATCGCGTCGGTCTGATGGTTCTGCTCGGTGAAGCCCATCGAGCGGCGCGACGACTCCTCGGCGCCGGCGTTGGTCGTCATGATCAGGATGATGTTGCGGAAATCCGCCTGCCGGCCGTTGTTGTCGGTGAGCCGACCGTGATCCATGACCTGCAGCAGCAGGTTGAACACGTCCGGATGCGCCTTCTCGATCTCGTCGAGCAGCACGACCGCATGCGGATGCTTGAGCACCGCCTCGGTCAACAGGCCGCCCTGGTCGAAGCCGACGTAGCCCGGCGGCGCGCCGATCAGCCGCGACACCGTGTGCCGCTCCATGTACTCCGACATGTCGAAGCGGATCAGCTCGATGCCGAGCAGCTGCGCGAGCTGGCGCGTGACCTCGGTCTTGCCGACGCCGGTCGGGCCGGCGAGCAGGAAGTTGCCGATCGGCTTGTCCGGATTGCCCAGCCCCGAGCGCGCCAGCTTGATGCAGGCGGTGAGCTGCTCGATCGCGGCATCCTGGCCGAAGATCACGAGCTTGAGATCGCGCTCGAGTGTGGCCAGGCGGTCGCGGTCATTGGCCGAGACGCTCTTCGGCGGAATGCGGGCGATGCGCGCGACGGTTTCCTCGATGTCGCGCACCTGCACCGTCTTGCGGCGCTTGGACTCCGGCAGCAGGCGCAGCCGCGCCGCCGCCTCGTCGATGACGTCGATCGCCTTGTCCGGCAGGTGCCGGTCGGTGATGTGGCGTGACGACAGCTCGACCGCCGAGCGCAGCGCGCCGCGCGTGAACTGCACCTGGTGGTGCTCCTCGAAGCGCGCGCGCAGGCCTTCGAGGATCTTCACCGTGTCCTCGACGCTGGGCTCGGTCACGTCGATCTTCTGGAAGCGGCGCGCCAGCGCACGGTCCTTCTCGAAGATGCCGCGGTATTCCTGGTAGGTGGTCGAGCCGATGCAGCGGATCTGGCCGGAGGCCAGCAGCGGCTTGAGCAGGTTCGACGCGTCCATGACACCGCCGCTCGCCGCACCGGCGCCGATGATCATGTGGATCTCGTCGATGAACACGATCGAGCCGGGCCGCTTCTGCAGCTCGTGGATCACCGCCTTGAACCGTTTCTCGAAGTCGCCGCGGTACTTGGTGCCGGCGATCAGCGAGCCCAGATCGAGGCTGTAGACGACCGCGCGCTTGAGCAGGTCGGGCACACGCCCCTCGACGATCAGCCACGCCAGGCCCTCGGCGATCGCGGTCTTGCCGACGCCGGCCTCGCCGACCAGCAGCGGGTTGTTCTTGCGCCGCCGGCACAGCGTCTGCATCACGCGCTCGATCTCGAGATCGCGCCCGATCAGCGGGTCGATCGCGCCGTGCGCGGCACGCTCGTTGAGGTTGCTCGCGTACTGCTCGAGCGCGCTCTGCCCCGGCTGTCCCTTCTCGCCGCCTTCCTCGCGCTCCTCGGCCTCGGCCGGCTTCTCCTGCGGCGCCGCGCCGTTCTTGGTGATGCCGTGCGAAATGAAGTTGACGATGTCCAGACGGCTCACGCCCTGCTCGCCGAGCAGGTACACCGCGTGCGTGTCCTTTTCCGAGAAGATCGCGACGAGCACGTTGAGCGTGCTCACGTGCTTCTTGCCGGCGGCCTGCACGTGGTAGATGGCGCGCTGCAGCACGCGCTGGAACGACAGCGTCGGCTGCACCTCGTGCTTCTCGACGTCCCTGACCGCCTGGATATGGCTGCGGATGTAGTCCTTGAGCGCCTCTTCCAGCTTGTCGCTGTCGGCACCGGCGGCGGTCAGCGCTTCCGACACCTGAGTGTCGGACAGCAGGGCGAGCAGCAGGTGCTCGACGGTCAACAGCTCATGCCCCTCCATGCGCGCCGAAACGAACGCGGCATCCAGGGCTTTTTGCAGGTCTTCAGACAACATAGTGGGCTCCACTGCGTCCGCAATACGGTACGCGGTTCACGCTTTCTCCATGACGGTCAACAGCGGGTGCTGGTGCTGCCGCGCGTACGCGTTGACCTGTGCGGTCTTGGTTTCGGCGATTTCGGCAGGAAAAACCCCGGCAACGCCGCGCCCCTGCGTATGCACCTGCAACATGATCTGCACCGCCTTCTCCCGCGGGTGGTGAAAAAACTGTTGCAAAACCTGGACCACAAAGTCCATCGGCGTGTAGTCGTCGTTGATCATGACGACCTTGTACAGCGGTGGCTGGCGCAGTTTGGGCTTGGCCTCTTCCAGCGCGACGCCCTGACCAGAATCTCGCTTGACCTCGTTGCTCATGGCCCCAGTTTAGCGCTGACGCCCCGGTTGTGGAGAGTCCGACCGGCCGGCGACGACTTCCGCTTGCTGAACGGTCTGCAATGTCGGCGGAACTGCCCGACATCCGCGGCTCCGGCGCGTCCGCATTCTCTGGTTCGTCCGCGCCGCGGCAGCAGGGTTCAATGCCCTGCGCTGATGGCGAGACGGAATCGACCCCCGGGGACAACCGCAAGGTATTCAAGTGCGGAACTGCCGGCAAACCGTAGGAGTCCGATGCGCTGTTCATAAGGCGGCGGGGTATGATGCGCGGATGTCCGATACTCTGAGTCTGCAGCGGCTCGCGCAGCTGTACGAGCGGCACGGTCGCGCGCTGCCGCCTGCCGTGAATCTGCTCCTGGTGTTGACCGTCGCCTGGCTGCTCGCGCAGCTGGTGTGGGCGCTGGTGCCGGTGCCGGAGGCCGGGCGCTGGCAGCCGCCGCCGGCGGAGGTGCCCAAGCCGCGCGGCGCGGCAACGCGGACCGCGGGCATCGACAAGCTGATCGCCGCCGAGCTCTTCGGCCGCTACACGCCGCCGGCCGTGGCCAAGGTCGAGGAAGCCCCGGAGACGCGGCTGTCGCTGAACCTGCTCGGCATTCTCGCCGCGGGCGACCGCGAATCGCGGGCGCTGATCGCCAGCAGCGCCGGCGACGAAAAGCCCTACGCGATCGGCGACAGCGTCATCGCCGGCGTCACGCTACAGGCGATTTACCCCGATCGCGTGATCCTCGCGCGCGCCGGCCAGTTCGAGACGCTGCGTTTGAACAAGGATGCGCCGAGCACCGCGAGCCTGGGGTACCAGCGGCCCGAGCCGGCGGCCGGCGCGGTCGGCGGCGACACGGCGCAGATGCTGTCGCAGATCCGCGAGCAGATCATGACGGATCCGACCAAGGCGTCGACCTACCTGCGCGTGCAGCCGGCGACCGTCAACGGCCAGCAGCGCGGCTACCGCATCTACCCGGGCCGCGAGCGCGACGCCTTCCAGCAGCTCGGCCTGCGGCCGGGCGATCTGGTGACCTCGGTCAATGGCGTACAATTGGACGACAACCAGAAGGCGCTGCAACTGCTCGGGGAACTGAGCCAGGCGACCGCGGTGACGCTGACGATCGAACGCGGCGGCCAGGTACAGACGCTGAATCTGTCACTCAATTGACATGACCATCCGCAAACACGCCGTCACCGCCGGCCTCGCCCTGCTCGTGCTGCTCGCGGCGCCGGTGCGCGCCGAGATCACGCTCAATCTCAAGGATGCCGACATCAGCACGCTGATCGCCACGGTCAGCGAGGTCACCGGCAGGAACTTCATCGTCGACGCCCGCGTGAAAGGCAAGGTCACCGTCATCAGCTCGTCGCCGATGAGCGACGAGGCCTTGTACGAAACCTTCCTCGCCGTTCTCTCGGTCAACGGCTACGCGGCGATCCCGGCCGGTGAAGCGATCAAGATCGTGCCCGAGGCGACTGCGCGCCAGGAAGGCAGCGGCTACTACGGTGCGCGCAAGGGACTGCCGATCGACGAGGTGGTCACGCGCGTGTTCCAGCTGCAGAACATCAATGCCGCGCAGCTGGTGCCGATCCTGCGTGTCCTGGTGCCGCAGTGGGGCCACCTCGCGGCCTACCAGCCGAACAACACGCTGATCATCACCGACCGCGCCGCCAACGTGGAGCGCATCGAAAAGCTGATCACGCAGATGGATCAGGCCGGCGACCGCGATATCGAGTTCATCCGCCTCCAGCACGCGTCGGCCAGCGAAACCGTGCGCGTGCTCACGGCGATGGCACAGCAGGACAAACAGGCCGACCCGACGACGCAGCCGGCGACGATCATCGCCGACGAGCGCAGCAACAGCATCCTGATCGGCGGCGACAAGGCCGAGCGGCAGAAGTACATCGACATCATCCAGCAGCTCGACATCGAGCTCGCCGACGACGGCGCGACGCAGGTCGTCTACCTGCGCTACGCCAGCGCCGAGAATCTCGCACCGATCCTCGAGGGCTACGCGCAACAGGTCGGCCAGGCCGAGAAGACCGCCGGCGGCACGACCGCGGCGCCGGCGGCAGCTCCGACCGGCGGCGGCGGTGCTTACGAGCGCACGCGCGTGCTCGCCGACAAGGACACGAACGCGCTGATCATCACCGCACCGCCGAAGACGATGCGCCAGATCCGCGACGTCATCGCCCAGCTCGACATCCAGCGCGCGCAGGTGCTCGTCGAGGCGATCATCGCCGAGGTCAGCGCCAACAAGTCGAGCCAGCTCGGCGTCGACTGGGCGGTGTTCAACGGCGATCGCATCGCCGCGGCCGGCATCCTCGACCCGAACACCCTCAGCGCACTCGCGGCCGCCGTCACCTCGGGGAGTCCGGAGTCCGGACTCTCGGCCATCGGCCAGGGCATCAATGTCGCCGGCGGACGCGATGGCGGTGACGGCACCTCCTTCGGCATCCTGCTCAAGGCGCTCAAGGGCGACGGCGACTCCAACGTGCTGTCGACGCCGACCCTGGTCACGCTCGACAACGAGGAGGCCAAATTCTCGGTCGGCCAGGAAGTTCCGTTCCTCACCGGCCAGTTCACCAATACGGGAACCGCGACCGGTTCCGTCAACCCGTTCCAGACCATCGAGCGCAAGGACGTCGGCCTGACCCTGTCGGTGACCCCGCAGATCGGCGGTGAGAGCGATGTGATCAAGCTCAAGCTCGACTTCGAAGTCTCCAGCCTGTCGAGCGGCTCCGCCGGCGCCGCGAACCTGATCACGAACAAGCGCACGCTCAGCAACGTCGTCGGCGTCGAGAACGGCCAGATCCTCGTCATCGCGGGCCTGATCGACGACAACATCAACGACCAGAAGCGCGGCGTGCCGTTCCTCAGCGACCTGCCGCTGCTCGGCTCGCTCTTCAGGTTCCGTTCGATCGACAAGACCAAGCGCAATCTGATGCTGTTCATCCGGCCCTCGGTGCTGCGCAAGCGCACCGAGGGCGATTACTACACGCGCAAGAAGTACGATGCGCTGCGCCAGGCGCAGATCGACGCCGGCACCGGCGCCGGCCCGCTGATCGGCAGCCGGCGGCCGGTTCTGCGCCCGCTGAGCGAGTGGACTGAAACCCCGGAGCTGCAACCCGGCAGCGGCGCGGCCGCACCGCCGGCCGCGATCGAGGAAGCGGCGGAGCCGCCCGTCGAGCAAGCCACCGAGTCGCCACCCGCTGCGGGCGACTGAGGCGCGTCACCCGATACCCGTTGTCATGGAACCCGTCCTGCGGCGTCCGCCGTTCACTTTCGCCAAGCGTCACGGCCTGATCGTCACCGAAGACCGCGGCGATCACGTCGTGGCCGTCGTGCGCCCCGGCGTGGCCATCGACGCGGTCCAGGAGACGCGCCGCTTCGTCGGCCGGCCGCTGCGCCTGCAGAACGTCACGCCCCAGGAATTCGACGCGCTGCTGTCACGCACCTACGAAGGGCAGACCACGGCGACCGCGAGCCTGATGGAAGGCCTCAACGATGAGGAGGCCGATCTCGACGCGCTCGCGTTGGCGCTGCAGGAAAACCAGGACCTGCTCGAATCCGACGACGACGCGCCGGTGATCCGCTTCATCAACGGCCTGCTCGTCGAGGCGATCCGCGAGAACGCCTCGGACATCCACATCGAGAGCTTCGAAAGCCGCCTGCAGGTGCGCTTCCGCGTCGACGGCGTGCTGCGCGAGGTGATGTCGCCGCCGCGCAGTCTGGCGCCGCGGCTGGTGTCGCGCATCAAGGTCATGGCCAAGCTCGACATCGCCGAGAAGCGCCTGCCGCAGGACGGCCGCATCTCGCGCGCCTTCGGCGGCCGCAAGGTCGACGTGCGTGTGTCGACGATCCCGACCGGTGCGCACAACGAGCGCGTCGTCATGCGTATTCTCGACAAGCAAGCGGAGAAGCTCGACCTCGAGCAGCTCGGCCTCGACGAGCAGCAGATCTCGACGCTCAATCACATCATCCACCGCCCCTACGGCATCCTGCTGGTCACCGGTCCGACCGGTTCGGGCAAGACGACGACGCTGTACTCGGCGCTGTCGGTGCTCAACGACCGCTCGCGCAATATCATGACGGTCGAGGATCCGATCGAGTACTACATCGACGGCGTCGGCCAGACGCAGGTCAACACCAAGGTCGAGATGACCTTCGCGCGCGGCCTGCGCGCGATCCTGCGCCAGGACCCGGACGTCGTCATGGTCGGCGAGATCCGCGACCTCGAAACCGCGCAGATCGCGGTCCAGGCCTCGCAGACCGGCCATCTGGTGCTGTCGACGCTGCACACCAACACCGCGGTCGGCGCGGTGACGCGCCTGCGCGACATGGGCGTCGAGCCCTACCAGCTATCGTCATCGCTGGTCGGGCTGATGGCACAGCGCCTCGTGCGCGAGCTGTGCGCCCAATGCAAGGCGCCGTACCAAGCCGGCACCGTCGAGAAAGAGCAGCTCGGCGTCGATCCGGCGCGCGAGATCACGCTCTACAAGCCGGTCGGCTGCGCGCACTGCCGGCACATGGGCTTCCTCGGCCGCACCGGCATCCACGAGATCATCGAAGTCGACCGCAAGCTCGAAGCGATGATCCACGACAGCGCCTCCGAGCAGGCGCTCGAAGCCTATGCGCGCACGCGCGGCCCCGGCATTCTCCAGTCGGGGCGCAACAAGGTGCT
>JBFMCQ010000052.1:0-7991 GCA_040754295.1 Pseudomonadota bacterium | reverse complement strand
ACGAGATCATCGAAGTCGACCGCAAGCTCGAAGCGATGATCCACGACAGCGCCTCCGAGCAGGCGCTCGAAGCCTATGCGCGCACGCGCGGCCCCGGCATTCTCCAGTCGGGGCGCAACAAGGTGCTCGCCGGCTTCACGACGCTCAAGGAAGTGCTGCGCGTGACGATCGAGGAATGATGCACAGCAGTTTCCAGTTTCCAGTTTCCAGTTTCCAGCCGCGCTGGCGTCGAGCTGTTTCTGGAAACTGGAAACTACGTACTGGACACTGACGCTTGGCTGCCTACGAATACAGCGCGCTCGACGTCAGGGGCCGGGCGACCAAGGGCCTGATCGAAGGCGACACGCCGCGCCATGCGCGCCAGCTGCTGCGCGAGCGCGGGCTGATGCCGCTCGACGTGACCGAGGTCGCCGAGCAGCGTCTGGCGAAGACTTCGGTGTTCCGCCGCGGCGGCAGCCTGAGCAGCACCGAGTTGTCGCTGTTCACGCGCCAGCTCGCGACGCTGGTGCGCTCGGGCCTGCCGCTCGATGAGGCGCTGACCGCGGTCTCCGAGCAGAGCGAGAGCAGGCGCGTGAAGCGCATCGCGCTCGGCGTGCGCGCCGGCGTCATCGAGGGCAACTCGCTCGCGGACTCGCTCGAGCAGTTCCCCAACGCGTTTCCGACGCTGTTTCGCGCAACGGTCGAGGCCGGCGAGCAGTCGGGCAAGCTCGATTACATCCTGGAGCGCCTCGCCGAGTACGTCGAGCGGCGCCAGGTGATGCAGCAGAAGGTCATGCTCGCGGCGGTGTACCCGGCAATCCTCACGCTCGTCGCGATCGCCGTCGTCGTGCTGCTGCTGACCTACGTCGTGCCGCAGGTCGTCGAAGTGTTCGCGAGCATCGACGCCGAGCTGCCGCGGCTCACCACGGGCTTGATCGCGCTGTCCGACTTCCTTCGCGACTACGGCGTCTACCTGCTCGCACTGCTCGGCATCGCGGCCGTCGTGTTCGAGCGCCTGATGCGAAAGGATGCCTTCAAGCGCCGCGTGCATCGGCTGCTGCTGCGACTGCCGCTCGTCGGCCGGCTGACGCGCGGCGCCAACACCGGGCGCTTCACGCGCACGCTCGGCATCCTCTTCGGCAGCGGCGTGCCGATCCTCGAAGCCCTGCGCATCGGCACGCAGGTGGTCACCAACCTGCCGATGCGCGATGCGATCGAGGCCGCGGCCGCGCGCGTGCGGGAAGGCGCCACGCTGTCGCGCTCGCTGTCGGCGAGCAAGCTGTTCCCGCCGATCACCGTGCACCTGATCGCCAGCGGCGAATCCTCCGGCAGGCTCGACGAGATGCTCGACCGCGCGGCCGAAAACCAGGAGCGCGAGGTGGAAACGCTGGTCGCCGCGATGATGGGGGTGTTTGAGCCGGTGCTGATCCTGGTGATGGGC
This sequence comes from Pseudomonadota bacterium, assembly GCA_040754295.1. Lineage (GTDB taxonomy): Bacteria > Pseudomonadota > Gammaproteobacteria > Nevskiales > Nevskiaceae > Solimonas. The sequence goes on along the minus strand of JBFMCQ010000052.1, from coordinate 6,571 downwards.
GGCGTCGTCCTGCTCATCGTGCTCGCGATCCTGCTGCCGATCTTCAATCTCAACCAGCTCGTCCAATGAAAGGGACGCCGCCCATCACCCACGGGGCATACATGGGTCGCACGCCAAGGCGTGCGACCGCCGGCGTCGTCCTGCTCATCGTGCTCGCGATCCTGCTGCCGATCTTCAATCTCAACCAGCTCGTCCAATGAAAGGGACGCCGCCCATCACCGAGCTGCAGGCGAACCGCGTCGGCAGACCCGCGCGATGCGGTCCGTGTGGCTCACCGGATCCCTAGCTAGGCCACGCGTACCGGCGGCACCGGCGGCTGCGTCGACGCCAGCAGGCGCGTGATGCGCGTCGGCACCGCGTTCTCGACTTCACGCAGCCCGACGCGGATCGCCGCCGCGAAGGCGTGCGCATCGGCGCTGCCGTGCGACTTGACGACGATGCCGTTGAGGCCGACGAAGCTGGCGCCATTGTAGTTGCGCGGGTCCATGCGCCGGCCCAGCGCCTTGAGCGCGGGCATCGCCATCGCTGCGGCCGCTTTCGTGAAGATCGAGCGCGTGAACTCTTCCTTGATGAAGTGGTAGATCAGCTTGGCCACGCCCTCGCCGGTCTTCAGCGCGATGTTGCCGGCGAAGCCGTCGCAGACCACGACGTCGACGTCCCTGAGAAAGACCCCGTCGCCCTCGACAAAACCGATGTAATTCAGCGGCGAAGACTGCAGCAGCTGGCCCGCCTGCTTGATGGTCTCGTTGCCCTTGATTTCCTCTTCGCCGATGTTGAGCAGTGCGACCTTCGGCCGCTCGATGCCCAGCGTCGCGGTCACCAGCGCGGAGCCCATCACCGCGAACTGCAGCAGCTGCCCGGCAGAGCACACGGCGTTGGCGCCGAGATCGAGCATGTGCACGTGGCCGTTGACCGACGGAATGGCCGAGATGATCGCCGGGCGCTCGATGCCGGGCAGCGTCTTGAGCACGAACTTGGCGATCGCCATCAGCGCGCCGGTATTGCCGGCGGACACCGAGGCCTGCGCGCGGCCCTCCTTGACGAGGTCGATCGCCAGGCGCATCGACGAGTCCTTCTTGCTGCGCAGCGCCTTCGACGGCGGCTCGTCCATGCCAACCACCTCCGCGGCATGCTGGATGCGCAGGCGCGGCTCGTGGCCGTGGTGGCGACGATGTAGATCGGCGCTCAGCACCGCTTCGTCGCCGACGAGGATCAGCTCCAGCTCGGGATGCGCGGCGAGCGCGAGCAAAGCGGCGTCCACGGCCATCTCGTGGCCGTGGTCACCACTCATCGCATCGACAGCAAGTACAACGGGAGCCGTCATTTCGGGCGGACCCGCCGCGACGTCGGGCTTATTCGCCGGCGTCGACGACTGCCTTGTCGATGACCTTCTTGCCGCGGTAGTAGCCGTCCGCGGTCACATGGTGACGGCGATGCGTCTCGCCCGAGGTCGGGTCGGTCGACAGCGCGGGCGCCTGCACCTTGCGCTTCCAGTGCGCCTGACGATGCCCGCGGTACGCGCGCGACTTCTTGGAATCCTGAACTGCCATAGCTTCACTCCGCGGGCGCCGCGCGCCCCACTACTCTCGATTCGTTCTGAGCTTTCGCTTCAGCGCCGCAAACGGGTTCTCCCGTCGCACACTCTCATCCGGCGCCGGCGCCGGCGGCTGCGGTGCGGCCTGTACGACATTCTCGCACGACTCGCAGCGCGGCAGCATCGGCAGGGCCAGCAACACCTCTTCTTCGATCAGCTCCCACACCGGCAAGCGGTCGTCCTGAACCCAGTACGGGTCCGCGCCCGCCAGCGCTGCACGCTCTTCGGCCTCGCTCTGCACCAGGCGCAAGTCCATCGCAACCTCAAGCGGCTGCCGGTACCGCACGCCGCAGCGGCGGCACTCCAGCTCGACGACGCCGCCGACGCTGCCGTGCAGGCTCGGCCATCCCCGGCGCGCGTCGGTCTGCAGATCCACTTGCAGCGGTGCAAACAGCGCGTCTGCACCGAACGCCTCGCGCAGACGCTGCGTCGACTTCAGCTCGCCGCGGAACCGGCTTTCCTGTGCCACCGCGACAGAAGCGCGGACTTCACGCGGAATGCTCATCGGCTTGCCCCGCTCAAGGGCCGCGCATCATAGTGACGCGCACCCGCAATGTCAAAGAAATTCAATGCCTAACCCAGCCCTGCCCGCCGCTTTCGAGCTGCTCCTCGCGTCCGGCTCGCGCTACCGTGCCGAGCTGCTCGCACGGCTGCGGCTGCCGTTCACCGCCGTGGCCTCGCAGGCCGACGAGACGCCCAAGCCCGGCGAAAGTCCGCGCGCACTGGTGATGCGGCTGTCCGCCGCGAAAGCGCAGGCCTTGCGCCCCGCCCATCCGCGAGCCTGGATCCTCGGGTCGGATCAGATTGCCGTGATCGCCGGGCAGGTCGTCGGCAAGCCCGGCGGCCGCGAGCGCGCCATTGCGCAGCTGCGCGCCGCGTCAGGGCGTGCGGTCGAGTTCCTCACCGGCGTCGTGCTGCAAACGCCCCAGCGCGCATACGAGGCGCTGGACGTCACGACGGTGCGCTTCCGCGCGCTCGCCGACGCCGAAATCGAGCGCTACGTCGACGCGGAAGCCGCCTTCGACTGCGCCGGCAGCTTCAAGTGCGAAGGCTATGGGATCAGCCTGTTCGACGCGATCGACAGCCGTGATCCGACGGCGCTGATCGGACTGCCGCTGATCGCGGTCTGCCGGCTGCTGCGCGAAGCCGGCTATCCCTTGCCGTAGGATGCGCCAAGCCAGCCGGGGAGGCTGGCCACCGCTTCAATTACTGTGTGGGCGCCGCTGCGCAGCAGCCGCCCCGCTTCGTGCACACCGCAGGCCACGCCCAGTCGGGGCATCCCGATCGCAGCTGCCATCGCCATGTCGTACTCGGTGTCGCCGATCATCAGCGCCTGCTCCGGTTCGATGCCCTCTTCGTCCAGCAGCTGGCGCAGCATCAGTGGGTCCGGCTTGGAGGCCGATTCGTCTGCGCAGCGCGAGTTGATCAGCAGACGCGCGAGCTCGCTGTGATGGGCCAGCGAGCGGTCGAGGCCGCGTCGCGATTTGCCGGTGGCGATCGCCAGACGAAAGCCGACGCCGTGCAGTTCCTGCAGCGCCGCCAGCGCGCCGGCGAACAGCGGCGCCTCGCCCGCCCCCTCGGAGAGCCATTTGGCCCGGTAGCCGTCGAGCAGCGCGCGCAGCGCCTGCAGCTCCAGCTCCGGGTACAGCCGCTGCAGCCCCTCGTTCAAGCCCAGGCCGATCAGCTCGCGAATCGCCGCATCCTCGCGCGGCGGCAGGCCCAGGCCGAGAATCGCAGCCTGCATCGCACCGACGATCTGGCCGGCCGAGTCGGCCAAGGTTCCGTCCCAGTCGAATATCAGCAAACGGTATTTCATCGTATGGCGCGTCCCACCAGGTCAGCGCAGAGCGCGCGAGGAAGCCACGGGTAAGAGCATGCGGCTCAAATCTCCTCTCTGTGCGTCCTCAGCGGTGAATCCCGGGCGCGGCTGCATCAGCCGCGCTGCAAGCGGTCGAGCACCTCGCGCAGCTCGTCGGGCAGCGGCGCGTTGAGCAGCAGCTTCGGAAACTCGCCGGCGGCCGGCAGCGCGAGGAAATGCGAGTGCAGGAACATGCGCTTCAGACCGAAGTCGCGCAGCCGCCGGTTGTCCTCGCGCTCGCCGTACTTGTCGTCGCCGGCAACCGGACAACCCAGCGCCGCGGCGTGCACCCGGATCTGGTGCGTGCGGCCGGAGAAGATCCTGACTTCGCACAGCGTCGCGTTGCGGTAGCGCGCCTTCGGCGAGAAGCGCGACTTCGACGGCTTGCCTTCCTCCTCGTCGACACGCACGCGGCGCTCGCCGGCGACGTTCAGGTTGCGCAGCAATGCCGCATCGACGTCGCGATCCTCGCCGCGCCAGCGGCCGACCAGCAGCGCGAAGTAGCGCTTGTCGGCCTCGCCGTGCTTGAACGCGCGCTGCGCCCGCAGCAGCGCCGGCCGGGTCTTGGCGAGCAGCAGCACGCCGCTGGTATCGCGGTCCAGTCGATGGCACAGCTCCAGGAAGTCGTGCCGCCCCCAGGCGCGGGCCACTTCGATGACGCCGTACGGCGCGCCGCTGCCCGCGTGCGCCGGCAAGCCGGACGGCTTGGACAGCGCCAGATAGTGCTCGTCTTCGTGGACGATCGCGTCGCGCAGACGCTCGAGCAGCGCATCCGGCGGCCGCACCGCCTCGCCTTTCTCCGGCGCGCGTACCGGCGGAACGCGCACCTCGTCACCGACGGCCAGCTTGCGCTCGGGTTTCACGCGGCCGCCGTTGACGCGCACCTGCCCCGAGCGCAGGAGCTGGTAAATATGCGACTTCGGAACGCCAGACAGCTGTTTGATCAGGAAATTGTCTACGCGTTGTCCGTCTTCGCGGCTGCTGATGGCAAGCTTGCGGACTTGGGGATAATTCTGTGTCAAAATGTGACACTCCGTGGGTACGGGGGCGGATGTCATTGGAACTGGCCGTCCCGGATCGACGGTAACGGAAGAGAACAGGCGCTTGCGCGACCGGCATTCTAGCAGCCCGCCCGGCGCCTCAAGATCTCGGGCCGCATGCGCACCCCGCACGCAGCCGCAAGTCTCCATTCCACAACAAGCCGCGCTTGCGCGCCTCCCGGGGCATACACGACATGCACATGACTGCCGTCCTGAAGAACTGTCCCGCCGCGCGCCGCGAAACGGATCAGGAAATCATTCATGAAACGCATCCTCATCAACGCCACGCAGCGCGAAGAACTGCGCGTGGCCATCGTCGACGGACAGAAGCTCGTCGATCTTGACATCGAGACCGCCGCACGAGAGCAGAAGAAAGGTAACGTCTACAAAGGCCGGATCACCCGCGTCGAGCCCTCGCTCGAAGCCTGTTTCGTCGACTACGGTGCCGACCGCCACGGCTTTCTGCCGGTCAAGGAGATCGCGCGCTCCTATTTCAAGCCCGGCGCAAGCAACCTGCGCGAGCAGCTGCAGGAAGGCCAGGAAGTCATCATCCAGGTCGAGAAGGAGGAGCGCGGCACCAAGGGTGCGGCGCTGACGACCTTCGTCTCGCTCGCCGGCCGCTACCTGGTCCTCATGCCGAACAATCCGCGCGCCGGCGGCGTTTCGCGCCGCGCCGAGGGCGACGAGCGCGAGGAGGCCAAGGAAGCACTGGAGAAACTGCAGATCCCCGACGGCATGGGCGTGATCATCCGCTCCAACGGCGTCGGCCGCACCGTCGAGGAGCTGCAGTGGGACGCGGACTACCTCAAGGACATCTGGAGCGCGATCGAGAAGGCCGCCGAAGACCGCAAGGCGCCGTTCCTGATCTATCAGGAAAACAACATCATCCTGCGCGCGCTGCGCGACTACCTGCGCCCGGACATCGGCGAGGTGATGATCGACAACGAGCACATCTACGAGCAGGCGCGCACGCATCTGGAGCATGTGATGCCGCAGCAGCTGCCGCGGCTGAAGCTCTATCGCGACGAGATGCCGCTGTTCTCGCGCTTCCAGGTCGAATCGCAGATCGAAATCGCGCACGAGCGCACGATCCGCCTGCCGTCCGGCGGCTCGATCGTCATCGATCACACGGAAGCGCTGACCTCGATCGACATCAACTCGGCGAAGGCCACCGGCGGCGCCAGCATCGAGGACACCGCGTTCAACACGAACATGGAGGCCGCGGACGAGATCGCGCGTCAGCTGCGCCTGCGCGACCTCGGCGGGCTCGTCGTGATCGATTTCATCGACATGAACTCGAACAAGAACCAGCGCGAGGTCGAAAAGCGCCTGGAGCAGGCGGTCGAAATGGACCGCGCGCGCATTCAGCTCGGCCGCATCTCGCGCTTCGGCCTGCTCGAGCTGTCGCGGCAGCGCCTGCGCCCGACGCTTGCCGAGCACACGCAGATCCCCTGCCCGCGCTGCGCCGGGCGCGGTCAGATCCGCTCGGTCGAAAGCCTGTCGCTGTCGATCCTGCGCCTGATCGAGGAAGAGACGATCAAGGAGCGCACCGGGCGCGTCATCGCCCAGGTGCCGGTCGACGTCGGCACCTTCCTGCTCAACGAGAAGCGCCTCGCGGTCCGGGAGATCGAGGCACGCTCGCGCGTGCACGTCGCGATCGTGCCGAACCCGACGCTGCACACGCCGAACTTCGAGATCCGGCGCGTGCGCGCCGACCATCTGCAGCTCGACGACAACGACGCGATCAGCTACCAGCTCGCACAGAACTTCGACGCCGCCGCGCACGAGGAGCTGGCGCGACCGCCGGCACCGGCGCGGCTGCCCGCAGAAGCCGCGGTCAAGCAGATCCTGCCGTCGACGCCGGCGCCGATGGTGATCCGCGAAGTGCCGGTCATCGTGCCGGTGCCCACCGAGAGCATCTGGAAGAAGCTGATGCGCTGGCTCGGCATCGGCGGCGCGGCCGAAGCGCCGGCGCTGCAGCCCGCCGCTGCAGCGCAGCCGGCGCCGCGCCGCGAGCCGCCGCGCGGCGAGCGGCGCGAGCGCGAGCCGCGCCGCGGCGACAAGCGTCGCGACGAGCAG
>JBFMCQ010000051.1:0-24678 GCA_040754295.1 Pseudomonadota bacterium | reverse complement strand
GCAGCAGATCGAAGACCAGCGGGCCGAGCGTGCGCGGCAGCGAGCGCTGCTCGCAGACCGGACTGATCTTCGCGCGCACCTCGCGCAGGTTGATCGCCTTGAGTTCGGTCAGCGGATCGACCGCGGACATGGTTTCGGTTGCGGCAGTCATGCGGCGTCGTCACGGCAGGTGGGGACAGCCCGCCCCACAGCGCAGGCCGGGCGCAAGTCTCGCCGGCGGCGCTGCGTGAAGGGATTGATCTGGGTCAATGCGCGTGCCGCGCCGGCGGGTTACGCCCTCCGGCCCAGCCCGCCCTACGACGGGCGGTGCCTGTCGAACCGTAGGGCGGGTTGGACGCGCAGCGTCGTAATCCGCCGCACGCCCTTACGCCAGCAGCTCGCGGATCACCGCGGCCAGCGGCTCGCGCCAGTGCGCTGCGGCGCCGATGCGCGCATAGGCGGCCGTCTTGTCGAGCACGCTGTAGGCCGGCCGTTGCGCCGGGGTCGGATAGTCCTGCGTGCGGATCGGCGTGACCGGCGCCAGCGGCTTCGCCAGGTGTGGTGCCGCCAGCTCGCGGATCGCGCAGGCGAAGTCGTACCAGCTGGCCGCGCCGGCGTCGGTGTAGTGATAAATCCCGGCGGGCGCGCCCTGCCGCAGCAGCGCCCACAGCGCGCGCGCGAGCGAAGCGGCCGCGGTCGGCGTGCCGATCTGATCGGCGACGACGCGCAGCGCCGGCCTTTCCTGCATCAGCCGCAGCACCGTCTTGACGAAGTTGTTGCCGTGCGCCGAATAGACCCAGGCGGTGCGCACGATCAGCGCGCTGCCTTCGGTCGCGGCCATGACCGCCTGCTCGCCTTCGAGCTTGCTCTGCCCGTAGACGCCGAGCGGATTCGGTGCGTCCTCCGGCAGATAGGGCGCGGACTTGCGGCCGTCGAAGACGAAGTCGGTGGAGACGTGGACGAGCTTGGCGCGCACGCGCTGCCCGGCTGCGGCGATGTGGCGTGCACCGTCGCGGTTGGCCGCGAACGCGGCGTGCGGCTCCGACTCGGCCTGGTCGACCGCGGTGTAGGCGGCGCAGTTGAGGATGGCCGCCGGTCGCAGCGTATCGACGTAGCGCTCGACGGCCGACGCATCGGTGATGTCGAGTTCGGCGAGGTCGATGCCGGTCGCTTCAAAGCCGGATGGCACGTGCTTGAGCAGCTCGATGCCGAGCTGGCCGCGGGCGCCGGTGATCAAAACCTTGCTCACGCGAACACCTCGGCATCCCCGAGCCGCGGCGCGCCCGCGTCCTTGCCGGACAGCAGCGGCGGCACGCCGGCGAGGGGCCAGCGGATGCCGATCGCCGGATCGTCCCAGCGGATGCCGCGGTCGTGCTCGGGCGAGTAGTAGGCGGTGACCTTGTAGACGACCTCGGCGACGTCGGAGGTCACGTAGAACGCGTGTGCGAAGCCGGGCGGTACCCACAGCTGGCGCTTGTTCTCGGCGGACAGGCTTACACCGACCCAGCGGCCGAAGGTCTTGGAGCCGCGGCGGATGTCGACCGCGACATCGAAGATCGCGCCGGCGATGGCGCGCACCAGCTTGCCCTGGGCCATGGGCGGCAGCTGGTAGTGCAGGCCGCGCAGCACGCCGCGCACCGAGCGCGAATGGTTGTCCTGCACCATCGGCTCGCGACAGCCGGTCAGCTCGGCGAACACGCGCGCGCTGTAGCTTTCCATGAAGAAGCCACGGTCGTCGCCGAACAGCTTGGGCTCGAGAATCAGGACGCCCGGCAGGTCCGTCGGGATTGCGTGCATCGTTCGGGATCCGAAGTGGGGATCAGAAAATGCGTTCTTCGAGCAGACGCATCAGGTAGGCACCATAACCGCTCTTCATCAGCGGCTCGGCGAGCGCGCGCAGCTCGTCGGCGCTGATGAAGCCGGAGCGGTAGGCGACTTCCTCGGGGCAGGCGATCTTCAGGCCCTGGCGCTTCTCCAGCGTCTGGATGAAGGTCGCGGCGTCGAGCAGCGAATCGTTGGTGCCGGTATCGAGCCAGGCCATGCCGCGGCCCATCAGCTCGACCTGCAGTGCATTGCGCTTCAGATACAGCCGGTTGAGATCGGTGATTTCCAGCTCGCCGCGCGCGGACGGGCGGATCTCCTTCGCAAAGCTCACGACCTCGGCGTCGTAGAAATACAGCCCGGTGACCGCGTAGCGCGACTTCGGCCGCTTCGGTTTCTCTTCGATCGAAACCACGCGGCCGCTTTCGTCGAACTCGACGACGCCGTAGCGCTCCGGATCGGTGACCGGATAGGCGAATACCGTCGCGCCGTCGCGGCGCTCGGCCGCGCGCTTGAGCGCCGGTGCGAGGTCATGGCCGTAGAACAGGTTGTCGCCGAGCACCAGCGCGCAGGGGTTGCCGTCGATGAACCGCTCGCCGATCAGAAAGGCCTGCGCCAGCCCGTCCGGGCTCGGTTGCACCGCGTACGACAGCGAGATGCCCCAGCGCGCGCCGTCGCCGAGCAGCGCCTCGAAGCGCGGCGTGTCCTGCGGCGTCGAGATGACGAGGATCTCGCGGATGCCGGCGAGCATCAGCGTCGTCAGCGGGTAGTAGATCATCGGCTTGTCATAGACCGGCAGCAGCTGCTTCGACACCGCCTGCGTCACCGGATAGAGGCGGGTGCCGCTGCCGCCGGCGAGGATGATGCCCTTCATCTACCGTCTCCCCAGTCCCAGCCGCTCGCGGCCATAGCCGCGCTCCTGTACGGCACGACACCAGCTGCGGTTGTCGAGATACCACTGCACGGTCTTGCGGATGCCGGTCTCGAAGGTCTCGCGCGGGGTCCAGCCGAGCTCGCGCCGGATCTTGCCGGCGTCGATCGCGTAGCGCAGGTCATGGCCCTTGCGATCCTCGACGAAGGTGATCAGCCGGCGGTGCGGGCGCTGCGCGGCGTCGGGCAGCAGCTCGTCGAGCAAGCTGCACAGCTGCTCGACCAGATCCAGATTGCGCCTCTCGTTGTGGCCGCCGATGTTGTACTGCTCGCCGATGCGTCCGCGCTCGTAGACCAGCTGCAGCGCGCGCGCGTGATCCTCGACGTAGAGCCAGTCGCGCACGTTCGCGCCGGTGCCGTAGACCGGCAGCGGCTTGCCTTCGAGCGCATTGAGGATCATCAGCGGGATCAGCTTCTCGGGGAACTGATACGGCCCGTAGTTGTTCGAGCAATTGGTGATGACGACCGGCAGCTTGTAGGTGTGATGCCAGGCGCGCACCAGGTGATCGGAGCTGGCCTTGCTCGCCGAGTACGGCGAGTTCGGCGCGTACGGCGTCGTCTCGGTGAACAGCCCGCTGTCGCCGAGCGTGCCGTAGACCTCGTCGGTCGAGACGTGATGGAAGCGGAACGCGGCGCGGCGCGCAGCGTCCAGCGTCTGCCAGTAGGCGAGCGCGGTTTCGAGCAGGCGGAAGGTGCCGACGATGTTGGTCTGGACGAAATCGGCGGGGCCGTCGATCGAGCGGTCGACGTGCGATTCGGCGGCCAGATGGATCACGCCGTCGGGCTGGTGCTCGCGGAACACGTGCGCAAGCCGCGCGGCGTCGCAGATGTCTTCGCGCTCGAAGCGATAGCGCGGATGCTGTGGCGCATCCTCGAGCGCCTCCGCGCTCGCGGCGTAGCTGAGCTTGTCGACGTTGACGATGCGGTAGTCGCTGTTGCGCAGCAGATGGCGGATCAGTGCCGAGCCGATGAAGCCGGCGCCGCCGGTGATCAGGAGCGTTTTCCCCATGCGCCGCGATCCCCCTGCTGCCGTGGCTGTCAGGCGGCCTGCGCGCGCCGGCGCGGCAGCAGATCCGCGAGCGGATCGATCAGATGGATCGTGCTCGCCAGTACGTTGCCGGTCGCGAGCACGTCGTCGGCGCCGTCGAGCTCGCGCACGACGCCACCGGCCTCCTGCACGAGCACGATGCCGGCGGCGATGTCCCAGGGATGAAGGCTCAGCTCCCAGAAGCCCTCGAGCCGGCCGGCGGCGACGTAGGCGAGATCCAGCGCCGCAGCGCCGGCGCGGCGCACGCCGGCGGTGTGCGTGGCGATGTTGCGCAGCATCGGCACGTAGTGGTCGAGGTGCTCCTCGCGCAGCGGCACGCCGGTGCCGATCAGCGCCTGCGACATCTCCTTGCAGGCGCTCACGCGGATCCTGCGGTTGTTGAGCAGCGCGCCCTGGCCGCGGCTGGCGCAGTACAGATCCTGCGTGCTCGGCGCATAGATCACGCCGTGCTCGAGCCGGTCGCGCACGCGAATGCCGATCGACACCGCGAAGTGCGGAATGCGGTGCAGGAAGTTGGTCGTGCCGTCGAGCGGGTCGATGATCCAGGTGACCTCGGAGCGCGTGTCGTGCGCGCCGCTCTCTTCGGCGAGGATCGAGTGGTCGGGGTAGGCCTTGCGGATCGTGCGGATGATTTCCGACTCGGCGCCGCGATCCACCTGCGTGACGAAATCGTTGCGACTCTTGCGCTCGATCTGCAGCTGATCGGCGCGGTCGAAGTTGCGCATGATGAAGTTGCCGGCCGCACGGGCGGCCATGACGGCGATGTTGACCAGGGGGTGCATCGGACCGGGGAACGTTCTGAAGGAGCGGGCAAAGCGAACAATTAGAATACACGCATGAGCTTGGACCCCGCCACGAATCCGCTGTCGCGCATCCGCATCGTGCTCGTTTCGACGCAGCATCCGGGCAACATCGGCGCGAGTGCGCGCGCGCTGCTGACGATGGGGCTGACCGAGCTCGTGCTCGTCAACCCGGAGCGCTATCCGCATCCGCAGGCGCGCGCGACCGCGACGCACGCGCTGCCGGTGCTCGACCGCGCGCGCGTCGTCGCCAGCCTGGAGGAGGCGGTGGCCGACTGCGGCTGGGTCGTCGCGCTGTCGGCGCGGCAGCGGCATCTCGGCGATGAGCCGCTGCGGCCCTGGCAGGCGGCGGAGCGCGCGATCGCGCTGGCCGCGCAGGCACCGGTCGCATTCGTCTTCGGCTGCGAGCGCACCGGGCTCACGAACGAGGAAGTGGACCTGTGTCATGCGACGGCGTTGATTCCGGCGAATCCGGAGTTCAGCTCGCTGAATCTGTCGCAGGCGGTGCAGCTCGTCACCTACGAGCTGCGGCGCGCGGCGCTGCCGGAGCAGACCGAGGTCGCATCGAAGAAGCAGCATCCCTGGTACGCGCCGCCGGCCGCCGAGGAGATGGAGCGCTTCTACGCGCACCTGGAGCGCATTCTGCTGTCGACCGGCTTTCTCGATCCGGCCAACCCGCGCCACCTGATGCGCCGGCTGCGCACCTTCTTCAATCGCGCGGCGCCGGACCGCAACGAGCTGAACATCCTGCGCGGCATTCTGACCTCGTTCGAGCGGCCCAAGCAGCGCCGGATTCCGCTGGATCAGACGCCGGATTCGGAGCGCCCGCACTAATCCGGACCAAATCGGTCTAAAATGCCCATCACGAGCTTCCAAGTCCCTGAGAGCCTTCCGATGTTCGCCCGTATCCGAGAAGACATCGCCAGCGTTTTCGAGCGCGATCCGGCCGCGCGCACCACCTGGGAAGTGCTCACCTGTTATCCGGGGCTGCACGCCGTCTGGGCACACCGGCTCAGCCACTGGCTGTGGACGCACGGGCTCAAGTGGCTGGCGCGCGCGAACTCGAATGTCGCACGCTGGCTCACCGGCATCGAGATCCATCCCGGCGCGCGCATCGGCCGGCGCTTCTTCATCGATCACGGCATGGGCGTGGTCATCGGCGAGACCGCGGAGATCGGCGACGACGTGACGCTCTACCAGGGCGTGACGCTCGGCGGCACCAGCTGGAACAAGGGCAAGCGCCATCCGACGCTGGCCAACAACGTCGTCGTCGGCGCCGGCGCCAAGGTGCTGGGTCCGTTCACGGTCGGCGAAGGCGCGCGTGTCGGCTCCAACGCCGTCGTCGTCAAGGAGGTGCCGGCGGGGGCGACTGCGGTCGGCATTCCGGCGCGCATCACGCGCGAAGTGCTGCCCACCGAGTCGATGAAGGCGATGGCGCGCAAGCTCGGCTTCGACGCCTACGGCCTGTCGCGCGACATGCCGGACCCGGTCGCCAACGCGTTTTCGGCGATGCTCGACCACATCCAGCAGCTCGACGAGCGCGTCGTGCAGCTGTGCCAGGCGCTGCACAAGCTCGATTCGCGCCTGCCGGAGAACGGGCTGCCGCCGCTGCAGCTGCCGGAGTTCTGCGCGCCGGGCGCGGAGCCGACCGGCAAGGAGTAGGCGGTGCCGGTCTATCTCGACCACAACGCGACCACGCGCCTCGATCCGCGCGTGCTCGACGCGATGATGCCCTACCTCAGCGGACCCTACGGCAACGCGTCGTCGCTGCACCGTTTCGGCCGCGCCGCGCGCGATGCCGTCGAGCGCGCGCGCGAGCAGCTCGCGAAGCTGGTCAACTGCCAGCCGGGCGAGATCGTCTGGACCTCGGGCGGCACCGAGTCGAACAACCTGGCGATCAAGGGCGCGACCGCCGCCATTGCGCCAAGCCGCGTGCTCTACGGCGCCACCGAGCATCCGGCGGTCATGGAGGCGGCGGAGGCGCTGCGCGCGCAGGGCTGGGGCGTCGAGCCGATCGCCGTCGACGCCCAGGGGATCGTCGACTGGCATGCCTTCGAAGCGCAGCTCAAACACGGGCCGCTGCGGCTCGTCGCGCTGATGCGCGCGAACAACGAGACCGGCGTCATCCAGGACGTCGCTCGGGCCGCCGGACTGGTCCATGACGCCGGCGCCTGGCTGCACGTCGACGCGGTACAGGCGGCCGGCAAGATTGCTCTCGACTTCCAGGCGCTGGGCGCCGATCTGATGAGTCTGTCGAGCCACAAGCTCCACGGCCCCAAGGGCATCGGCGCGCTCGTGCGCAAGGCCGAGGTCGATCTGTTTCCGCTGCACCACGGCGGACCGCAGGAGCGCGGCCTGCGCGGCGGCACCGAGAACGTCGCGGCGATCGTCGGCTTCGGTGCGGCCGCCGAGCTGGCCGTGGAGGAGCTCGACGCACGCGCCGCGCACGTGCGCGCGCTGCGCGACCGCCTGCAGGCCGGCGTGCAGGCGCTCCCGGGCGTGCGGGTCTTCGGTGCAGCCGTCGAGCGGCTGCCGAACACGCTGCAGTTCGCGCTCGAAGGCTACGACGGCGAGGCGCTGCTGATGCAGCTTGATCGCAAGGGCTACGGCGTGTCCAGCGGCTCGGCCTGCGCCAGCGGCAAGGGCGAGCCGAGCCATGTGCTGCTCGCGATGGGCGCGCCGCGCGAGATCGCGCGCGGCGCGATCCGCGTGAGCCTGGGCCGTGACAACGGCGAGGCCGATGTCGACGGATTCCTGGCGACGCTCAAGGCGCTCGCGGCCGGAGCGCAGGCGGCGTGATCTATCTCGATCACGCGGCGACGACGCCGCTCGATCCGCAGGTGCGCGACGCGATGCTGCCGTGGCTCGAGGCCGAGACCGGCTTCGGCAATCCGGCGTCGGATCACGCTTACGGCCGCGCGCCGCGCGCCGCGGTCGAGGCCGCGCGCGCGCAGGTCGCCGCTCTGGTCGGCGCGAGCGCCGAGGAAATCGTCTGGACCTCGGGCGCAACCGAATCGAACAATCTCGCGATCAAGGGCGCGCTGGAGTTTCGCGGGCTGGCCGGGGCGCATCTGATCACCAGCCGCATCGAGCACAAGTCCGTCGTCGACACCTGCCGCTATCTCGAAACCCGGGGCGTGCGCGTCAGCTGGCTGGAGCCGGACGGCGGCGGTGCGATCCGGGTGGAACAGGTGCTCGCGGCACTCAAGCCGGAGACGCTGCTGGTCTCGCTGATGTGGGTCAACAACGAGACCGGCACGATCAATCCCGTCATCGAGCTGGCGCCGCAGCTGCGCAGCCGCGGCGTGCTGTTTCACGTCGACGCGGTGCAGGCAGCGGGCAAGCTGCCGATCGATCTCGGCGCCGTGCCGATCGATCTGCTGTCGCTGTCCGCGCACAAATGCTATGGCCCGAAGGGTGTGGGCGCGCTGTTCGTGCGCAAGCGGCCGCGCGCGCGGCTCGCGCCGCAGATCCACGGCGGCGGCCACGAGCAGGGCATGCGCTCGGGGACGCTGGCGACGCACCAGCTGGTCGGCATGGGTGCCGCCTGCGCGCTCGCGGCGCAGCGCCTGGACGCCGATGCCGCGCGCCTGAGCGGCCTGTGCGAGCGCCTGTGGGCGCATCTGCGCGCGCTGCCGGACGTGCAGCGCAATGGTGATCCCACTGCGGCGGCGCCGCACGTCCTCAACCTCAGCTTCGCCGGCATCGACGGCGAAAGCCTGCGCGCGCGGCTGCCGCAGCTCGCCGTCTCGAGCGGCTCGGCGTGCTCGTCGGCGACGCGCGAGCCGTCGTACGTGTTGCGCGCGCTCGGCCGTGACGACGAGCTCGCCGGCGCGTCGCTGCGCTTTTCGCCGGGGCGGGCGACGACGCAAGCCGAGATCGACGCCGCGGCGCAGCAGGTCGCGGCTGCGGTCCGCGCACTGCGCGCCTGCCGCAGCGGCGGGCCGTCCGCCCCGGACCCGCTCACGGTGGGAGAGGAGGGCAATGTCTTCGGCTATCCCCAGCCGGTATGGCGCCGCTTCTCGACGCTCGCGCACGTGGGCGTTGTCGACGACGCCGTGCGTGTCCGTGCCCACACACCCGCCGCGCGCGCCGAGCTGGAGCTTTCGCTGCGGCCGGGCACGCCGCCGGCCGCGCGCTTTCGTGGTCACGGCTGCCCGGTGACGCTGGCCGTCGGCGAATGGCTCGCCGAGACGCTCGAGCGCGAGGGCGTTTCCGCGCTCGGCCGGCTGGACGCCGCGTCGATCCGCGCCGGCCTTGAAATTCCCGAGGACCGCGCTCATTGTGCATTGATGGGCGAGGACCTCGTCCGCGCATTGCGACCCTTGCTACCCTAGATATATGAGTATTCAGTTGACCGAAAGCGCCGCGCGGCGCATCCAGCAGCAGCTCCGGCAACGCGGCTCGGGCCTGGGCCTGCGCGTCGGCGTGAAGAAGTCGGGCTGCTCGGGCCACGCGTACACGCTGGACTACGCCGACGCGCTCGGGCCCGAGGATCAGGTCTTCGAGCAGCACGGTGCAACCGTGGTCGTGCGCCGCGACGATCTCATGCTGCTCGACGGCATGACCCTGGATTTCCAGAAGCAGGGCCTCAACCAGGCCTTCAAGTTCCTCAATCCGAACGCGAAGGCCTATTGCGGCTGCGGAGAAAGCTTCACCACCTGATGCGGTTCCATTGCCGCGCTGCAGCAGCGGCCGCTATAATTCCCTGATTTCATTGGGCCTGCCGGGTGTACCGGCCGGCCGCTTTTTCCTTTTGCTTTTGAAGGAGTTCCGCTGTGTCGGTTGAACGTACCCTCTCCATTCTCAAGCCGGATGTCGTTGCCAAGAACCAGATCGGCGCCGTGCTTTCCTATATCGAAAAGGCGGGTCTGCGCATCATCGCCGCGCGCATGATGCAGCTGACGCAGGCCGAAGCCGAAGGTTTCTACGCAGTGCACCGCGAGCGCCCGTTCTTCGCCGACCTCGTCAGGTTCATGACCAGCGGTCCGGTTCTCGTGTCGGTGCTCGAAGGCGAGAACGCGGTGGCCAGGCACCGCGAGATCATGGGCGCCACCGATCCCAAGAAAGCCGCACCGGGCACGATCCGCGCGGACTTCGCCTCGTCGATCGACGAGAACGCCTGCCACGGCTCGGACAGTCTGGAGAACGCGGCGGTCGAGATCGCCTACTTCTTCCGCCAGACCGAGCTGTGCCCGCGGAAGCGCTGAAAGCGGTCAGAGGTGAGACGTGAGACCCGAGACACAGCGGATGATGAGTGCGGACACAGACGACCGCGCCTCACGCCGCACGCCTCACGCCTCACACCTCACGAACCTCTTCGGCCTCGACCGCGCCCAGCTGCGCGCGGCGTTCGCGGCGATGGGCGAGAAGCCGTACCGCGCCGACCAGGTCATGCAGTGGATCTACCGGCGCGGCAGGGACAGCTTCGACGAGATGTCGAATATCTCGAAGGATCTGCGCCAGCGCCTCGCCGCGCACTTCGAGATCCGCACGCCGGAGCTGGTGACCGAGCAGGTTTCGCAGGACGGCACGCGCAAGTGGGTGCTGCGCCTGACCGAAGGGCAGGCGATCGAGACAGTGTACATTCCGGAAGAGGGCCGAGCGACACTGTGCATCAGCTCCCAGGTCGGCTGCGCGATGGACTGCAGCTTCTGCTCGACCGCGCAACAGGGCCTCAACCGCAACATGACGACGGCCGAGATCGTCGCCCAGGTCTGGTTCGCTGCGCGCACGCTCGGCGGCCCCGCGCGCGAGCCGCGCGGCACCAGGCCACCGCCCCAGACCGAAAGAGTGATCTCGAACATCGTCTTCATGGGCATGGGCGAACCGCTGGCGAACTACAACGCCGTGCTGCCGGCGATCCGCATCCTGCTCGACGACTTCGGCTTCGGGCTGTCCAAGCGCCGCGTCACCGTCTCGACCTCCGGCCTGGTGCCGTTCATCGACCGGCTGCGCGAGGACGTCGACACCGCGCTCGCGGTTTCGCTGCACGCACCCGACGACGCGCTGCGCAACGAGCTGGTGCCGATCAATCGCAAGTATCCGATCGCCGAGCTCATGGACGCCTGCCGCCGCTACACCGCCGGCAAGGACCGCAAGACGCACATCGTCTACGAATACGTGATGCTCGACGGCATCAATGACCGGCCCGAGCACGCCCGCGCGCTGGCGAAGCTGCTCGGCGGCATGGCGGCGAAGGTCAACCTGATTCCGTTCAACCCGTTTCCGCAGACCCAGTACCGCCGCTCGCCGCCGGAAGTGATCCAGGCGTTCGCGAAAATCCTGCGCGACAAGCACATTCTCACGACCACGCGCAAGACGCGCGGCGACGATATCGACGCCGCCTGCGGACAGCTCGTGGGCAAGGTGCAGTCGCGGCAGAAGAACCGGCTCGGCGGGATTCCGGTACGCACGGTGTCTGCATGACCAGAGCCGGGTGGGGCCTGCTGATGCTCGTCTGTGCGCTCGCCGGCTGCGCTTCGCAGGAGACGCTTGCCGACCGCGCCGGCGCGGCGCGCGTGAACACGCAGCTGGGCATCAATTACGCGCAGCGCGGCCAGTACACGATCGCCCTCGACAAGCTCAGGCGCGCGATCAAGCAGGACGAAAGCTCGGCGTCGGCGCACGCCGCGATCGCCTACGTCTATCAGAACACCGGCGAGCTGCATAAAGCCGAGCATCATTATCGCCGCGCGCTGGCGCTGGCGCCCGAGGATCCGGCGCTGAAGAACAACTTCGGTGTTTTTCTCTGCAGCCAGAATCGATTCGGCGAGGCCGAAGCGGCGTTTCTCGAGGCCGCGCGCGACCCGCGTTATGCGACGCCGGCAGCAGCGTGGACCAACGCCGGCCTGTGCATGAAGTCGCACGATCTGGAGAAGGCCGAGCAGTATCTGCGTGAAGCGCTGAAGTTGCAGCCCGACTACCGCGAGGCGCTGGCGCAGATGGCCATCGTCAGCTTTCGCCAGGGCGAGTACCTGCGCACGCGCGCCTTCCTGCAGCGCTACGATCTCGGCAAATCGGCGAGCGCCGATCTGTTGTACATCGCGGCACGCACCGAGGAGGCGCTCGGCGATCCGAAAGCCGCGCGCGACTTCGAGCGCCGGCTGCAGACGGAGTTTCCCGAGTCGGCAGAGGCCAACTATTCGCCCCCGAATCCGCAATGACCACTGAAACGCAGGACAGCATCCAGCAAGCCGAAGCGCCGCCGCCGTCTTCGCCGAGCCCCGGCACGATGATCCGCGAAGCGCGCGAGCGTGCCCGTCTGTCGATCGAGGACATGGCCGCGCACACCAAGCTGGCGCGGCCGACGTTGGAAGCGCTCGAGCGCGACGACTATCAGGCGCTGCTCGAGCCGGTCTACGTGCGCGGCTACTACCGCAAGTGCGCGAAGCTGCTCGAGATCGACGAAGAGCGTCTGGTGGCCGCCTACAACGCGCGCGTCGTGCCCAGGGCGCTCGAGGCGCCGTCGAAGCTGCGGCTGGCGTCCGGCACCGAGCTGGGCTCGTCGAGCCGCCTGCCGGTGTCGATGGCGGTGTTGGCGGCGATCGTCGCGGTCGTGGTCTGCGCCTTCATCTGGTTCGCGCGCGACGATCAGGAGACCTACCCGCTGCCGATCGTCGGCGAGCCGAGCCTGCCGGGCGCCGCGGCCGAGGCGACGCCGCTGCCCGCCGTGCCGCTCGAGAACCTCATCGTCGAGCCGACTGCGGCGGCCGAGGACGTGCAGCCCGAGCCGACTGCGGCGCCGCTCGCCCAAGGCGCGCCCGCCGAGGAGCCCGCGGTGGCACCCGGGACCTTGCGCCTGCGCTTCGTCGAGACCTCGTGGGTGCGCATCGACGACGCCGGCGGCAAGCCGCTGCTCAACCAGACGCTCGGCGCAGGCGCCGAGCGCACGCTGATCGGCCAGGCGCCGCTGAGTGTCTTCCTCGGCAATGCGCCGGGGGTCGTCGTCGAGTTCGAGGGCCGGGTCATCGACATCAAGCCTTTCGTGCGCGGCAACAACACCGCGCGCTTTACACTGCCGCCGGAGTAGCGGCTCGGGGTTCGCCATGGCGATGAGCAGTCACCATCAGATCGTGCGGCGGCAGTCGCGGCAGCTGCGCGTCGGCCGCGTCGCGGTCGGCGGCGGTGCGCCGGTGGCAGTGCAGACGATGACCAACACCGACACCGAGGACGTGGCCGCGACGGTCGCGCAGATCAAGGCCTGCGTGAAGGCCGGCGCCGACATCGTCCGCGTCTCGGTGCCGACGCTCAAGGCCGCCGCCGCCTTCGGCGAGATCAAGAAGCAGGTCGGCTACGTGCCGCTGGTCGCCGACATCCACTTCAACTACAAGTGCGCGCTGGCTGCGGCCGAGGCCGGTGCGGACTGCCTGCGCATCAATCCGGGCAACATCGGCAGCGACAGGAAGGTTTCCGAAGTCGTCGCCTGCGCCAAGCACCACGGCATTCCGATCCGCATCGGCGTCAACGCCGGCTCGCTGGAAGCCGATCTGCAGGAGAAGTACGGCGAGCCCAACGCCGATGCGCTCGTCGAATCGGCGCTGCGTCACATCGAGATCCTCAAGCGGCATAACTTCGAGGACTTCAAGGTTTCGCTGAAGGCGAGCGAAGTCTTCATGACCGTGTTCGCCTATCGCAAGCTGGCGACGCTGATCGACCAGCCGCTGCACCTGGGCATCACCGAGGCCGGCGGTGCGCGCGCCGGCGCGGTCAAGTCCGCGGTCGGCCTCGGCATGCTGCTCGCCGAGGGCATCGGCGACACGATCCGCATCTCGCTCGCCGCCGATCCGGTCGAGGAGGTCAAGGTCGGCTGGGACCTGCTCAAGTGCCTGCACCTGCGCAATCGCGGCATCAACCTGGTCGCCTGCCCGTCGTGCTCGCGCCAGAACTTCGACGTGATCAAGGCGGTGACCGAGCTCGAATCGCGCTTCGACGACATCGACCAGCCGCTCGACGTCGCCGTCATCGGCTGCGTCGTCAACGGCCCCGGCGAAGCGCGCGAGGCCGCGATCGGCGTCGCCGGCGGCTATCCGAACTCGATCTACGTCGACGGCAGGATCGCGCACAAGGCGCACAACGACGAGCTGGTCGATCTTCTCGAGAAGCTGGTGCGCGAGAAGATCGCGCACAGACGGGAATCGGGAATCGGGAATCGGGAATCGTCAGACGGCGCCGGATGCAGCGATTCCCCGTTGACGATTCCCGATTCACGATGAACAAATTCCAGTCCGTCCGCGGCTTCAACGACGTCCTGCCGCCGGACACCGCGCTGTGGCAGCACCTGCACGCGGTCGCGGCGCGGACCTTCGCCGCGTACGGCTACGGCGAGATCCGGCTGCCGCTGCTGGAGCACACGGCGCTGTTCGCGCGCTCGATCGGCGAGGTCACCGACATCGTCGAGAAGGAGATGTTCACGTTCCAGGACCGCGAGGGCGACAGCCTGACGCTGCGCCCCGAGGGCACGGCCGGCTGCGTGCGCGCCGGCCTCGAGCACGGCCTGCTGCACAACCAGCAGCAGCGCCTGTGGTACGCCGGGCCGATGTTCCGCCACGAGCGCCCGCAGGCCGGACGCTACCGCCAGTTTCACCAGCTCGGCGTCGAGGCCTACGGCATGGCCGGGCCCGACATCGACATCGAGGTGATCGCGCTGTCGGCGCGCCTGCTGCGTGCACTCGGCATCGGCGCGGTGCGCCTCGAGCTCAACTCACTCGGCAGCGCGCAGGCGAGAGCGGCGTATCGCGCGGCGCTGGTCGCGTTCCTGGAGCGGCACGAGGCATCACTGGACGCGGATTCCCGGCGCCGGCTGCACACCAACCCGCTGCGCGTGCTCGATTCCAAGTCGCTGCAGACGCAAGAGATCCTGCACGAGGCGCCGACGATGGCCGACGCGCTCGACGCCGAGTCGCGCGCACATTTCGATGCGCTGCAGCAGGGCTTGCAGGACCTCGGCATCGACTATGTGCTCAACGCGCGCCTCGTGCGCGGCCTCGATTACTACGGCCGTACCGTCTTCGAGTGGGTGACCGATCAGCTCGGTGCCCAGGGCACGGTGTGCGCCGGCGGCCGCTACGACGGGCTGGTCGAGATGCTCGGCGGGGCACCGACCCCGGCCGTGGGCTGGGCCAGCGGGCTCGAGCGCCTGATCCTGCTGATGAAGGCGCAGGGCGCGCTTGCGCCGGATGCCGCGCCGCATGCCTATGTCTGCGTGCTCGGCGAAGCCGCGGTGCGCCAGGGGCGCAGGCTCGCCGAGCAGCTGCGCGACGCGCTGCCGGGGCTGCGCCTCGTGCTCAACGCCGGCGGCGGCAAACTCGCCGCCCAGCTCAGGCGCGCCGACCGCAGTGGCGCGCGGCTTGCGCTGATCCTCGGCGACGCCGAGGTGGCGGCGGGGACCATTCAAGTAAAATCGCTGCGCTCCCCCGAAACGACCGAGAGCCAGCAGCAGGCGTTGCCGTGGGCGGAACTGCCGCAGCGGCTCGGCGGTCTGCTGGACGCATGACGACAGGAAGAACCCATCCGTGACGACGCATTACGACGACGAAGCACAGGCCGAGCGCCTCAAGCAGTGGTGGAAGGAGAACTGGCTGGCGCTGGCCGGCGGCCTGGTGATCGGGCTCGCCGCGATCTTCGGCTGGGAGGCCTGGAACGACTACGGCGACAAGCGCGCGCAGCAGGCCTCGCGGATGTACGAGGATCTCAAGATGGCGATCGCCGCGCAGCGCATGGAGGACGCCGCGGGCATCGGCGACGCGCTGATCGGGGAGCACGCGCGCAGCCCGTATGCCTCCGCGGCGGCGCTGTTCCTCGCTGCCGAGGCGGTGAAGGCCGATGATCTCGATACCGCGCTGCGCCGCCTGCGCTGGGTGCGCGAGCACGGCGCGGACGAGGGACTGCGCCAGGTCGCGCGCGTGCGCGAGGCCGCGGTGCTGTGGCAGCAAGGCAAGCCGGATACGGCGCTGGCGGTGCTCGACGGCGACCCGGGCGAATTCGCGGCGCCCATCGAGGAGCTGCGCGGCGACATCCGCCTGGCGCAGGGCGACCGCGCCGCTGCGCGGGCGGCCTATGAGAAGGCGCTGGCGGCGCTCGCCGCCGACGACCTTGCCGCGCGCAGCGGTCTGCAGCGCAAGCTCGACGATCTCGCCGACGTGGTGCGCTCGTGAGCGTGCGCATCTGGCTACTGCTCGGCGCCGCGGCACTGGCCGCGTGCAGCGGCGACGGCAAGGTGCGCGAGCCCACCGAGCTGCAGGACATCGTCAGTCCGCAGATCAAGGCCGCCGCCGCCTGGACCGCGACTGCCGGGAGGGGCAGCGGCAAGTACTACGGCGCGCTGCGGCCGGTCGTCGAGGCCGACGCAGTGTTCGCAGCCGACGTCGAGGGCCGCGTCTACGCCTTCGATCCGCGCGACGGCAGCCGCATCTGGCAGGCCGATACCGACGCGCGCGTCATTTCCGGTCCGACGGTTTCCGGCAACGCCGTGCTCGTCGGCACGATGGATGGCGAAGTGATCGCGCTCAAGCGCGCCGACGGCGCGCCGTACTGGCGCACGACCGTGTCCAGCGAGGCGCTGGCGCCGCCGGTGAGCGACGGCACGCTGGTGATTGCGCGCTCGGGCGATGGCCGCACCCATGCGCTGTCCGCCGTCAGCGGCACCGCGCTGTGGGTCTTCGACCGCAGCGTGCCGAACCTGACGCTGCGCGGGCTCGGCAAGCCGGTGATCGCCGGCAGCCTCGCTTTTCTGGGCATGGACAACGGCCGCGTCGCCGCCGTGCGCATGGCCGACGGCCAGCCGCTGTGGGAACAGCTGATCGCCGCGCCCGCCGGGCGCAACGAGCTGGAGCGGCTCAACGACGTCGATGGCGACCTGCTGCTGGCCGACGACGATCTGTTCGCCGCCAGCTTCGGCGGCGAAGTCGTGCGCATCGACGGTGAAACCGGCCAGGTGCTGTGGCGGCGCCCGGCGGTGAAGAGCTACAACGGCGTCGCACGCGCAGGCAGCCTGATCATCGTCACCGACGAAGCGGGCGTGGTCTGGGGCCTGGACGCCGAGACCGGTGCCGCGGCGTGGCGCAACGAGGATCTCAAGTATCGCCGGCTATCCGCACCGGGTGTGTTCGCCGACACCGTGGTCGTCGGCGACTACGAGGGCTATCTGCACTGGCTCGATCCGCGCGACGGCCGCCTGATCGGGCGCACGCGCGCCGGCAGCGATCCGATCCGCGCCGCGCCGACGCCCGGCGAAGGCCTGCTGTACACGCTGAATACGGCAGGCCGGCTCGCTGCCATCAAGCTCCGGTAGGATGGGGTAGGCAGGCGAACCGCATGCTGCTACCGTGATGCGGTTCGCTGACACTCACCACATCCTCCGGGCGACCGACTCTGGCCCGACCCAAGGCTTGGGGCCGCAGGCACCCGCATGAGCGAACGGCTTCCCACCCTCGTCCTCGTCGGCCGACCCAACGTCGGCAAGTCGACGCTGTTCAATCGCCTGACCGGCACGCGCGACGCGCTCGTCGCCGATTGGGCGGGCCTGACGCGTGATCGCCAGTATGGTACCGGTCGCTTCGAAGACCATACCTTCGTCGTCGTCGACACCGGCGGGCTGATGCCGGAGTCGCGCGATCCGCTGGCCGCCCTGGCCGAGGAGCAGGCGCAGATGGCGCTGGACGAGGCGGATCGGGTGCTGTTCATCGTCGACGCGCTGGCCGGCCGCACCGCCGCCGACGAGGCGATCGCGCGCGAGCTGCGCCGGCGCGGCGAGCCGGTGACGCTGGTCGTCAACAAGGCCGAAGGCCAGCAGGCGGCGACGGCCGCTGCGGACTTCTACCGGCTCGGCTTCGGCGAGGTGAAGGCGATCTCGGCCGAGCACGGCCATGGCATCGCCGCGCTGCTGAGTGCCGTGCTCGCCGACCTGCCGGCCGTCGAGGCCGAACCGGGCGAGGACGACGGCACGGTACACGTGGCGATCGTCGGTCGCCCCAACGTCGGCAAGTCGACGCTGGTGAATCGCCTGATCGGCGAAGAGCGCCTGCTCGCCGCCGACGTGCCCGGAACGACGCGCGACGCGATCACGGTGCCGTTCGAGTACGACGGTCATCCGTACCGCCTCATCGATACCGCCGGCATCCGCCGCCGCGCGCGCGTCTGGGAGGCGGTCGAGAAGATCTCGATCATCAAGACGCTGCAGGCGATCGAGCGCGCGCACGTCGTCATCGCCGTCGTCGACGCACAGGGCGACGTCGGCGAGCAGGACGCGCGGCTGATGGGCCTGATCGCGCAGCGCGGGCGCGCCATCGTCGTCGCCGTGAACAAGTGGGACGGTCTGGACCCCGGTGCGCGCGAGCAGGTGCGCTACCAGATCTCGCTGAAGCTGCCGTTCCTCGATTACGCGCCGGTCATCTTCATCTCGGCGCGGCACGGCTCCGGGCTCGGCGAGCTGATGCAGAGCGTGCAGGCGGCCTACGAGTCGACGACGCGCGAGCTGCCGACCGGCGAAGTCACGCGCGTGCTCGAACAGGCAGTCGAAGCGCATCAGCCGCCGGCGGTGCTCGGCCGCCGCATCAAGCTGCGCTACGCGCATCAGGGCGGCAAGAATCCGCCGCGCATCGTCGTCCACGGCAATCAGACCGACAAGCTGCCGGTTGCGTACAAGCGCTATCTCGCCAACCGCTTCCGCGAGGCCTTCAAGCTCATCGGCGTGCCGCTGCTGCTGAGCTTCAAGACCGGCGAGAATCCGTTCAAGGACAAGAAGAACGAGCTGAGCGCACGCCAGATCAAGAAGAAGAAGCGGCTGATGTCGCACGTCAAGCGCTGACGCAGCGCGGCCTGTGCTAGTGTCGTGAGTCGACTCACGGCACTGGCGTCGGACGCATGGGAGACGCAGAAGAAGAGAAACCGGCACTCGTGCGCGCCGCGCTGCTGATCCGTGACGAGGAGCACCCGGCGATCGAAGCCGCGCGTGCCTTCGCGTCGGCGCAGGGCATCGAGCTCGAGGAGATCGGGCCGCAGGCGCTGCTCGACGCTACGCCGGGCCGGCCCATGCAGCAGCACTGGGTGCTGGCCGTCGGCGACGAGCGCGTTGCCGGTCTGGTCGCGCTCGCGGCGGGCAAGGAGGTGGCGCTCGGTCTGCTGCCGGCCGCCGGATCGGTGCTGCCGCGGCTGTTCGATCTGCCCAAGACCGTCGACGCGCAACTGGCGCTCGCATTTTCCGATGGCGCCGTCGCGCTCGACATCACCCGCTGCAACGACGAGCCGGTACTCGGCTTCGTGGCGATCGGCGACGTGCCGTTTCTCGACGCGCGCGGCCGTGCACTGGTGCGCGCGCAGCCGACGCGCTGGCGCCGCTGGCGCATCGCGGCGGCGGTCTACTGGAACGCCATCCGCCGCCTCTTCTCGATCCGCCCCAGCGCCGTGCGCCTGCGCATCGGCGACGAGGAGAAGCCGCGCCGCAGCGCCGTCACCGGCATCGTCGTCGTCGAGAACGACGCCGAGAAGCTCGGCGGTCAGCTCATGGGCGAGCACCTGTCGGCGCGCGACGGCCGGCTGTCCGCGCTGCTGGTCGCACCGACCTCGGTCGCAGCGTATCTGGCCGCGCTCGGCCGCGAGATGTTCGGCCCGGGCCGTGGCATGCCGCGTGCATTCTCCGTGGTGAAGACGAGGCGGCTGACGATCGAAAGCGCAGAGCCGCTGAGCTATCGCATCGACGGCCGCCGGCGCAGCGCGGAGCGTATCGAGTTTGCGGTCACCGCGGCAGCGCTGAAGGTGAAGACCGGGCCGGGTTTCGCCGACGACAACCCGGTCGCGGCGGACGAGCGCGACACCTTGCGGCTGAAGACGCTGCCCGAGAACGAAGCGCGCCTGGCGCTGATCAGCAGCCGGCTACCGCTGTTCACGCATGCGCTGGAAGAGGACTTCAAGGAGCTGTTCCTGCTGCTGCGCGAGAGTGCGCGGGTGACGCCGGACTACGTGATTCTGACGCTGGCGTCGACCCTGCTCGCGGCGCTGGGGCTGGTGCTCGGCAGCGCCGCCGTGATCATCGGTGCCATGGTGCTCGCGCCGCTGATGGCGCCGATCGTGTCGCTGGCGATGAGCCTGCTGCGCCGCGACCCGCGTCTGCTGCGCGCTGCGGCGAAGACGATCGCCGTAGGCGTCGCGCTCGCGCTCGCGGCCTCTGCACTGCTGGCGCTCGTCACGCCGCTGCGCCGATTGACGCCGGAGATCGAAGCGCGGCTGCATCCGACGCTGCTCGATCTCGGCGTCGCCGTGGTCTCCGGCGTCGCCGCGGCGTACGCCTATGCGCGCGAAAGCGTGGTCAAGAGCCTGCCGGGCGTGGCGATCGCGGTCGCGCTGGTTCCGCCGCTCGCGGTGGCCGGCATCGGCCTGGGCTGGGGGGATGCGCGGCTGTTCGGCGGCGCGGCGCTGCTGTTCCTCACCAACCTCGTCGGTATTGCGTCGACGGCGGCGCTGACCTTCCTCGTGCTCGGCTACGCACCGATCCAGACCGCAGCGCGCGGCCTGCGCATGCTGGCCGCCGCGCTGGTCGCGCTGGCCTTGCCGCTGTACTTCTCCTTCGACCGCATCGTCGAGGTGTGGCGCCTGGAGCGGCAGCTGCAGCGTGCGGTACTCAGCACCGGCCAGCGTGAGGTGCAGCTGCGCGAGCCGCGCGTCGCGATCGAGGACGGCAGGGTCGTCGTCGCGGCGACGGTCGTCGCCCCCGAGCTGCTCGGCACTGCCGAGATCGACGCTCTGAAGGACGAGCTGGAGCGGCGCGTGCAGCGCGAAGTGCGGGTGGAGCTGGACCTGCGTGTCGTGCGTTGAGCCCGCCTACGGCTGGAACGGCCACACCAGCGGAATGACGGTCACGCTCACCGCGCACATGAGGATCTGCAGCGGCACGCCGACCTTGAGGAAATCGGTGAAGCGGTAGCCGCCCGGGCCGAAGACCATCAGATTGGTCTGGTAGCCGAGCGGCGTCGAGAAGCTCGCCGATGCCGCCATCATCACGGCGAACACGAACGGCTTCGCGTCGACGCCGAGCGCCGCCGCCGCCGCCATGCTGATCGGGAACATCAGCACCGCCGCCGCGTTGTTGGTGATCATCTCGGTGAGCAGCATCGTCATCAGGTAGGTGAGCGTCAGTACCACCCAGGGGTTGTCGCCGGGCAGCGTCAGCAACGTGCGCGAGATCGCAGCGGCTGCACCGGTCGCTTCCAGGGCGTTGCCGAGCGCGAAGGATGCCGCGATCACGAGCAGCACCTGCGTATCGATGCTCTTGCGCGCGGCGCCGAGGCTGACGCAGCCGAGAGCCAGCATCGCGCCGGCGCCGAGCAGCGCGGCGGTGATCATCGGCAGCCAGCCGAGCGTTGCGGTGATCACCACCGCGGCCAGCACGCCCCAGGCGCCGACGGCGCGATCGAAGCGCGGCACTTCGGAGTCGGCGACGTCGCTGACCAGCAGGAAGTCCGGCGAATGGCGATGGCGCTCGACCCAGACCGGGCGCGCTTCGAGCAGCAGCGTGTCGGCCGGCTTGAGCACGACGTCGCCAAGGCCGCCGCGCACGCGCTGGCCGTCACGCGCGACCGCGACCACGGCGGCGCCGTAGTAGGTGTGGAAGCGGCTGTCGCGCAGCGTCTGATTGATCAGCGGGCAGCGCGTCGAGATCACGACTTCGACGAGCTTGCGCTCCGGATACTGCTTGGCGATCGAGGCGTCGCCGTTGAGCGGTGCGCGCAGGCCGCGGATGCGCTGCAGCTCGACGATGGCGTCGACATCGCCGGCGAAAACCAGGCGATCGTCGGCGAGCAGGCGCTCGCTCGAGCTCACGGCGGGCACGATGCGGCCTTCGCGCTCGATCTCGACGAGGAACAGACGGCCGAGGTGACGCAGCCCGGCTTCGAGGATCGTGCGCCCGACCAGCGGTCCGTTCTCTTCCACGATCATCTCGACCGTGTACTCGCGCGGATTCTCGAACGCGCTGGTCCCGGTTCTGCGGTCGGGCAGCAGGCGCCGGCCCACGGTCATGAGGTAGAGCATGCCGGCGAGCGCGCTGGGCACGCCGACCCAGGCGATCTCGAACATGCCGAGACCGGGGCGGCCGCCGGCGCTCCACATGCCGTTGACGACGAGGTTCGTCGACGTGCCGATCAGCGTGCAGGTGCCGCCGAAGATCGCGGCGTAGCTCAGCGGGATCAGCAGCTTCGAGGCCACGAGCCGGTTGCGCTTGGCCCAGGTCAGAATGGCGGGCAGGAAGGTGGCGACGACCGGTGTGTTGTTGATGAAGGCCGACAGTGCGACGGTCGGTGCCATGACGCGCAGCTGCGCCACACCCAGGCGCCGCGGGCGGCCCAGCAGGCGGTGAACGACGAAGTCGATCGCGCCGGTATCGCGCAGGCCGGCGGCGACGACGTACATCGCCGCGACCGTGATCATGCCTTCGTTGGAGAAGCCGGCAAGCGCCTGCCTCGGCTCCAGCACGCCGAGCGTGAGCAGGACGAGCAGCGCGAGCAGCAGCACCAGCTCGGCGGCGAGCTTTTCGGAAATCAGCAGGGCAAGGGTCAGGACCAGCACGCCCAGAGTGATCCAGGCATCGAGTTCCATTGAGACTCCGCGCACGGGGATGCGCGCAACATAGCAGCAATCGCCGCCGCTGCCGTCCGCCCGCGACCAATCGTTCTGAACTTATGGCGCTTGCGAGGCGGAGCTGTCGGCCGACGGCGGCTTCGACTGGCGGCGGCCCAGGCCGCCGTGCGAGACCCCTGCGGTCACTGCGAAGCGCATCGCGTCCTCGATGCTCATGGCCACCGGCGTGAGATAGCGCCGCGAGATGAACAGTGTGTAGCCGCCGATCTGGTAGCTCATCGGCAGGTAGACGGCGACGGCGTCGTCCTCCACACCGAGGCCAAAGCGCCCGAGATCGCGCAGCGTGACGAAGCCGATCAGCTTCACCGGCATTTCCGGGATCTGCACCATGACCACGCCGCCGAAGCGCTCTTCATCGTGGTTGGACATCAGCTCGGTGAGGTCGCGCACCGAGCCGTAGATCGACTTCACCAGCGGGATGCGGCTGAGGCTGTTCTCCACCCACGACAGGATCTGCCGCGAGACGAACCCCTGCATCGCCAGCCCTGCGCCGAAGACGAGTAGTGTGGCGACGAGCAGCCCCATGCCCGGCAGATAGAGGCTGCCGGGCAGTATCAAGCGCAGGATGTCGCTGAAGATGGCCTCGGTCGTCGCCACCAGCCAGACGACCAGTGCGATCGTGACGACGATCGGCAGCAGCGCAAACAGGCCAGCGAAGAAGATGGCTCCGAGCCTGCGCTCGGTGTGCGTGACCACGTCTTTCTGCGCCATGGTGGTCCTCCGGCTACACGCAACGCCACTCGAAGCGCCCGAGCTGCGGGCTCTCCAGCACGACGACGTCGCCGCCGCGCAGCGGTCCGACGCCCTTGGGCGTGCCGGTATAGACGAGATCGCCCGGCTGCAGTGCCCAGGTCTGCGACAGGATGTGGATCTGGCGTGCGACCGGGAAGAGCATGTCCTTGGTGCGTCCGTGCTGGCGCACGGCGCCGTTGACGTGGCAGAAGAATTCGAGATTCTGCAGGTCCTGATCCAGGAAGGGCCGCATGTCCCCGAGCGGGGCGGCGCCATCGAAAGCCTTGGCCAGCTCCCAGGGCTTGCCCTTCTTCTTGAGTTCGGTCTGCAGATCGCGCAGCGTCAGGTCCAGCCCCAGCGTCAGTCCGCCAACCCAGCGCAGCGCGTCGTCGACCGGGATATCGCTGCCGCCGCCGCTCAGCTCGACGACGAGCTCGGCCTCATGGTGAACCTCACCGCGGCCTCGGGGGAGCCGGATCGGCTCGCCCGCCGGCACGATGCAGCTCGGCGGCTTCATGAAGACCACGCATTCGCCATCGGGCTGATGGCCCAGATGCGCGAGCTCTTCGACGTGCTCGGCGTAGTTCTTGCCGATGCAGAAGAGGCGGCTCATGCGGGAATCGGGAATCGGGAATCGGAAATCGTCACGGCACAAGGCGCCCTTGCTTCTACGATTCCCGATTCCCGGGCGTTCAAATCCGCTCCTCGATGCCGAAGTCCGCGAAACCCTTCTTGCTGAAGTTCTCGCGGAACATGTCGCGCAGCTTCACCGCCTGCGCGTCGTAGGCGTCCTTGTCGGCCCAGCCGTTGCGCGGGTTGAGCATCTCGCTCGGCACCCCCGGGCACTCCTTGGGCATCTTCAGATTGAGGATCGGATGCGTCTCGGTCGGCACCCGGTCCAGATCGCCGTTGAGCGCCGCGTTGAGCAGCGTGCGCGTCATGCGGATCGAGATGCGCTTGCCGACGCCGTAGGGGCCGCCCTGCCAGCCGGTGTTGAGCAGGATGCAGCGCGCCCGGTGGTGCTCCATCTTGTCGGCAAGCAGCTTGGCGTAGACGTTGGGCTTGTGCGCCATGAACGGGCCGCCGAAGCAGGCCGAGAACGTCGGCGTCGGCTCGGTGATGCCGACTTCGGTGCCGGCGACGCGCGCGGTGAAGCCGGAGACGAAGTGGTACATCACGTCCTTGGGCTCGAGGATCGCGATCGGCGGCAGCACGCCGAAGGCGTCGGCGGTCAGCAGCACGATGGTCTGCGGATGCGGCCCGCGGCCGTTGGGCATGATGTTCGGGTTTGCGCTCAGCGGGTAGCTGAAGCGCGTGTTCTCGGCGATCGAATCGTCGTTGAGATCGAGCTCCTGCGGATCGCAGTCTTCCATGCGCCTGCCCGGCAGCGGCGGCACGTTCTCGATGATCGTGCCCGGCTTGGACAGTGCCGCGGCGATCACCGGCTCGGCGTCCTTGTCGAGATTGATCAGCTTGGCGTAGCAGCCGTCCTCGAGATTGCACAGGCCGTTGTCCGACCAGATCGTCTCGTCGTCACCGATCAGGCGGCGCGCGGGATCGGCGGACAGTGTCGTCTTGCCGGTGCCGGACAGGCCGAACAGGATCGCGGCGTCGCCGTTGGGGCCGACGTTGGCCGAGCAGTGCATCGACAGGCGGCCGTCGAGCGGCAGCAGGAAATTGCCGACCGTGAAGATCGTCTTCTTGACCACGCCGCAGTAGTCGGCGCGGCCGGCGACC
>JBFMCQ010000050.1:0-25464 GCA_040754295.1 Pseudomonadota bacterium | reverse complement strand
AAACACTCTGTCGGGTGGTATCGTTGCCCATGCAAAGGCCCTCTCGTGGCAAGAAACGTTGCTCGCACAGCATTTCTACCACGACGAGTGGCCTTTGCTCTTCATGATTCGTGAATTATTCGGGCTAACACTCACACTCACCGAAACGCGGGTGGCGCGTGCAGGCGATTTCCGAGCCGCGTGCAGCGGGGCCGTCGCACTGGGCCTGATGCTCGGCGCCGCTGCCCACGACGCCGCAGCGGCGAGCTTTCGGCACGCCAGCTCGTCGAACCGCATCTACGTCGAGGACGGCGGCACGGTGACGCTGAGCGACATCAAGGCGGCGCTGCCCAACGCGCCGCTCGACCTCGTCGACACCGGCGCGATGATCTGGCTGCTGCGCGCCAACCTGATCATCACCGACGGCGCGACGCTGTTGCTGCACGGCCCCGGTATCGGCGGCGACGTGGGCGAGCTGCGCCTGCTCAGCGACAACGGCAGCACCGGATTCATTTACGTGTCGGCCGAGCACGGCGAGCTGCACATCGACAGCACGCTGATCCGGTCCTGGGATCCGGCCGCAGGCGGTCCGGACACCGACTATGGCAACGGCCGCGCGTACATCCGCGTGCGCTCGAAGCTCGCCGACGACGACACGACGCCGCTGGAGTCGCGCATGGACGTGCTCGACAGCGAGATTGCCTACCTCGGCTACGCCGACTCCGAGGCTTACGGCCTGGTCTGGAAGGTGATCGGCTCGGCGCCGGATCTCTACGAGCGCGTCAACGTCTATGGTGACATCATCAACTCCTACATCCATCACAACTACTTCGGCGTCTACACCTACGGGCATCAGGATGGCGTGTGGCTCGACAACGAAGTCGCCCACAACATCAAGTACGGCATCGATCCGCACGACGATTCAGACAATCTCCTGATCGAAGGCAACGACGTCCACGACAACGGCAACCACGGGATCATCGCGTCCAAGCGCTGCGACCACGTCGTCATCCGCGGCAACCGCTCGTGGGGCAACGTCGGCAACGGCATCATGCTGCATCGTTCATCGGACGACGGCCTCATCGAGAACAACGAAACCTGGCTCAACACTGACAGCGGCGTCGCGCTGTTCGCCGTCAAGCGCGCAGTCGTGCGCAACAACACGATGCTCGACAACGGCAAGTACGGGATCCGCCTGAGCGTGGGCACCAACGACAGCCGCATCGAGCGCAACGAGATCGCCGGCTCCGGCAAGTACGGCATCTACTTCTATCAGGGCAGCGACACA
Organism: Pseudomonadota bacterium; assembly: GCA_040754295.1. Taxonomy (GTDB): domain Bacteria; phylum Pseudomonadota; class Gammaproteobacteria; order Nevskiales; family Nevskiaceae; genus Solimonas. The sequence goes on along the minus strand of JBFMCQ010000050.1, from coordinate 24,197 downwards.
CCGGAGCCCGGCGACGACGGCCGCAACAAGCGCAACGAGTTCTGGTACAACACGATCCGCGACAACGCGGACTCGGCGATCAAGATGTCCGACAGCGACGACACGATCTTCTCCGGCAACACCTACAGCAACAACTACAGGATCTTCATCTTCGCCAACTCGCGCAAGACGCGGTTCACCAACAGCGAGGTGCCCGACGACGCCGAGTTCCGCGTCACCGGCTCACCGTCGATCCCCGCCGTCGTCCAGTTCGATCGCCAGCCGCGGATCAAGGTCAAGCTCGACGACTACAGCACCGCGCGCTTCGTCGACGTCTACAACGGCATCTTCGACCCCGACGAAAGCGTCTACACCGAAGCGACGACCGCGGGCACGTCGGTCATGGAGCTTTCGGCCGCAGAGATCGGAACCACATCGACGGTGTACCGGCGCAATCTCCAGGTCACGCCGTCGACCGGCACGGTGCGGGTCAATCCGACGGTCTGGAATCTCGGTGGCGATCTCGGCAAGGAGTGGAAGGCCGAGCCCTCGTCGGACTCCGCGCAGCTGGATTTCCTCGTCGGCGATCTCGCTGCAGGAAGCGTCTACGGGGCCTACATCGGCGATACGAAGATCGGCAGCTTCACCGCGGACGGCACCGGCTCGATCGCGTTTTCGGTGGTCCCCGGCGTCACCGGGCTGCAGGTGTATTCGGTGCGCGCCGAGTAGTCGGGGCGCAGCCGCCGGGGGCTCGCGAAGACCGCCCGTAGAATGCGCTACGCTCCTGTCCGGTCCTTCGCCAGCCTTCGACGGCATGTCCGAGATTCCGATCTTTCCGCTGCAGACGGTCCTGTATCCCTGCGGGCTGCTGCCTCTGCGCATCTTCGAGCAGCGCTATGTCGAGATGACGAAACGCTGCATCGCCGAGGACAGCGTATTCGGCGTCTGCCTGATCCTCGACGGTCGCGAGGCCGGCGCACCGGCGGTGCCGCACGCGGTCGGCTGCACCGCGCGCATCGTCGACTGGGACGTGCCGTCGCCGGGGCTGTTCAACCTGCGCACGCGAGGCGAAACCACGTTCCGGATCGTCGAGCGCAGGATCGAGCCCGACGGCCTGATCCGCGCCGAGGTGGTCCTGCATGAGGCACCGCCGGCGCCCGCATCGCCGCCGGAGGAGCACCGCGCCCTCGAGCGGCTGCTGTCGCGGATCATCGACGAGATCGGCGCGCAGCACCTTCCCGCGCCGTTGCAGCTCGACGACCCCGCCTGGGTCTGCCATCGCCTGGCCGAGCTGCTGGACCTGCCGCTCGCGGCGAAGCAGCGGCTCCTGGAGACCGCGGATGCGAGCGCGAAGGCGGCACTGCTGAGTAGCGCCCTGCGCGCGATGGTCAGCAGCGCGCGCGATACCGACTAAGCGCGCTTCGTCCGACTGCGCCGGATGCGGCGAGCGCCGCGAACCGCATCAGCCGCGCCGAGCCTTCAGCCGCCGCCCGAGGCTGACGAGCAGCAGCACGAGCGCACCGGCGACGACGCCCGCCAGCAGATTGACCAGCATCGGCGTGAGCGCCGAAGCGATCGTGCCGATTGCCGGAAGCCTGCGCAGCGACTCCGCGCCGTGCTCGACCGCGTGCTGTAGCACCGGTACGCCGTGCAGCAGGATGCCGCCGCCGACGAGAAACATCGCCGCGGTGCCGGCGATCGACAGCGCTTTCATCAGATACGGCGCGAGCGCCAGCAGGCCGCGCCCGAGGCCGCGCGCCAGTGTGCTGCCGCGCGCATTGAGATACAGACCGGCATCGTCGAGCTTGACGATGCCGGCGACGAGTCCGTAGACGCCGACGGTCATCAGCAGCGCGATCGCAGAGAGCACGGCCACCTGCTTGCCGAACGCGGCATCGGCAACCGTGCCCAGCGTGATCACGACAATCTCCGCCGAGAGGATGAAGTCGGTGCGCACCGCGCCGTTGATCTTGCCGCGCTCGTAGGCGACCAGATCGAGCGCGGGATCCGAGAGCGCGCGCAGATGCTCGACGTGATGCGCCCGGTCCTCCTCGGTGCTGTGCAGAAATCTGTGCGCGAGCTTCTCGAAGCCTTCGTAGCACAGGAACGCGCCACCGATCATCAGTAGCGGCGTGATCGCCCATGGCAGGATCGCACTGATCGCCAGCGCCGCCGGCACCAGGATCAGCTTGTTGCGGAACGAGCCCTTGGCGACCGCCCAGACCACCGGCAGCTCGCGGTCCGCCTTCACGCCGGCCACCTGCTGCGCATTGAGCGCAAGATCGTCACCGAGCACGCCCGCCGTCTTCTTCACGGCGACCTTGGACATCACTGCGACATCGTCGAGCACGGTCGCGATGTCGTCGATCAGCATCAGCAGGCTGCTGGCGGCCATGGGGATCCCTTGTGTCGCGGAGGACAGGGCGCAGAGCATACCCGCGGGCGCGTTCCGGCGCGTGCCGGGCCGCAAGCGGCACGCCGGGCAAGCGCGGGCGCGCGACTTGCTCGCAATGCATCCGGAGCATCCGTAGGAGTGCTACGCCATGCAAGCTGCAACGCGTCGCGGCACGCTGTACTCGCTCGGCAGCGTCAACGCGGACTTCCAGGTGCGCGTCGAGGCGCGGCCGGGCAGTGCCGAAACGCTGCAGGCGCACCATTTCACCCGGCTGTCCGGCGGCAAGGCGGCGAATGTCGCGTTTCTCGCGCGCAAGCTGGGCCACGAGGTGCATCTGCTCGGCTGTGTCGGCCGTGACGATCTGGCCTCGCAGGCGCTCGACGCGCTGGTCGCCGCCGGGGTCGACGTCGAAGGTGTGGCGCGGGTCCCCGGTCCGACCGGCACGGCGATGATCGCCGTACCACCAGACGGCAAGAAGCATATTCTCCTCGCGACCAATGCCAACGACGCCTGGAGCGAGCAGGCGGCGGATGCTGCGCGCCAACGGATCGAAAGTGCCGCGCCGCCGGCACTGCTGGCGATCGACTGCGAGATCCCCGCACCGATCGTCGCGCGCGCGCTCGACGCCGCGGCGGCGCGCGCGCTGCCGGTCGTGCTCGACCCGTCGTTCGCCGATCGCGTCGACCCTGCGTGGCTACCGCGGCTGCTGGCGATCACACCCAATCTCGAGGAAGCTGCGCAGCTCGGTGGCGTCGATCCGCAGGACAGGGACGCGGCCGTGCGCGCCGCACGCCGGCTGCGCGCCGGCGGCACGCCGCTGGTCTTCGTCAAGCTGCCCGACGGCGGCTGCCTGTTCGAGTGCGGCGACGGCGGTGCGCTGATCGAGGCGCCGCCGGTCGAGGTGGTCGACGCCACCGGCGCCGGCGATGCATTCACCGCGGCGCTGGCGGTCGCACTGCTCGAAGAGCAGCCGCCGATCGAGGCCGCGCGCTTCGCCGTGGCCTGCTCCACCTGCGCAGTGCGCGGCTATGGCTCGCAGCCGTCGTATCCGGACCGTGACGAAGTCGAGCTCGTCGCCGCAGCGGTTCACGCCAAGGCCGGCGACGGCGCCGACGCGCCGTGGGCACGCTAGCCGATGACCCGGCGCACGCAAGTCGTCTTCGACGGCTACGACCCCGCGCAGGAGCGCGTGCGCGAGTCGCTGCTCGCGCTCGGCAACGGCTGGCTGTTCCTGCGCGCGACCGCGCCCGAAGTGGTCGGTGCACCGCATGACGACGGGCATCACTACGCCGGCTTCTATCGCGCCGGACTGTACGACGCGAGCCCGCGCGAGCTGCCGTCCGGTCCGGCGGCGATCGAAGCACTGGTCAAGCTGCCGAGCCCCTTCGGGCTGAGCTTCCGGCCGCACGGCGGCGACTGGCTGCACCTCGACCGGGTCGAGCTGCTGCGCTATCGCCAGCGGCTCGATCTGGCCGGCGGCATCGCCGTGCGCGAGATCGCGCTGCGCGACGCCGACGGGCGCGAAACGCAGCTGCTGGAGCAGCGCCTGGTCAGCTTGGTCGAGCCGCGGGTGGCGGCACTGCAGTGGCGGCTGCGGCCGCTCAACTGGAGCGGCGGCATCGACATCCGCTCGGTGCTCGACGCTGCTGTGCACAACGCCGGTATCGCACGCAACCGCGCATATGAAGGTCGTCGGCTGTGCGCAATCGAGCTGCAGCGCCGTGCCGCGGACACGCTGCAGGCCTGTGCGCGCCTGCGCCGGCCCGGCATCGGCATCAGCCTCGCCGTGCGCCTGCGCATCGACGGCGCCGCACTGATCACGCGCAGCGACCACATCGACGGTGCGGTGGCGATCGAGCACTGCCGCTGCGCGCTGCGCGAAGGGGCGACGGTGCAGATCGAGAAGACCGCGGCGCTCGCCTGCGACGACGACCCGGCGCACGCCATCGGCCGTGCGCCGCCTGCGCCCCGGCACACCGCCGCCGCGATTGCCGCAGGCACGCCGCCGTTCGACACGCTCGCGGACCAGCAGCGCTCGGCGTGGCAGCGGCTGTGGGCGCGCATCGGCCTGCGCGCGGAATCGGCGGACGTCGAGCGCTCGCTGCGCTTCCATGCGTTTCATCTGCTGCAGACGGCCTCGCCGTATCTGCCCGGGCGCGACGTCGGTCTGCCGGCGCGCGGCTGGCAGGAGATGTACTACGGCCAGATCTTCTGGGACGACGTGCTCGCGTTTCCGTTCCTGGCGACGCGCTTTCCCGAGTTGACGCGCGGCCTGCTGCGCTACCGTCACCGGCGCCTCGCGGTCGCACGTGCGCGCGCCTCGCGCGCCGGCTACCGCGGCGCGATGTACCCGTGGCGCAGCGCGCGCAGCGGCGAGGAGCAGACACCGCCATGGCAGTGCAATCCGCACTCCGGACGCTGGATGCCGGACCACACGCGGCTGCAGCATCATGTCGGCTCGGCGATCGCGTGGAACGTCTGGCAGCACTGGCTGGCCACCGGCGACGACGCGCTGCTTGCGCACGAGGGCGGCGAGATGCTGATCGAGATCGCGCGCTTCTGGGCCGGCATCGCGCAATGGGATGACACGCGCGGGCGCTACGTGATCCGCCGCGTCGTCGGCCCCGACGAGTATCACAACAGCTATCCCGGCGATCCGTTCCCGGGGCTCGACAACAACGCCTATACGAACGTCATGGCGGCGTGGACGCTGTGCCGCGCCCGCGAGCTGTTCACGCGGCTGCCGCCGCGCGCTGCGGCAGATCTGCGCGCGCGGCTCGAAGTCGGCGACGACGAGCGCGCGCAGTGGGATGCGATCAGCCGGCGCATGTACGTCCCGCGGCTCGACGACGGCGTGATCGAGCAGTTCGACGGTTTCGCCCAGCTGGAAGTGATGCCGCCGGCACCGTTGCAGGATCATCCCGAACGGCGCGCCGACTGGTTGCTCGAGCAGCGCGGCGACAGCAGCGACCGCTACCAGATCACCAAGCAGGCGGACGTGCTGATGCTGATCCACCTGCTCGGCTTCGCCGAGCTGCAGGCCTTGCTGGAGCACATGGGCTACGGCTTCAGCGCCGACGATGGGCGACGCACGGCTGCGCACTATCTGCAGCGCATCACGCATGAGTCGAGCCTCTCGCGCGTGGTCTGTGCCGGCGCGCTCGCGCATCTCGACCCCGGGCGCTCCTGGCGCCACTACCACGAGGCGCTCCACACCGACCTGGGCTTCGGCTCCCGGGCCGGCGACGGCCTGCACCTCGGTGAAATGGCCGGCACGCTCGATCTGCTGCTGCGCCACTACCTCGGCGTGCAGCCGCATCCCGAGCGCCTCGAACTGTGCCCCGAGCCGCCGCCCGGGCTCGGCGGCGTGTCGCTGAACGTCTTCTATCGCGGCCGCCACGCCGTCGTCGGCAGCGGCGACGGCCACTTCTTCATCCGCGCGGCCGCGGACAACCGCGAGCCGCTGCCGCTGCGCATCGCCGGCGACGCACCGACCGAGCTCGTGCCGGGTGCGACGCTGACGCGGGCTCTGCGTTGAGAACCCGCCCTCCTCCGGGCACGAAACTGGCGGCCCCGGCCAGGCCGGCCGCGCGCCGGCCGCGCGTGCAGCGCTTGCCGTGCAGGCTGCAGCACGCACGCCCCGTCTCCTGCATTGCACAAGGACGCGCCATGGCCACTTCCGCTGATACGCCCACCGCCGCCGCTCCCGCAACATCGACCGTCGCCGACTTCATCCTGGACCGCCTCTCCGGCTGGGGTGTCAAACGCCTGTTCGCCTATCCGGGCGAAGGCCTCGATGGTCTCGGCGCCGCGCTCGCGCGTGCGCCCGAGCGCTTCGACGTCGTCAGGCCCTGTCACGAAGAGACCGCGGCGTTCATGGCGGGCGCGCACGCCAAGTTCACCGGCGAGACCGGCGTCTGCATGACCAGCTCCGGCGCCGGTGCGCTGCATCTGATCAACGGACTCTACGACGCGAAGATGGACCACATGCCCGTCGTCGCGATCGTCGGCCAGGCCGCGCTGACGACGCTGGGCAGCGGCGCCCGGGAAGAGGTCAACCTCGGCTCGGTCTTCGAGGATCTCGGCGACTACGTCGAAACGATCGCGACGCCGCAGCAGGCGCGCCACGTCGTCGATCGGGCGCTGCGCATCGCCGCCGCCGAGCGCACGGTGACCGCCGTGATCGTGCCGGCCGACGTGCAGATGCAGTCGGCGCCGAAGCCCGACGGCGCGGTCGCCCGTTCCGGTCGCGGGCACCCCGCTCCGCATCCGGCACCCGACGATGCGGAACTGCAGCGCGCCGCCGACGTGCTCAACGCCGGCAGCAAGCCGGCGATCCTCGCCGGCGCCGGCGCGCTGGGCGCGACCGACGAGGTCATCGCCGTCGCCGAGCGGCTGGGCGCCGGCATCGCCAAGCCGCTACTCGGCAAGGCCGCGGTGCCCGACGACCTGCCCTACGTCACCGGCTCGATCGGCCTGCTCGGCACGCGTGCGAGCTGGAAGCTGATGCAGAACTGCGACACGCTGCTGATGATCGGCACGACGTTCCCGTACTCGGAGTTCCTGCCCAAGGAGGGTCAGGCGCACGCCGTGCAGATCGACCTGTCGCCGCGCAGCGTCGGCATCCGCTATCCGACCGAGGTCAATCTGATCGGCGAAGCAGCGGAAACGCTGCGCCGCCTGCTGCCGCTGCTGCAGCCGAAGAGCGACCGCGCGTGGCGCGAGGACATCGAGGACGACGTCGCCCAGTGGTGGCGCGATCTCGAAGCGCGCGCGATGCTTGAGGCCAAGCCGATCAACCCGCAGCGCGTGTTCTGGGAGCTGTCGCCGCGGCTGCCGGATGGCGCGATTCTCTGCGGCGATTCCGGCTCGCACACCAACTGGTACGCGCGCGACGTCAAGATGCGGCGCGGCATGATGGGCTCGCTCTCCGGCAAGCTCGCGAGCATGGGCAGCGGTCTGCCCTATGCGATCGCCGCCAAGATGGCGTACCCGGATCGTCCGGTCGTCGCGATGGTCGGCGACGGCGCGATGCAGATGAACGGCAACAACGAGCTGGTCACCGTCAAGCACTACTGGCAGCAGTGGAGCGACCCGCGCTTCGTCGTCGTCGTCCTCGTCAACTACGACCTCAACCAGGTGACCTGGGAGCAGCGCGTGCTCGCCGGCGATCCGAAGTACAGCGAGGCACAGGACGTGATCGAGTTCCCGTACGCGCGGTACGCCGAGCTGCTCGGCTTCAAGGGCGTCCGCGTCGATCGGCCCGAAGACATCGCACCCGCCTGGGACGAAGCGTTCCGCCAGGACCGCCCCGTCGTGATCGAGTTCATCGCCGATCCCGACGTGCCTCCGCTGCCGCCGCACATCACCTGGGAGCAGACCAAGGCCTACCTCGGCGCGCTGGCGAAGGTCGATCCCGACCAGTGGGGCATCATCAAGCAGAGCGCGAAGCAGATGCTCGCGCGCTTCAACATCACCGACTGAAGCGAGCCGCATGCCGCCACCGACCACGATTCGCGAGCTGCGCGCCGACGCCTATCGCGTGCCGGCGCAGGCGCGCGAATGCGACGGCACGCTGTGCTGGGATGCGACCGAGCTCGTCGTCGTGCACGTGAGCACCGACGCGGCCTGCGGCATCGGCTACAGCTACACGCAGGCGCTGCCGGCCGCCGCGCTGCTGCGCGACAAGCTCGGTCCGTGTCTGCTCGGCGAAGACGCGCTCGCACTGCCGCAGCTCTGGCGCCGCATGAACGAGGCGCTGCGCAATCTCGGCCGGCCCGGTCTGGGCATGATGGCGCTCGCTGCGGCCGATATCGCGCTCTGGGATCTCAAGGCAAAGCTGCTCGGCGTACCGCTGGCACAGCAGCTCGGCAGCGCGCGCGATGCGGTACCGCTCTACGGCAGCGGCGGCTTCACCAGCTACGACGATGCCGATCTGCAGGCGCAGCTCGGCAACTGGGCACGCTCCGGCTTTCGCGCGGTGAAGATGAAGGTCGGCAGTCACCCGGAGGACGATGCACGCCGCGTGCGCATTGCGCGCGAAGCAGTCGGCGGCGGTGTCGAGCTGATGGTCGACGCCAACGGCGCCTACGACCGCGTTGAGGCCCTCGCCCTTGCGCAGGATTTCGCCGCTTCGCGGGTCTGCTGGCTCGAAGAGCCGGTGTCTTCCGACGATCTCGACGGCCTGCGCTGGCTCAGCGAGCGCGTGCCGGCCGGCATGGCCGTCGCCGCCGGCGAGTACGCCTGGGACGCCGGCTACTTCCGCGCAATGCTCGAAGCACGCGCGGTCGGCGTGCTGCAGGCCGATGCGACGCGCTGCGGCTACACCGGCTTCCTGCAGGCGGCGGCGCTGTGCGAGGCGTTCCACTGTCCGCTGTCGGCGCACTGCGCACCGGCGATCCACGTGCCGCTGTGCGCAGCGGTGACGCCGCTGCGGCATCTCGAGTACTTCCACGACCACGCGCGCCTCGAGCCGCGGCTGTTCGACGGCGTGCCCGAGCCGGACGACGGCGTGCTGCGACCGAACACGAGCGTGCCCGGGCACGGACTGTCACTGAAGACCGAGGAGGCTGCGCGCTACGCGCTATCGACGCGATGAACGCGCCACTTCATCGATCCTTCGATCGCCAGGCCGCCGATGCGCTCGCCGCGCACCTGCGCCGCGACACCTCGGCGGAAGTGCGCTTCGACGGCGGCAGCCGCGCGCTCTACGCGACCGACGGCTCGCTCTACCGCCAGGTGCCGATCGGCGTCGTCGTGCCGCGCACGGTCGAGGACGTCGTCGCGACGGTCGCCGCATGTCGCGCGCACCGTGCGCCGGTGCTCGCGCGCGGGGCCGGCACCAGCCTTGCCGGGCAGTGCTGCAATGTCGCCGTCGTCGTCGACTGCTCGAAGTATCTCGACCGCATCGTCGCGCTCGACCCCGGGCAGCAGCGCGCGCGCGTGCAGCCGGGCTGCGTGCTCGACACGCTGCGCGACGCAGCCGAGGCGCATCACCTCACGTTCGGCCCCGATCCGGCGACGCACGCGCACAACACGCTCGGCGGCATGATCGGCAACAACTCCTGCGGCGTGCACTCGGTGATGGCCGGCCGCACTGCCGACAACGTCCATGCACTCGACGTGCTGACCTATGACGGCCTGCGCATGCACGTCGGCCCGACGAGCGACGACGAGCTCGATGCGATCATCCGCGGCGGCGGCCGCAGGGGCGAGATCTACGCCGGCCTCAGATCGCTGCGCGACCGCTACGCGGAGCTGATCCGCAGCCGCTACCCGCGGATTCCGCGGCGCGTCTCCGGCTACAACCTCGACGAGCTGCTGCCCGAGCGCGGCTTCAACGTCGCGCGCGCGCTCGTCGGTACCGAAGGCAGCTGCGTCACCGTGCTCGAAGCCGAACTGCGTCTGGTGCCGTCGCCATCCGCGCGCTGCCTGCTCGTCCTCGGCTATCCCAACGTGTTCGAAGCCGCGGATCACGTCGTCGAGATCCGCAGGCACGGGCCGGTCGGCCTTGAAGGCATCGACCAACTGCTGGTCGAGTTCATGCAACGCAAGCACATGCTCGAGGAGAACCGGCAGCTGCTGCCCGAAGGCGGCGCCTGGCTGTTCGTCGAGTTCGGCGGCGTGCACGCCGAGGAGGCGCGTGCCAAGGCGCGTGCGCTGATGGACGATCTTCGCCGCCAGCCGGACGCGCCGAAGATGAAGCTCTTCGACAAGCGCGAACAGCAGCACATGCTGTGGAAGATCCGCGAGTCGGGCCTCGGCGCAACGGCCTTCGTCCCCGGCGAGCGCGACGCCTATCCCGGCTGGGAGGATTCTGCGGTGCCGCCGGAGAGCCTCGGCCGCTACCTGCGCGCGTTCCGGGATTTGATGGCCCGCTACGGCTATCGCGCCTCGCTGTACGGCCATTTCGGCGACGGCTGCCTGCACTGCCGGGTCGAGTACGACATCCGCACGGCCGCGGGGCTCGCACAGTGGCGCGCGTTCATGAACGACGCCGCCGATCTCGTCGTCGCGCACGGCGGCTCGCTCTCCGGCGAGCACGGCGACGGCCAGATCCGCGCGAATCTGCTGCCGAAGATGTACGGCGACGAGCTGATGCAGGCGTTCCGCGAGTTCAAGGCGCTGTGGGATCCGGACAACCGCATGAACCCGGGCAAGAAAATCGACCCCTACCCGATCGACGCCAACCTGCGCACCGGCCCCGACTTCACGCCGCCGCTGCTGGCCGCGCGCTTCGATTACCCCGAGGACCGGCACAGCTTCGCGCGCGCGGTCAACCGCTGCGTCGGCGTCGGCAACTGTCGCGACACGCATGGCGGCGTGATGTGCCCGAGCTACCGCGGCACGCGCGAAGAGATGCACTCCACGCGCGGGCGCGCGCGCCTGCTGTTCGAGATGATCAGGAACGACACGCTGCGCGACCGCTTCCGCAGCGATGCCGTGCACGAGTCGCTGGACCTGTGCCTCGCCTGCAAGGGCTGCAAGAGCGACTGCCCGGTCAACGTCGACATGGCGACCTACAAGGCCGAGTTCATGGCGCACTATTACCGCCGCCGGCTGCGTCCGCGCGCCGCGTACTCGATGGGCCTGATCTGGTGGCTGTCGCGCGCCGCCGCGCGCATGCCGGGCCTCGCCAACTTCATGCTGCGGGCCCCGGGCTTCGGCCGCCTGTCGAAGGCGCTCGGCGGCATCGCGCGCGAGCGCCGCATGCCGCGTTATGCACGCCGGTCTTTCACGCGCGGGTTCACGGCGCGCACCGACGTCGCCGCCGACGCCACCGACGTCGTGCTGTGGCCTGATACCTGGAACAACTATTTCTTTCCGGAGGTGCTGCAAGCCGCGCAGCGCGTGCTGGAAGCCGCCGGCTGCCGCGTGCAGGTCCCGTCCGCGCCGCTGTGCTGCCAGCGCCCGCTGTACGCCGAAGGGATGCTCGACCTCGCACGGCGCGGCCTCGCGCGCATCCTCGACACGCTGGAGCCGCAGCTGACGGCGGGCATGCCGGTCATCGGTCTCGAGCCGTCCTGCGTGTCGGCGTTTCGCGAGGAGCTGATCCAGCTGTTCCCCGCCGACGAGCGGGCGCATCGGCTCGCGCAGTCGAGCATGCTGCTCAGCGAGTTTCTCGAGCGGCGCGGCTGGCAGCCGCCGCCGCTCGACGGCAAGGCGGTCGTGCATCCGCACTGTCACCATCACGCGGTTCTCGACATGCACGCCGAGCAGGCGCAGCTGCGGCGCATGGGCCTCGACGTCGAATGGCTCGACGCCGGCTGCTGCGGCATGGCCGGCAGCTTCGGCTTTCGCGAGCAATCCTATGCGCTGTCGCTGCGCATCGGCGAGACCGCGCTGCTGCCACGCCTGCGCGAGGCGCCGCCGGAGGCACTGCTCGTCAGCAACGGCTTCTCGTGCCGCGAGCAGATCGCGCAGGCGGTCGGCCGCCGGCCGCTCGATTTCGCACAGGTCGCCGACCTCGCGCTGGCGCAGGCCCGGCGCAAGACCCGCATCGGAGCACAGACATGAGCATCGGGCACAGACAATGGGCGATTGCCGAAGGCTATCTGCCGGACTTCGGGCCGCACGCCGACGACCCCGCGCTGCGCAGCCACGAAACCGCGTGCATCCTCAATCCGGAGCCGCGCGCCGCGCACGTCGAGATCACGGTCTACTTCGCCGACCGCGATCCGGTCGGGCCGTACCGGATCACCGTGCCCGCCCGGCGCACGCGGCACCTGCGCTTCGACGACCTGCGCGATCCCGAGCCGATTCCGCGCAACACCGATTACGCCAGCGTGATCTCCTCGGACGTGCCGGTGGTCGTGCAGCACACCCGCCTCGACGCCCGGCCGCAGCAGCTCGCGCTGGTGACGACGACGGCACACGGAGCGGACTGATGGTCGTCGTCGTCACCGGGGCATCGGCCGGCGTCGGCCGCGCCGCGGCGGCGGCTTTCGCAGCCGATGGCGCGAGCGTGGCGCTGCTCGCACGCAGCCGCGAAGGCCTCGACGGTGCCGCGCGTGAAGTCGCGGCCGCCGGCGGACGTGCGCTATCGATCCCGGTCGACGTAGCCGACGCCCAGGCGGTCGACGCCGCCGCCGAGCGCATCGAAATCGAGTTGGGGCCGATCGACGTCTGGGTCAACGCGGCCATGGTGACGATTTTCGCGCCGGCACACGAGATCCGCGCCGAGGAGTTCCGTCGCGCAACGGAAGTCACCTATCTCGGCACCGTGCACGGCACGCTGAGCGCGCTGCGCCGCATGCGCGCGCGCAAGCGTGGCGTGATCGTGCAGGTCGGATCGGCGCTGTCGTACCGCGGCATTCCGCTGCAGTCGGCTTACTGCGGCGCCAAGCACGCGATCCGCGGCTTCACCGACGCGCTGCGCGTCGAGCAGCTGCACGACCGCAGCGGCGTGCACGTGACGACGGTGCATCTCGCCGCGTTCAACACGCCGCAGTTCGACTGGGCGCTGTCGCGCATGCCCAAGCGCGCACAACCGCTGCCGCCGATCTTCCAGCCGGAAGTCGCGGCACGCGCGATCGTCTGGGCCGCGCGCCACCGCCGGCGCGAGGTGCACGTCGGCTGGCCGGCGGTCAAGGCGATCTGGGGCAACAAGCTCGTGCCGCGGCTCGCCGACCGCATGCTGATCGACAAGGGCTATTCGGGCCAGCTGACCCAGGAGCCGGAAGACCCGCAACGCCCGGCCAATCTCTTCGAGCCGGCGCCGCCGGCGTACTACCGGCGCCACGGTCGCTTCGACCCGCGTGCACGCCGCCGCAGCCTGCAGCTCGAATGGACCACGCGCCGGGTCTGGGCGGTGCCCGCCGTGCTCGCGGTCGCCGCAATCGGCGTCGTGCTGGCGCTTTGAGTCGGCGAATCGCGAGCGCTACGGCCATTGAGGAGGACCATCGATGGAAACCCGACTGCTCAACCCGTGCCCACCGCGCGTCTTTGCCGTCGTGCTCGAAACCGGCGATGAAGTCGTCACCGAGTCGCCGGGGCATCTGCGGCGCAGCTACGATCCGGCGACCGGACTCGCATTGCTGTCCGCGCCCGGAAGCCGCGGCTGATGGCCTTGCCGCCGCGCACCCGCGGCAGGCTGGAAGTCGAGGCCGGCGGCTCCGCCGTCACTCAGCGCCTGCTGCTCGACGAGCCGCGCTTCATCCGCGTCGAGGAAATCTACGGGCTGCCGCTGCTCATTGCCGCAGCGGCGGCGCTCATCGCGGCGAACTCGCCGTGGAGTGCCGCCTACGAAGCGTTCTGGAAAACCGAGGCCGCGATCGAACTCGGCGGCATGCGCCTGGGCCAGACGCTGCATGACTGGGTCAACGACGGCCTGCTGGCGCTGTTCTTTTTCGTCATCGGCGTCGAAATCAAGCGCGAGCTGATGCATGGCGAGCTGTCGTCCTGGCAGCGCGCGGCGCTGCCGGCCTTCGCCGCGGCCGGCGGCATGCTGATCCCGGCCGCGTTCTATCTCGCCGTCAATCTGCGCGGCGGACAGCCCCAGGGTTGGGGCGTGGCGGTCGCCACCGACATCGCGTTCGCGCTCGCCGTGCTGTCGATCCTCAAGGACCAGCGCCTGTCCACGCTGCGCGTGCTGGTCCTCGCATTCGCCACGGTCGACGATATCGGCGGGGTTCTCGTCATCGCCTTCGCCTATACGCAGCAGCTCCAATGGACGAGCCTCGTGCTCGCCGCCGTCGTGCTCGGCCTGATCTTCGGCGCACTGCGCATGGGCCTGCCGAGCGCGGTCCTCTATGTCGGCGCAGGGGCTCTCGTCTGGGGCCTGGTCGAGCACTCCGGCGTGCACGCGACGATTGCCGGCGTCGTGCTCGGCGCTCTCGTACCGACGCGCGCGCGCGTGAGCACCACCGATTTCGCCCACGAGGCCCGGCCGGTGGTCGAGGACGTCGAGCGCGCGAGCGATGAGCTCGGCGCTGACGAGCCCTCCGGGAAGATCACGCACGAACGGCAGCTGCGCGAAGAGCGCGCGGCGGCGATGGGCCGGATCGACGCACTCGCCGCTGCCACGCAGGAACCGGCCGAGCGCATCGTTCACGCACTCAATCCCTGGGTCAGCTATCTGGTTCTGCCATTGTTCGCGCTCGCCAACGCGGGGGTCGGTCTGTCCATGCAGACCTTGAAGGCGGCGGCCACCGACACAGTCACGCTCGGCATCCTCGCCGGCCTGCTGCTCGGCAAGCCGCTGGGCTTCCTCGCGTTCAGCTGGGTGGCCGTCAGGCTCGGCTGGGCGCGTCTGCCCGATGGCGTCGGCTGGCGGCTGATGGTGGGCGCCGGCATCCTCGCCGGCATCGGCTTCACCGTTTCGCTGTTCATTGCCGAGCTCGCGTTCAGCGGTGGCGGCGCCGCGCTGGCACGCGCCAAGCTCGGCGTGCTCGCCGCATCCGTCGTCGCCGGCGTGCTCGGCTACCTCTGGCTGCGGCTCGCACTGCGGAGCGCAGCGCAGCGCTGAGCTGGGAGACTGCCGCAACAGTGTTGTCGCCGAGAACGCAGAGGAGACGCGGAGAACGCCGAGAAAGCAATTGTCGCTTTTCCTCCGCGTCCTCTGCGTTCCCAGCGGTGAATCCCCTGCGCTGCCCGCGTTCCGAGTTCGGTAGGATCGCCACGCCGGTAGCGCCGCGCCTGCGGATACTTCGCGAGCAGCGCGTCGAGCTGCGCATTGAGCGTCGGCGACGTCGTTGCGCCGGTGACCACGGCGAGACCGGTCGGTGTCCGGCAGCACGGCGACGAACTCCTCACCGAAGTATGCTAGCCTGCGATAACACCATACTCCATGCTGGTACAGAAGATGGGCCGAATCCATGGAAAGCGCGCGCAAAATCACGGTTGAAGTGCCACCCGAGCTCCTCGAGAAGGCGCAGCGCGCGAGCGGCACGGGCATTACGCAGACTGTTCGGACGGGCCTGCAGCTCGTTGCAGCATCGCGTTCCTATGCTCGCCTGCGCCAACTCCGCGGCAAGGTGCGTTTCACGCGCAAGCTGGAAGAGCTGAAAGCTGACCGATGATCGCAGCGGACACGAGCACCTGGGTCGCGTTCTTCGAAGGCGCAACCGGCGAGGATGTGCAGGTGCTCGACCGGGCGCTTGCGGACCGCCAAGTGCTCATGGTGCCCGCGGTCCTCACCGAACTGCTCAGCGATCCGAATCTGCCTGCGGATGTTGCCGAGACACTGTCGGACCTGCCCTTGATCGAGATCGAGCCCGGCTATTGGCAGCGCGCCGGCCATCTGCGAGCAAAGGTTCTGGCGGCGCGCCGCAAGGCGCGCCTCGGTGACGCACTGATCGCTCAGGTCTGCATCGACCGCGAGCTTCCTCTTCTCACCCGGGACAGGGATTTCCGCGCATTCGCCGAGGGCGCCGGTCTCGATCTCGTTCTTTCGTCCCGATGACCGTCGAGCGCGCGTAAGCCGGCGTCCATGACCTCGCCGTCGAACAGCTGCAGACGCAGGCGCACGGCGCCGGCGGTACCCCCGCCAGCCCAGTCGCAATAGAATTGCCGTTTCCAACCGCTGCCGCCGGGGGCTCCCGGCCTCCGATCCGCTTGACGACCAGAACGGAATCAAACCCTTGGCGCTTCAGCGTGGCTCCGATGATGGAGCTGACGGACCGCCATTGCCGCTACTTTCTGCGCCAGATCTCGCGCCATGCACGCCTGTACACGGAGATGATCTGCACGCAGGCGCTGATCCATGGCTCGCGCCGGCGCCTGCTGCGCTACGACGCCGCGGAGCATCCGCTGGCGCTGCAGCTCGGTGGCTCGGAGCTCGACGAGCTCGCACAGTGCGCGGCGCTCGGCGAGGAATGGGGCTACGCGGAGATCAACCTCAACTGCGGCTGCCCGTCGGATCGTGTCCAGGAAGGCCGCTTCGGTGCCTGCCTGATGCGCGAGCCGGAGCATGTCGCGGCGTCGGTGCGCGCGATGCGCGCGGCGACGAAACTGCCGGTCACGGTCAAGCACCGCATCGGCGTCGACGACTCCGAGGACTACGCGTTCATGCGCCGCTTCGTCGAGACCGTCGCCGAAGCGGGCTGTGAGGTGTTCATCGTGCACGCGCGCAAGGCCTGGCTCAAAGGGCTCTCGCCGAAGGAGAACCGCGAGATTCCGCCGCTGCAGTACGAGCTGGTGTACCGGCTCAAGCAGGACTTTCCGCAGCTGACGATCGTGATCAACGGCGGCATCAAGTCGCTCGAGGCCTGCGCGCAGCATCTGCAGCACGTCGACGGCGTCATGCTCGGCCGCGAGATCTACGACAACCCTTACCTGCTCGCCGACATCGACCTGCAGCTGTTCGGCGACAGCCGTCCGCCGCCGAGCCGGCACGAGGTGATCGAGCGCCTGAAGCCGTATGTCGCGCGTGAGCTCGCCAACGGTGCGCAGCTCGGCCACATCACCCGGCACATTCTCGGGCTGTACCGCGGCCAGCCCGGCGGCCGCGCGTTCCGGCGCACGCTGTCCGAGGGCGTGCACCACGGCGCCGGCGACATCGAGCTGCTCGACGACGCGCTCGCCGACGTCGACGCCGAGCTTCCACCCGCTTTCGCCGCCTGATCCATCAAGCCACCGATGAAGAATCTTCTGAGCCTTTTCCTGGGACTGACCATGACCGCCACCGCTACCGCCGCCGCTCCCGTCCGCGTGCTCATGGAGACCTCCATGGGCGACATCACGCTGGAGCTCGACGCGGAAAAAGCGCCGAAGACCGTCGCCAATTTCGTGCAGTACGTGAAGGACAAGCACTACGACGGCCTCGTGTTCCACCGCGTGATCGAGAACTTCATGATCCAGGGCGGCGGCTACGATCAGAGCTACGCGCAGCGCAGGACGCGCGCCCCGATCGAGAACGAAGCCAAGAACGGCCTGTCGAACGCGCGCGGCACGATCGCGATGGCGCGCACCAGCGATCCGCACTCGGCGTCCTCGCAGTTCTTCATCAACCACGTCGACAACGACAAGCTCGACTACCCGAGCTTCGACGGCTGGGGCTATGCGGTGTTCGGCAAGGTCGTCGACGGCATGGACGTGGTCGACAAGATCGCCGCGACGCCGACCGGGCCGACGCCGCCGTTCGGCCGCGACGTGCCGGTGACGCCGGTCGTGATCGAGCGCGTCACGCTGATCGAAGCCAAGCCGGCGGCCAACGACGGCAACTGAAGCGGCGCGGCCGCCATGGCCACGCTGTTCGTCTCCGATCTGCACCTTCCCGACGAGCCCTCGCCGCTGCGCGAGGGCTTTCTGCATCTGCTGCGCGGCCCGGCGCGCAGCGCCGACGCGGTCTACCTGCTCGGCGACGTCTTCGAATACTGGATCGGCGACGACGTCGGCCTGCGCCGCTACGCGCCCGAGGCCGAGGCGCTGCGGGCGCTGACTGCCGCAGGAGTGCCGGTCTGGTTCATGCACGGCAACCGCGATTTTCTCGTCGGCCACCGCTTCTGCGGGACGACCGGCGTGCGTCTGCTGCGTGACCCCACGCTGATCGAGCTCGATGGCCGGCCGGTGCTGCTCTCGCACGGCGACCGCTGGTGCACCGACGACGTCGCCTATCAGCGCTGGCGGCGCTTCGCGCGCAATCCGCTCGCGCAATGGCTGTTCCTGCGCCTGCCGGTGCCCCTGCGGCAGCGCATCGCCGGTGACGTGCGCGGCCGTAGCACATCGGCCAAGCGCAACAAGGCGGAGGCGATCATGGACGTCAACGCTGCTGCCGTCGCCGCGGCATTCGGCCTGCACCACACCGCCTGCATCGTTCACGGTCATACCCACCGGCCCGCCGACCATCGGCTCGCGCTCGACGGCGTACAGGCACAACGCATCGTGCTCGCCGACTGGCGCACCGAGCACATGGAGTATCTATCTGCCAACGCGGGCGGCTTCACCCGCGTGCGCATTACCGCCGGCCAGACGTCAAAAAAACCGACGCTGCGCGGCACTTTTTGACGCGCAGCGGCGGCGACTGCCGGAATTCCGGCGCCCTGCCACAGAACCGGGTGCCCGATGCGGCGCCGCTCGACGGTTATCCACAACCGTTCGGAAAAATTTTCCCGCAGGTTCCCCCTACAAGCGTCGCCTCGGCGGACGCGTCTTCCGCATCCCCTGCAAATACCTCATGAGCTACGCGAGAAGTACGCAATAGCCGATTGTTCAAAATCGGTTTTCACTCCAAACGCTGCGGCCAGCACAAAGTCCGCGTCCAGGGAAAAGTCGAGGCGGCATGTAGGGGTGTGACGCGGTCAGATCGGGGTTTTCCCGACGGGATCCACCTGATTCCTGCGCCCTGGCATCGAATCTTCCTTGCGTCCTGTACCGGTGGATCGTTCTACCGGAGTTCCAAACCATGTCCACCCGTGCCCCCAGCCTCCCATTGCTGCGGCACCTGCTTGTGCTCGTTGCCATGAGCTTGCCACCGACGCCGAGCGCCGCGGGGCGCACCGGCGAGGACGCCGTGTCCGCACGTCCGCATGCACCGGAGAGCGGTGCAGCACTTGCGCGCAGCCTCGGCGGCGACGGCCTCTACCGGATGAGCGCGAGCTTCCGCAGCTTTGCCGGCGAGCCGTTGCGTCTGAGCTTTACACTCGCGCGCGCCGACAGCGAGCGCGCCATGCGCGAGTTCGGCGCCTCGGTCCCCGAGGTCGCGTCGCTGGTTCAGTCCTGCATCCACGACCCGAAGTGCGACCCGGCGCGCGAAACGGCACGCTACTACCGGGAGCGCGGCCTGCGCATCCGCCAGGAGCGCGGCCAGCGCGCGACGCTGTCGGTCGACGTGCCCTTTGCCGTGCAGCGCAATGTGCAGCGCGTGGCCCCGCTCGCGGACGCGCTGCGCCGGCTCACTGCCGAGCGCGGCGAGAACCGGATCTGGGCGATGGAAGCGGCGGTCGCGCTGGTGCAGACGAGCCTCGCCTATCGCCAGCCCGAGACCTGGGAGAACGGCCGCAAGATCGTCGGCTTCTACCCGCCGCCGCGCGCGCTGGAGCAGGGTTATGGCGACTGCGACACGAAATCCGCGCTGCTCGCGGCGCTGCTGCTGCAGCTTACCGACGCGAAGCTTATCGGTGTGCACGTGCCGGAGCACTATCTGCTCGGTATCGCCGGCAAGCCGCGCCCGGGCCAGGCGTTCCTGACGCACGACGGCGTGACCTACGTGCTCGTCGAGGCCGCCGGTCCGGCGCTGCGCCCGCCGGGCGACGTCTCGCCGACGACCGCAGCGGCGCTGCGCAAGCGCGAGGGTCTGCGCATCGATCCGATCACGTAGCGAGCACGCCTGGGCAGTCTTCCAGCTCCGCCTCGAAGAAACCGGCCCGCAGGCGCGCCGGCCGGTTGAGCGGCGGATGCAGGCGCACATCGTGCTCGTCGAGCAGGCGCCTGAAGGTCGCGACCGAATCGAGCCCGCGCTGCGCGCACAGCCAGCGGAACCAGCGCGTGCCGGCGGCGACGTGCGCGACCTCTTCGGCGAGGATCACTTCGAGCTGGGCCAGCGTCTCGACGTCGCCCACCTCGCGGAGCCGGCCGATCATGCCCGGCGTGACATCGAGCCCGCGCGCTTCGAGCACGCGCGGCACCAGCGCCATGCGCGCGAGCGCATCGTGTGCGGTCTTTTCGGCGGCTTCCCATAGCCCGTTGTGCGCCGAAAAGTCGCCGTAGTCGCGCCCGAGCTGCTGCAAGCGTGCGCGCAGCATCGCGAAATGCCGCGCCTCGTCCTGCGCGACGCCGATCCAGTCGGCGTAGAACGCCGCCGGTAGCCCGTCGAAGCGGCAGACCGCATCGAGCGCGAGATTGATCGCGTTGAACTCGATGTGCGCGACCGCGTGCACCAGCGCCGCGCGGCCGTCGGCGCTGCCCAGGCCGCGGCGCGGCACTTCGCGCGGCTGCACCAGCCGCGGCTGCCCGGGCCGCCCCGGCACGCGCGTCCAGTCGCAAGCGGCCGGCAGCGGCTCGGCCGGCCCGGCGCGCAGCGCCGCGACGCGCTCGCATTTGCGCTGCGGATCGGTCTCGATCAGCGCATCGAACGCCGCCCGGCGCCAGCTCGGTCGTCCTGTCATTCCGGGCCCGCAGATCGAAAGAAGAAGTCAGCCACGGTGGCAAATGAGCTTTTTGGGATCACCCCAGCCCCCGTCCCAGATCGGCCTTGATGTCGGCGAGGTCCTCGAGCCCGACGGCGACGCGCACGAGGCCCTCGCCGATGCCGGCGGCGGCGCGCGCTTCCGCGGCGATGCGGCCATGCGTCGTCGTCGCCGGATGCGTGATCGTCGTGCGCGCGTCGCCAAGGTTCGCGGTGATCGAGATCATGCGCACGCTGTCGATCAGCCTCCACGCCGCGTCGCGGCCGCCGTCCAGCTCGAAGCTGACGATGCCGCCGTAGTCGGTCTGCTGGCGCTGCGCCAGCACGTGCTGCGAATGGCTCGCGAGCCCCGGATAGAACACGCGCGTGACGCAGGGCTGCTCCTCGAGCCACTCCGCGAGCGCGCGCGCGTTGTCGCAATGCGCCTTCATGCGCACCGCGAGCGTCTCCAGGCCCTTGAGGAACACCCAGGCGTTAAACGGGCTCATGCACGGACCGGCCGTGCGCATGAAGCCGAACACGTCCTTGCCGACGGACTGCGCATCGCCGACGATCGCACCGCCGACACAGCGACCCTGACCGTCGATGTACTTCGTCGCCGAGTGGATCACGAAGTCGGCGCCGAGCTTCAGCGGCTGTTGCAGCACCGGCGTCAGGAAGCAGTTGTCGACGCACAGCCACGCGCCGTGGCGGTGCGCGATCTGCGCGAGCGCGGCGATGTCGCCGAGCTCGCACAGCGGATTCGACGGCGTCTCGACGAACAGCAGGCGCGTGGCCGGTGTGAGCGCACGTTCCCAGGCCGCGGTGTCGGCGAGCGGCACGTAGCTCGTCGTGATGCCGCAGCGCGTCAGCACGTTGTTGAACAGATTGATCGTCGACCCGAACAGCCCGTTCGAGGCGACGATGTGGTCGCCCTGCTTGAGCAGCGCCAGGCACAGGCTCAGCACGGCCGCCATGCCGCTCGCCGTCGCCACGCAGCTCGCCCCGCCCTCCATCGCCGCGAGCCGGCGCTCGAAGGCTTCGACGGTCGGGTTGGTGAAGCGCGAGTAGACATAGCCCGGCGCTGCGCCCTGGAACACCGCCGCGGCCTCTGCAGCGCTGCGGAACACGTAGCTCGAGGTCAGCGACAGGGCCGCCGAGTGCTCGCGATTCTCGGTGCGCGGCTCGGCGGCGCGGATGCCCAGCGTGGAAGCGCCCCAGTCGGGGTCGAAGGGTTCGTTCATGACCTGCAAGTTTCCGGTTTCCGGTTTCCGGTTTCCAGTTGGTTTCCTCTGGAAACTGGAAACTCCACAACTGGAAACTGCCGTTACACGCTGTTCGACAGCTCGATCATCGTCTGCTGCCCGCGCTTGCGCGCGGCCTTCGCCGAATCGGAGCGGAACAGCTCGAGCTGGCTCAGATACTCGGCGGTGACGTCCTGCGTGATGTACTCGCCGGTGAACACCGAGCAGTCGAAGCGCGTGATCGCCGGATTGCCGGCGCGCACGGCTTCGACGAGATCCTCGAGATCCTGGTAGATCAGGCGGTCGGCGCCGAGCAGCGTCTGCAGCTCGTCGACGCTGCGGCCGTGCGCGACCAGCTCGGCGCTGGTCGGCATGTCGATGCCGTAGACGTTGGGATAGCGCACCGGCGGCGCCGCGGAAGCGAAGTACACCTTCCTGGCGCCCGCTTCGCGCGCCATCTCGATGATCTCTTTCGACGTCGTGCCGCGCACGATCGAGTCGTCGACCAGCAGCACGTTCTTGCCCTTGAACTCCAGATCCACCGGATTGAGCTTCTGGCGCACCGATTTCTTGCGCTGCGCCTGCCCCGGCATGATGAAGGTGCGGCCGATGTAGCGGTTCTTGATGAAGCCTTCGCGGTAGTTCACGCCCAGGCGCATCGCCAGCTCGGCGCCGGCGACGCGCGAGGTGTCCGGGATCGGGATGACGACGTCGATGTCGTGGTCCGGCCACTCGCGCAGGATCTTCTCGGCGAGCTTCACGCCCATGCGCAGGCGCGCCTTGTAGACGTAGATGTCGTCGATGACCGAGTCCGGCCGCGCCAGATAGACGTGCTCGAAGATGCACGGCGAGTAAATCGGATTGGCCGCGCACTGGCGTTTGTGCAGCTTGCCGTCGAGCGTGACCAGCACCGCCTCGCCCGGCTGGATGTCGCCGAGCAGCTCGTAGCCGAGCGCGTCGAGCGCGACCGATTCGGACGCGATCATGTAGTCGAGGCCGGCCGTGGTTTCGCGCACACCGTAGACGGCCGGGCGGATCGCATACGGATCCCGGAAGCCGACGACGCCAAAGCCGGTGATCATCGCCACGCAGGCGTAGGCGCCGCGGCAGCGCAGGTGCACGCCGGACACCGCGGCGAAGACGTCCTCGGGCGTCAGCCGCAGCACGCCGCGCTGCAGCAGCTCGTGGGCGAAGACGTTGAGCAGGACTTCGGAGTCGGACTCGGTGTTCAGGTGGCGCCGGTCCTGCAGAAACAGCTCCTGCTTGAGCTCCTCGGCGTTGGTCAGATTGCCGTTGTGCGACAGCGAAATGCCGTACGGCGTGTTGGTGTAGAACGGCTGCGCCTCGGCGGAGGTCGAGCAGCCCGCGGTCGGGTAGCGCACATGGCCGACGCCCATGCGCCCGCGCAGCTTGGCCATGTGCTCGTCGGAGCTGAACACGTCGCGCACCAGCCCGTTCTCCTTGCGCAGGTACAGGTGATGCCCTTCGTTGGTGATGATGCCCGCGGCGTCCTGCCCGCGGTGCTGCAGCATCGTCAGCGCATCGAACAGTTCGGCGTTGACGGCCGCGCCCTGGGACACAATGCCGGCAATTCCGCACATGGTTTACTGGCCTGCTGACGTGTTGGGGGGAAGCGCGGGCTTGAGCATGCCCAGCCAGCGCTCCGGAATGACGCTTTCGAAACCACGTGCCAAGGGCGTGAAGCCGGCGATCATCGCCGATTCACGCCACCACTGCCGCTGGTCGGCGCCCATGCGCCCGGCGACCAGCACGAACAGGCCGACGAGGATCGCCCCGCGGATCAGGCCGAGTCCGCCGCCGAGCGTGCGGTCGGCCGGCGAAAAGCGGCTGTCGCGCACTGCGACGACGACAAAATGGGTCAGCACGGCGCCGACGAACAGCGCTGCAAAGAACACCAGCGCCGCGCCCGCGGCATCGCGCAGCGTGGCATCGCCGATGTGGGACGCGAGGCGGCTCGCCGCGACATCGCTGAACAGCCAGGCGACGACGAATGCGGCGATCCAGGTCACGAGGCTGAGGATTTCCCGGGTGAAACCGCGCCAGATGCCGATCAGCACGGATGCAACGAAGACGAACAGAATGCAGTAGTCGATCCAGCTCATGCGGCACGTCGCGGGCGGCGGCGATGCGGGATTTTACCATTCAATGACAAAAGGATGCGGCTACCGCTGGTCGCGCCGCTGCGCGCGCGTCTACGGCCGGATCAGGCGCGCGTCGGCATGGCCCGCGGCGACGATGCGCGCGTGCGCCGTGCCGGCGCGGTCCTCGCTCGCATACGGACCGGCGCGCACGCGATAGAGCACGCCCTGCGCCGTGTCGATCGGGGCGACGATGACCGGCTCGCCGAGCGCGCGCAGCTGGGTCTCGACCTGCCGCGCGTTGCCGATCTCGGAGTACGAGCCGATCTGCACCCACCAGCGCTCGCTGGCGGCCATAACGGTGGGCGGAGCAGCCGGCGTGGCTGCCGGCGGCGGCGTGGGCGCGATCTGCGGCGCCGGCGTCGGCGCCGCGAGCG
>JBFMCQ010000049.1:0-26394 GCA_040754295.1 Pseudomonadota bacterium | reverse complement strand
CAGCGCGAGCAGCGCGTGGCGCAGGCGCCGGCTGTCGCCGGTGCTCGCGAGGATCCCGGCGAGTGCGGCGAGCGTCTGCGCATCCATCTGCCGCGCCAGCGCCGTGGCGCTCGACGCACCCTCGCCATCGCCGAGTGTGGCCAGCAGATGCGCGCGCGCCGCTGCGTGCGCGGGCGTGAGCCGACCGATGGCGAGCCGTGCTGCGGAGACGTAGGCCTCATCGAGCGTCGCATCGCTGAGCACGGCGAAGGCCGCGGGCGCATCGAGCACGGCATCGATGCGCGCGATCAGCTCTAGGCCCTCCGGTGCGGCCGGTGCACGCAGCAGCGCACGCGCGAGCTGCGGCTCGCGCAGGCGCTCGAACAGCGCGAGCCGCGCGCGCGGCGGCCGCAGATCGGCCGCGCGCAACAGCTGCAGCTGCGCATCGCTCGCCTCGTGCACCACGGCTTCGAGCGCAGCGGCATCGGTGGCTGCGTGCAGCGCCGCGAGATCGGCCCGCACCAGCGCATCCGCGTACGCGGCCTTGGCGGCAGCCGAGTCCCAGCGATGCAGCGCCGCGCGCGCCGCACCGGCAACTGCGAACGCCGGTACCTGCAGCCGCCGCTGCTCCGGGTCCACCGGATCGGTGTAGGTCTGCACCGCGTAATCGCGCAGCGCTTCGACGGCGCTGCGGGCCTGCGCCGACGGCGCCGGCGCTTCGCGCAGACGCGCGAGCAGCGCGACCATGCGCGCCTCGTTGATCAGCGGCTCGACGACGCTGCGCGTCTGCGCCTGCAGCAGCCCGGCGACGAGCGCGCTCTGGTCGGCGTAGGCCTTCGCTTCGATCGCAGCCGCACGTGCGGCTGCCTCGACTTCGGCGCGAGCCACGTAGCCGGCGGCGGCGGCGCCGCTGGCGAGCGCCAGCAGCACCGCGAGCACGCGGCTGATGTGCTTCGCGCCACTAAAAGCCAGCCACGGATAAACACGGACCAACACGGATGCAAGCAGCGCTTGAACCGATTGATCTTGATCCGCGTTCATCCGTGTAATCCGTGGCAGATGAGCTTTTCGGGATCAGCTGAGCGTCGTCGCCGGTCAGGCAAGCATTTGATGTTCATCCGCGTAATTCGCGGCAAATACTCTTTTGCCTTACGGCTCCAAGCGATCGACATGCCATCCGCTGCCGCTGCGGCTGTAGCGCAGCCGATCGTGCAGCCGCCCGATGCGGCCCTGCCAGAACTCGACCACGTCGGGCAGCACGCGATAGCCGCCCCAATGCGCAGGATAGGGCACCTCCCGGCCGGCGTAGCGCGCAAGGTTGTCGTCGTAGCGCCGGTCCAGCGTCGCGCGGCTGTCGACGACCCGGCTCTGCTGCGAGGTCAGCGCGCCGATCTGCGATTCGCGCGGCCGCGTGTAGAAGTAGCGCCGCGACACCTCCGGCGGCAGGCGCTCGGCGCGGCCTTCGATGCGCACCTGGCGCTCGAGCCGGTCCCACCAGAAGACCAGCGCGACGTTCGGATTTTCGGCGAGCTCGCGGCCCTTGCGCCCTTCGTAGCTCGTGTAAAACGTCAGCCCGCCGTCGAAAACGCCTTTGAACAGCACCACGCGCGCCGACGGCCGGCCCTGCGCATCCACCGTGGCCAGCGTCATCGCGGTCGGCTCGAGCATCGCCGCGGCCTGGGCGTCGCCGAGCCAGCGCTCGAGCTGCGTCAGCGGATCGGCCGCGAGCTCCTCTTCCAACAGCGGCGGATGTTGCGTGTATTGCGGCATGACGGTCGGACGGGTTTTGGGCCAAACTCGCAAGCCCGCATTGTGGCGCCGGTCCCGATCGCTTGTCGAAAGCCGCCGCCGCAGTGCGGCAATGGATCGAACCGTCCGCAAGGAGTTGCCTATGTCCCGCTTCAAAGCCCTGCGTGTCCACGCCCAGGACAAGACCACCAGCGCCCGCTTCGAAGAGCTGAGCGTCGACGATCTGTCGGCCGGCGACGTCGTCGTGCGCGTCGCCTGGAGCGGCATCAATTACAAGGACGCGCTCGCCGTAACCGGCAAGGGCCGCATTCTCAAGGGCTTTCCGAAAGTGCCGGGCATTGATCTCGCCGGCATCGTCGAATCGAGCGGGGACCTGCGCTACAAGCCGGGCGACCGCGTGCTGGTGACCGGCTGCAACATCGGCGAAGCGCTCGACGGCGGCTATGCCGAGTTTGCGCGCGTACCCGGCAGCATCCTCGTGCCGCTGCCGCCGGGCCTGTCGATGCGCGAAGCGATGGCGCTCGGCACCGCTGGCTTCACTGCCGCGTTCGCGCTGCGGCGCATGCTGGAAAATCACCAGACGCCGGACCTGGGGCCGGTCGCCGTGACCGGCCCGACCGGCGGCGTCGGCTCGATCGCGATCGACCTGTTCAAGCGCGCCGGCTTCACCGTGCACGCGATCACCGGCAAGGCCGGCAAGGCGGACGACTACCTCAAGGCGCTCGGCGCCGACCAGGTCATCTCACGCCAGTCGCTGGCGATGGGCACGCGCCCGCTCGAATCCGCGCTCTGGGGCGGTGCGGTCGACAACCTCGGCGGCGAGACGCTGGCCTGGCTCACGCGCACGACGCGGCCGTGGGGCAACATCGCCAGCATCGGCCTGGCGCAGTCGCACGAGCTCAATACCACGGTGATGCCGTTCATCCTGCGCGGCGTGTCGCTGCTCGGCATCCACTCCGTCGAATGCCCGCGTGCCTGGCGCGAGGCGATCTGGGCCAAGCTCTCCGGCGAATGGAAGCCGCGTGTGCTCGACCATGTCGTCACCCGCGAGATCACGCTAGACGAGCTGCCGGCGGCCTGCGAAGACCTCGTCGCCGGCACGGTCACGGGCCGCACGCTGGTGCGCATCGCCGGCGGCTGACTGACCGTCTCCCCTCTCCCGCAAGCGGGAGAGGGGGCGGGGGTGAGGGCTTTCGCTCACGGACGAGACGCACCAGCGCGCAAGAGCCATCGCCATGCGCTATGGGTTCCATGTCTACGACGCGATGATAGTGGCCGCTGCCCTCATTGCGAAGGCCCGGACTCTCTACTCCGAAGATCTGCAGGATGATCAGCGAATCGAAGGGGTCGTCATCCGGAATCCGTTTTCCCGGTCTCGGTAGCGCACACCGGCACAGGGCTCAGTCAATCAGACACTGCACGCCGGGCGGGGTACGGAAGGCGACGTTGGCGCGGTTCCAGGCGTTGATGGTCATCACGCGAAAGGTCGGTGTCGACAGTTCTTTCTCGCTGAACTGCTCGCGCGCCTCTGCATAGAGCTCGTCGGAAACGCCGGTCGGCGCGATCTGGGTCAGCGCTTCGGTCCAGGCCAGCGCGACGTGATCACACCCTCAAGACGATCCAGCCTCGTGGCTTGTGACATCCGCGGAATGCTCCAGACCTACACCCGTTCTTGCCGGGCGCTCCCCGGCGGGCCGTGTTGTAGCGCTGCCGGCAGCGGTGCTAGTGTTTTCGCCGCATCGCAGGTTGCTGCGCGCGAGGCACGGTGCACGCATCGACGCAGTGCGTCGGCCGCATGGAGCCTGAAGCTCCGGTGGGAGTGCCAGTCACGGAAGAGGGCGGCTTACCGAGCGAGGTGCCGTTATGCGGCTGTCGAGCTTCATCCTGAAGAACATGGAGCCCATCCTCCGTGAGTGGGAGGCGTTCGCCGCTTCTCTGCTCCCGGCCGCGGCCGACATGACGCCGCTGGCCTTGCGCGACGACGCGCAGGGCATCCTCGAAGCCGTGGCCAAGGACCTCACGGTCCCGCAGACCCGGCATGCGCAGGCGGAGAAATCGAAGGGGCGCGCGGCGCAGGAAGCCGGCGCTGCGCAGACGGCCGCGCAGACGCACGCCGTGCTACGCGCGCGTAGCGGCTTCGACATCAACCAGCTCGTGGCCGAGTACCGCGCGCTGCGCGCCAGCGTGCTGCGGCTGTGGATCGATGACGGTCCGCTGGAGGAGTCGTCCGTGGACGACATCATCCGCTTCAACGAGGCGATCGACCAGGCCATCGCCGAGTCCGTCGGCCATTTCCACACGCAGGTGGAACGAGCGCGCAACCTGCTGCTCGGGATGCTGGGCCACGACATGCGCAGTCCGCTGAGCGCCATTCTGACCACGGCCTCGCATCTGGCCGCCCTCAATGCGGGCGAGCAGGTTTCGGTCTCCGCGGAGCGGCTGATCCGCAGCGGTGCGTCGATACAGGCGCTGCTCGACGATCTGGTGGACTTCAGCCGCACCCGGCTCGGCCTCGGCGTCAAGGTCGTGCCCTGCGACATCGACGTCGCCGCGGCCGTGAGTGACGAAGTGGAGCAGTTGCGCGGGGCGCATCCGGACCGGCGGATCGAGCTGACGGCGACGGGCAACACCCGCGGGTACTGCGATCGCGTGCGCGTGCAACAGGTGCTGCGCAACCTGGTCTCGAACGCGATCCAGTACGGTTACCCCGACACGCCGGTGCGCGTCACGCTTCGAAGTGAAGAAACCGACCTCTGGATCGAAGTGACGAACAGCGGGCCGGCCATCGATCCATGCGCGCTCAAGCGACTCTTCGAGCCGCTGGAGCAGGGGGCGGCGCAGAGCGCCAGGCGCGACACCCGCGGCGGGCTCGGGCTCGGGCTGTTCATCGTGCGGGAAATCGCCGCTGCGCACGGCGGCGACGTCGAGCTGCGGTCCGACGGTGAAGAAACCACCTTCGCCGTGCGCCTGCCGCGCGACAACGGCTAGAGATACGGCGAGAACAGCCAGAACAGCGCGTCGCGCAGCCGTGCCGGCAGCGGGCGGCCGGTGATTTCTTCGAGCGAGACTTCGCGTGACTTGCTGCGCACTGCGTTGAAGTGTGTGGACAGCGTTTGCGCAAACGCGCGGTCGTAGATCTCGACGGCGAGCTCGAAGTTGAGCTTGAGGCTGCGCGGATCGAGATTCGCGGTGCCGATCTGCGCGTAGGCGCCGTCGACGACGAACAGCTTGCTGTGACAGAACGGCAGCGGCTGATACCAGACGCGCACGCCGAAGCGCAGCAGCTCGCCGAGCATGTTGCGCGTAGCCCAGTGCACGAACGGCAGGTTGTTCTTTTCCGGCAGGATCACCTGCACTTCGACGCCGCGCAGCGCGGCGGCCTGCAGCTCGGCGATCATCTCATTGGGCGGCAGGAAGTACGGCGTCATGATCAGCACCTCGCGGCGCGCCGCCGAGATCGCCGCCTGAATCACCATCGCCAGGTGATCGAAATCCTCGTTCGGGCCGTCGGTCAGCACGCGGCAGCTCGCGCCGGGGCGCGCGGCCACCGGCGACGGGGGCGGCCGCGGCGGCGCCGGCTTGCCGCACAGCCGCCAGTCGTCGGCGAAGACTTGCGCGAGCTGTGCCAGCACCGGTCCGTGGATCTCGAACTGCACGTCGACGGCCGGAGCGGAGGCGCCGCCGGCGGACACCATGTGGCGCCGCCCGATGTTCATGCCGCCGGTGAAGCCGACCTGCCCGTCGACCAGCAGCAGCTTGCGATGGTTGCGCAGGTTCAGATGCAGCGACGGCGGCAGCAGGCGCAGCGGATTGAACACCGCGTAGTCGATGCCGCGCCTGCGCAGCTCGCCGGTGATCGGGCGCAGCGAATAATGCTGGCCGAAGCCGTCGATCAGCACGCGCACGCCGACGCCGCGTTCCTTCGCGCACGCCAGCGCGTCGACGAAGCGCAGGCCGGTGGCGTCGTTGTCGAAGATGTACGTGGCCAGCTCGATCGAAGCCTTCGCGTCCTCGATCGCCGCGAGCATGCGCGGGTAGGCCTGCTCGCCGCAGTGCAGCGGCTCGATGCGGTTGCCGCCGAGCAGCGGCAGGTCGGTGAGCCGGTCCGCGGTGCGCGCCAGCTCTTCGAGCCACATCGGGATCGCCTCGCCGTTCCCGAGGCGGTTGCGCACGTCGTCCTCGTGCAGCGCCCCGGCGGGGCCGCGCACGCGCGCTTCCATCCCCAGGCGCAGCGCGCGCGTGCGGATGCGGTTGACGCCGAACAAGAAGTACAGCGCCGGTCCGGCGAAGGGGAACAGCCAGCACACCGCGATCCAGCCCCAGGCGGTGCGCGGGTCGCGCCGGCTCAGCAGCGCGTGGCCGGCGGCGTATACGGCGAACAGCAGCCACAGCGTGACGAGGACGCCGGACCAGTCCGTCAGAGTCATTGGGGCCTTAGCCGAATCTCCGTGGCGACCGGCAGATGATCCGACAGTTTGGCGTCGAGCACATGTCCGCCGCGGGTCTGGACACTGGGCGTGACCAGCATGTGATCGATGCTGCGCACGGGCCGCCAGCTCGGATAGGTCGGTGTTTCGTGGAGCAGGCGGAAGCCGATGCGGCGCAGCTCCGGGTGGCGCGAAAGCTCCAGCGGCTCGCAATTGAAATCGCCCATCAGCACGGTGTCCGCCTCGGGATCGGCGAGCGCGGCGAGGTAGTCGAGCTGGCGGCCGCGCGAGACGCGGCCGAGCGCGAGATGCGCGACCATCAGGTGCAGCGGCGCGTGGCCGTGCTCGCGGATATGCGCTTCGAGCGCGCCGCGGCCGGGGAAGCGGCCGGGCAGCGGATGGTGGCGCACGTCATGCAGCGCATGGCGCGACAGGAAACCGAGCGCGTGCTGCGCGAACGGGCCGAGATCGCGGTTGATCGCGGCGCGCCAGTGGGCGAAGCCGGCACGGCGCGCGAGATATTCGATCTGGTTGATCTGCGCGGTACGCAGGCTGCCGGCGTCGGCCTCCTGCAGCGCGACGACGTCGAAGTCCGCGGCCAGCTCGGCGATGCGGTCGAGATTGCGCTGCACGCTCTTCGACGGCAGCACGTGCCGCCAAGCACCGGTCACGTAGTGTCCGTAATGCGCTGTCGGCATGCCGACCTGGATGTTCAGCGTGAGCACGCGCAGCGGCCGCCGTATCTCGGCGGCAACCTCCGTCGCGGCGGTCGCGGAGCGTGATCTGCGCATGGCCCATTATCATCGCTGCGCGGCGGGCCTCCCAATGCCTGCCGGCGGCGCCGTCGACTACCTCGGCGGCGAGACCCTGGCCTGGCTCGCGCGCACAGTACGCCCTGGGGCAACATCGGCAGCATCGGCCTTGCGCAGTCGTTTGAGCCGCAGACCACAAGGGACAGGTGACGATTCCGCAGGAGATTCGCGTGCGTGCCGGCCTGCGTCCGAATACGAACGTGGAGTTCCGCTACGTCCGTGGTCAGGTCATTCTGCAAAAGGCGGAAGGCGCCAAGGGGCGCGGCGCGGCAGCCGTGCAGAAGCTTCGACAGGCGGCGCGGCGTACCAGCCTGAGCACGGACGAGATCCTCAGGCGCGCAGGCGGCAAATGACCTCGCGGGTTCTGGTCGATTCGAACGTCCTGCTCGACGTCATCACGGATGATCCGAACGGTGCTTCTGGCGACGCAGGCGCCCGCGGGCTGCACGCCCTGTACCTGCGTGCGGCAGAACCCGGAAGGCTGCTACAGTCGCGCGGTGATGAGGCGAAGCCGGACATTGCTGAGCGTGCTGCTGGGGCTGGTGCTCCTGGTGCAGGGCCTTGCGGTGTCCGCGGCGCCGCAGGCATGGTCGGCGAACGAGGGGGCCGGCGCGACGGCGGCGGCAGCCCGGCCGCCCTGCAATATGCAGACGGCCGAAGCGGCAGCCGACCCGTCCGAGACCGGGCATGCCTGCTGCGATGCGTCCTGCCCGGACATGGCGCGCTGTGTCCTCGGCCATATGGCGGCCGCGGCCACGCTCGGCGCCCTGTCGCTGCCCAGCGGCACGGTCGCGTATCCGGCGCCGGCGGCGGCGCCCGTCTCGCAGCCACCTCGATCTCCACTGCGTCCTCCCATCGCAATCCACGGTTGACGGATCGCCGCGGCTCGTGCCGAGCCGTTCCGGGCCGTTGTCCGGCCCGTCCCGTGGAGACGAAGGATGTTCCCCTGTTACAGCCGCGCGACCGCGCGGCACAAGGCGGCGACGAGGGTCGCGCTCGTCGTGGTTGTCGCCGTCGCATGGCCGGCTTCGGCCGAAGCGTCCGGCCCTGACGACGCAGCGGCGCTGACGCTCGCGGCCGTCGAGGCCCTGGCGCTGGATCAAGCGCCGCAGCTCGACGCGACCCGCGCGCAGGCGCAGGCGGCGCGCGAGCGGGCGATCAGCGCGCGCCAGCTTCCGGACCCCAGGCTGACGGCCGGCGTGAGCAACCTGCCGGTCAACGGCGAGGATCGCTTCAGCCTGTCGCGTGACTTCATGACGATGACCGGCGTCGGCGTGATGCAGGAATTCCCGCGCGCGTCCAAGCGCCGTCTGCGTGGCCAAGCCGAGGCCCTGGCGGCGCAGATCGCTGAAGCCAGGCGGGTCGTTCTGGAACACGCCATCCGCCGCGACGCCGCGCTGGCGTATCTCGATCTGTGGCGGCCACAGCAGGCAGCGCGGTTGGTCGAGGCGATGGTGGAAGAGGCGCGCCGCGAGCGCAGCGTCGTGGAGATCGCGTTTCGCGCCGGCCGCGTGCCGCAGGCCGATCTTCTGGCCGCCGAGGTCGAGCTGGAACTGCTGCACGATCGCCATGCGCGCCTGTCACAGGACGCCGACGAAGCCCGCGAGCGGCTCGCGCGCTGGACCGGCACGCCGGTATCGACGCCGCTGACGAGCGCCGAGCCGGCGCTGCCGTCGCCACCCGCACTGCCGGAGCTGCTGGCGCTTGTCGAGCACCATCCGGAGATGCAGGTGGCCGAGACCGACATCGCGACGCGCGACAACGCGCTGGCGCTGGCACGCGAAGCCTACAAGCCGGACTGGCGCGCCGAGCTGATGCTCGCGTGGCGGCCGGACTTTTCCGAGATGGCGACGCTGCAGCTCGGCATGGACCTGCCGGTGTTCACGCGCAATCGCCAGGACCGCGACGTCGCCGCCGCGGCCGCGGACGCCGCGTCCGTACACGCGATGCACGAGGACCATGCACGCCGCCTGCGTGCCGATGCGGCCGCTGCCTGGCGTGCCTGGTCGCGGGCGCGGCAGCGGCTGCGCCGTTACGACGAGGTGATCGTGCCCGCAGCCGCGGCACGCGCCGAAGCGGCGCTGGCCGCCTACCGTGCCGGCCGCAGCGAGCTCGCGGCGGTGCTCGATGCACGCCGTGCGGCACTCGACGTGAGCCTGATGCGCCTGGACCTGCAGGTCGAGAGCCTGCGGCGCCTGGCCGAACTGCGCTACCTGAGCGCCTGAGAGAATCCCCGATGGACAAGAGAAACTGGATGGTTGCCGGCATCGTGCTGGCGCTGGCCGCCGCCGGCGGCTGGTGGGTCGCGTCGACGCAGCCGCATCGGCATCAGCTGGTGCAGGCAACCGTCGAGCACGGCGAGGTCTACTACACCTGCCCGATGCATCCGCAGGTGCGCCAGGATCATCCCGGCAACTGCCCGATCTGCGGCATGAAGCTGGTGGAGGAAGAGCGGCCGGCCGAGCCGGCGCACGCCGAGCGCGAAGTGCTGTACTGGTACGACCCGATGCGCCCGGACGTGCACTTCGACGCGCCGGGCAAATCGCCGTTCATGGACATGCAGCTGGTGCCGAAGTACGCGGAGGCGGGCGCCGGCGACGGCGGCACGGTCGTGCGCATCGACCCGGCGATGGCGCAGAACCTCGGCATGCGCACGGCCAAGGTGGAATCCGGCACGTTCTGGCAGCGCGTCGATGCGGTCGGCGCCGTTGCCGTCGACGAGCGACGCATCGTCGTCGTCGAGGCGCGCGCCGCCGGCTGGGTGGAGTCGCTCGAGGTGCGCGCCGAAGGCGATCGCGTGAGCAAGGGCCAGCGCCTTGCCGCGCTGTACTCGCCGGAGCTGTACGCGGCGATGCAGGAGCTCGAGCTCGCAAAGGACAGCGGCGATGCGCTGCTGATCGACGCGGCGCGGCAGCGCCTGCGTCTGCTCGGCGGCAGCGCCGGCACCGGGAGCACGTCGCCGGTCCATGCGCCGCAGTCGGGCGTCGTCGTCGACCTCACTGTGCGCGAGGGCGCGCAGGTCGCGCCGGGCACGCCGCTGATGAAGCTCGCCGATCTGTCGAAGGTCTGGGTGATCGTCGAAGTGCCGGAGGCGCAGGCGCAGTGGGTGCGTGAAGGCCGTCCAGCAGAGGCGCGGCTGCGCGCGCTGCCGGGGCAGGTGCTCGAAGGCAGCGTGGACTATGTCTATCCGCTGCTCGATGCCGCGACGCGCACGCTGCGCGTGCGCCTGGTGTTCGACAATCCCGACGGCGCGCTGCGCCCCGGCATGTATGCCGACGTCACCGTGTTCGGCGGCGCGCACCGCGAGGTGCTGCTGGCACCGAGCGAGGCGGTGATCCGCACCGGCCGGCGCAATGTCGTCATCGTCGCCGAGGACGCCGGCCGGTATCGGCCGGTCGAGGTGGAGCTGGGGCCGGAGCGCAACGGCGAGATCGTGATCCTCTCCGGGCTCGAGGCCGGGCAGGAGGTCGTCGTGTCGGGCCAGTTCCTGATCGACTCCGAGGCGAGCCTGCGCGGTGCCTATAGCCGCATGTCATCGCCTCACGCCTCACGCGTCACGCCTCACGGCGAGTCGGAGGCGCGCCGGTGATCGCGCGCCTGATCCACTGGTCGGTGCACAACCGCTTTCTGGTGCTGCTCGGCGCCGGGCTGGTGAGCGCCTGGGGCCTGTATGCCGCAGTCAACACGCCGCTCGATGCGATCCCGGATCTGTCGGACACGCAGGTGATCGTGCGCACGGTCTACCCCGGCCAGGCGCCGCAGGTGGTCGAGGATCAGGTCACCTATCCGCTGACGACGACGCTGCTGTCGGTGCCGTACGCGAAGACCGTGCGCGGCTATTCGATGTTCGGCGAGAGCTTCGTCTACGTGCTGTTCGAGGATGGTGTGGACTTGTACTGGGCGCGCTCGCGCGTGCTCGAGTATCTGTCGCAGGTGCAGGCGCGCCTGCCGCCGGGCGCGCGCGCGGAACTCGGCCCCGACGCCACCGGCGTCGGCTGGATTTACGAGTACGCGCTGGTGGACCGCAGCGGCGCGCACGACATCAGCGAGCTGCGCGCGATCCAGGACTGGTTCCTCAAGTACGAGCTGAAGTCGGTGCCCAACGTCGCCGAGGTGGCGACGATCGGCGGCTTCAACCGCCAGTACCAGATCGTGCTCGAGCCCGAGCGGCTGCGCGCGTTCCGGTTGCCGTTGGAGACGGTGATCGAGGCCGTCCAGGCGGCGAACGGCGAAGCCGGCGGCTCGGTGCTGGAGCTGGCCGAGGCCGAATACATGGTGCGCGCACGCGGATACCTGCAGTCGCTCGACGATTTCCGCGAGATCCCGGTCGGCGTCGGCGACAACGGCACGCCGATCCTGCTGCGCGACGTCGCCACGGTACAGCTCGGCCCGGAGACGCGGCGCGGCATCGCCGAGCTCGACGGCGAGGGCGAGGTCGTCGGCGGCGTCATCGTGCTGCGCTCCGGCGAGAACGCGCGCGCGACGATCGAGGCGGTCAAGCGCAAGCTCGACACGCTCAAGGCTGGACTGCCTGCGGGCGTCGAACTGGTCGAAACCTACGACCGCTCGGCGCTGATCGAGCGCGCGGTCGACAACCTGTCGCAGAAGCTGCTCGAAGAGTTTCTGGTCGTCGCCGCGGTGTGCGCGCTGTTCCTCTGGCATCTGCGCTCGGCGCTGGTCGCGATCATCACGTTGCCGATCGGCATCCTCGTCGCGTTCATCGTCATGCACGCGCAGGGCATCAACGCCAACATCATGTCGCTCGGCGGCATCGCGATCGCGATCGGCGCGATGGTCGACGCCGCCGTGGTGATGATCGAGAACGCGCATAAGCGGCTCGAAGCCGCCCGGGAATCGGGAATCGGGAATCGGGAATCGCCGCACGAATCGGCGCGCGAATCCGTGATCGCCGAAGCCGCGGCGGAAGTCGGGCCGGCGCTGTTCTTCTCGCTGCTGATCATCACGCTCTCCTTCGTGCCGGTGTTCACGCTGCAGGCGCAGGAAGGGCGGCTGTTCGCGCCGCTGGCGTACACCAAGACCTACGCGATGGCGGCCGCCGCCGGCCTGTCGGTGACGCTGATCCCGGTACTGATGGTTGCCTTCATCCGCGGGCGCATCGTCGACGAAACCGCCAATCCGCTGAACCGGCTCCTGATCGCCGCGTATCGCCCGGTGATCAATCGGGTGCTCGCGCATCCGCGCGGCACGCTTGCCGTCGCGGCGATCGTCGCGCTCGCGACGCTGTGGCCGGCGCTGCGCCTGGGCAGCGAGTTCATGCCGCCGCTCGACGAGGGCGATCTGCTGTACATGCCGACCGCGCTGCCCGGGCTCTCGGTCGGCAAGGCGGCGCAGATCCTGCAGCAGACCGACCGCATCCTCAAGACGTTTCCGGAGGTCGAGCGCGTGTTCGGCAAGATCGGCCGCGCCGAATCGGCGACCGATCCGGCGCCGCTGGAAATGATCGAAACCACGGTGAGGCTCAAGCCCAAGTCGGAATGGCGCGCGGGCATGACCACCGAGCGGCTGATCGAGGAGATGGACGCGGCGCTGAAGATCCCCGGCATGGGCAACGTCTGGGTGCAGCCGATCCGCAATCGCATCGACATGCTCGCCACCGGCATCAAGTCGCCGGTCGGGATCAAGATCGCCGGGCCGGACCTCCAGGTCATCGAGCGCCTCGGCCGCGAGATCGAGGCGGTGGTCAAGCAGGTGCCCGGCACGCTCTCGGCGTTCTCCGAGCGCATCGCCGGCGGGCGCTACATCGAGATCGAGCCCGACCGCGTCGCCGCGGCGCGCTACGGCATGAGCATCGCCGACGTGCGGCGCGTGGTCGCCGTGGCGATCGGCGGCGAGAACATCGGCGAGACCGTCGAGGGGCTGGCGCGCTTTCCGATCAACCTGCGCTATCCGCGCGAGCTGCGCGACTCGGTGCAGGACCTGCGCGAGCTGCCGGTGGTGACGATGCGCGGCGCGACGGTGACGCTCGGCAGCCTCGCCAGCGTGGCGATCACCGACGGTCCGCCGATGATCAAGTCCGAGAACGCGCGGCCCAACGGCTGGATCTACGTCGACATTCGCGGCCGCGATCTGGGCGGCTACGTCGGTGAGGCGAAACAGGCGGTCGCCGCGCAGGTGCAGCTGCCGCCGGGCTACTCGATCGCGTGGTCCGGGCAGTTCGAGTACCTGGAGCGCGCGGCGCAGCGCCTGCAGATCGTCGTGCCGTTCACGCTGGTGATCATCTTCCTTCTGCTGTACCTGACGTTCCGCAGCGGCGCTTCCGCGGCGCTGATTATGGCGACGCTGCCGTTCGCGCTGGTCGGCGGCTTCTGGCTGGTCTACCTGCTCGGGCACAATCTGTCGGTGGCTTCGGGCGTCGGCTTCATCGCGCTCGCCGGTGTCGCTGCCGAGTTCGGCGTGGTCATGCTGATCTATCTCGACAACGCCGTCCGCGCGCGCGAGCGGCAGAACCGCATGAGCACGCTCACCGATCTGCGCGAGGCACTGATCGAAGGCGCGGTGCTGCGCGTGCGCCCCAAGGCGATGACCGTCGCCGTGATCATCGCCGGCCTGATCCCGCTGTTCATCGGCGCGGGCACCGGCAGCGAAGTCATGCAGCGCATCGCCGCACCGATGATCGGCGGCATGATCACCGCGCCGCTGCTGTCGATGCTGGTGCTGCCGGCGGCCTATCTGCTGCTGCGCGGGCGCGGCCTGCCGGCGCGGGCGTGAACGGCTATTTGTGATCCTTGCCGGGTTTGTCCTTGCCCTTGCCGCCCATGTCCGCATTGCCCTTCGCCGACTTGCCCTTGCCGTAGTGCTCGACGACGTAGGTGTGCTGCGTGTACGGCCGGTCCGTTTCCAGCTCGATGTGCACACCGCCGGTGACGAAGGGCTGGTAGATCGTCGGCAGGTTCACGCCGACCTGCCAGTCGCCGCCGTCGAGCCAGAACCACAGGCCGGCGTCGGGCTCGAAGTAGATCTCGCGCGTGGGGTAGTAGACGTAGCGGTGCTGTTTGGCGCGCGCGCCGTGCGCCGGCGCCCACGGCGGCGGATCGGCCCAGCTCACGGCCACCGGCGTCGTCGCGAGCACGGCCGCGGCGAGGATGCGCAGAATCGGTCTCATTTGGACACCTCCGTCCCTGGTCCAGCCCCTTGAGCCTCAGATTGTAGAGGCGCACGCTGAACGGGAGCCACCGCGGCCCTTGAAGCGCGGGCCGTCGCCGCGCTGCGTGTTGGCGGGGTCGAGCCGGCCTTGGTAGGCGGCGCCGCTGGCGATCTCGGCCGCAAGCGCAGCTCGCCGATGCGAAACAGATGTCGCGCCGCCGGTAGGTTCAGCGGATGCTGCACCGTTTCGCCGAACAGGCGCGAGAAGAAGCCCTTTGCTTTCCTCTGCGGCCTCTGTACCCTCCGCGCGGTGGGGACGAAGGGACGCCGCCAAGGCCGGCTCGGCGAGCGCCAGAGGCCGTTTTTATCGGCATCGGGGCCTTGTCACACGGCACGCACGATCTCGTCGATGTGGAAGGCATGCTCGAAGCATTCGCGGTGCACGGTACGTATTGGCTGATGCGCCGGCACATGCACGTCATGGTCAACGGGCTCGGCTGGAAGCCGCTGGTCGCCCCGTCCGATCAAGAGGCGGCCGACCGGTGATCGAAAGAACCAAGAACGAGGTGTTTCATGATCTGTGCTGCGAGTAGCGGTCTCGGCGGCATTCTGCTGGCCGGCGCAGCGCTGGCCGCCGCCGCACCGGCGTCGGCGATGTCGCTGAGCGAGGCGCTGCAGCGCGCGCGCGTGCACGATCCGGCCGTGGCCGTCTCTGCGGCGCAATACGAGGCCGATCGCGAGGAAGGGCGTGCCGAGCGCAGCACGCTGCTGCCGTCGCTGGCGGCCGGCGGCAACTACTACCATGCGCGGACGGATTTCGCTTCGCCCTATGGCGGCGCCGACGACGGCTATCAAGGCTGGTCGGCGCAGGCCGAGGCGCGGCAGGCGCTGTTCCGGCTCGACTGGTTCGCGCGCCGCGACCGCGCGCGCGCGCTCGATGCACGGGCCGAAACCGCGTACCGCGAGCGCGAGTTGGAAGTGCTGCTGCGCGTGGCCGACCGTTACTTCAGCGTGCTGCTCGCGCAGGATCGGCTGGCACAGGCCGAGGCGGAAGCGCAGGCGGTGCGCGAGTCGCTGGAGGACACGCGCAAGCGCTATGAAGTCGAGATCGTGCCGGGCACGGATCTGAAGGAAGCGCAGGCGCGCGACGATCTCGCGCAGGCACGGCTGCTGTCCGCGCGCATCGGCTTCGAGACCGCGCAGGAAGCGCTGGCCGAGATCACCGGTGTGGACGAGCCGCTCCTGCCGGTGCTGCCGCAGGATGTCGCGTTTCCGCCGCTGGCACCGGCCAGCGCGGATGCCTGGGTCGAGGCCGCGCGCGAGCAGAGTCCACGCATCGCGCTTGCGCGCCAGGCGGCCGAGATCGCCGAGACCCAGCGCAAGAGCACCCTGTCTGCGGCCATGCCGGCGCTCGATCTCGTCGCCTCCGCGAGCCGCGACGATGCCAGCGAGTATGCCTTCGGCCAGCTGCGCGACGACCAGCGCATTGGCGTCGAGCTGAGCATGCCGATCTACGCCGGCGGGCTCAACGCGGCGCGGCTGCGCCAGGCCGAGGCCAGCGCGGTCGCGGCGCAGGCCGATCTGCGGCGCGTGACCCTGGAGACCGAGCGCGAGACGCGCCAGCGCTACCGCCAGGTGGCGACGGCATACCACGAGGCCGACGCCTACCGGCGCTCACTGGAATCGGCGCTCGCCGCGCAGGCGGCGACGCAGGCCGGCTACGACGCCGGCACGCGCACGATCACCGACGTGCTCGACGCCAAGTCGCGCGTGGTGCAGGCGCGGCGCGACCTCAACGAGACCCGCTACAACCTGCTGCTGAGCCTGCTGCAGCTCAGGCAGCTCACCGGCGAGCTCTCGGCGGAGG
This sequence comes from Pseudomonadota bacterium, assembly GCA_040754295.1. Lineage (GTDB taxonomy): Bacteria > Pseudomonadota > Gammaproteobacteria > Nevskiales > Nevskiaceae > Solimonas. Next base: position 10,456 of record JBFMCQ010000049.1, on the reverse strand, counting down.
ACTTTGCCCGGATCGATCGGCTCCTCCGCTATCCCCCCGCCCATTGATGGCTGTCCGCGCGCACGAAAAAGCAGGAATCCGCCATGAACGATTTCACTCCGCGAAAAGCCAAGCCCGCCGGCACCGCCCAATCCTCGCCGCGGCGCAAGGCGACCGTGCGGCTGCTGGTCCTCCTGGGGCTCGCCGCTGTCGTGTTCGGTACCGTGTTTGGCATGAAGTGGTTCGGCAACCGGATGATGGTCCAGTATCTGGAGAACATGCCGGTGCCGCCGGCGACGATCAGCACGGCACCCGCCGCGCCGATGGTCTGGGACAACCGTCTGGAAGCCGTCGGCACGCTGGTTCCGGTCAACGGCGCCGAGCTGACCACCGAGGTGGGCGGGATCGTGCAGGCGATCCACTTCGAGTCCGGTGCGCGCGTCGAGAAGGGGGCGCTGCTGCTGGCGCTGGATAGCGCCAACGAGCGCGGCGAACTCAAGCGCCTGCAGGCGCAGGCGGAGCTGGCCGAGCTCAACCGCAGGCGGCGCGAGCAACTGTTCAAGCTCGAAGCGATCTCCAAGTCCGACTACGACGCCGCCGTCGCGGAAGCCAACGCCGCGAAGGCGGCGGTCGAGGCCCAGCTCGGCAAGATCGCGCAAAAGGAGATCCGCGCGCCGTTTGCGGGCCAGCTCGGCATCCGCCGTGTCAATGTCGGCCAGTACGTATCGGCCGGCACGGCGATCGTCACGCTGCAGTCGATCGATCCGATCGACATGGACTTCACGCTGCCGGAGCAGTACACCGGCGCGGTGCAGGCCGGCTACGCGGTCGCGGTGCGCGTCGACGCGCACCCGGAGCGCACGTTCGAAGGCCGTGTGCTCGCCGTCGAGCCGCGCGTCGACGTGTCCACGCGCAACTTCGCCGTGCGCGCGCGCCTGAGCAATCCGCAGGGCCTGCTGCTCCCCGGCCAGTTCGGCCGCGTCGTCCTCAGCTTGCCCGGCGGGCGCGAGGTCGTCGTGGTGCCGCGGACCGCGGTCAGCTACAGCTCCTACGGCACGTCGGTCTTCGTGGTGCAGAAAACGGACGCCGGCGGCAAGCCGCCGCAGGCGACCCCACAGCAGGGGGCGCCGGGTGGCACCGATCTCGAAGTCGTGCAGCGCTTCGTGCGCGTCGGTGACAGCCGCGGCGATTTCGTCGCCATCGACGACGGCCTTGCGCCGGGCGAAGAGGTCGCGACCAGCGGGCTGCTCAAGCTGCGCAACCGTCAGCCGGTGATCATCAACAACGAGCTCACGCCCGAGGTGCAGCTCAACCCGAATCCGCCGCGGACCTGATCGCCATGCACTTCACAGACCTCTTCGTCAAACGGCCGGTGCTCGCCACCGTCGTCAGTCTCGTGATCCTGCTGCTCGGCCTGCGTGCGGCGGGCGAGCTGAAGGTCCGCGAGTATCCGCATCTGCAGAATGCGCAGATCAACGTCAGCGTCGCCTATCCGGGCGCCGAAGCCGCGCTGATGGAAGGGTTCATCACGACACCGCTGGAGCGCGAGATCGCCGCGGCCGACGGCATCGACTTCATGACCTCGAGCACCTCGCAGGGTCTGTCGACGATTACCGCGAACCTGCGCCTCGACAAGGATCCCAACGAGGCGCTGACCGAGATCTCGTCCAAGGTCAGCAAGCTGCGCAGCGAGTTGCCGCAGGCGTCGGAGGACCCGGTCGTCGGGATCGCCGAGGGTGGCAACGTCGCCGCGATGTATCTGTCGTTCTTCTCGGAGGTGCTCGACACCGGCCAGATCACGGATTACGTGATCCGCGTCGTCGAGCCGCGGCTGGCGTCGATTCCCGGCGTGGAGAGCGCGACGATCATAGGTGCGCGCACCTTTGCCATGCGCGTCTGGCTCAAGCCCGACCGGCTCGCGGCGCACGACATCACCGCGAGCGAGGTGTATGGCCGTATCCGCAGCCAGAACGTGCTGTCGGCGGTCGGCGAGGCCAAGGGCAACTATGTGCGCATCGGCCTGTCGGCGCGTACCGATCTGCGCAGTGCCGGGGAGTTCCGCGATCTCGTCGTCAAGAGCGACGGCGACACCGTCGTTCGCCTCAGTGACGTTGCCGACGTGGTGCTCGGCGCGGAGAACTACGACGAAAACTCGAGCTGGGACGGCAATCCCGCCGTGTTCATCGGCATCGAGATCCGTCCGGACGCCAACGTGCTCGACGTCATCAGGCAGGTGCACGCGGTCTGGCCGGACATCGTTCATCTGCTGCCACAGGGGCTCGAAGCCGAGATCAGCTACGACAGCACCGAGTACATCCGCCAGGCGATCAGGGAAGTCCAGATGACGCTCGCCGAGGCGGTGGTCATCGTGCTGGTGGTTATCTTCCTGTTCTTGGGCTCGGTGCGCAGCGCGCTGATTCCGGCCGTCACCGTGCCGCTGTCGCTGGTAGGCGCGCTGTTCCTGATCTACGTGATGGGCTTCTCGATCAACCTGCTGACGCTGCTGGCGATGGTGCTCGCCATTGGCATGGTCGTCGACGACGCGATCATCGTCACCGAGAACGTGCATCGCCACATCGAAGAGGGCATGAAGCCGTTCGACGCGGCAATCAAAGGTGCGCGCGAGCTCGTCGGCCCGGTCATCGCGATGACGATCACGCTGGTCGCGGTCTACGCGCCGATCGGCTTTCTCGGCGGCATCACCGGCAAGCTGTTCAGCGAGTTCGCGTTCACGCTGGCCGGCAGCGTGCTGATCTCCGGGGTCATCGCGTTGACGCTGACGCCGATGATGTGCGCGCGCATCCTCAAGCCGACGCACGGCGAGGATGCGGAGCCGAACAAGCTCGCCGACTGGCTCGACCAGCACTTCGAGCGGTGGCGCAACGCGTACAAGCGCCAGCTGCACGGCGCGCTCGACACACACCATGTCATCGGCGTGTTCGGCGTCATCGTGCTCGCGTCCTGCTACTTCCTCTACGTGTCGACGCCGTCGGAGCTGGCACCGCAGGAGGACCTCGGGTTCGGGTTCTCGATCAACGAAGTCGACGGCTACGCCTCTCCCGAATACCTCGAGCGGTACTTTTCGGAGGCGCGCGCCACGATCCTCGAAGACCCGGACGTTGCACATATCTTCGCGTTCACGATGCCCGACGGCGGCTCCAACACCGGCTTCATCGGCATGATCATGCGCGAGTGGACCGAGCGCGCGCGCTCGACCGAGCAGATCCTCGCCGATCTGCAGCAGAAGCTGTCGGCGATTCCCGGCCTGCGCTGGACCGGCATCCAGCCGCCGGCGCTGCCGACGCCGGGCCAGGGCTATCCGGTCGAGTTCGTGCTCAAGTCCACGGCGTCGCCGGAAACGCTCGCGCGAATCGGCGACGAGATGATCGCGCGCGCGATGGCGACCAAGAAGTTCTTCTTCGCCGCGCCACGGCTGCGCATCGACCGGCCCGAAGCGACGATCCAGATTGACCGCGATAAGGCGGCGCTGCTGGGCGTCGACATGGATCAGCTCTCGGCCGATCTCTCCGCGCTGCTGGCCGGCGGCGAAGTCAATCGTTTCGCCTACGAGAGCCGCTCATACAAGGTCATTCAGCAGGCCACACGCGGCGAGCGCATCGACCCGCAGCAGCTCGAGGGCTACTACACGCGTGCGCGCAACGACGAGCTGATTCCGATTTCGACGCTGGTGACGCTCGGCACCCGCACGGTGCCGCGCACGATCGAGCATTTCCAGCAGCTCAACTCGAACACGATCATCGCGGTGCCGCGTCCCGACGTCACCCAGGGCGAGGCGCTGAAGATCTTCGAGGATCTGTTCGCCGAGCTGGCGCCGGCGGGCTTCCAGCCCGACTACGCCGGTTCGTCGCGCCAGTTCAAGCAGGAAGGCACCGCGCTCGCGGCGACCTTCGGCTTCGCGCTGATCGTCATCTACCTGGTGCTCGCCGCACAGTTCGAGTCGTTCCGCGATCCGATCATCATGCTGGTGACGGTGCCGATGTCGATCTGTGGTGCGCTGCTGTTCATGAACGTCTTCGCGATCACCAACGGCATGCAGCTCACGCATTTCCCTGGCATGACGCTGAACATCTACACACAGGTGGGCCTGATCACGCTGATCGGCGTGATCTCGAAGCACGGCATCCTCATCGTCGAGTTCGCGAACAAGCTGCAGGAACAGGGCATGGCCAAGCGCGAGGCGATCGAGGAGGCTTCGAGCATCCGCATGCGCCCGGTGCTGATGACGACGGCGGCGCTCGTCGTCGCGATGGTTCCGCTACTGCTCGCCAGCGGTCCGGGTGCCGCCGCACGGTTCTCGATGGGCCTGGTGATCGCCGCCGGCATGGCGATCGGCACGCTGTTCACGCTCTATGTCGTGCCGGCCGCGTATCTGTACCTCGGCCGCGAAGACAAGGCGGGCCGGCTGCAGCCGGCGGGCGAGGCCGTGAGCGCACACTAAAAGCGCCCCGCCGCGGCGGGGAGGGCGGGGCCGGCGTACGCCGGCCGTCACAGCCATTTCGCCTTGCGCAGCCGGTAGAACAGATAGCCGTCGATGACCGCCATGACCGCGAGCGTGAGCGGATAGCCCCAGCGCGTCGCCAGCTCGGGCATGTGCTGGAAGTTCATGCCGTAGATGCCGGCGATCATCGTCGGCACGGCGACCAGCGCGCCGTAGGCGGCAAGCCGCTTCATGGTCTCGTTCTCGGCGAGCGAGATCATCGACAGGTTGACCGAGGTGGCCGTGATGACCGTGTCGCTCAGTGAGTCAATGCTCTGATTGAGCCGCAGCGCGTGGTCGTACACGTCGCGGAAGTGCTCCTGCATGCCGCTCGTCAGATGCGGCACGCGGCCGCCGAACAGGCGGCCGATGATCTCCGGCAGCGGGCTGACGGCGTGCTTGAGGAGCGCGAGCTTGCGCTTGATGCCGTAGAGCGCCTTGAGCACTTCCCATGGTGAGCCGGTCGCGCGCTCGAACAGGCGTTCCTCGACCGTCTCGAGCTGCGCCTCCAGCGCATGCAGCACCGGAAAGTAGCGGTCGACCACCGCATCCATCAGCGCGTACAGCACGTAGCCGGCGCCGTTGCGCAGCAGCTCCGGCTCGCGCTCGCTGCGCGCGCGCACCTCCTGCAGCGTCTGCCGCGCGCCGATGCGTACGCTCAACACGTAGTTCGGGCCGACGAAGACATGCAGCTCCCCCTGGCGAACGTCCTCGCCGTCGAGCTCGATCATGTGCATGACCACGAACAGCGAATCGCCGTACTCCTCGAGCTTGGGCCGCTGGTGGCCTTGGCGCGCGTCCTCGACCGCGAGCGGGTGCAGGCCGAACTGCTCCTGCATCTTGTCGAGAATCTGCGGCTCCGCATCGGCGAGCGCGACCCAGACGAAGCATCCCGGCTCGTCGAGATACTCGTGGATCTCGTCCGGCGGAATGTCGCAAAGCTTGCGGCCCTTCTGGTAGACGGTGCAGCGCACGAGCATGGCGGGTCGGCACGTCGGTTTTCGTGCAGTATCGCCGACTGCCGCCGGTCCACGCACGCGGTGAGGATGCGGCGGTCATGCCATCTTTTGCAGGTCCGCGCTTGCCTTCCTGCGGGGCCGGCACCCTTGGCCGGCAAAATACCTCTCGCGCCCGCCAGTGGCCGCGCACTGGCAACCGTCCGTCGAAAAAGGCCGATCGCCGGACTGCGAAGCGGCCACAGTCCGTGCTCATGCTGCGATGGATTCGCCCGGTTCTGCTGTTTCTGCTGCTGGTGACGGCGCGGCCGGCGCTCGCTGTGGAAACGGCGCCAGTGGCCGAGCCGATCGACGACGCAGTGATGCGCTGCTTTTCGCTGCGCCGCAGCGAGCCGGCGGCGGCGATCGCGCTCGCGGAGTCGATTCTCGCCGTGCGGCCGCTGTCCGTCGAGAACGAAATCAAGACCTTGAGCTGCCTCGGCATGGCCACCGGCATCGCCGGCAATGCCGTGCAGGCCGGCGCGATCGCGGCGCGTATCGAGCATCTGCTCGACGCCAACCCGATGCCGGCCGCATTTGCGTTGCGGGCGCTGTCCAACGCCGGCGCGATCTATCACACCGCAGGCCAGATCTCCCGTGCCGAGGCCTTGTATGCGCGCGCCTACGCGGTCGCCGAGGCCGAGGACGCGGCGGCGGTGCAGGTGGCTACGCTGGTCAACATCGCGCTGATCCACGCCGATTATCTCGATGCACCGCAGCTCGCCGACAGCTACTACCGCAAGGCCCTGGATCTCGCCGCCACGAATGCCGCCGACGATCTGCAGCTGCTGTACAACCACGCGGTCAACCTGGTCCGGCTGGGCCGCTACGACGACGCGCGCGGCCTGCTCGATCGAGCGGAGGCCGCGGCGCGCAAGAGCGACAACCAGTTGTTCGCGCATCGCATCGCCGCCGAGCGCGCCGGTCTTCTCGCGCGCAGCGGGCAGCGTGTCGCCGCCGCGACACTGCTCGACGCCGCTATCGAGGCGCAGGCGGGGCTGCCGGACCCCTCGGGTCAGGCGCTGAGCCTGGCGCTGCGCTCCGCGCTGGAGCGCGAAAACGGCGATCGAAAGGCGGCGCTGCGCAGTGCCGAGGCCGCGCTGGCGCTGGTCGAGGACGGCCAGTTTCGGCGCGCCTGGCTCGAGGCCACGGATGCGCTCGCCGCGGCACACGCCGCGCTGGGCCAGGCGCAACAGGCGCTCGCGGTTGCCGAGCGCCGCCACGCGCTGCAGCTGTCGACCTTGCAGGCCTACGACCGCGCAGCGCTCGCCGGGCTGCAGGCGCGACTGCAGGACGCCGCCAATGCGCGCGAGCTGGAGCGCCTGCGCCACGACGGTGATATCCAGGCCTTGCGCATGGCCCGCGACCGGTTGCTGCGCAACTGGCTGATCGCAGCGACGATCGTGCTCATCGCCGCGGGATTCACCGTGGCCGTGCTGCAGCGGCGCGTCAATCGCCGGCTGCACGAGCTGAGCGCGACCGATATGCTCACTGGCCTGATCAACCGCCGCGCGGCGACCGAGCGTCTGGCGGTGCGTCTGGCCGAGCGTCACGCGACGGCCAGGGTGCGCGACGTGCTGCTGCTGGTCGACATCGATCGGTTCAAGGCGATCAACGATCGATTCGGGCACGACGTCGGCGACCGCGTGCTCACGGAAGTGTCGGCGCGGCTCAAGGCGGTGTGCCGGCCCGAAGACATCGTCGCGCGCTGGGGCGGCGAGGAGTTTCTCGTCGCCTGCGCAGCAATGACGCGCGAGCAGGCCTGTGAAATCGCCGAGCGCCTGCGCCTCGCGGCAGCGGCCAAACCGATCGAGCTCGCCGAGCACCACAAGCTGCCGCTGACGGTGTCCGTCGGCTTTGCGCCATATCCGTTCTTCGACGAGCGTGCCGACGCGGCGCCGATCGACTGGCAGGGCACGATCAAGCTCGCCGATCGCGCGCTCTACGCGGTCAAGCATGCGGGGCGCGACGCCTGGGCGGGGCTGTGGGGCGGAACGGCATCCGCGGGCTGCGTGATCGACGCCATCGTCAAGGACCCAGAGCGCGCCGCGCGCAAGGGTGACGTCACCGTCTTCAGCAGCCGGCCCGTCGTGTGGCGCGCGCGCATCGACGGCGTTACCGAGCCGGTGCCGCAGCTGCTGTCGACGCTGGCCTGCTGACCCCGTCGCCGCCGGTTACGCCAAGGGGCTGAAGGCCGGCTATGCCGCAGAGGCGCGGGTTTTCGGCGAGCTGGCGATGACAGAGGTGTCGAAACAGTGCCGCAACATCTCTTCGCGCAGACTGTGCTGAAGAGGGAGACCTTCGTCGGCAGGGATGTCGTCGCGCGCCCGATTCGCAAGGTCGGCGTGCCATCGGCGTCGGCGCAGCCGTGACGCGCCTGCGGACGCTGGCCGATGCCCACGGCGCGCGCTACGTGCCGGCACCGATACTCGTCGACAGGGCCAATAGCGGCAAGCGCTTCTACGCGTAGTTTCAATCCGCGGGCGCGAGACGCACCGCCGCCGCCGTCCACAGCCCTTCGGACGTCGCGAACGGCGTCAGCTCGATCTGTACGCAGAACGCCTCACCGTCGGCCCGCTGCGCCCACAGATGCGAGTAACGCGCCATCGGCCGCGTCGTCGGCACCGCGGCGAACACCGAGCGGTAGACGCGGTGTGCATGGCGCAGGCTCGGCGGCACGAGCTCGTCCACCGAGCGTCCGGCGAGCGGTGGGCCGCCGAACATCGCCTGGGCAGCGGCGTTGGCGCAGACGATGACGCCGTCGGCGCCCGTGACGAGCACGCCCAGGCTGGCGCTGTCGACCAGCTCGCGCAACGCGGCCCGGTTGACTGCGGGGGGGCTCGAGGATCGCGGATCGACCGTCGAAACCACACGGCCGCCGACGATCGCGATAGGAAGATCACTGTGGCTCATTCAGAGCGGCACCCCCGTATGCCGGCCTCCTCACTAGATAACCGGAGCACGCTAGCCGGCGCGCGGCAGTTGCGCATTGATCTGGATCAATTCACGGTAGCGGGTGCCGGCGGCCGCCGCTGCCGGCCGAGGTGCCGCAGGAGCCTCACCGTGAGCCAGGTTTTGGATGAAGCGAAACTCAGGACCATCGCACAGCGGCTGCGCAACAGCACGCGTTTTCAGGAGATCGTGCGCTGCCAGTTGACCGGGCGGCAGGCGCTGGAAGTCGTCGCCATGGCGCATGGCTACGGCTCATGGGCGCAACTGCAGGCGGCATCGCGCGACGTCCGCGAGGCCGCGCCTGCTGCAGAGACGACGCCCGCAGGCGCCGACCCGGACGCCGCCGAAGCGCGCGTGGCGCCGATGGACAGCGCGCAGGCGCTCGACGTGGTGCGCGCGCTGATCGCCAGACCGATCCAGGTGTGGCTGGGACGCGCCCGTGCGCAGGGACGCGCGGTCTGGATCGGGCTCGACGAGCATCGCATCGAGCTGGATGCCTTGATCGTCGGCATCGAGGCAGACAGTGTCCCGCCGGAGTGGCGCGCCATGCTCAGGAATCCGCGCGCTCAGCGTCAATCCCTCGAATACCTGTGCACCGCGCTGCGCGATCTTGCGGAAAGCGGATGGGTGATGGCCGTGCCGAGGATGGTCGAGCCGTTGCGCTGAGGGATCGTGCGCGCGGCCACAAAGCGCCCCGGTCCGGACGCATCGGCGATGCTATGATTCATTGCATCATTGATGCGAGGCGACGGTATGCGCACCACCATCGAGTTGGATGAAGAGCTGCACGAACGGATGCGGCGCCAGGCACAGCGGGAAGGTATTTCGCTTGCCCGACTGCTCGGCCGGATGGTCGAGCGCGGAGCGCAGATTTCGCCCGCAGGACGGGCGCCTGCCGGGCGCAGCGGACGTTTCAAGGTGATTGCCGCCGCAGCGCCGGGCACCCGCACGGCAAGCAGCGCGGTACAGAAGGTAATCGATGAAGAAGGCATCTTGTGAGCGCCAGAGCGCTGCTGCTGGATGTCAATGTACTGCTCGCGCTGGGGTGGGCGGAGCACGAAGCGCATGAGAGCGTGGTCGAGCGCCTGTCCCGCCGGCCGGCACCTGTGTGGGCCACCTGTCCCATCACGCAGCTCGGGTTCATCCGCATCTCGTCGACCAGCGGCGTCTTCAGTCACACCCTTAGCCCGAAACAGGCTCACGCCGCGCTGAGCGCCCTATGCGAGGACGCGCGGCATCGCTTCCTCAGCCAGCACCCCGGCGTGATCGAGTGCGACTTCTCGCTGCTCGGCGGCCCGCGACAAACCACCGACGCCTATCTGGTCGCACTGGCCCGCCATCACCGCCTGCATCTGCTGACCCTCGACGGGCGCCTGGTCAATGCTTTTCCCGACGCGCCGGTGGAGTTGCTTCAGCCGCGGGGCTGAGGATCGCGCCGGGTGACTCGCATCCGGGAGGATATGCGACCGCCAGCTTGACTGTCTTTCCGACGCGGCTGAGCATCTCGACAAGCTGAGCCGCCTCTGCCTGCTTCAGGTCGCGCGTCACCGCGCGGTAGCGCTTCCTCGAACTGCCGGGGGACGACCGCGGACGGTACGAGGCATCAATGCGCTTGCGCGTCATGGACTTACGAAGAGTCCAAGACGATCGTGGACGACGCCGGAAATTCGACAGGGACTCTACCGAATCGTTCTCGCAACGCATTGTTTTCGTTTGGCTCTTCTGCGTGCATCTGCCACAGGTGCCCCCATAGTTGCCCCCGGTCGTGGCTGGCTTGGTCGCTTTCATGCGGGGCAGTGACCCCGCTGCCGTCATAGAGCGCACCTATCGACACTGCATCGTAGATCACGGCCAACTATTCATCGTGGGGCGGGCGGGGGCTTCAAAAACCGCGATCGACCGGGGGACTTGATCGCGCGCGCATACAACTCGGTCAGGTTTTGGCGATGCAGTAGACCCATTCCTCCCCCCGGTTGGGGGCGATGGTGAGCGTGCGCCGCGCCGGATGCGCGCCGGCCGATTTCAGCCATTC
>JBFMCQ010000048.1:21695-27726 GCA_040754295.1 Pseudomonadota bacterium | reverse complement strand
TACAGCGCCTCGACGACCGCGAGCAGGGCTTGCTGCGTGACGACGTCGCTGTCCTGCGCCGACAGGCGCCGGTGCAGCTCGCCGCGATAGCGCGCGAACAGCGCGGCGCGTTCGGCCTGCAACCAGCCGCCGAAGCGCGCCAGCCGGGCATCCAGCCGGGCATCGTTGCCGGGGTCGAGCGCGACCGCGGCGACGGCCTGCGCGCGCAGGCGCAGGGCGAGCTGTGCGGCGGCGTTGAGCGCGCCTTCGAGATAGCCGCCGCCCTCGCGCGCGGTTTCGCTGCCGCAGAAGTGCAGGCGTCCGTTCCACAACGGCGCGCTCAGGCGCGCATCGCCAGCGTCCGGGTGCGCCGCCAGCGGCGCCTCGCGGTCGAGCTGCGCGCAGGCGAGCGCGTCCTGCGCCCAGTCGTACCAGTGCAGCGTGCCCTGCTCGGCCTGCGGGCCGAACAGCTGCGCGAACTGGCTGCGCAGCAGCATCGGCATGCCCTTGGCGAACGCGATGCGCTGCGCCGGATCGAGCTCGACTAAGCCGGCGAGGGCGGCACCGCCGCCGGGCTCGTCGCAGGCGTCGAAGACCTCGCAGAGCACGGCCTGCGCATGGGTCACGAAGGCGTTGCCGCTGTGGCCGGCCGCGCGCCAGAAGGCGCGTTCGTAGCGCATCGCCGCCTTGGCGGCGGTCGCCATCCAGGTCGGCGTCGCGCGCAGTGCCGCGCGCAGCGCCGGCGGCAGTTCCGGCCACAGCACGATCGTCTCGTCGATCAGACGCGGCGGCAGCGCGAGGACCAGCCGGCGCGCGTGCACGAGGGTTTCGCTTTCGCCATGACGAAAGCGCAGTTCCACGTGATCGCCGTGCGCGACGGCGCCGAGCAGCCGGTGCTCGAGGTGGAGGCTGCGCTCCGGCAGGCGCGCGGCGAGGGCCTCGACGAGGCGCGTCATGCCGCCGGCGAGGCGGCGCGCGGCGTCGTGCAGACGCGGGTAATCGCGTGCTTCGGGGCTGCGGTTCGGATCGGCGAGTTCGAGCACGCGGCCGTCGTCGTGCTGCGCGAGGCTGCGCAGGCCGAGCTCGGCGACCAGTGCGGCGATGCGCGGCTGCGTCTGCGGCCAATACCAGGTCGGCCCGAGATCGAGGCCGTCGGGTGTGCCGAGCACGCGCCCGCCGGCACGCGCGCGCGCGTCGAACACGCCGATGCGCAGATCGAGACCGCGCAGCAGGCCGGCCAGATGCAGGCCGCTGACACCGGCGCCGACGATCGCGAGGTCGAGCATGTTCAGGCCGTGTGCCGCAGCAGGCGCAGGCTCTCGACCGAGGACGCGAGGTCGACCGCGCGGAAGTCGTCGAGCGTGCGCAGATCGGGATCGGCGCCGGCGTCGAGCAGCAGCTTGACCAGCGCGTCGCGGCCGCTCGAGGCGCAGTACATGAGCGCCGTGGCGCCGTTGTCGTTGCGGTTGTCGAGCTGCGCGCCGGCCTCGATCAGACGCTGCACGATGCGTGCGTCGTTGCCGAAGCAGGCGAGCCAGAGCGCGGTGTTGCCGTCGCTGTTGCGCGCCTCGAGGCGGGCGCCGAGGCGGAGCAGTTCCTCGACGAGATCGAGCCGCGCCGCGCGCGCCGCCTTCATCAGCGGCGTCATGCCGTTGGCGGTCGCGGCATCGATGTCGGCGCTGGTGTAGCCCTCGTCGGCCATGAAGCTCAGCAGTGCCGTGCTCGGCGCCGGCTTCGCGGCCGCGGCCGCCTGCATCGCGGCGCGCGCGTGCTGCCAGGCGTGGGCGAGCGCGTGGAAGCCGCCGTCGATGCTGTAAACCTCGGTGAAGCCGAAGTCGGCGAAGGTCTTGGCGATCTGCTGGCTGGCGTTGCCGTGGTAGCAGTAGACCAGCACCGGGCGCGTGCGCGGCAGCCGGCCGATCCAGACGCCGAGGTCGCGCTCGACCAGATGCTCGGCGCCGGGCAGGTGGCCTCGGGCGTAGCTGTCGGCGTCGCGCGTGTCGAACAGGCTGTAGGCGCGGTCCTGTTCGTAGGCCGAGAAGATCCAGGCGAGCGCCCGTTCGGCGTCGAGTCTGCGGTAGCTGTGTTCCGGCATCTCAGGCTCCTTGCGCGTATGCGGCGCTGGTTTCGATCCGCGTATCGGGCACCGGTACGCCGATCGCGAAGTGGTAGAGGCTTTGCCAGCGGGCGTCGCTGAAGCCGAGCATCTCGTGCAGCGCGTCGTCGAAGTGGCAGCCGATGCCGGTGCCGCGATAGCCGAGCGCCTCGGCCTCCAGATAGAGGATCTGGCCGAGCAGGCCGGCGTGGCGCAGCAGCGTGCGGTACTGCGCGGGATCGCGCTGCAGCGGCGCCTCGAACTCGACGAGCATCGCCAGCGTGAAGCACGCGGCCGCGGCGATGTCCTGGTGACAGCAGAGACTGCGCGCGACGCGCTGCAGCGACGGCGGCTCGACCGCGGCGAGGCGCCGCAGATCGAGATGCTCCAGGCCGGCGACGCGCGGCGCGGCGCGCAGCTCGGGCTTGAGCAGCGGCGGCAGCTCGCGCGCGCTCTCAGAGTCGCGCAGCAGCAGATAGAGGCCGGGCGCGAGCCCTTCGACGCGATGCACGAACAGCAGCAGCGCGATGCGCGGCGCGTCGTGCAGCGTGCGCCACGGCGGCTGCGGCCGCTCCAGCAAGGCGTCGAGCAGATGGAAGAACTCGCCGCTGCGCATCCGGCTGCGGCCGTCGTAGCGCTGGCCGCTGCGCCGGCCGAGGATGGTCTCGACCGCGCCGCGCCCTGCGCCGAGCGCGGTCAGCGGCGGCAGCATGCGCAGGCGCCGGCCGGCATCGCTTGCCACCGGCGAGACGCACGCGGTCGCGGCGACGACCTCGTCGATGATCGGCCAGCGGTACATCGGATGCGGGTCGATCGGGCTGGCGCGGCCGCACCAGACGGCGCCGGCGCTGCGCGCGGCCAGCGCGGCTGCCGCGTCGCGGCTGTCGCGATCGTGCGACAGGTGCAGCGCGAGCAGCAGCTCGGGCTCCTCGCGCTCGACGTCGGCGCGCGGGCCGCCGGCAAAATCGGCGGCGCGGTCGAGCCCGAGCAACTGCGCGAGCGCCTCGCGCGTGAGGCCGCGCACCTGCTCCGCGCGCCAGCCGAGCAGGCCCGCGGCATAGGCGACACAGGCGACGGCGTGACCGATGTCGAGCTGGCAATAGCGGAACGCGCGTTCGCCGTACTTCCAGGCTTCGCGCCAGATCACCGAACTCAGCCCGAGATACAGCGCCGGCCGGCGCGCCGCGGGCGCCTCCGGCGGCTGCCACGCGGCGCGCTGTTCGAGCGCATGGTCGCCGGCGCGATAGTGGTGGACGCCGTCGGCGAGCCCGGCGATGCCGTCGGCGATCAGGTACGCCTCGCTCGGATGCAGATTGCCGCTCGAGGGATTGCAGCGCAGCGCCCAGCGGTCGACGCCGTTCGACTTCCACGCCGAGATCGCGAACGAGAGCTGCAACAGCGCGCCGAGCGCGCCGGCATCGGGGGCCGCAGCGGGTCCGTCGAGGCGGCGGTGCAGCTCGCGGAAGGAAATCTCGTAGCGCGCCGCGGCCAGCGGCAGCGGCTGCGAGGGCGCGCCGTCGTAGCGGCGAAACGGCGCGGGCTGCGCGTCCCAGTCGAGCGTCTCCGGGCCGCGCGCGTAGGCCTGCAGGCGATGCTTGGTGGCCTGGTGGTAGCGCAGCACGGCTGCGCGCGCCGCACGCGCGGCGATCGCGTCCGGGCCGACGCCGGCCTCAAGCCCGATATCCGACAGGATGCTCATGCGGCAGTGCAGAGCAAATCCGATGCCGTCCTGCAATGCATTGCAAATCAGGTATTTGTGAATGTGTTGGGCCGCCGCGTCGGAGCGCCGTGCAGCGTTTGGAGGATTTGCGACGAAAACCCAGGGGCAGGGCGCCCGCAGGCGCTCCTGCCTGCTCGCGCTGTCGCATAAAAGTCTTGCAGCATCGTCATTTGGCGGCGGCGGAACAGAGCTTGCTCGGCGCCTCCCGCGGGCGATCGGCCCGCGCCGCGGGGCCAGACCATGCAGATCGGAGTGGATAGCAAGCGCGCCGTCGAGAACAAGCGCGTGTTCGTCGTCGACGCCAACGACATCAGCGCAACGGCGCTGCAGTTCATGCTCGCCGACGAGATGGAGACGCATGTCTACGAAACCGGCGCGGCGGCGCTGGAGCGTGCCGCGGCGTTTCCGCCACAGCTCGTCCTGCTCGCGCAGAACATTCTCGAGAGCGACGGCGTCGGGATCATCGCGCGCCTGCGCGCGGCGATCGACGGCGTGAAGATCCTGCTCGTCTGCAGCGACGCCGCGCACCCGCTGATCGTCGAGGCGCTGTCGCTGGGTGCGTCGAGCACGCTGCTGCGGCCGTTGAAGCTCGAAACCGTGCGGCGCAAGGTCGACGGCCAGCTCGGGCGCCTGCCGCAGCTCAACATCCCGGTCGTGCGCCGCTGACCTCGATGCGCCGGCTGCGCCGCGTGTGATGCTTCCGACAATGGTCTTGTCGCAAATCCTCCAAATCGCTGTGCGAGGCGCACCGGGCTCGCGAGCGCTGCGACAAGTAACTGATTTATCGGCACAAAAATATTGGCACTGATTCTGCTCACAGAGACCTCGTACAGACGCACAGCCGAGGTCGCCATGTCTGCCAGCCTGTCTTCCAAACTTGCCGAGGTGTTCAACGAGCCGGGCTGCGGCAAGAACCAGGGCAAGTCCGAGAAGGAACGCAAGAAGGGCTGCACCAAGCAGCTCGCGCCCGGCGCCGCGGCCGGCGGCTGCGCCTTCGACGGCGCCAAGATCGCGCTGCAGCCGATCGTCGACGTCGCGCACCTCGTGCACGGGCCGATCGCCTGTGAAGGCAATTCCTGGGACAACCGCCACGCGCTGTCGTCGAGCGTCTCGACCTACCGCACGGGCTTCACCACCGACATCAACGAGCTCGACGTCGTCTACGGCGGCGAGAAGCGCCTGTTCAAGGCCTGCCGCGAGATCATCGAGAAATACGATCCGCCCGCGGTGTTCGTCTACCAGACCTGCGTGACGGCGCTGATCGGCGACGACATCGAGGCGGTCTGCAAGCGTGCGAGCGAGAAGTTCGGCAAGCCGGTGATCCCGGTGAACTCGCCGGGCTTCGCGGGCGTGAAGAACCTCGGCAACAAGCTCGGCGGCGAGGCGCTGCTCGACTACGTGATCGGCACGCAGGAACCCGAGTACACCACGCCCTACGACATCAACATCATCGGCGAGTACAACCTCTCGGGCGAACTCTGGCAGGTCAAGCCGCTGCTCGACGCGCTCGGCGTGCGCGTGCTGTCCTGCATCAGCGGCGACGCGAAGTACAGGGAAGTCGCCTGGTCGCACCGCGCCCGCGCGACGATGATGGTGTGCTCCAAGGCGATGATCAACATCGCGCGCAAGATGGAGGAGCGCTACCAGATCCCGTTCTTCGAGGGCTCGTTCTACGGCATCGGCGACATGTCCGACAGCCTGCGCGAGATCGCGCGCCTGCTGGTGGAGCGCGGCGCGCCCGCCGACCTCATCGAGCGCACCGAGGCGCTGTGCCAGGCCGAGGAGCAGCGCGCCTGGGAGCGCCTGGAGCCGTACAAGGCGCGTCTGGCCGGCAAGAAGGTGCTGCTGATCACCGGCGGCGTGAAGAGCTGGTCGGTGGTCGCGGCGCTGCAGGAAGTCGGCATGGAAATCGTCGGCACCAGCGTCAAGAAATCGACCAAGGAGGACAAGGACCGCATCAAGCAGATCATGGGCGACGAGGCGCACATGATCGACGACATGACGCCGCGCGAGATGTACAAAATGCTCAAGGACGCGAAGGCCGACATCATGCTCTCGGGCGGCCGTTCGCAGTTCATCGCGCTCAAGGCCAAGATGCCCTGGCTCGACATCAACCAGGAGCGCCACCACGCCTATGCCGGTTACGAGGGCATGGTCAGGCTCGTGCAGGAGCTCGACAAGACGCTCTACAACCCGGTCTGGGAGCAGGTCCGCAGGCCCGCGCCCTGGGAAGACCG
>JBFMCQ010000048.1:10014-21595 GCA_040754295.1 Pseudomonadota bacterium | reverse complement strand
TCAACCAGGAGCGCCACCACGCCTATGCCGGTTACGAGGGCATGGTCAGGCTCGTGCAGGAGCTCGACAAGACGCTCTACAACCCGGTCTGGGAGCAGGTCCGCAGGCCCGCGCCCTGGGAAGACCGACCCTGGGGCGCGGCCGTCGATGCCGCGATCGCGGCGGAAGCGCCGCGCGTGCTCGAGGCCGCCTGAGCCGCGCATGGCCGTCGTCAAGACTCCGTTCAAGGCCGCAGCGGTCAATCCGCTGAAGATGAGCCAGCCGCTCGGCGCCGCCTATGCGTTCATGGGCATGGCGGGCTGCATGCCGGTGATGCACGGCTCGCAGGGCTGCACCTCGTTCGGCCTCGTGCTGCTCGTGCGCCATTTCCGCGAGGCGATCCCGCTGCAGACGACGGCGATGAACGAGGCCACCACGATCATGGGCGGCTACGACAACGTCGAGCAGGGCATCCTCAACATCCGCAAGCGCGCCAAGCCGGCGCTCATCGCGATCTGTTCGACGGGCCTGACCGAGACCAAGGGCGACGACGTCGGCGGCTATCTCAAGCTCGTTCGCGAGCGCCATCCCGAGGTCGAGGACACCGCGCTGGTCTACGTCTCGACGCCCGACTACGTCGGCGCGTTCCAGGACGGCTGGGAAAAGGGCGTCGGCGCACTGCTCGAAGCCCTGGTCGAGCCGGGCGGGCCGCGCGATCCGCAGCTCGTGAATCTGCTGCCGGGCAGCCACCTCACGCCCGCCGACATCGAGGAGCTGCGCGAGATCATCGAGGCCTTCGGCCTGCGCGCGCTCGTGCTGCCCGACGTCTCGGGCTCGCTCGACGGCCACATGTCCGACGACTTCAGCCCGACGACGATGGGCGGCACCACGCTCGCGCAGGCGCGCGAGATGGGCCAAGCGGCGCTGACGCTCGCGGTCGGCGAGCAGATGCGTTCCTGCGCCGCGCTGCTGGAGAAGAAGACCGGCGTGCCCTACGTCGTCTTCGATCGCCTCACCGGGCTTGCCGCCAACGACGCGCTGATGAGCGAGCTTTCGCGCCTCTCGGGCCGGCCGGTGCCGGCCAGGTATCGCCGCCAGCGCAGCCAGCTGCAGGACGCGATGCTCGACGCGCATTTCTTCATCGGCGGCAAGAAGATCGCGATCGGCGCCGAGCCCGACCTGCTGTGGTCGCTGGGCATGCAGCTGCACGAGCTCGGCGCCGAGCTGCAGACCGCGATCAGCACCACGCAATCGCCGTTGCTGGAGAAGCTGCCGGTGGCGGAAGTGCTGATCGGTGATCTGGAAGACCTCGAAAAAGGCGCCGCGAACTGCGATCTGATGATCACGCATTCGCACGGCCGCCAGGCGGCGGCGCGCCTGCACATCCCGTTCTACCGCGCCGGCATGCCGATGTTCGACTTCCTCGGCGCCGCGCACCGGCTCTACGTCGGTTATCGCGGCTCGCGCAATCTGGTCTTCGACATCGGCAACCTGCTGCTCGCCGATCTCCACCATCACGAGGCGCGGCCCGATTCGTTCCCGCTGCCCGAGACTTCGCTGCTGGCGGCACGCGGTGCGGCCGCGGCCGGCTGCGCTTCCGGTTGTGCCGGTACCCCCTGAAGGAACCCACGATGAAAGTCGCCTTTTCGACGCAGGACAAGCAGAACGTCGATGCCCATTTCGGCTGGGCCAAGCACATCGCCGTCTACGAGGTGACGGCCGACGGTGCGACCCACGTGCAGGATTTCGACTTCACCGGCGAGCTCAACGAGGACGGCAACGAAGACAAGCTCGCGCCCAAGCTGGAGGTGATCGGCGACTGCGCGATCATGTACTGCGCCGCCATCGGCGGCTCCGCGGCGGCGCGGGTCGTCGCGCTGAAGATCCATCCGATCAAGGTGCCGCAGCCCGAGCCGATCGCCGAGATCCTCGTCAAGCTGCAGGACGTGCTCAAGGGCACGCCGCCGCCCTGGCTGCGCAAGGCGCTGCAGAAGGGCCAGGACAGCGCCAAACCCCCCGAAAAATACGATTTCGAAGACGAAGACGAGGTCCACCATGTCTGAAGCAGTAGCAGTCGAAGCCCCGGCCGAGCGCAGCGAGGAGGAACTGCTGGCGACGCCTTTCGTGCGCGAGCTCATCAAGCAGCTCCGCGCGCAGGACACGCACGGCGTCTGGGACGGCAAGAGCGACATGAAGCTGCTGGAGCCCTACATCCTGAGCGCCGAGCAGCGCCGCGCGCTGCCGATGATGGGCGATCCCGATCCGGAGACGCTGTGGCGCCTGGAGCTGTTCTACAACGCGATCGGCCTGTCGGTCGAGCGCGAGACGAAGATCATGTGCCAGCCGATGCTGAAGATGAGCCACGAGGGTTTCGGCCGTCTCGTGCTGCTGGCCGGCCGTCTCGTCGTCATCAACAAGCACCTGCGCGACGTGCACCGCTTCGGCTATCCGAGCCTCGCCAAGCTCGCCGACACCGGCACCAGGCTCGTCTCCGAAGCGGTGGAGATGGTCAGAAAGTTTCCCGAAGCGGCGAACTACGGCTGAGACGGAGCCCGCGATGCAAGACCTGGAAGAACTCAAGGCGAAGGTCAAGAAGCTCAATGCCGCGGCGACGCAGGCCAAGATGGACCTGCACGATCTGTCCGAGGAGCTGCCGGTCAACTGGGAGAAGATCCCCGAGGTCGCCAAGCGTGCGCACGAGGCGTACGCCGAGCTGACCGCCGCGCGCAAGGCGCTGGCCGGCTAGGAGACGCGCGATGGCGCAATTCACGGTCACCCTGCCTTCGGGCGAAGTCTGGACGCCGACCTACGTCAAGGACATCAACAAGGACACCTGTATCGGCTGCGGCCGCTGCTTCCGCGCCTGTCCGCGCGGTGTGCTGGAGATGGTCGGGCTCACCGAGGACGGCGAGACGGTGCCGATCGACCTCGACGGCGACGACGACGAGGAATACGAGAAGAAGGTGATGACGATCGCGCACCAGGAGCAGTGCATCGGCTGCACGGCCTGCGCGCGCATCTGCCCGAAGAAGTGCTACACGCACGAAGCGGCGACGATTTGACGCGCGCTCGCGCGTAAGGATGCGGACATGAAGAAACCGATCTATCTCGACAACGCGGCGACGACGCCGCCCGATCCGCGCGTGGTCTCGCGAATGCTGCCGTACCTCTACGATCGTTTCGGCAACGCCGCGTCGCGCACGCATGCACGCGGCTGGGGCGCCGAGGAGGCGGTCGAGATCGCACGCGAGCAGGTCGCGATGCTGATCGGCTGTGAGCCTGCGGAGATCGTCTGGACCTCGGGCGCGACCGAGGCGAACAACCTCGCGCTCAAGGGCATCGCGCAGAACTCGCCAGGCACGCACCGGCATATCGTGACGGCCGGCACCGAGCATTCGTCGGTACTCGAGCCCTTGCGCGCGCTGCAGCGGCAGGGTTTCTCCGTCAGCGTGCTCGCGGTCGAGCCCAGCGGCCTGCTCGATCCCGAGCGCTTCGCCGCCGCACTGCAACCGCACACGCTGCTCGCGTCGGTGATGTGGGTCAACAACGAGACCGGCGTGATCCAGGACATCGCCGCGCTGGCCGCGATCTGCCGTGCGCGCGGCGTGCTGCTGCACGTCGACGCCGCGCAGGCCGCCGGCAAGATCGGCATCGACTGGAGTGCCGTGCCGATCGATCTGATGTCGATCTCGGCGCACAAGATCCACGGCCCGCAGGGGATCGGCGCACTCGTCGTGCGCAAGGGCCTCGCGCCGCGGCTCGCGGCGCAGATGCACGGCGGCGGCCAGGAGCGCGGCCTGCGCGGCGGCACGCTGCCGCTGCCGCAGATCGTCGGTTGCGGCGAGGCCTACCGGCTCGCGCGCAACAGCATGGCGACCGACAACGAGCGCATCCGCGCATTGCGCGACCGCCTCTGGGCCGGCATCGGCGCGCTCGACGGCGTGCGCCTCAACGGCGACCCCGAGCAGCGCGTACCGCATCACCTCAATGTCTCGTTCTCCGGCATCGAGGCCGATGCGCTGCTCGCGGCGCTGGCCTCCGAACTGGCCGTGTCCTCGGGCGCGGCCTGCGCTTCGGACCACGTCGAGCCTTCGCACGTGCTGCTCGCGCTCGGACGCAGCGAGGATCTCGCGCTGTCGTCGATCCGCTTCTCGCTCGGCCGTTTCACCAACATGGAGGAGATCGAGCGCGCGATCGAGATCGTGCGCGCGCAGGTCGGTCTGCTGCGCAGCGCCGCGCCGGTCGCGCCCGGCAAGGCGCTCGACGACGACCCTGATGACCCTGATTGCCCGATGAAGCGCCTGCGCCGCCGCGCGCAGGCGCGCAAGGCCGCCGCGGCCCGCCGACTGGCCGCAAGTACCGGAGTTTCGAGATGACTGAAGTCGTGATGGCGGGCGGCGACCCGCTGACGTTCTGCGAGGCCGCGGCGGCCAAGGTGGCCGAGCTGATTGCCGAGAGCGAAAACCCCGCGCTCAAGCTGCGCGTCTATGTGAGCGGCGGCGGCTGCTCGGGCTTCCAGTACGGCTTCTCCTTCGAGGAGGACGCCGCGGACGAGGACGCGCGCGTGGTGCGCAACGGCGTCACGCTGCTCGTCGATCCGTCGAGCCTGCAGTATCTGGCCGGCGCCGAGATCGACTTCGAGGATGGCCTCGAAGGCGCGCGGTTCGTGATCCGCAACCCGAACGCCGTTTCCACCTGCGGCTGCGGGTCTTCGTTTTCCGTCGGCGAGCCGCAGGAAGGCCAGCCGTCGGGCAGCTGCGGCACCGCCGGAGGAGCATCGTCATGTCAGACGAGCCACTGATCCATGCGCCGGCCGCGCCGGCGAGCGCCATCGTGCTGACCGAGGCCGCCGCGCGGCACGTGAACAAGACGCTGCAGAAGCGCGGCCGCGGCATCGGCCTGCGCCTGGCCGTCAAGGCCGCGGGCTGCTCGGGGATGTCGTATGCGGTGGCGATCGCCGACGACGTCGGCGAGCTCGACACGCAGTTCGAGAGCCGCGGCGTGCGCGTGCTCGTCGATCCCAAGAGCCTGGTCTACGTGATGGGCGTCGAGATCGACTTCGTGCGCGAAGGGCTCAACGAGAGCTTCAAGTTCCGCAACCCGAACGCCAAGGGCACTTGCGGCTGCGGTGAAAGCTTCGCGGCGTAAGGCGGGTCCCGAAGAGCCGCGCGTCGAGCACTACCTTCCTTTCAACCGCACGCGACTCGTGCCGGGCCGGTCCTGTTCCAGGATCGGCTTTTTTTTTCGATCCGACACGGCGGCGTGCGAAAGCCGACAAATCCAACAGCGGCCTGCGCAGGTCCGCCGCGCGATGCTCACGTTCGTGGAGAAATTATTTAACAATCATTGTGTTGCATGGATCGACCGGCATGGCACGAGCCTTGCCCCTGCACGGTCATGGAAGAGTCCATGAACGCCAGCATCACCATCAACGACACGACGCTGCGCGACGGCGAACAGGCCGCCGGCGTGGCGTTCACGACGCTCGAAAAGTGCGACATCGCGCGTGCGCTCGCCGACGCCGGCGTGCCGGAGATGGAGATCGGCATCCCGGCGATGGGCGCCACCGAGATCGACATGATCGAACGCATCGCCGCGCTGCAGCTGCCCGCGCGGCTGATGGTCTGGGCGCGGATGTGCGAGACCGATCTGCGCGCGGCGCTGAGCTGCCCGGTCGATATCCTCAATCTCTCGATTCCGGTTTCCGACCTGCACATCGAACGCAAGCTCGGCCGCAGCCGCGACTGGGTGCTCGCGCAGATCCATCGCTACGTCAGCGAGGCGCGCCGCCATCACTACGAAGTGTCGGTCGGGCTCGAGGACGCGTCGCGTGCCGAACCGGATTTCCTCGCCGCTGCCGCGCGCGCCGCGCAGGCGGCCGGGGCGATCCGCGTGCGCTTTGCCGACACCCTGGGCATCCTCGATCCATTTTCCACCTACGAGCGCGTGCGCCTGCTGCGCGAGCAGGTCGATATCGACATCGAGATTCACGCGCACGACGATCTCGGGCTCGCGACCGCGAACACGCTCGCGGCGCTGCGCGCCGGCGCGACACACGCCAATACCACGGTCAACGGCCTCGGTGAGCGGGCGGGCAATGCCGCGCTCGAGGAGATCGTCATGGGCCTGCGCCATCTGCACAACGTCGAAACGGGTATTCACAGTGCGGCCTTGCCGGCGATCTCCGAGCTCGTGTCGCGGGCCTCGGGCCGGCCCGTGGCGGCCGGCAAGAGCATCGTCGGCGAGGCGGTGTTCACGCACGAGTCCGGCCTGCACGTCGACGGCCTGCTCAAGGACACGCGCACCTACCAGACCTTCGATCCGGCCGAAATCGGCCGCCGGCACCACACCGTGCTCGGCAAGCATTCGGGCACGCATGCGGTCAGGGCGGTGTTCGCGAGCATGGGGCTCGTGCTGCGCGACGACGAAACGCAGGCCGTGCTGTTCCGCATCCGCAACCATGCGTTGCAGAACAAGCGTCCGCCGACGTCCTCGGAGCTGCGCAGCTTCTACCTCGAGATGGCGACGCCGGTCGGAGTCCCGTCATGAAGAGCGCCGCCGGCGAATTCACGCCGCCTGCCGAAGCGCTTTCGCTGCTGGCGATGCTGCGCGAGGACGTGCGCTGCGTTTTCGGGCGCGACCCCGCGGCGCGCAGCACCTTCGAGTTGCTGACGATCTATCCCGGCGTGCAGGCCGTGACGCTGTATCGCTGCGCGCACCGGCTCTGGCGGCGCGGCTGGCGCTATCCGGCGCGCTGGCTCTCGTTCATGGCGCGCCTGCTGACCAACATCGACATCCACCCGGGCGCGCGCATCGGCCGGCGCTTCTTCATCGACCACGGCGCCGGCGTCGTGATCGGCGAGACGGCGGAAATCGGCGACGACGTCACGCTCTATCACGGCGTCACGCTCGGCGGCACGACCTGGAATCCCGGCAAGCGCCATCCCACGCTCGGCGACGGCGTCATCGTCGGCGCGGGCGCGAAGATCCTCGGCGCCATCACGGTGGGCGCCGGCGCGCGCGTGGCGGCGAACTCGGTGGTCATCGAGGACGTGCTGCCCGGCATGACGGTCGTCGGCATTCCGGGCCGCACGGTGCTGCCGAGAGAACGCCGCCGCATCGCCGCGCCGGGCATCGATCTCGATCACCACCTCGTGCCCGATCCCGTCGGCAAGGCGATCGGCTGCCTGCTCGACCGTATCAACGAGCTGGATCGGCAGGTCGCGCGGATGCGCCTGCAGATGCCGCCGGACAAGGACTGCGTCGACTGCGACGACATCTGCTCGGAATCGAACTTCGGCGCGCGTCGCAGCCTGCCGGGCACCCACCACGGCGGAGCGCTCAACGATGGATGATCTCGACCAGAAGCTGTCGAAGCTGTCGGCCGCCGAGGAGTTCTTCGACGCGCTCGAGATTCCCTACGAGCCCGCGGTCGTCCACGTCAACCGCCTGCACATCCTCAAGCGCTTCCAGCAGTACCTGCGCAAGGAAGGGCGCGGCGAAGGCCTCGATGCGGAGGCCAGATTCGTGCACTACCAGGGCCTGCTGATCCGCGCCTACGCGGACTTCGTGAACTCGACGCCGGCCGAGGAAAAGGTCTTCAAGGTGTTCCAGGACGCCGGCGGCGGCAAGAGCATTTCGCTGGACCTGATCAAGGCCAGTCTCGGTGAGCGGCGCCCCACGAGCCAGAACTGACAAGCCAAGCGGAAGAAGCCCATGCATATCGTCGTCTGCATCAAGCAGGTTCCGGATTCCGCGCAGATCCGCGTGCATCCGGTCACCAACACCATCATGCGCCAGGGCGTGCCCTCGGTCGTCAATCCCTACGACCTCTTCGCGCTCGAGGAAGCGCTGCGTCTCAAGGACCGCTTCGGCGGTCGCGTGACCGTGCTGTGCATGGGCCCGCCGCAGGCCGAGGACTCGCTGCGCAAATGCGTGTCCTTCGGCGCCGATGACGCGATTCTCGTCACCGATCGCGCGTTCGCGGGCGCCGACACGCTGGCGACCTCGTATGCGCTCGCGTCGGCGATCCGCCAGATCGGCAGGGAACAGGCGGTCGATCTCGTGTTCACCGGCAAGCAGACCGTCGACGGCGATACCGCGCAGGTCGGGCCCGGCATCGCCAAGCGCCTCGGCCTGCAGTTGCTGACGTATGTGTTCAAGATCAACGAGCTCGACCTCCAGGCCAGGACCATCACCGTCGAGCGCCGCGCCGAAGGCGGCGTGCAGCTGCTCAGGACGGCGGTGCCCTGTCTGATCACCATGCTCGAGGGCACCAACGAGATGCGCTTCGCCTCGCTGCCGAGCATGATCCACGCGGCGCGCACGCCGATCCGCAAGTGGAACAAGGACGAGGCCGGCGTCGAAGACGCCGGGAAGATCGGCCTCAAGGGCTCGCCGACCATCGTCAGCAAGGTCTTCGGTCCGACGCCGCGTACCGAGAAGGCCGAGATGCTCGTCGTCGAAGAATCCTCGCTGCGCGACGTCTCGCTGAACCTGCTGCAGCGCCTGTTCACGCGCCATCCCGCGATCGAGAAGGAATTGCTCGCTCGCTTCAGCCAATAAACTGACGAGGAAGGAACGACCATGAGCGAGCCCGCAAAGAAACCCGCCCCGACCGCCGCGCGCGGCCGCAACACCGAGCTTCCGGAACACCTCAAGAGCTACAAGGGCGTCTGGGTGGTGATCGAGCAGGAGCGCGGCGCCGTGCACCAGGTGTCCTGGGAGCTGCTCGGCGAGGCGCGCAAGCTCGCCGACAAGCTCGGCGTCGAAGTCTCCGGCGTGCTGCTCGGCGCAGCCGACGACCCGCTCGAAACCTTCGCCCGGGATGCCTTCGCCTATGGCGCCGACCGGTGCTATATCGCGCGCTCGCCGGTGCTCAAGGGCTATCGCAACGAGCCGTACACGCGCGGCCTGACCGAGCTCGTCAACCGGTTCCAGCCCGAGATCATGCTGCTCGGTGCGACGACGCTGGGCCGCGATCTCGCGGGCTCGGTGGCGACGACGCTGCAGACCGGCCTGACCGCCGACTGCACCGAGCTCAACATCGACGGCCGCACGCTGGCGGCGACGCGCCCGACCTTCGGCGGCTCGCTGCTGTGCACGATCGTGACGCTGGCCTACCGCCCGCAGATGGCGACCGTGCGCCCGCGCGTGATGCGCATGCCCGAGCGCGACGACACACGCATCGAGAAAGGCTGCATCGTCGACGTGCCGCTCGAGCTCCGCGAGAGCGAGATCGTCACCAAGCTGCTCGACTTCATCCCCGATGCCAGCAGCAACAAGATCAACCTGCCGTATGCCGACATCATCGTTTCCGGCGGCAAGGGCCTGAAGAACGCCGAGAACTTCCAGCTCGTCTGGAACCTCGCGCGCGTGCTCGGCGCCGAAGTCGGCGCGAGCCGTCCGGTGGTGCAGGCCGGCTGGGTCGAGGCCGAGCGCCAGGTCGGCCAGACCGGCAAGACGGTGCGCCCGAAGCTGTACATCGCCTGCGGCATCTCCGGTGCGATCCAGCACCGCGTCGGCATGGAAGGCGCCGACGCGATCGTCGCGATCAACAACGATCCGAACGCGCCGATTTTCGAGTTTGCGCACTACGGCATCGTCGGCAACGCGATGACCGTGCTGCCGGCGCTGACCGAAGCTTTCCGCTCCCATCTGGCGGCGCGCAGCAGCGCGCCGGCCGCAGCCTGAGGAACCGGCGATGACAGAGCAGCAGAAGTTCGATGCGATCGTCGTGGGCGCCGGCCCGTCCGGCAACGCCGCCGCCTACACGCTGGCCAAGGCCGGCCTGTCGGTGCTGCAGATCGAGCGCGGCGAATACCCGGGCTCGAAGAACGTGCAGGGCGCGATTCTCTACGCCGACGCGCTCGAGCGCATCATCCCGGACTTCCGCGACGACGCGCCGCTCGAGCGCCACATCATCGAGCAGCGCCAGTGGGTGATGAGCAAGGACTCGTTCATCGGCGCGCACTACCGCTCCGACGAGTTCAACAAGAAACCCTACAACCGCTACACGATCATCCGCGCGCAGTTCGACAAGTGGTTCTCGTCGAAGGTGCGCGCGGCCGGCGCGCTGGTGATCTGCGAGACCACGGTCAACCAGCTGATCTTCGACGGCCAGCAGGTCGTCGGCGTCGAGTGCGACCGCGAGCAGGGCAACGTCTACGCCGACGTCGTGATCCTCGCCGACGGCGTCAACTCGACGCTCGCGCGCAAGGCCGGCTTCCATCCCGAGATCAAGCCGAGCAACGTCGCGCTCGCGGTCAAGGAAATCCTCTTCATGCCGGAGGAGACGATCCAGGCGCGCTTCAACATCGGCGAGGACGAAGGCGTGGTCATCGAAATGCTCGGCTCGATCACCGACGGCATGATGGGCACCGGCTTTCTCTACACCAACAAGGAATCGCTGACGATCGGCGTCGGCTGCATGCTGTCGGACTTCAAGGCGAACGCGAATCGCACGTCGCCGTATCAGATGCTCGAGAACATGAAGCGGCATCCGTCGATCGCCCCGCTGATCGAGGGCGGGGAGATGAAGGAATACGCCGCGCATCTGATTCCGGAAGGCGGCTACCGCGCGATTCCGAAGGTGTACGGCAACGGCTGGATGATCGCCGGCGACTCGGGCGGCTTCGTCAATGCCGTGCATCGCGAGGGCTCCAACCTGGCGATGACCACCGGCCGGCTCGCGGCCGAGACCGTCATCGAGGCGCGCGCCGCCGGCAAGCCGATGACGGACGCAACGCTCAAGGCCTACGCGCAGAAGCTCAAGGAGAGCTTCGTGATGAAGGATCTGCACAAGTACCGCGACATGCCGGAGATTTTCCACCACAACAAGCAGTTCTTCACGACCTATCCCGAGCTCGTCAGCAATGCCGCCAAGACCATGCTGACGGTCGATGGCGTCGACAAGAAGACCAAGGAACGCCAGGCGATCGCGGCGTTCCGCAAGTCGCGCTCCCTGCCGGGCCTGTTCGGTGATGCATTCAAGTTTTGGAGGGCCATCCGATGACTGCCGCTGTCGCCACCGTTCCTCTCGTCAACGTCGAGGAAAAGCTGTTCCAGAACCGTTACAAGGTCGACCACGGCCGACCGCACATCAAGATCAAGAACGCCGAGATCTGCCGCAGCGACTGCAGCGTGCAGTCCTGCACCTTCGTCTGTCCGGCCGGCTGCTACAAGGCCGAGGGCAACGGCGCGGTGAC
Organism: Pseudomonadota bacterium; assembly: GCA_040754295.1. Lineage (GTDB taxonomy): Bacteria > Pseudomonadota > Gammaproteobacteria > Nevskiales > Nevskiaceae > Solimonas. The sequence continues at coordinate 10,409 of JBFMCQ010000048.1, read as the reverse complement.
GCTGATCACCGACGGCTGCCTGGAGTGCGGCAGCTGCCGCATCATCTGCTCGGATCACGGCAACATCGAATGGGAGTACCCGCGCGGCGGGCACGGCATTCTGTTCAAGTTCGGCTGAGCAGCGGTTTCCGGTGTCCACTGGGAACGGCTCATGAACCTGGTGACCGGCGAGGCATCGCGCGAGCTGTTCGGCCAGGCCGGCCTGCCTGCCGCCGTGCGCGCGATGCTCGAAGAGGCGCAGACCACGCAGCAGGCCGAGCGGCGCGAACGGCTGCTGTGGACGGCGCGCGCTTCGGCGCCGGACTGCCTCGCGGTCTACTACCTGCTGTACAAGTTCTATGCGACGCGGCGCGATCTCGACGCCGCCGAACGGGCTGCGCGCGGCGGCCTCGCCG
>JBFMCQ010000048.1:0-9914 GCA_040754295.1 Pseudomonadota bacterium | reverse complement strand
CGGCTGCTGTGGACGGCGCGCGCTTCGGCGCCGGACTGCCTCGCGGTCTACTACCTGCTGTACAAGTTCTATGCGACGCGGCGCGATCTCGACGCCGCCGAACGGGCTGCGCGCGGCGGCCTCGCCGAGGCGGCGCGCCAGGCCGGTCTGGCCGAGGACTGGCGCGCGGTGATGCCGGGCGCGGCCGACTTCACGCAGCCGGGCCCGGCGCGCTTCTGGCTGTTCACGCTCAAGGCGCTGGCCTTCATCCGCCTGCGCGCGGCCGCTGCGATCGAGGCGCGCAGCCTGCTCGACAAGCTCAAGCTGCTGGACCCCGCCGACCATCTCGGCGCCGGCGTCGTGGACGCGCTCGCGGAGGGCTCGTCGCCGCCATGAGGCCGCGGTTGTTCACCGCGGAAAACCCAAGGGCGTCGGGGCGGGGCCGAGGGCGGCTCGCTCGATCACCAGATCGCGATCTGCGCGGCGCCGCTGCGCACCATCGCATCGCCGGGCTTGCAGCCGAAGGCGGCGGCGAAGGCCGCATGTTGGAGGCCGCGCCGCCGGCGCGGAAATGGTCCGGCGCGTGCGGGTCCGCGGCGATGAGCAGCTTTTGCAGCTCGGGCGTGTGCTGGCTGCGCCAGGTGGTCGCCCGGCCGAGGAAGAAGCGCTGCTCGCGCGTCAGACCGTCGATCTTCGGGTCCGGCTGGCCCGGCGGTGGCCTTCTGCATGGCGTCGTAGGCGACGTTGAGGCCGCCGAGTCAGTGCCCTTGCAGTTCAGCGGCCCCAGGCTATATCGCGGTCTCGGTCCTCGTCTTGAGCGTCCGCGTGTCGGCTTGCACTTGATCGATGCGCACTGACAGCGCGGCGTAGTCGGTATGTAGTTCACTCAGGTTCGTTTCTACGCGTCCCAGACGATGCTCGACGGCACTCAGACCGGTGCGCAGCTCCTTGCGCAGGTCGGCCTGTTCGATCGCGTCCTCGATCAGTTCCAGCGTGTGCCGGCACTGGTCGCGGCTGTTGGTCACGCTACGCTTCCAGGGCCTGGAACGACACGCCCTTGATCAGCGCCTGCAGCCTGCGGCCGGGATGGAGCTGCAGGCGTTCGGCCGACAGGCGCGTGATGCGCGCGAGCAGCGCGTCGCCGCCGCAGTCGAGGCGCACGTCCATGGTTGCGCCTGCGCCGGGCGCGAGCTCGAGCACGCGCGCGGGGAGGACGTTGAGCAGGCTCGTCGCACCGGGCGCTTCGGTGGCGAGCGAAACATCGCGTGCACGCACCCAGACGCGCACCGTGCGGCCCGGTGCGAGCGCGAGGCGCGGCACGAGCAGGTCGCCCGCGCGGATGCGCAGGCGCGTGAGCTGCCAGCGCAGATCGTGCTCGACCACTTCGGCGTCGAGCACGACGCCGGCGTCGAGGCGCCGCGCGAGGTTCGGCAGATCGATGCGCGACAGCACGCCGGCGAGCGGCCCCTGCGCGAGCACCCGGCCGCGCTCGAGCACGACGAGCGTGCTCGCGAGCCGCACGACCTCGTCGAGCGCGTGGCTGACGTAGACGATGGGGATCTGCAACTCGTCGCGCAGGCGCTCGATGTAGGGCAGGATCTCGGCCTTGCGCACTTCGTCGATCGAGGCGAAGGGCTCGTCCATCAGCAGCAGGCGAGGGGAGGCCAGCAGCGCGCGACCGATCGCCACGCGCTGCGCCTCGCCGCCCGAGAGTGCGCCGGGCGGGCGGCCCAGCAGGCCGCCGATGCCGAGCAGTTCGACGACGCGTTCGAAGCCGATCGCCTGTCCGTGCGCGCGGCGGAAATGCCGTGCGAACCAGTGGCCGTAGAGCAGGTTCTGGCGCACCGACAGATGCGGCAGCAGGCGCGGCTCCTGGAACACGTAGCCGATGCCGCGCCGGTGCGGCGGCACGCAGCGGCCTGCGGCGGTGTCGACGAGCACGCTGTCGTCGAGCACCAGGCGCCCGTGCTGCGGGCGCAGCAGGCCGGCGATGAACCGCACGATCGAGGTCTTGCCGCAGCCGGAGGGACCGAACAGCGCGGTGAGCCCGCCCGGGCTCTCGAAACTGGCGTCGAGCCCAAAGCCGCCGTAAGCCTGCCGGACCGAGACGCTGAGGCTCATCGCCCGCGCACTTTGCGGCGGCCGCGCCGGTCGAGCCCCTCGGAAACGACCAGCGCCGCGACCGACAGCAGCACCGAAACCAGCACCAGACGCAGCGCCGCGGCGTCGCCGCCGGGGATCTGCGTGTAGGTGTAGATCGCCGTCGCGAGCGTCTGCGTCTCGCCCGGAATGTTGGAGACGAAGGTGATGGTCGCGCCAAACTCGCCCATCGCGCGCGCGAACGCCAGGACCGCACCCGCGACGATGCCGGGGCCGATCAGCGGCAAGGTGACCGTGAGGAATACGAACGGCGGCGGCGCGCCGAGCGTCGCGGCGGCTTCTTCGAGGCGCTCGTCGAGCAGTTCCAGCGAGAGGCGGATCGAGCGTACGAGCAGCGGAAAGCCCATCACGGCCGCCGCCAGCGCCGCGCCGGTCCAGCGGAATGCGAAGACCAGACCCAAGTGCTCGTCGAGGAAGGCGCCGATCGCGCCCTTGCGGCCGAACAGCAGCAGCAGCAGATATCCGGTGACGACCGGGGGCAGCGTCAGCGGCAGGTGTACGAGACCTTCGAGCAGCACGATGCCCGGAAAGCGCCGCCGCGCGAGCAGCCAGGCGACACCGATCGCCGGCAGCAGGCTGCCGGCGACTGCGACCAGCGATACGCGCAGCGACAGGCGGATCGCGGTCAGTTCGTCGGCGGAAAGATCGAGCAAGCGGCTCCCGGCGCAGCGGTTCGGTCGTCGAGTCTAGCGAGCGGCGTCCCCGGCAGCGACGAGCCAGGTGAAGCCTGCTTTCTCGAAGGACGCACGCGCCTGCTCCGAGCGCAGGAAGTCGAGCAGCGCGCGCGCGCCGGGATGGCTGCTGTCGCGCAGCAGCGCGATCGGGTAGAGGATCGGCGGATGCGTGCCGCCGGGGAATACATCGACCGTGCGCACGGCGGGTTCGGCCTTGGCGTCGGTCGCATAGACGATGCCCAGCGGCACTTCGCCGCGGGCGACGAGCGCGAGCGCCGCACGCACGTTGTCGGCGAGCGCGACGCGTGCGGCGACATCGTTCCAGACCCCGAGCGCCTGCAGCGCGGCGCGCCCGTACCTGCCGGCGGGCACGGCCGGGTTGCAGATCGCCAGCCTGCCGTCGCCGAGTGCCGCGCCCAGCGCGAAGCCGGGCGCGATCGCGAGCTGCGCCGGCGAATCCCGGGGCGCGACCAGCACCAGACGGTTGCCGAGCCAGGCGTGAGTGCTGTCCTTTTGCGTGAGACCGCGCTGCTGCAGATAGCGCATCCAGTCGAGATCGGCGGAAATGAAGAGGTCGGCCGGCGCACCCGCCTCGATCTGGCGGGCGAGCGCATTGCTCGGCCCGTAGTTGACCGTCGCCGCCTTGCCGCTCTGCCGCTGCCAGACGGCCAGGGCATCGTCGAGCGCATTCCTGAGGCTCGCCGCGGCGTAGACCATGGGGCCGGACGCGCGCGTGGCCGAAACCGGCAGGGCGACGCCGAGTGCGAGCGCGAGGATGGCGCACAGCCGCCGGGACATGTTCAACATCGGCGCTCCCTGGGAGATCGGCTCGCCGGTTCGGCTCGCCGTGGATCGGCCCTCGCGCGCAGGAGCTGCGGGGCTTCGATCAATCACCGGCCCGTTGCGCCTTACTCGGGCCCGAAACATTCATGATAGTCGTCACAGGCGCCGCAGGACGGCGAGCGGCAGACCATGCCGGCCTGGTCGCAGAGCTGCTTGTAGAAGAACGCCTTCCAGCGCATGTTGCCGGTGTTGCGCGCGGCGAGCGCGGGGAAGTTGGCCGCGAGCAGCTCGCTCAGCGCCCGGCGCTCGGGCAGGCGCAGATCCTGCCAGAGGTGATTGTCGTAGAGCGCCGCGGAGGCCACTGCGCAGGCCAGCCAGCGCGCCCCGGGGCCGGGCCGTACTGCCGCCGCCATCAGCAGCGCCAGCAGATCGTCGAACTCGACGTCCAGATCTTCATCGGCCACCGCCTGGCCGCGCGCGACGGACAGCGCCTTCGCCGCGCGCGCGCCCGGGAACAGCGTGTCGAGCAGAGCGGCGAACTCGGCTTCGTCGAGACCGCGCAGCAGCGGGCTTGCCCCATGCTCGTGCGCCGTCTCGATCGCCCCGGCGATGGCGATGCTCTCCAGGGCGCCCGGAAGCCGCGAGTGCGCGAGCAGCCCGAGTGGCTGTACGGCGGCATCGGCCTGTAGATTTTGTGCCATTTTCTGTCGTCATCCCGACAAACCCGACGCGAATCTTGTCGTATTCCGCTGCCGGAGCTCCATGCGCAGGGCCGAGCAACGAGCGTGCCCGCGCGCGTTGATCGCGCGTCGATATAGTGGAAAGCCGCGGTGGCGATAGCGGGCAGTTGGAATGGCAATTGCTTGACAGAGTACGCAAGCCAGCGGATTCCGCCAGCGAGGACATGCGCATGAGCGCTCAGCCGCAAGTGATACATCGGGACCACGTCGAGCTCGTCACCGTCTACGAAATCGGCAAGTTGCTCGGGTCTTCGCTCGACATCGACCGCACCTTCCGCATCGCGCTCAATGTGCTCTCGGTCCACCTGGGGTTCAACCGCGTGATGATCGCGCTGGTCCAGGACGACGGCGACCTGCATCTGCACAGCTCGTTCGGCATGACGGCCGAGCAGATCAAGCGCGGCCGCTGGGCGAACGGCGAGGGAGTCGTGGGCCGCGTGTTCGCGCGCGGCGCGGCGATCGTCGTGCCGAACGTCGCCGACGAGCCGGAGTTCGTCGACCGCACCGGCGCCTTCGGCGGGCAGCACAACGCCTTCATCGCCGTGCCGATGAAGACCTATGACGGGACACTCGGCGTGCTCGTCGGCCAGCGCCTCGTCGGTGCGCGCTCGCGGCTCAACGACGACCTGCGCATGCTGACGATGGTGGCCGGCCTGATGGCACAGTCGCTGGTGCTCAGCCGCAACGTGTCCGAGGAGCAGGCGCGCATGCGCGAGGAGACGCGCCGCCTGCAGAAGGTCGTGCGCGGGCGCTATTCGATCGACAATGTCGTCGGCGTGTCGCGGCAGATGCAGGAGGTCTTCGCCGAGGTCCACCAGGTCGCGCCGTCGCGCTCGACGGTGCTGATCCGCGGCGAAAGCGGCACCGGCAAGGAGGCGATTGCGCGTGCACTGCATCACCTGTCGCCGCGCAAGAACGCGCCGTTCATCACCGTCAACTGCGCGGCGCTGTCCGAATCGCTGCTCGAATCCGAGCTGTTCGGCCACGAGAAGGGTTCGTTCACCGGCGCCACCAGCGAGCGCAAGGGGCGTTTCGAGCTCGCCAGCGGCGGCACGCTGTTCCTCGATGAGATCGGCGACATCTCGCCCGCGTTCCAGGCCAAGCTGCTGCGCGTACTGCAGGAGCGCGAGTTCGAGCGCGTCGGCGGCACGCGCGCGATCAAGGTCGACGTGCGCCTGGTCTGCGCGACCAACCGCAACCTCGAGAAGATGATCCAGCGCGGCGAGTTCCGCGCCGACCTCTACTACCGCATCAACGTCGTCTCGATCTTCCTGCCACCGCTGCGCGAGCGGCGTGAGGACATCGGACCACTGGTCAATCATTTCATCACGCGCTTCAACAAGGACAACGGCCGCAATCTGCGCGTGACAGCGGACGCGATGAGCGTGCTGATGAACTGCTACTGGCCCGGCAACGTCCGCGAGCTCGAGAATTGCATCGAGCGCACCGCGACGATGGTCCGCGGCGACGCGATTTCCGCGCCGAGCTTCCCGTGCCAGCACAACCGCTGCCTGACGCAGATGCTGCACCACCTCGACAAGGACGACGCCGTCGCGCCGGTCGCTTCGACCGTGACGGCGGTACCGCTACCGGTTCCGCCGGCGCGCGCCGCTTCGGCGCCGGCCGTCACGGAGTTCCCACTCGATGGGCCGCTGCGTACAGGGCCCGTCGTCAACCTGCCCAAGGCCATCGAGCGCAGTCACGGTGCCGAGGAACCGCAAGGCGAGCGCGAACGTCTGGTGTGGGCGCTCGAGCAGTGCGGCTGGGTGCAGGCCAAGGCCGCGCGCCTGTTGCGCGTGACGCCGCGGCAGCTCGCCTATGCACTGCAGAAGCACAAGATCGAGGTTCGCAAGTTCTAGTGAGCCGGGGGCAGGGCAGCAATGGCATCGAACAAAGAATCGCCGGCGCGCGAGGAGACGGAGCAGATGGAAGAAGAGGTGGAAGAGGCCATGATCCCGGCTCCGTGGCTGCCGGCCGCGAGCGACCGTCTGTTCAACGATCGCCTGCGCTGGCTGACGCGCGCGATGGCGGTTCCCGACGTCCTGCCGGTGCGCCCTGCCGATGTGGCGGCAGCACGCGCTGCGGTGCAGGAGCTCAACAATCTCGCACACGAGCCGCTTGCCGAGTGGGTTTCGGGCGATGTCGGCCAGGGTTTGCGGCTCACGGCGCGCGGCCGGCGCCTGTCGGTCGCGCTGCTCGTCCTGCGGCGCAATCAGGAGCGCCTTCTCTCCCAGTTCGGCGTCGAATTCGCCGAGGACGTGCGCCTGCTCGATCGCGTGCTCGTACGCACCAGCGCGCGCAACCAGTTCATCGCGCGCGTGCACAGCATCGACGAGGGCATCGTGCAGGACCGCGTCGTCCTCGAGCTCGCCGGCCACCGCCGTTTCGGTGCACTGATCACGCGCAACAGCGCCGAGATGCTCGGCATCCGGCCGGGCTGCGACGTCGTCGCGCTGATCAAGGCCTCGTCGATGAGCGTGATCGCCGATGACAGCGATGAAACGCCCTACGCGAACCACAATCGCCTGCGCGGTGTCGTCACCGGCGTGCACGGCGACGAGGACCTGACCGAACTCAGCGTCGATACCGGCGGCGGGCTGACCGCGGTCGCGGCGCTCGCGCGGCCGGCGCGCGCTTTCGGGCGCGGCCAGAATGTCTGGCTCGCTTTCCATCCCGCCTCGGTGATCCTCGGCATCGTCGCCTGACGCCGCCGCTTTGCGGGGCGCGTTCCGAATCCCACAAAGCCGACATCGCGTTTGCCGTCGACTGCTTCGCGGCCAAGCCGATCAAGGCTTTAGCCGCGGGCACTGTTCTTGCCTCGCGGCACACGCCGGCGCCGTGCCGGCGATGTGCTCCGCGTGTCCATGCCGATCTACGACTACCACTGCAAGGCCTGCGACCAGTCCTTCGAGCTGCTGATGCGCCGCGGTGACAAGCCGGTCTGTCCCGAGTGCAAGAGCGAGGGCGTCGAGAAGCTGATCTCGGCCACGCAGGCTCCCGGCAAGTCCCGGGAGCTCATCGCCCGCGCGCGCCGGCAGGCCGCGATCGAAGGTCATTTCAGCAATCACTCGCCTGCCGAAAAGCGCGCCGTCAAGCGCTCCATTTCATAGCCCGACCCATGTCCAGCGACGCCCTCTCCGGCGATGAGATCCAGCTCCCCGCCGTATTCCGCCATCACCTGTTCTGCTGCTACCAGCAGCGCCCGCCCGGCCATCCGCGCGGCAGCTGCGGCGCCAGCGGCGCTGCACCGCTCTGGGAGCATCTCGGCAAGCAGCTGCAGCTCCGGCAGCTCGCCGACGTCGGCATGGCGGCCACGGGCTGTCTCGGCTTCTGCAATGCCGGGCCGCTGATGGTCGTCTACCCGGCCGGTGTCTGGTACCAACCCAAGACCACCGCGGACATCGACGAGATCGTGCAGACGCATCTGGTCGGCGACGGCATCGTCGAGCGGCTCGCGGTGATCCTGCAGCGCTGAAAAGACGATGGCGTACATCGTCTTCTACGAAAAGCCCGGCTGTGCCGGCAACGCCCGGCAGAAGGAATTTCTGATCGGCGAGGGGCACACGCTCGAGCTGCGCAATCTGCTGACCTGGCCGTGGACGCGCGAAGCCCTGCTCGAATTCCTCGATGAACTGCCGGTCGTGCGCTGGTTCAACGGCTCGGCGCCGCGCGTGAAATCGGGCGCCGTCGTGCCCGAGCGTCTCGATCGCGAACAGGCCCTGCAGCTGCTGCTGGCCGAGCCGCTGCTGATCCGGCGCCCGCTGATGGTCTGCGCGGGCCGGCACCTCGTGGGTTTCGAACCGGAGAAGGTGCGCGACTGGCTCGCGCACGACGCCGCGGTGCCGGCGATCGAAGGCTGCGTCGCCTCGCGCGAGGGGGATCGAGAGCGTTGAGAGCTGTCGGGTTTGTCGCGAACACAACAAGCGACGAATTCATCAAGTCGCTGATAATACTAGATAAAAAAGCTGGCACATCTCTCGCAAAGCAGCCCTCAGGCCCACCCGGCAACCGCGAGGAACCCAACGATGTCAGCCAGCACAGCCCATATCACCCTTGCCGATCTGAAGGCCGGCAAGAGCGCCGCGGTCCCGACCGTCAGCGAGATGCTGACCGGCGGTTGTTCGAGTTCCGGCGGTTCCGGCAAGTCGAGCTGCGGCAGCTCCGGCGGCCCCGACGACATGCCCCAGGAAATCTGGGACAAGGTCAAGAACCATCCCTGCTATTCGGAAGAGGCGCATCACCACTACGCGCGCATGCACGTCGCGGTGGCGCCGGCCTGCAACATCCAGTGCAACTACTGCAACCGCAAGTACGACTGCAGCAACGAGTCGCGCCCCGGCGTGGTCTCGCAGAAGCTCACGCCCGATCAGGCCGTGAAGAAAGTGCTCGCGGTGGCGAGCGAGATTCCGCAGATGACGGTGCTCGGCATCGCCGGCCCCGGCGATTCGCTCGCGAGCCCGACCAAGACCTTCGAGACCTTCCGCCAGCTCGCCGAGAAGGCGCCCGACATCAAGCTCTGCATGTCGACCAACGGCCTCGCGCTGCCGAAGTTCGTCGACGAGATCGCCAAGTACAACATCGACCACGTGACGATCACGATCAACATGGTCGATCCGGCGGTCGGCGAGAAGATCTATCCGTGGATCTTCTGGAACCACAAGCGCGTGACCGGCTACGAGGCGGCGAAGATCCTGCACGAGCAGCAGATGCTCGGCCTGGAGATGCTGACCGCGCGCGGCATCCTCACCAAGATCAACTCGGTGCTGATCCCCGGCATCAACGACGAGCACCTGATCGAGGTCAACCGCGAGGTCAAGAAGCGCGGCGCCTTCCTGCACAACATCATGCCGCTGATCTCGGCGCCGGAGCACGGCACCTGGTTCGGCCTCAACGGCCAGCGCGGCCCGACCGCGCAGGAACTCAAGGCCGTGCAGGACGCCTGCGCGGGCGGCGCGAATCTCATGCGCCACTGCCGCCAGTGCCGCGCCGACGCGGTCGGCCTGCTCGGCGAGGACCGCAGCGAGGAGTTCACGCTCGACAAGATCGAGCAGATGGAAGTCGTCTACGACCTCGACAAGCGCAGGAAGTACCAGGACAAGGTCGAAGTCGAGCGCCAGGCGCAGCACGACGCCAAGGTCGCGGCGCTCGCCGAGACCGCGGCCGGCATGGAGGACGACGGCATGAAGCTGCTCGTCGCCGTCGCCACGCAGGGCCAGGGCAAGGTCAACCAGCACTTCGGCCATGCCACCGAATTCCAGATCTGGGAGCTCGGCGGCAGCGAGGCGACTTTCATCGGCCACCGCCGCGTCGATCTCTACTGCCAGGGCGGCTACGGCGAGGACGAGCAGCTGCCGTCGATCGTCAACGCGATCAACGACTGTCACGCGGTGCTCGTCGCCAAGATCGGCGCCTGCCCCAGGGACGAGCTCAAGGCCGCGGGCATCGAGCCCGTCGACCAGTACGCGCACGAGTTCATCGAGAAGGCGGCGCTGTCGTGGTTCAAGGACTACCGCGGTCGCGTCGCGCGCGGCGAGATCGTCCACCGGGCGCGCGGCGACGCCGCGATCCGCCAGGGCGC
>JBFMCQ010000047.1:6010-27996 GCA_040754295.1 Pseudomonadota bacterium | reverse complement strand
CCCGGCGGGTGGACGCAGCCCGGCGAGAATCTCGAGCAGACTGGTCTTGCCGCTGCCGTTCGCGCCGCGCAGATGCAGCAGCTCACCGGCAGCCACACCAAAGCTCAGATCGGCGACGAGCAGCCGATCGGCGCGCGACACGCAGAGCTGGTCGATCAGCAGGTGGGGCACGGAGCTTGCGGAGGTGAAAGCCGCGTAGTGTACGGGAAGCGCCCGCCGTCGCCGATTGCGCGCCGCTTACAATACGCGCCCTTCCCTCCGGATACCCTCGCCTTGAGCGCAAGAATCATCGACGGCAAGGCCGTCGCCGCCACCGTCCAGGAGCGCGTCCGTGCCGCGGTGGCGGAGCGCGTCGGCCGCGGGCTGCGCCCACCGGCGCTGGCGACGGTGCTGGTCGGCAGCGACCCGGCGTCCGAGGTCTACGTGCGCAACAAGCGTCTGGCCTGCGAGAAGCTGGGCATCCGCTCGGTGCCGCTGCACTTCGACGCGTCAGTGAGTCAGGCGCAGCTGCTGGCGACGGTCGACCGGCTCAACGCCGATGCCGAGGTCGACGGCATCCTCGTGCAGCTGCCGCTGCCGTCGCAGCTCGACGCGACGCAGGTGACCGAGCGCATCCTGCCGCACAAGGACGTCGACGGCTTCCATCCCTACAATCTCGGCCGCCTCGCGCAGCGCAGGCCGCTGCTGCGGCCGTGCACGCCCTACGGCGTCATGGAGCTGCTGCGCTCGATCGGCGAGCCGTTCAAGGGCCGCACCGCGGTCGTCGTCGGCGCCAGCAACCACGTCGGCCGGCCGATGATGCTCGAGCTGATGCTCGCCGGCGCCACCGCGACCTGCTGCCACCGCTTCACCGCGAACGTACCCGGCGAGGTCGCACGCGCCGACATCCTCGTCGTCGCCGTCGGCACGCCGGCGATGGTCAAGGGCGACTGGATCAAGCCGGGCGCTACGGTCATCGACATCGGCATCAACCGTCTCGACAGCGGCAAGCTCGTCGGCGACTGCGAGTTCGAGGCCGCGCGCGCGCGCGCCGCCTGGATCACGCCGGTGCCCGGCGGCGTCGGGCCGATGACGGTGGCGATGCTGATGCAGAACACGCTGCAGGCCGCCGACGCGGGCCTGCGCTAAGTAGCGCTAAGTCCGCATTGCCGGATTGCGGCACCAGGCGGCGCGGCCGCCTGCGCAGGACTGCTTGGTCGAACCCGGCCCCGCGATGCCGACGTCGCCTCCGCGTACTCACGGCTTACTGCAGCTCGCGTGCGACCGCACAGGCCGAATGCACGTTTAACGCCGCCGCGGCGGACACCAGGCCGCCCGAGAACCTCAGACGCAGGCCGTTGGCGCCCGCACTGGCTTCGCCCAGCGGCGGCGTCGACAGCAGGCTCACCTCCTCGCCGCCGATCAGGCCGAGCAGCGCCAGGTACAAGGGCGTTATGTCCGCACCGAAGCTCTCCTGCACGGCGCAGTTCGCACCGGTCTGGTCGCAGGCAACGGTTTCGACGGTGACATTCGACAACAACTCGGCGCTCAGCAACGAATCGCTGCGACTCACCAGGAAGCCCGCCGGCCGGCCAACGGTTAACGGCGCGCCCGAGGCCTGCGACACGCTCACCGACACGCTCGACTGCAGCAGCAGGCCCAGCGGAATCGACATCGTCGCGAAGGTTTCGGTGTTGGCATCGAAGGCCGCCACCGGCTGCTCCACCGTGCAGCCGATGCACAGGGCCGACGCCTCTGTCGTGAACAGGGCGGGCGGCGCGATGAACTCGGACTCGCAGAAGGCGTTGAGCGGCTCGACGACCAGTGTGGCGGACGCCGAGGCCGGGCTGATGCCCTGAACATTGGTCACCGCGCCGGTGATCTGCGTGCTGCCGATGGCGAGCGTCGTGAAATTGTTGTCGTCCGCCGGATTGTCGGCGACGCCGCTGTTGCTGCTGCTCCAGTCGACGTCGAAGCTGGCCTGATCGAGCTCGCGGACCGCGCCGTCGGTGAACGCACCGAAGATGTCGAAGGGCACGCCGGTGCCGGCGGCGACCGTATAGCTGTTCTGCGGATCCCGCTCCGGGGCCGAACGCGGGCGCACATGATCGACGCCGATCGGCACGGCCGCGGTCACCGTCACCAGGACGGACGCATCGAGGCCTTCATACGTGGCGGTGATCGGCAGCGCAGTACCGCTCGGCGCCACGCCGAGCACGACCCCGCCCTCGACGGTGGCGAACGCGCTGTTCGCGGACTGCCAGAGGGCGCTGTCCGACACGTCTTCCTCGATCGTGATGACGCCGTCGACAGCGCCCTCGGTTCCCGGCGGAACCATCTGCTCGATGGTGGCGATGGCCCGGAACGAGAGTGTGGTGCCGACCGGAAGCTGGGAACCCTGCTGCGGGTCGGCTGCATCGATCCGCAGGTTCGCGAGCCTGCTGACCGGCGTGAAATCCGGGCTCTGAATGCTGCCATCGCCGCATGCCGCCAGGAGAGCCGCCACGGCGGCCAGTGTCCAGGAACGCAACGCCTTCATCTGCCGACTCCCACCAAACCGTTGGTAACGAGATGCCCGTACAAAAGCCTAATTATTTACGGCCCTCTTGCGGATCATCATAATGCATCTCCAGGTAGCGCTGGCAGATGCCGGCATTCGTCGGGCAACCACAGGGTCAGCTGAGAGGCTGAGACGTGCGTGGACCGCGTCTCACTGGCCGTCGTTGGGGATTTCAGCACTGAGGGGACAGTCAGATGTCGAAGCACGCATGGCTGGGCGTAGTGGCGCTGACATTGAGCGCGGTTTCGCTCGCTGCACAAAGCAATGAATTCGACGACCGCTTCTACTTGTCGGGAATGGTCGGCGGCGTCACCGCCGATTCCGACGAGTACGACGCCGGTATCTTCGGCGGACTGATTTTGGGCAAAGGAATCTCGCGGTTCGTCGCCCTCGAGCTCGAAGGCAATTACAGCGAGCTGGACGTCAGCAGTCTTCCCGCCGGCAATCTGTACGAACGCTTCACGCTCGGCGTGAATCTCGTCGGCTTCCTGCTGCCCGATACCGTGCCGATCCGGCCTTACCTGCTGGTCAACGCCAACGGCCACAGCATCGACTTTCTGACCGTAGGGCTCTCGGGCGCCGGCGCCGGCGCCGGCGGCGGCGCGGTGTTCCGCCTGGCCGAGCACTGGGACGCGCGCCTCGACGTGCGCTACAACCTCGACTTCATCAACGGCGAGACCGAGAACGGCGTCACCATTCCGGACGACACGTTCTACCTGTGGAGCGGCGCCTTTGGCATCGGCTATCGCTTCGGCGCCAACCCCTACGACCAGGACGGCGACGGCGTGCCCGATTCGCGCGACAGGTGTCCGGATACGCCCGAGGGCGTGAACGTCTATTCCGACGGTTGTCCGACCGATCTCGATGGCGACGGCGTGCCCGACTACCTCGACAAGTGCCCGAACACGCCCAAGGGCATGCTGGTCGGCCCGGACGGCTGCGAGCTCGACAGCGACGCCGACGGCGTGCCTGACAGCCGCGACCTGTGCCCGAACACGCCGCACGGCGTGCCGGCCAACGCCGACGGCTGCCCCCTCGATTCCGACAAGGACGGGGTTGCCGACGAGCTCGACAAGTGTCCCGGCACGCCGGCTGGCATGCCGGTCGGCGCGGACGGCTGCCCGCTCGATTCCGACGGCGACGGGGTTCCCGACTATCTCGACGAATGCCCGAAGACGCCGGCCGGTGCGAAGGTGCTGCCCAACGGCTGCGCGCTGACCGGCGACTGCCGCAAGCCGCGACCGGGTGAGCAGGTCGACGCCAACGGCTGCGCACTCGAGCAGGCTTTCATCCTGCGCGGCGTGAAGTTCGAGTTCGATTCCGACCGGCTGACGCCGGAGGCGCGCGAGATCCTCAACGAGGTCGCGGACACGCTCAAGGCGTATCCCGACATCGACGTCGAGCTCGAAGGCCACACCGACGCGATCGGCACCGACGCCTACAACCTCGGCCTGTCCGAGCGTCGTGCGAACGCGGTCAAGGCCTACCTCGAAGGCCGCGGCGTCCCAGGTCGCCGGATGAAGCCGGTCGGCTACGGCGAGAGCCGCCCGATCGCGACCAACGATACCGAAGAAGGCCGCGAAGAGAACCGCCGCGTGGAGCTGCGCGTGATCGAGTAACGGCAGCGGCGTTCGGGCTACGAACCCCGCGGCAGCACCGCCGCGGGGTTCGTTATTTGGATTCACCGCAGAGAACGCAGAGAACAGCGGGTCTCCGGCGCTGCACCGCTTCCGCGGTCTCGGCGCCTTCCCCGGCGTTCTGCGCGTGTCAAGCCGTTTCGGGCCCTCGCGGCGCCAGCTCCACGAGCAGTTGGCGACTGCGCACCTGCTGGCCGGGCGCCACGTTGACCGACAGCACCTTGCCGCCGACCGGCAGCGCGAGCTGGAACTCCATCTTCATCGCCTCGAGCACGACCAGCGCACGGCCCTTGTCCACTTCGTCGCCGGGCTGCACGTGCACGGCGGCGATCCGGCCGTCGGAATGCGCCAGCAGGCGACCGTCGGAGCCGGCGACGGCGGCCTGTGCCGGCGCCAGCGTCACGTCGCTATAGCGCTCGCACAGACCCTCGGCATCGAGCCACAGCGTGTCGCCGTCGCGGGCGATACGCGCGCCTGCCACGACGGCGTCGATGCGATAGCGCAGCGCGCCGGCCGCGCTGTCCACGACGTCGATGGCGAGGCGCGCCTCGCCGATATCGACGGTGAAGCGCCGGCCGTCGTGCACGAGCACGCGGACCGCGTAGTCGCGATCGCGCCAGCGCAGCCGGTAGTCCGCGGGAAACTCGTGCGAGCTGCGCCAGCCGAGGAGTTCCGGCGGCAGATCGTGCTCGCGCGCCAGCCTCTGCGCGTCATCGACATACAACGCCACCGCAGCGAGGGCGACGTGCTGCAGCGGCGGCTGTAGCGCCGCGAGCGCGGGCTGCGGAAAGTGCTCGCCGATGAACGCGGTGGAGAACCTGCCCGCGGCGAAGGCCTCGTGCGCGACGAGCCGGCGCAGAAAGTCGCGATTGCTGGCCACACCGAGCAGCCGCGTATCGTCGAGCGCCTTGAGCAGGCGCGTGCGTGCGACGTCGCGGTCCTCGCCCCAGGCGATGATCTTCGCCTGCATCGAATCGTAGAACGGGCTGATCTGCTGCCCCTCGAAGAGGCAGCCGTCGACGCGCACGCCGGCGCCCTGCGGCGCATCCCAGCCGAGCACGCGCCCGGTCTGCGGCAGGTAGTTGCGCGCCGGATCTTCGGCGCACAGCCGCACCTCGATCGCCCA
This sequence comes from Pseudomonadota bacterium, assembly GCA_040754295.1. Taxonomy (GTDB): domain Bacteria; phylum Pseudomonadota; class Gammaproteobacteria; order Nevskiales; family Nevskiaceae; genus Solimonas. The sequence goes on along the minus strand of JBFMCQ010000047.1, from coordinate 22,694 downwards.
GCCGCGCCGGCGCGCGAGCGCTTCGTCCTGGCTCAGCGGCAGCGGCTCGCCCTGCGCGATGCGCAGCTGCCATTCGACGAGGTCGACGCCGTAGACCAGCTCGGTGACCGGATGCTCCACCTGCAGCCGCGTGTTCATCTCCAGAAAATAGAACTGCCCGTCAGCGGCGAGCATGAACTCGACCGTTCCGGCGCCGACGTAATCCACCGCCCGCGCGGCGGCCACCGCGGCGGCGCCCATTCGCGCGCGCAGCGCCTCGTCGACCGCCGGCGACGGCGACTCCTCGACGAGCTTCTGGTTGCGCCGCTGCAGCGAGCAGTCGCGCTCGCCGAGGTGGATCACGCTGCCGTGGCGATCGCCGAAGACCTGGATCTCGACGTGACGTGCGTCGACGATCGCCTTCTCGATCAGCAGCTGGCCGCTGCCGAAGGCACTGGCGGCCTCGCTGCGCGCCGAGCGGATATCCTCGAGCAGCGCCGCATCCTCGTGCACCAGCCGCATGCCGCGACCGCCGCCGCCGGCGGCCGCCTTGATCATCACCGGCAGGCCGAGCCTGCGCGCCGCGGCGAGCAGCGTCTCGTCGGACTGGTCTTCACCCTGGTAGCCGGGCACGCAGGGCACGCCGGCCTCGATCATGCGGATCTTCGACGCCGACTTGTTGCCCATCGCTTCGATCGAGGCCGGATCGGGCCCGACGAAGATCAGCCCGGCGTCCTGCACCGCCTGCGCGAAATCCGCGCGCTCGGACAGAAAACCATAGCCGGGATGCACCGCCTGCGCGCCCGAGCGCAGTGCCGCGTCGATGATCCGGTCGATGCGCAGATACGACTCGCCCGCCGGCGGCGGACCGATGCACACGGCCTGGTCGGCTTCGCGCACATGCAGGGCGCCGGCATCGGCCTCGCTGTAAACCGCCACGCAGCGATAACCGAGCCTGCGCGCACTGCGAATCACGCGCAGCGCGATCTCGCCGCGATTGGCCACCAGCAGCTTGTCATTCATCCCGGCGCCCTCAAAACCGCGCAACGCCGAAGCTGTTCGAAAACAGCCGGCGCGCCTGCGCCTCGCGGCAGATCGACAGACACAGGCCGAGCACCTTGCGCGTGTCGCGCGGATCGATCAGGCCGTCGTCGAACAGGCGCGCCGTGGCCGCGAATGCGTGCGACTCCCTGTCGAACTGGGCGATGATGCCCGCACGCATGGTCGCCAGCATCTTCTCGTCGGCTTCCGAGATCTGCCGGCCCTCCTTGTGCCACTTCTCGCGCGTGATGATCTCCATCACGCCGGCGGCCTGCTCGCCGCCCATGACCGAGGTGCGCGAGTTCGGCCACGCGAAGATGAAATGCGGGCCGAAGCCGCGGCCGCACATGCCGTAGTTGCCGGCGCCGAAGGAGCCGCCGATCACGACCGTCAGCTGCGGCACCGTCGCATTGGCGACCGCCTGGATCATCTTCGAGCCGTGCTTGACGATGCCACCCTGCTCGCTCTCGGTGCCGACCATGTAGCCGGTGGTGTTCATCAGGTAGACGATCGGCAGGTTGGCCTGGCAGCACAGCTGGATGAACTGCCCGGCCTTGGTCGCGCCGTTGACCGTGATCGGACCGTTGTTGCCGATGATGCCGATGCGATGGCCGTGCAGCGCGGCGCGGCCGCAGACCGTCTGGGCGTCGTACTCGGCCTTGAAATCGAGAAACTCCGAGCCGTCGACGATGCGCGCGATGACTTCGCGGCAGTCGTACGGCTTGCGATAGTCCGGCGGCACGACGCCGCACAGCTCGTCGGTGTCGTAACGCGGCGCGACGACCTCGAGCAGCTCCAGACGCGGCCGCTGTGCGTTCCAGTTGAGATTCTTCACGATCTCGCGCGCGACGCGCACGGCGTCGACGTCGTTCTCGGCGATGAATTCGCTGGTGCCGGCAGTCCGGCAATGCATCTCGGCGCCGCCGAGCGCCTCGTCGTCCGCGATCTCGCCGGTCGCCGCGCGCAGCAATGGCGGGCCGGCGAGAAACACCTTCGCGCGCTTGCGCACCATGACCACGTAATCGGAGAGCCCCGGCAGATAGGCGCCGCCGGCGGTGCTCGATCCGTGCACGACCGTGACCTGCGGAATGCCGGCCGCCGAGAGTCGCGCCTGGTTCGCGAACGTGCGGCCGCCGGGGATGAACGCATCGGCCTGGTACTGCAGATTGGCGCCGCCGGACTCGATCATCGACACGCAGGGTAGCTTCTGCTGCATCGCGATCTCCTGCATTCGCAGCCCCTTGTGCATGCCCCAGGGCGTCACCGTGCCGCCCTTGACCGCCGAGTTCGACGCCGAGACCAGGCAGCGCACGCCCGACACATAGCCGATGCCGGCAATGGTGTTGCCGCCGGCGAGCGAGCCGTCCTTGTCGTCGTGCATGCGGTAGCCGGCCAGCGTCGACAGCTCCAGCCACGGCGAGCCGCGATCGAGCATCAGATGCACGCGCTCGTGCGGCAGGATCTGCCCGCGCTCGTGGTAGCGCGCGCGCTTGCTCTCTTCCTCGGCCCGGCCCCTGGCCTCGATCGCACGCCAGTCGTCGATCAGCTTGAGCATCGCCTCGCGGTTCTGGCGGAACTGCTCACCCGCAGTGTCGATTCTCGATTCGATGACCGGCATGCCTTGGCTCCTCGCATGCTGCGCAGCGCATCCGCACGTGCGCCGAGCAGTGGGTAATAAGGATTATCTCGACTTCAGGTGCTGCAGCGCCGATAAAAGGCTTTCCCCATCAGCCGCTGCGAACGTCGGCGGCATTATACGGCGCGCAAGACAGGACTGCGCCGGAGCGCTACGGAAATCCGAATTACAGCCTATCGAGGCGCGTAGAGATCGACGTATGCATCGACCGGCATCCGCGCCAGCGCGGCCGGATCGAGCGAGACGTCGAGGATCGCCTGCTGTTGCGCCGGCGCGAAGCGGCGCGCGAGGTTGGCCTTGAACTTGGCTTCGAGCAGCGGCAGGCCCTCGCTGCGGCGCGCGCGGTGACCGAGCGGATACTCGACGACGACTTCCGGCAGCCGCGTGCCGTCCTCGAGCTCGACCGACAGCGCGTTGGCGATCGAGCGCTTGGCCGGGTCGTGATAGTCGTGCGTGAACTGCGGATCCTCCACGCATTCGATGCGCGCCCGCAGCGCATCGATGCGCGGGTCGGCGGCGACGTCGTCTTCGTAATCGCGCGCCAGCAGGCGCCCGAAGATCAGCGCGACGGCGACCATGTACTGCACGCAATGATCGCGGTCCGCCGGATTGTTCAGCGGCCCCTGCTTGTCGATGATGCGCAGACAGGCCTGCTGCGTGCGGATCGTGACGCGGCGGATGTCCTGCGCCGACTTCCCCATCGCTCTGAGCTGCGCGTGCAGCGCCAGCGCCGCCTCGACCGCGGTCTGGCCGTGGAACTCGGCGGGAAAGCTGATCTTGAACAGCACGTTCTCCATGACGTAGCTGCCGTACGGCCGCTGCAACCGGAACGGCCGACCTCCGAACAGCACGTCGTAGAAGCCCCAGGTCCGGGCGGTGAGCACCGACGGATAGCCCATCTCGCCGGTCGCCGCGATCAGCGCCAGGCGCACGCCGCGCGCCGTGGCGTCGCCGGCAGCCCAGGACTTGCGCGAACCGGTGTTCGGCGCATGGCGGTAGGTCCGCAGCGGATGGCCGTCGACCCAGGCGAGCGAGAGCGCGGCAAGCTGCGCCGCGCGCGGCAGCCCCAGCAGATTCGCGACGACCGCCGTCGTGGCGACCTTGACCAGCACGACATGGTCGATGCCGACCTTGTTGAACGCGTTTTCCAGCGCGATGCAGCCCTGGATCTCATGCGCCTTGATCATCGCCGCGAGCACGTCGCGCATGACCAGCCGCGACCGGCCGGCGGCAGCGGCACTGCGCGACAGCCAGTCCGCGGTCGCGAGGATGCCGCCGAGATTGTCCGACGGATGGCCCCATTCGGCGGCGAGCCAGGTGTCGTTGAAGTCCAGCCAGCGGATCATCGTGCCGAGGTTGAACGCGGCCTGCACCGGGTCGAGCTGGAAAGCGGTGCCGGGCACCCGGGCGCCATTGGGCACGACGGTGCCGGCCACGACCGGTCCGAGCAGCTTGGTGCAGGCGGGATAGTCCAGCGCCTCCAGTCCGCAGCCGAGCGTGTCGATCAGACAGTGGCGCGCAGTATCGAAGGCGAGCTGCGAGTCGATCTCGTAGCCCTGCACGTAGTCGACGATGTCGACCAGCTCGCGGTCCCAGGCGGGCCGCTCGGCGGACGCGGATGCCATGTGGCTTCAGACAGGCCCGCGCACGCATCGTTCCGGCAGGCGACGGCGCCCGCAGGCGCGGGCTCAGCACACGTCCGCGGGCACGCGCACCCAGCCTTCCATCAGCACGCGGGCCGAGCGCGACATGATCGCCTTCTTCACGATCCACTGGCCGTCGACCTGCTCGGCCGCGGCGCCGACGCGCAAGCTGCCGGACGGATGACCGAAGCGCACCGTCTCGTGCGCGCGGCCGCCGGCGGCCTGGCTCACGAGCGTGCCGGGGATCGCCGCGGCGGTGCCGATCGCCACGGCCGCCGTGCCCATCATCGCGTGATGCAGCTTGCCCATCGATAGCGCGCGCACCAGCAGGTCGACGTCGGCGGCCGACACCCGCTTGCCGCTCGAGGAGACGTAGTCGCGCGGCGGCGCGACGAAGGCGATCTTCGGCGTGTGCTGGCGCTTGGCGGCTTCCTCGACGTGCTCGATCAGGCCCATGCGCACCGCGCCGTGCGCTCGGATCAGCTCGAACATCGCCAGAGCCGTCGGATCGTTGTTGATCGCATCCTGCAGCTCGGTGCCGGTGTAGCCGATGTCCTCCGCATTGATGAAGATCGTCGGGATGCCGGCGTTGATCATCGTCGCCTTGAGCGTGCCGACGCCGGGCACTTCCAGATCGTCGACGACACGGCCGGTCGGGAACATTGAGCCGCCGGCATCACTCTCGCCGTCGTCGGCCGGATCGAGGAACTCGAGCCGCACCTCGGCCGCCGGAAAGGTCACGCCGTCGAGCTCGAAATCGCCGGTTTCCTGCACCGCGCCGTCGCTGATCGGCACGTGCGCAACGATCGTCTTGCCGATGTTGGCCTGCCAGATGCGCACCGTGCAGACGCCGTTCTGCGGGATGCGCGCCCGGTCGACCAGCCCCCCGCTGATCGCGAAGGGACCGACCGCAGAGGAGAGATTGCCGCAGTTGCCGCTCCAGTCGACGAAGGCCTGGTCGATCGAGACCTGTCCGAAGAGATAGTCGACGTCGTGATCGGGCCTGCTGCTGCGCGACACGATCACCGTCTTGCTCGTGCTCGAGGTCGCACCGCCCATGCCGTCGATCTGCTTGCCGTACGGATCCGGCGAGCCGATCACGCGCAGCAGCAGCCGGTCGCGCGCCTCGCCGGGCTTCTGCGCCGCTTCCGGCAGATCCTGCAGGCGGAAGAACACGCCCTTGCTGGTGCCGCCGCGCATGTAGGTGGCGGGGATTTTGATTTGAGGTGGGTGCGACATGGATATAACGCTCCGCTTCGTGGGCTACCCCTCTCCCCAACCCCCTCCCGCAAGGCGAGAGGGGCCTGAAAAGTGCTAGGCCGCCTTCACCGACGATTCGAGGAAATCCTGCGCGAAGCGCTGCAGCACGCCGCCGGCTTCGTAGATCGACACTTCCTCGTTCGAGTCGAGGCGACAGATCACGGGCACCTCCAGCGTCTCGCCGTTCTTGCGATGGATCACGAGCGTCAGGTCCGCACGCGGCTGGCGCTCGCCGACGACGTCGTAGGTCTCGCTGCCGTCGAGCTTGAGCGTCAGGCGGTTGGTGCCCGGCTTGAACTCGAGCGGCAGCACGCCCATGCCGATCAGATTCGTGCGATGGATGCGCTCGAAACCCTCGGCGACGATCGCTTCCACGCCGGCGAGGCGCACGCCCTTGGCCGCCCAGTCGCGCGAGGAGCCCTGACCGTAGTCGGCGCCGGCGATGATGATCAGCGGCTGCTTGCGCTGCAGGTAGGTTTCGATCGCTTCCCACATGCGCAGGACCTGACCATCCGGTTCCAGCCGTGTCAGCGACCCCTTCTGCACCTTGCCGTCGACGACGGCCATCTCGTTGACGAGCTGCGGATTCGCGAAGGTCGCGCGCTGCGCGGTCAGATGATCGCCGCGATGCGTCGCGTAGGAGTTGAAGTCCTCCTCGGGCAGGCCCATCTTCGCCAGGTACTCGCCGGCCGCGCTGTCGCGCAGGATCGCGTTCGACGGCGAGAGATGGTCGGTCGTGATGTTGTCGCCGAGCAGCGCCAGCGGGCGCATGCCCTTGAGCCTGCGCGCACCGGCGAGCGCGCCTTCCCAGTACGGCGGACGGCGGATGTAGGTGCTCTGCGGCCGCCAGTCGTACAGCGGGCTGATCTTCTCGTCCTCCACGACCTTGAACGTGCCCCCCAAACCAAATAGCGGGTCGTAGACGCGCCGGAAGAACTCCGGCTTCACGCTCCTGGCGACGATCGCGTCGATCTCCTCGTCGCTCGGCCACAGATCCTTCAACGTGACCGGCTTGCCGTCCGGAGCCGTGCCGAGCGTGTCCTTCTCGATGTCGAAGCGGATCGTGCCGGCGATCGCGTAGGCGACGACCAGCGGCGGCGAGGCGAGGAAGGCCTGCTTCGCGTACGGATGGATGCGGCCGTCGAAGTTGCGGTTGCCGGAGAGCACCGCGACGGCATACAGATCGCGATCGATGATTTCCTGCTGGATCTTCGGATCGAGCGCGCCCGACATGCCGTTGCAGGTGGTGCAGGCGAAGGCGACGATACCGAAACCGAGCTTCTCCAGCTCCGGCATCAAGCCGGCTTCCTCCAGATACAGCTGCACGGCCCTGGAGCCCGGCGCCAGCGAAGACTTCACCCAGGGCTTGCGCGTCAGGCCCAGCCGATTCGCGTTGCGCGCGAGCAGGCCCGCGGCGATGACGTTGCGCGGATTCGAGGTGTTCGTGCAGCTCGTGATCGCGGCGATGATCACGGCGCCGTCGGGCATCCTGCCGTCGGCAGGCATCTCCCAGGCGCCGGCGATGCCGCGCTCGGCGAGTGCGCTCGTCGGCAGGCGCTTGTGCGGATTCGACGGGCCGGCCATGTTGCGCACGACGCTCGACAGATCGAACTTGAGCACGCGCTCGTACTCGGCGGTCGTAAGCCGCTCGGCCCACAGGCCGGTGTGCTTCGCATACGTCTCGACGAGCTGGATCTGCTGCTCGTCGCGGCCCGTCAGCCTGAGATAGTCGATCGTGTTGCCGTCGATGAAGAACATCGCGGCGGTGGCGCCGTATTCGGGCGCCATGTTCGAGATCGTCGCGCGGTCGCCGAGCGTGAGCGCCGCGGCGCCCTCGCCGTAGAACTCCAGATACGCACCGACGACCTTCTCCTTGCGCAGGAACTCGGTCAGCGCGAGCACGATGTCGGTCGCCGTGATGCCGGGCTGCGGCCTGCCCGAGAGCTCGACGCCGACGATGTCCGGCAGGCGCATCCACGACGCGCGGCCGAGCATGACGTTTTCGGCTTCGAGACCGCCGACGCCGATGGCGATGACGCCCAGCGCATCCACGTGCGGCGTATGACTGTCGGTGCCGACGCAGGTGTCCGGAAACGCGACGCCGTCCTGGACGCAGATCACCGGCGACATCCGCTCCAGATTGATCTGGTGCATGATGCCGTTGCCGGGCGGGATCACGACGACGTTCTTGAACGCCTTCCTGGTCCACTCGATGAAGTGGAAACGGTCGTCGTTGCGGCGATCCTCGATCGCGCGGTTCTTCGCGAACGCGTCCTTCTCGAAGCCGGCATGCTCGACCGCCAGCGAATGGTCGACGATCAGCTGCACCGGCACGACCGGGTTCACCTTTGCCGGATCGCCGCCCTTGTCGGCGATCGCGTCGCGCAGGCCGGCGAGGTCGACCAGCGCCGTCTGGCCGAGGATGTCATGGCAGACCACGCGCGCGGGAAACCACGGAAAATCGAGATCGCGCCGGCGCTCGACGAGCTGCGACAGATACGCACGCAGCTTCTCGGGCTCGCCCTTGCGCACGATGTTCTCGGCGTGCACGCGCGCCGTGTACGGCAGCCTGTCCCAGGCGCCGGGCTGGATCCTGTCCACGGCCTCGCGCGCGTCGAAATAGTCGAGCGTCGTGCCGGGGAGCTTCTTGCGGTAGGCGGTGTTCATAGGAACGGGAATCGGGAATCGGGAATGGGGAATCGTCAACAGCAGGCGGGGATCGGGCTGTTTTTACGATTCCCGATTCCCGTCTCTCGATTCACGAAGGACCGGCTATCGCCGGTCCTTTAGCGGCACGAACTTCAGATCCTCCGGCCCGACATAGTTCGCGCTCGGGCGGATGATCTTGCCGTCGATGCGCTGCTCGATGATGTGCGCGCTCCAGCCGGAGGTGCGGGCGATGACGAACAGCGGCGTGAACATCGCGGTCGGCACGCCCATCATGTGGTAGCTGACTGCGCTGAACCAGTCGAGATTCGGGAACATTTTCTTGATGTCCCACATCACCGTTTCCAGACGCTCGGCGATGTCGAACATCTTGGTGTTGCCGGCTTCCTTGGACAGCGAGCGCGCGACTTCCTTGATGACCTTGTTGCGCGGGTCGGACACCGTGTAGACCGGATGGCCGAAGCCGATGATCACCTGCTTTGCCTCGACGCGCCTGCGGATGTCGGCCTCGGCCTCGTCCGGCGTGTCGTAGCGCTTCTGGATCTCGAACGCGACCTCGTTGGCGCCGCCGTGCTTGGGTCCGCGCAGCGCGCCGATCGCGCCGGCGATGCACGAGTACATGTCCGAGCCGGTGCCGGCGATGACGCGGCCGGCGAAGGTCGACGCGTTGAACTCGTGCTCCGCGTACAGGATCAGCGAGGTGTGCATCGCGCGCACCCACGAATCCTTGGGCTTCTCGCCGTGCAACAGGTGCAGGAAGTGGCCGCCGATCGAGTCGTCGTCGGTCTCGACGTCGATGATCCGGCCGTTGTGGCTGTAGTGGTACCAGTACAGCAGCATCGAGCCGAGCGAGGCCATGAGCCGGTCGGCGATGTCGCGCGCGCCGGGATGGTTGTGATCGTCTTTCTCCGGCAGTACACAGCCGAGCGCCGACACGCCGGTGCGCATCACGTCCATCGGGTGGCTCGCGGCCGGCAGCTCTTCGAGCACCGACTTCACCGCGGCCGGCAGACCGCGCAAGGACTTGAGCTTGGCCTTGTACGCGGCGAGCTCGGAGCGGTTCGGCAGCTTGCCGTGCACCAGCAGGTACGCGATCTCTTCGAACTCGCAGGTCTCGGCCACGTCCAGAATGTCGTAGCCGCGATAGTGCAGATCGTTGCCGGTGCGGCCGACCGTGCACAGCGCCGTGTTGCCCGCGGCCGTACCGGACAGGGCGACGGACTTCTTGGGCTTGAACCCCGTGGCGGTAGCAGTGGTATCGCTCATGACGGACTCCTGGTGACGTGTCGGGTCTTACTGGTTCTTGCCTTGGGCAAACAGCTGGTCCAGCTTCTCCTCGTAGGCGTGATAGCCGAGGTACTTGTACAGGTCGGCGCGCGACTGCATCGTCTCGACGACGCTCTTCTGCGTGCCCTCGCGGCGCACGGTCTCGTAGAACCTGAGCGCCGCGGCGTTCATCGCCCGGTAGGCGCCACAGCAGTACAGCGCGATATCGACGTCGGCGCTGCGCAGCTCGTCGACCGTGAACAACGGCGTTGCCCCGAACTCGGTGAGGTTGGCCAGGATCGGCACTTTAACCGCTGCCCTGAAGCGCTTGTAGTCGTCCAGCGTCTTCATTGCCTCGGGGAAGATCATGTCCGCGCCGGCTTCCACGTACGCAACCGCGCGCTCGATTGCCGCGTCGATGCCTTCGACCGCGGCGGCGTCGGTGCGCGCCATGATGACGAACTGCGGATCGGTCTTGGCGTCGACGGCGGCCTTGACGCGATCGACCATCTCGCCCTTCGACACGACCTCCTTGCCCGGGCGGTGGCCGCAGCGCTTCTGCCCCACCTGATCCTCGATGTGCACGGCGGCGACACCGGTCTTGATGCAGGCCTTGATCGTGCGCGCGATGTTGAAGGCTCCGCCCCAGCCGGTGTCGATATCGACCAGCAGCGGCAGCGAGCAGGCATCGGTGATGCGGCCGGCGTCGGTGAGCACGTCTTCCATCGTGCTGATGCCGAGATCGGGGATGCCCAGCGAGTTGGCGGCCACGCCGCCGCCGGACAGATACACGGCCTTGAAACCGGTCGCTTCGGCGAGCTTCGCCGCGTAAGCGGTGATCGCGCCGACGACCTGCAGCGGCTTTTCTTGCTGGACCGCGGCGCGGAAGCGCGCGCCCGGCGATGTCTGCGTGCTCATGCGAGAGCTCCTCCGATGGCTCATGGACGGATCGCCGGAGGCTTTCCGTCGCGGGCGCATACTGTGGCACTGCGCCATCTATTGATCAATCTTGATTGCGTCCGTCAATATAAGGCGATGACCGACCGGATCGGCAGCGATTATCTCAGCGCGCGCGAAGCGGCGGACCGCCTCGGCGTCAGTCTCGCGACACTCTACGCCTACGTCAGCCGCGGCCACGTGCACTCGCGGCCAGGGCCCGAGCCGCGCAGCCGGCGCTACCTCGCGCAGGACGTCGAGCGCCTGATCGAACGGCGCCAGGCCGGGCGCAGCGCCGCGCAGGGTGCCGCGCATAGTCTGGCCTGGGGGCTGCCGGTGCTGGAGACGCGGATCTCGCTGATCCGCCCGGAAGGCCACTACTACCGCGGCCAGCCGGTCGCGGAGCTGGTCGAATCCGGGCGCACGCTGGAAGACGTGGCGCGCCTGCTCTGGGACTGCGGCGAGCACGATCCATTCGCGCTGGCGCCACCACCGGCATGGCCGCCAGCCGTGGACGCGCTGCTGCATCGCACTGACGCTCCGGCGCTGGAGCGCACCGCCGCCGCGCTGCCCTTGCTGGCGCCGAGCGCGGTGCGCGATCTGTCCACCGACCCGCTGCGGCGCCGCGAAAGCGCCGCCGCGCTGCTGCGACAGACCACGGCGCTCCTGGCCGGTGTCGCGCCCGACCATCGCGCCGCTCACGAAGTGATCGCGCGGGCCTGGCGCCCGCGCGACAGCGCGCTCGCCGAGCTGGTGCGCGCGGCGCTGCTGCTGTGCGCCGACCATGAGCTCAACGCCTCGGCGTTCGCGGCACGGGTCGTCGCCTCGACCGGCGCCAGTCTGCACGGCGCCGTCGCCGCGGGCCTCGCCGCCCTCTCCGGCCCCGAGCACGGTGGCGGCACCGCGCGCGCCTACGCCTTCATTCAGGACGCGCTCGCGTCGGACTCGGTGCTGCGCTACGTGCTGGCGCGACTGCAGCGCGGCGAGACGCTCCCCGCCTTTGGCCATCCGCTCTACCCGGCCGGCGACCCGCGCGCCGCGATCCTGCTGCGCCGGCTCGGCGAAGTGCGTCCGCGGCCGCCGCGCCTCGCGCGCATCCACGCGCTCATCGATGCCGTCGGCGAAGCGACCGGCAAGGCGCCGAGCACCGACTTCGCGCTCGCGGCGCTCGCCGATGCGTATGCCCTGGGCATCGACGCCGGACTGATCCTGTTTGCCGCCGGACGCGTCGCAGGCTGGCTCGCGCACGCACTGGAGCAGCAGGCCAGCGGCGGGCTGATCCGCCCGCGGGCGAGCTACGTCGGACGAGCGCCGGTCGAAGCCGCGCCGGCGCCGGCGTCGGCCTTCACGCGCAAAGCGCGGCGTTGAAGCGCAGGCGAACCGCCGCAAGGCGCCGCGGAAACCCGCTGCCGCGTCACCTCGCCGGATCAAAGAATAAAGCGCACGCCGAAGCGCGCGCCTCTTCGTCTTCGCAGCGCGCTTCAGAGCTTCTGCGTCAGCTCCGGGACCACCTGGAATAGATCGCCGACGAGGCCGAAGTCGGCGACTTCGAAGATCGGCGCTTCGGGATCCTTGTTGATCGCGACGATGGTGCGCGCATCCTTGATGCCGGCGAGATGCTGGATCGCACCGGAAATACCGATCGCGAAGTACAGCTCCGGCGCGATGATCTTGCCGGTCTGGCCGACCTGCATCTCGTTGGGCACATAGCCGGAGTCGACCGCGGCGCGCGAGGCGCCGACGGCCGCACCGATCTTGTCGGCGAAGTCGTAGATCACCTTGAAGTTCTCGGAGCTGCCGAGCGCGCGGCCGCCGGAGACGACGCGGCTCGCCGCCTGCAGATCCGGGCGCTCGGACTTCTGCGCCTCGAGCTTGACGAAGCGCGTGTGGCCCGGAAGCTGCGCGCTGACGCTGAGGGCTTCCACCGCGGCGCTGCCGCCGCTGCCGACGCCCTGGAACGAGGCCAGGCGCACCGTCGCGACGACGGTTCCGGCCGGGGCTTCGACGGTCGTGATCGCGTTGCCGGCGTAGATCGGGCGGTCGAAGCTGTTCGGACCGTGCACCGCCATGACATCGCTGATCTGCTGCACGTCCAGCTTCGCGGCGACGCGCGGGGCGAGATCCTTGCCGAAGGTGCCGCCCGGGAACAGCACATGCGTGTAACCGGCCTTGGCCACTTCGACGATCTGCGGGGCGAGGATCGCGGCCAGCGGATTGGCGTTGGCGGGGTTGCTGATGGCGAGCACCTTGCTCACGCCGTCGAGCTTCGCCGCCTGCGCGGCGACCGCCGCAGCGTCCGCCGCAAACACCGCGACATGGATCTCGCCGCCGATGCCCTGGGCCGCAGCCACGGTCTTGGCGACACCGCCGTTGAGCTTGCCTTCGGCATGCTCGGCAACAATCAGTACTTTGCTCATCTGTTTCTATCCTCTTGTGCGTGCGAACTCAGAGCAGGCCCTTGCTCTTGAGCGCGTCGACCAGCTCGTCGACCGTCTTGACCATGATGCCTTTCGAGCGTGCCGGCGGCGGCACCGTCTTGGTGGTCTTCACCGTCGCCGCGGGCGTCACGCCGAGATCGGCGAGCGACACCGTCTCGATCGGCTTCTTCTTCGCCTTCATGATGTCCGGCAGCTTCAGATAGCGCGGCTCGTTGAGGCGCAGGTCGGCGGTGATCACCGCCGGCAGATCGACCTCCAGTGTTTCCAGACCGGCGTCGACTTCGCGCGTCACCGTCGCCTTGCCGCCGTCGATCTCGACCTTCGAGGCGAACGTCGCCTGCGCGATTTCCTGCAGCGCCGCCACCATCTGGCCGGTCTGATTGGCGTCGTCGTCGATCGCCTGCTTGCCGCACAGCAGCAGCTGCGCGCCTTCCTTCTTCATCGCCGCGGCGAGTGCCTTGGCCGCGGTCAGCGGCTGCACCTCGCCCTCTTCCTTGACGTGAATCGCGCGATCCGCACCGAAGGCCAGCGCCGTGCGCAGGGTTTCTTCGTTCTTGGCGCCGCCGATGCTCACGGCGACGATCTCCGTCACCTTGCCCTTCTCGCGCAGGCGCACCGCTTCTTCCATCGCGATCTCGTCGAAAGGATTCATCGAATGCTTGACGCCGTCGGTGACGACACCCGAGCCGTCCGACTTGACCTGGATGCGGACGTTGTAGTCCACGACGCGCTTGACGCTGACTAGTGCCTTCATCGTTCTTCCTGTCTGGGAACTGGAAACTGGAAACTGCTGTTACATGTTGGCGTAGTTCGGACCGCCGCCGCCTTCTGGCGCAACCCAGTTGATGTTCTGCGCCGGATCCTTGATATCGCAGGTCTTGCAGTGCACGCAGTTCTGCGCGTTGATCTGGAAACGCCGCGCATCGCCCTCGCCGACCACTTCGTAGACGCCGGCCGGGCAATAGCGCTGTGCCGGCTCGTCGTACAGCGGCAGGTTCTTGGCGATCGGAATGCTCGGATCCTTGAGCTGCAGGTGGACCGGCTGGTCCTCCTCGTGGTTGGTGCTCGACAGGAACACCGACGACAGCTTGTCGAACGAAAGTTTTCCGTCCGGCTTCGGGTAGGCGATCTTCTCCGACTCGGAGGCGAGCTTCAGTGTCGCGTGGTCCGGCTTGAGATCGTGCACCGTCCACGGAAACTTGCCGCCGAACCAGTTCTGCTCGATGTAGTTGATCGCGCCGCCGATCAGCGCACCGAACTTGTGCAGCACCGGCCCGAAGTTGCGGCTGCGGTAGAGCTCGTCATGGAGCCAGCTGGCCTTGAACTTTGCCGGATAGCTTTCGAGGACGTCTGCGCCGGCGCTGCCGGCGAACAGGGCCTCGGCGACCGCCTCCGCGGCGATCATTCCGGACTTCATCGCCGTGTGGCTGCCCTTGATCTTGGCAAAGTTGAGCGTGCCGGCGTCGTCGCCGATCAGCATGCCGCCCGGGAAGACGAGCTTCGGCAGCGCATTGAGGCCGCCCTTGACGATCGCGCGCGCACCGTAAGCGGTACGCGTCCCACCTTCCAGGTACTGGCGGATCACCGGGTGGTGCTTGAAGCGCTGGAACTCGTCGAACGGCGACAGATACGGATTGGAATACGACAGGTCGACGATCAGCCCGACATAAACCGTATGGTCTTCGAGGTGATAGAGGAAGGAGCCGCCGGTTGCGCTGGTGCCGCCGAGGTCCAGCGGCCAGCCGGCGCCGTGCACGACCAGACCCGGCCGGTGCCTGGCCGGATCGATCGTCCAGATCTCCTTGAGACCGATCGCGTAGTGCTGCGGGTCGGCGCCCCTGGCCAGCTGATACTGCTGGATCAGCTGCTTGCCGATATGGCCGCGGCAGCCCTCGGCGAACAGCGTGTACTTGGCGCGCAGCTCCATGCCCGGCGTATAGTCCGGCTTGTGCTCGCCTTCGCGGTTGACGCCCATATCACTGAGCCTGATGCCCTTGACGACGCCCCCGCCATCGGGCCCTGGTTCGATGATCGCCGTCTGTGCGGCGAAACCGGGGTAGATCTCGACACCCAGCGCCTCGGCCTGCTGCGCCAGCCAGCGGCACAGATTGGCGAGCGAGATGATGTAGTTGCCCTCGTTGTGCATCGTCTTGGGCACAAACAGGTTGGGCATCCTGAACGAGCCGGTTGCGCTCGTGAAGAAATAGATCTCGTCGCGGCTGACCGCGGTCTTCAGCGGCGCACCGCGCTCCTTCCAGTCGGGAAACAGCTCGTCGAGCGCGCGCGGCTCGAACACCGCGCCCGAGAGGATGTGCGCGCCGACCTCGGAGCCCTTCTCGACGACGCAGACGCTGATTTCCTTGCCCGCAGACGCCGCCAGCTGTTTCAGCCGGCAAGCCGCCGACAGGCCGGCCGGGCCAGCGCCGACGACGACAACGTCGTACTCCATGACATCACGTTCTACGGACATGCGTGTGCTTCCTGACGGGCCCGGCACAGCGGGCGCTAGGGGCGGTCGTTGCTGATTGGGGGCTGAATTGTAGTCGACACGGCCGCGGTGCGCAGGGGCGGCCCTGCCATGCATACCTGGCGGCCGCGATCTCCGTCTGTACAAAAGGGCTGCGACGGCAGCGCGTCTCGTGTACAGTGCCGCGGACCGCCCGCACATGGATGAAGCACGCGGGGACGGACCGGCCTGCAAGAAGGAGAATCCGAATGGGCGTTCGTGTCGGCAAGTCTGCGGAGCAGACTCTCGGTCGGGTTGCCGCGGGCGTGCTCTGCGCCGCCTCGGTGGCTTCACCCGTATTCGCGCTCGAGCTGAGCGCCGCGAACGCACCGCCGTACGCGTTCGTGCTCGGCACCGCGACGCTGGCGGACAGCGAGCGCGACGCCAGCGACGATATCGGCTTCGGCGGCCAGGTCGGCTTCGGCGTGCCGGTGTTCACCTGGCTCACCGTGGAGGCCAGCTACTTCGGCACGCGCTTCAACAGCGATGCGCCGACAGACTTTTCGCAGCGCGCCTGGGGCGTCGACTGGGTGGTCAATTTCGGCGGGCGTGACGTACTCACGCCCTTCGTGCTCTTTGGCGGCGGCCGTGTGAAGAACGACGTCTCCCCCGACGCGCTCGACGATAGCGGCCCGTTCGTCAATCTCGGCGCCGGTTTCACCGGCGGACTGACGGTCCCCTGGCTGCGCTATCGCGGCGAAGCGCGCCTGCTGCACGACAGCTACCTGAACGACCGCCAGGACTTCCGGATCGGCTTCGGTGTCGAAGTCGTGCTCGGCGACCTGCCCGAGCGCCCCGCGCCGCCGGCGGTCATCGAGACGGTGAAAATCGTCGAAGTGCCGGCACCGCCGCCGTCCGACCAGGACGGCGACGGCGTCGTCGATCAGTTCGATCGCTGCCCGGATACGCTCAAAGGCGTCACCGTCGACGGCTTCGGCTGCGTCGTCAAGGCACAGACCGTCGAGCTGCGCGACGTGACCTTCGAGTTCAATTCGTCCACGCTCACGCCCAACGGCAGAAGCGTGCTCGAGCCGGCGGTGAGATTCCTGCTGAGCCAGCCGGCGCTGCGTGCCGAAGTCGCGGGGCACACCGACAGCGTCGGCTCCGAGGCCTACAACCTCAAGCTCAGCCGCGCACGCGCAGAATCGGTCCGCGAGTACCTGATCTCGCGCGGTGTCGCGCCGAGCGTGCTGCGCTCGGTCGGCTACGGCGAGGCGCAGCCGATCGCCAGCAACGACACCGAGGAGGGCCGCGCGCTCAACCGCCGCGTGGAGCTCAAGCTGCTCGGCGAGCGGTAGGCTCGAAAAGCTCG
>JBFMCQ010000047.1:0-5910 GCA_040754295.1 Pseudomonadota bacterium | reverse complement strand
AGCCGGAACAGCACGAAAGCCGCCGCCATGCCGCCGGCGAGCCACGGCAGCGGCAGCGCCGGGAACAGCAGCAGCGGCGCGGCGGCGATCGGATAGCCGACGATCTCGTCGAGCACGATGCCGCCGTGATCGTGCACGCCGAGCAGGCGCGCACTCTCTCCGCAGATCCAGCAGCCGAGCGCGAACAGCAGCGCGACGGCGGCAGCGAACACCGGCGGCGGCAGCAAGGACAGCGGCACGAACAGCAGCACGCCGATCAGCGTGCCCACCGTACCGGGCGCCACCGGCGAGAGTCCCGTGCCGAAGCCGAACGCCAGCAGATGCTCCGGCGTCGTCAGGATCAGCTGGCGCGGCGGTCGCGGCGCGGTAGGCTTGTTCATGGGAAGTGTCGGTAGGCCGTTGTCTCGAGCGTGATGGTAGCGCCTGCAGCGTCGACGAAGCGCAGGCCGGGCTCGGCGGTGATGCGGCCGATGACGCTCAAGGGCGGGTCGAGGCGCGCGCGCACTTCGTCGAGACGCTCGGGCGGGATGCACAGGCAGAGCTCATAGTCGTCGCCGCCGGCGAGCTGGTAGGTGAGACGTGAGCTGTCGGACGCGAGACGCGCAAGCGACGGTGACGCCGGCAGCGCATCGGTGTGGATGACCGCACCGACGCCGCTTGCGTCGAGAATGTGCTGCAGATCGCCGGCGAGGCCGTCGGACAGATCGATGGCCGCGGTCGCGATGCCGCGCAGCGCAATACCGGCGGCCACACGCGGCTGCGGCCGGTTCAGGCGCGCCATCAGAAAGCTGTCCCCGAGTCCCGGCCGCAAGGCCAGCGCCAGCCCCGCGTCGCCGAGCGTCCCGGTCACGCAGACCAGATCGCCCACGCGTGCGCCGCTGCGCAGCAGCGCTTCGCCGTCCGGCACTTCTCCAATCGCAGTGATCGTGATCGCGAGCGGGCCGCGCGTGGTATCACCACCGACGAGCGCCACGCAGTGATGGTCGGCCAATGCACGCAGGCCGGACGAGAAGTACTCCAGCCAGCGCGCATCCGCGTCGGGCAGCGACAGCGCGAGCAGGCACCAGTGCGGTGTCGCCCCCATCGCCGCGAGGTCCGAGAGATTGACCGCGAGCGATTTCCAGCCGATGTCGAACGGCGCCGTGCCTTCAGGGAAGTGACGGCCGGCGATCAGCGTATCGGTCGTCACGACGAGCTGCGAACCCGGCTGCGGCGCGAGCAGCGCAGCGTCGTCGCCGACACCCAGCACCACGCCTGCGCGCGCAGCGGTCAGGCGGGCGAAATAGCGGCGGATCAGCGCGAACTCGTCCATGGGCGCCACCGCAACAGCAGCCGGCCGCGATTTCGCCGGCGCGACGAGTCGCGGCCGCAGGCCGCTCCTCGCCTCGTTTGCGAGGGCGCAGGGCTCTCAGGCACCATGCGGCCGCAGCGTGCGCGCGAGCTTGTCGAGCACGCCGTTGACGAACTTGTAGCCGTCCTCCGCGCCGAACATCTTCGCCAGGTTGACCGATTCGTTGACGACGACCTTCCACGGCACCTCGGGCTTGTGCCGCAGCTCGTAGCTGCCGAGCAGCAGGATCGCGTGCTCGACCGGATCGAGCTGGCTCAGCGGACGATCGAGATGCGGCACGAAGTCCAGGGTCAGCTCGGGCGCGTGCGCGACGACGCCGTTGAGCAGCTCCTCGAAATACTGCGGGTCGGCGCGGCCCAGCCCCTCCTCCTGCTCGCGGAACTGGCGCAACAGCGACGCCGGGCTGTTTTCATTGATCAGCCACTGATACAGCGCCTGAACGGTGAGGCGCCGCGCGAGCCCGCGGCGGCTCTGCGGCTGGGTTTCGCCGCTCATTGCGCCAGGCTCCGGCCGAGGCGGATCATTTCCAGCATCGCTGCCGTCGCCTCGTAACCCTTGTTGTCGCGCCCCGCGCCGGCACGCGCCCACGCCTGCTCCACGGTGTTGACCGTGAGCACGCCGAAGCCGACCGGCTTGCGCGTCTTCAGCTGTACCTGCATCAAGCCGCGCGCGCACTCACCGGCGACATAGTCGAAATGCGGGGTCTCGCCGCGGATCACCGCACCGAGCGCGACGACGCCGTCGAAGCCGCCGCTCTTGAGCAGTGCGAGCGTCGCCAGCGGGACTTCGTAGGCGCCGGGCGCGCGAAACTCGGCGACCCTGTCGGCGCGCACGCCCCAGTCCTTCAGGCAGTCCTGTGCGCCGCGGCACAGCGCGTCGACGATACCGACGTTCCAGCGCGTCGCGAGCAGCGCCACGCGGATGTCGCCGAACTCCCCGCGCCCGGCGGGCTCGGGCGCTGCATAGCCGGTCTTGGCGTCCGCTGGCGTGACAGTCCTACCCTTGCTGTTCTTCTTCATTCAGTCGCAGGGCACGTAGTCGACGACTTCCAGGCCGAAGCCGGAAATGCCCTGCATGCGCTTGGGCGCCGAGAGTACACGCATCCTGCGCACACCGAGATCGGAGAGGATCTGCGCGCCGATGCCATAGGTGCGCAGCACCTGCTGCGGGTCGTGCGCCTGCTCGTCGAGCGCCGCCTTGTTGAGCGAGACGATCTGCTGCACCAGCTCACGCGAGGATTCCGGCTTGCGCAGCAGCACGACGACGCCCTCGCCTTCCTCGGCGACGCGCTGCAGCGCGCGTCGCAACGGCCAGGCGAAGTCCTCGTGGCGCACGCCGAGCACGTCCTGCAGCGTGTTGCGGATGTGCACGCGCACCAGCGTCGGCTTCGCCGCCTCGATCTGCCCCTTGACCATCGCCAGGTGCACGGTGTTGTCGATGCTGTCCTGGTAGGTGACCAGGCGGAACTCGCCGAACTCGGTCATCACATGCGTTTCGGCGACGCGCTCGACCGTGTGCTCGTTGTCGAGTCGGTAGCGGATCAGATCCGCGATCGAGCCGAGCCTGAGACCGTGCTCCCGGGCGAAGCGCTCCAGGTCCGGTCGCCGCGCCATGGTGCCGTCCTCGTTGAGGATCTCGACGATCACCGCGGCCGGCGCGAGCCCGGCGAGGCGCGCCAGATCGCAGCCGGCCTCGGTGTGGCCGGCACGGGTGAGCACGCCGCCCGGCTGCGCCATCAGCGGGAAGATATGGCCCGGCTGCACCAGATCGTCCGGACGCGCGTCCGGCTTGACCGCGGTACGCACCGTGTGCGCGCGGTCGTGCGCGGAAATGCCGGTGGTGACGCCGCTGGCGGCTTCGATCGAGACCGTGAACGCGGTCTTGTGGCTCGCCTCGTTGCGCGACACCATCTGCGGCAGGCGCAGTTGGCGGCAGCGCTCGGCAGTCAGCGTCAGGCAGATCAGCCCGCGGCCGTAGCGCGCCATGAAGTTGATGTCCTCGGGCCGCACGAGCTCGGCGGCCATGACCAGATCGCCTTCGTTCTCGCGATCTTCGTCGTCCATCAGGATCACCATCTTGCCGGCCTTGATGTCGGCAATGATGTCCTCGATCGGGTCGAGCCGCGCCGGCCGGGGCTGCTCGCGCCGCGCGTCGTCGATACTCGCCAGTTTGGTCATAGCTCTCTACCTTCCAGCAGACGCTCCAGATAGCGCGCGACGAGATCGACTTCCAGATTCACCGGATCGCCCGCCGCGAGCCCGCCGAGCGTCGTATGGCTCAGGGTGTGCGGAATGATGTTAACGCCAAAACGGCTGCCTTCGACGTCGTTGACCGTCAGGCTGACGCCGTCGATGCAGATCGAGCCCTTGCGCGCGATGTAGCGCGCCAGCGCCGCCGGCGCCTCGAAGCACAGGCGCGCGGAGCGCGCGTCCTCGCTGCGCGCCAGCAGCCGGCCGACGCCATCGACATGGCCGGAGACGAGGTGCCCGCCGAGCGGCTTTTCCGGCGTCAGCGCGCGCTCCAGGTTGACGGCGCCGCCGCGCGTCCAGCGCCCGGCGGTCGTCAGGCTCAGGGTCTCGGCCGACAGATCGGCGTCGAAGTGATCCGGCCCGCAGTCGACCGCGGTCAGGCACACGCCGCTGACGGCGATGCTGTCGCCCAGCCGTATGCCGGCCAGATAGCCGGGCGCCTCGAAGCGCATGCGCCGATCGCCGCCGGTCTCGGTAATGCCGCCGATGCGGCCGATCGCTTCGATGATGCCGGTGAACATGGTCAGGAACGGGAATCGGGGCGTTTTGCCGCTTCTGAGAATGACTCGATGTCATTCTCTGCCAGCGAAACGCGGAATCGGGAATCGTTCTGGAGCACGACACGCAGATCGTCGCCGATGCGCTCCACCGAACGCCAGTGCCAGCGCAGGCGCTGGTCCAGGCGCGCGAGGCCGGGCAGCTTCGCCAGCGGGCGCGCTTCGTGGCCGAGCAGCGACGGCGCCAGATACAGCAGCAGCTCGTCGACCGCGCCGGATTGCAGCAGGCCGCCGGCGAGCGTCGGCCCGCATTCGGCGAAGACCTCGTTGACTTCGCGCCGAGCCAGCTCGGCGAGTACCGCGCCGAGCGCGAGACCGCCGGCGGCGCGCGGCACGACGATGCGCTCGACGCCGGAAGGCGCCGGACCAGAGGCTGCCGTGAACCAGAACCGGCGCGCACCCTCGGCCCAGACCTTCGCCGTCACCGGCGTGCGCGCCTCGGCGTCCAGCACGATGCGATCCGGCTGGCGCATCGACGATTCCCGATTGCCGATTGCCGATTCCCGGCAGTCGAGTTGCGGATCGTCGGCGAGCACGGTGCCGACGCCGGTCAGCACCGCGCCGGCTTCAGCGCGCAGCCGATGCACGTCGGCGCGCGCGGGCGCGCCGGTGATCCAGCGGCTCTCGCCGCTGGCCATCGCCGTGCGCCCGTCGAGACTCGCGGCGAGCTTGAGCGTCACCCAGGGTCGGCCGCGGGTCATTCGCGAGACGAAGCCGCGGTTGAGCACCTCGGCTTCTGCGCGCAGCAGGTCGGTCTCGACGTCGATACCGGCCGCGCGCAGGCATTCGATGCCCTGCCCGGCGACGCGCGGGTTCGGATCGGTCATCGCGACCCAGACCTTGCCAACGCCGGCGGCGATCAGTGCGTCGACGCACGGCGGCGTACGCCCGTGATGGCAGCAGGGCTCCAGGCTGACGAACACCTCGGCGCCGCGTGCGCGCTCAGCGGCAGCGCGCAGCGCATGGATCTCCGCATGCGGCTCGCCCGCGCGCGCATGCCAGCCTTCGCCGGCGATCGCGCCGTCGCGCACGATCACACAGCCGACCCGCGGGTTCGGATGCGTCGTCGCGCGCCCGCGGGCCGCCAGTTCCAAGGCGCGCGTCATGAACCGCTGCGGACCGTCCACGCTCAACGCTTTGCTTTTCCCCGGGCCGCCGGTGCCGGATCTCGGGTTCCGGCAGTCCCGGCTTCCTCGATCAGCGGCAGCTGCGAGCGCCGCTCCTCGGCGCTGGGCAGCGTCTGCAGGCGCTCGATCTCCTCGCGGAACGCGTTGACGTCGGAAAACGCGCGGTAGATCGACGCAAAGCGCACATAGGCGACGTGATCGAGATCGCGCAGCTCTTCCATGACCCATTCGCCGAGCTGGCGCGAAGCCACTTCGCGCTCCGCCGTGCCGCGCAGCTTGCGCTTGATGTTCTCGATCGCATGGTCGAGCTGCTCGGCCGTGACCGGCCGCTTGTACAGCGCGCTCTCCATGCCGCGGCGCAGCTTGTCTTCGGAGAACGGCTCGGGATCGCCGCTGCGCTTGACGATATTGGGCATCGCCAGCTGCGCGCGCTCGAAAGTCGTGAAGCGGCTGCCACAGCGCTCGCACTCGCGGCGGCGCCGCACCTGCGTGCCGTCCTCGGCCAGGCGCGAATCGACGACGCGCGTGTCGGCCGCCTTGCAGAAGGGGCATTGCATGGCGCTATGCGCTCGTGAGGCGTGAGGGGTGAGGCGTGAGGCGCAAAAGCCGTCGCCCTGCCGTTAACG
>JBFMCQ010000046.1:9118-28189 GCA_040754295.1 Pseudomonadota bacterium | reverse complement strand
TGCAGATGACGGTGGAGCTGATCAACCCGATCGCGATGGAAGAAGGCGTGCGCTTCGCGATCCGCGAGGGCGGGCGCACCGTCGGCGCCGGGGTCGTGACGAAGATCCTGGCCTGACGGCCAGGATCCCGGGAATCGGGAGACGGGAATCGGGAATCGTTACAGCAGTAGCGGCCTCGCTTCTACGATCCCCGATCCCCGATTCCCGATTCCCGTCACCGATTCCCGTCAGTACGGCTGTTTACTTTTCCTGCGGGCGCGCTTAAAATCCGCGCCCCTTTTTGGCTTCCCGCGGTAAGGCACGCTAGGGCGGTAGCTCAACTGGTAGAGCGGCGGTCTCCAAAACCGCAGGTTGGGGGTTCGAAACCCTCCCGCCCTGCCACCCGCGCGGGCTTACCGACCACGGCCGCGGTGCCGGAACATTTCATGGACGTCCAGACCACGGAACAAAAAGCCGGCTCCTCGCACAAGGACACGGCTCTGCTGAGCCTTGCCGTCATCGCGCTGCTCGGCGGCATGTTCGCGTTTTACTACTTCGAGACTCAGTTCAACGCGCTGATCCGCACCTTGATGCTGCTCGGCGGCCTTGCCGTTGCCGCCGCCGCGGCGTATCAGACCGCGGCCGGCAAGTCGCTCTGGGGCTATGTCGTCGGCTCGCGCATCGAGCTGCGCAAGGTCGTCTGGCCGAGCCGCCAGGAAAGCGTGCAGGCCACGCTGATGATCGGGGTGGTCGTGCTGGTCATGGCCTTGCTGCTGTGGGGCCTGGACTCACTGCTGCTCTGGGGCGTCGAGACGCTGACCGGGCGAGGGGCATAAGACAGATGACCAAGCGCTGGTACGTCGTGCACGCCTATTCTCAGTACGAGAACAGCGTGATGAAGGCGCTCAAGGAGCGCATCAATCGCGCCGGACTGCAGGAGCAGTTCGGCGAGATCCTGGTGCCGACCGAGGAAGTGGTCGAGATCAAGGACGGCGTCAAGCGCAAGACCGAGCGCAAGTTCTTCCCCGGCTACGTGCTGGTGCAGATGGAGATGAACGAGGATACCTGGCACCTCGTCAAATCCACGCCCAAGGTCATGGGCTTCATCGGCGGCACGCCGGACAAGCCGGCACCGATCTCCGACAAGGAAGCCGAGAAGATCCTCAACCGCGTCACCGAATCCGTCGAGAAGCCGCGGCCCAAGACCCTGTTCGAGCCCGGCGAGGCCGTGCGCGTCAAGGAAGGCCCGTTCGCCGACTTCAACGGCGTCGTCGAGGAAGTCAACTACGACAAGAACCGCCTGCGCGTGGCGGTTCTGATTTTCGGGCGCTCGACGCCCGTGGAATTGGAGTTTTCGCAGGTCGAGAAGGCCTGAAAAGGCGGCTGCAGGTTGCCGGCTGCAGGTTGCAGAGGAGGCGGTTCACTTCTTTTCCGCAGCCCGCAACCAGCAACCTGCAACCGCAGTTCCCGGGGAGCCGCAAGGCGTTCGCACCCACTTTGGAGTAACCCATGGCAAAGAAGGTCACCTCGTACATCAAACTGCAGATTCCTGCAGGCAAGGCCAATCCGGCACCGCCGGTCGGGCCGGCGCTGGGCCAGGCCGGCGTCAACATCATGGCGTTCTGCAAGGAGTTCAACGCTCACACGCAGAAGATGGAGCCGGGCATGCCGATCCCGGTCGTGATCACGGTCTATTCGGACCGCTCGTTCACGTTCATTACCAAGACGCCGCCGGCGACGGTGCTGATCAAGAAGGCGATCGGCCTCGAGTCCGGCTCGGCGACGCCGCATACGAACAAGGTCGGCAAGATCACGATGAAGCAGATCGAGGAGATCGCCAAGACCAAGATGGCCGATCTCAACGCGGGCAGCATGGAAGCCGCGTGCCGTCTGATCGCCGGTTCCGCCCGCAGCATGGGCGTCGATGTGGTGGAGAAGTAAGCCATGGCAAAGATCACCAAGCGACAGCAGGCCATCGCCGGCAAGATCCAGCAGGGCAAGACCTACGACCTCGACGCCGCGATCAAGCTGGTCAAGGAGTGCGCGACGGCGAAGTTCAAGGAGTCGGTGGACATCTCGATCAATCTCGGCGTCGATGCCAAGAAGTCCGACCAGAACGTGCGCGGCTCGACGGTGCTGCCGCATGGCTCGGGCAAGAGTGTGCGCGTCGCCGTGTTCGCGCAGGGCGCGAAGGCCGAGGAGGCCAAGGCGGCCGGCGCCGACGCGGTCGGCATGGACGACCTCGCCGCGGCGATGAAGGGCGGTGACCTGAGCTATCAGGTCGTGATCGCCGAGCCGGCCGCGATGCGTGTCGTCGGCGGTCTCGGCCAGCTGCTCGGTCCGCGCGGCCTGATGCCCAACCCGAAGACCGGCACGGTCACACCCAACGTCGGCGAGGCGGTCAGGAACGCCAAGGCCGGTATGGCCAAGTTCCGCACCGACAAGGCCGGCATCGTGCACTGCTCGATCGGTGCCGCCGGATTCGACGCGGACAAGATCAAGGAGAACCTGATCGCGGTCGTGCGCGACGTGCGCAAGGCCAAGCCGGCGACGTCCAAGGGCGTCTACATCAAGAAGCTGACGCTGTCGACGACGATGGGTCCGGGCGTGCGGGTGGATGTCGGCAGCTTGCCGGAATGAACAGCCGGGAATCGGGAATTGAGAATCGGGAATCGTCAAAGCAACAGCCAGCTCCATTCCGGCTTCTACGATTCCCGATTCCCGATTCCCCATTCCCGAACAGACTTTGAAGTGTGGCCCCAAGCCCCACGTCGAAGACCGTATGTGGAAACGGCGCTCGCGCCGGGACATTAAAGGTCGCAAGACCGCATACGCAGACGGTGGAAACACCGTAAAGGCGGGTTCGGTGCCGCGAGGTATCGACCCTTTTATGGAAGGAAGCGACTAGGAGTTCTGATGGCTCTCAGGCTGGAAGACAAGAAGGCCCTGGTTGCGGAAGTCAACGAAGTCGCCAAGCGCGCGCTCGCGGCGGTCGCCACCGAGTACCGCGGCCTGTCGGCCGGCAAGTTCGACATCCTGCGTGCAAAGGCCCGCGACAGCGGCGTCTACCTGCACGTGGTCAAGAACACGCTGGCCCGGCGGGCGGTGGAAGGCACGGAATTCGAGTGCCTCAAGCCTGCGCTGGTCGGCCCGCTCGTGCTCGGTTTCTCGCTCGAGGATCCCGGTGCGGTCGGTCGCCTGATCAAGGACTTTGCCAAGGACAACGAAGTGATGGTCGTCAAGGCCGTCGCGGTCGGCGGCACCCTCTACGGGGCCAAGGATCTCGACCGGCTGGCGACCTTGCCGACGAAAGAGCAGGCGATCGCCATGCTCCTGGGCACGATGAAAGCCCCGATCGGCAAGTTCGTTCGCACCCTGGCCGAGCCTACCGCCCAATTCGTGCGCACGGTCAAGGCCGTCGCCGATCAGAAGGGCGCCGCGGCGTAAGAGACTTCCGTTTCTATATTTAGGCTTTCCACACTTTATTGGAGTAATTGAAACATGGCTGCCACGAAGGAAGAGATTCTTGACTCGATCGCCAGCATGTCCGTGATGGACGTCGTCGAGCTGGTCAAGATGATGGAAGACAAGTTCGGCGTCACCGCCGCCGCACCGGTGGCGGTTGCCGCCGCCGGTCCGGCCGCTGCTGCTGCGCCGGTCGAGGAGCAGACCGAGTTCACGGTCGTGCTCGCCGGCATCGACCCGGCGAAGAAGGTCGGCGTCATCAAGGTCGTGCGCGAGCTCACCGGCCTGGGCCTCAAGGAGGCCAAGGATCTGGTCGAGGGTGCACCGCAGACCGTCAAGGAAGGCGTCGACAAGAAGACGGCCGACGAGATGAAGAAGAAGCTGGAAGAAGGCGGCGGCAAGGTCGAGCTGAAGTAATTTGTCGACTTTTCCGTTGTCACAAAGAGGTATCGCTGGCTGGGGGCTTCGCGCCCCCGGCCAGGTTTGTCGTTTTCGGGAATCGAGAATGGGGAATCGGGAATCGTAGAAGCGCACTGCTTTGACGATTCCCGATTCCCGATTCCCGATTCCCGGCTTTTCCGCGAGGTAACCATGGCCTACTCGTTCACCGAGAAAAAGCGCATCCGCAAGGACTTCAGCAAGCTGACGGAAACGCTGGAGATCCCCTACCTGCTGGCGACGCAGATCGACTCCTACCGGCAGTTCCTGCAGGCGGAAGTGCAGCCGGCGAAGCGCCGCGACACCGGCTTGCAGGCCTCGTTCAAGTCGGTGTTCCCGATGGTGTCGTACAACGGCGCCGCGGCCCTCGAGTTCGTCAAGTACCGTTTCGACGAGCCGGCGTTCGACGAGAAGGAATGCCGCGTGCGCGGCATGACCTATGCCGCGCCGCTGAAGGTGACCGTGCGTCTCGTGATCTTCGACCGCGAGTCGAAGGAAAAGCGCGTCAAGGACGTGCGCGAGCAGGAGGTCTACCTCGGCGAAGTGCCGCTGATGACCGAGCACGGCACCTTCATCATCAACGGCACCGAGCGCGTCGTCGTTTCGCAGCTGCACCGCTCGCCCGGCGTGTTCTTCGACCACGACAAGGGCAAGACGCACAGCTCGGGCAAGCTGTTGTACAGCGCCCGCATCATTCCCTACCGCGGCTCGTGGCTGGACTTCGAGTTCGACCCCAAGGACAACCTGTTCGCGCGTATCGACCGGCGGCGCAAGCTGCCGGTGACGATCGTGCTGCGTGCGCTCGGCTACAGCAACGAGCAGATGCTCGCGCTGTTCCATGAACAGAACCTGTTCCGCCTCGAGACCGACGGTGCCAGCCTCGAGCTGATTCCGGAGCGCCTCAAGGGCGAGAAGGCGCAGTTCGACATCACCGACGGCAAGAAAGTGCTCGTCGAGCAGGGCCGGCTGATCACGGCGCGGCACATCAAGCTCATCGCCGAGGCCGGCCTCAAGCGCCTGCACGTGCCGGATTCGTACCTCGAAGGCAAGATCATCGCGCGCGACATCGTCGCCAAGGACACCGGCGAGGTCATCGCCGAGGCCAACACCGAGATCACGACGAACCTGCTCGCGAAGATGCGCGAGACCGGCGTCAAGGAGGTGCAGACCCTCTACGTGAACGACGTCGACAAGGGGCCGTACATCTCGACGACGCTGAACATCGACCCGACCAAGACCAAGCTCGAGGCGCTGGTCGAGATCTACCGCATGATGCGCCCCGGCGAGCCGCCGACCAAGGACGCCGCCGAGACGCTGTTCCACGGCATGTTCTTCTCGCCGGAGAAGTACGACCTCTCGGCCGTCGGCCGCATGAAGTTCAACCGCCGACTGCGCCGCGAGGACGTCGAAGGCCCCGGCGTCGTCTACGACGGCGAGCTGTTCTCGAAGCTGCCCGACGAGCACGCCAAGGCGCTGTTCGCGAAGTACGGCAAGGACCACTCCGACATCGTCGACGTGATCCGCGAGATCATCGCGATCCGCAACGGCGAGCAGCAGACCGACGACATCGACCATCTCGGCAACCGCCGCATCCGCGCGGTCGGCGAGATGACCGAGAACGTGTTCCGCACCGGCCTGGTGCGCGTCGAGCGCGCGGTGCGCGAGCGCCTGGCGCTGGCCGAAGCCGAGAACCTCACGCCGCAGGATCTGATCAACGCCAAGCCGGTCTCTGCCGCGATCAAAGAGTTCTTCGGATCCAGCCAGCTGTCGCAGTTCATGGACCAGAACAACCCGCTCTCCGAGGTCACGCACAAGCGCCGCGTGTCCGCGCTCGGACCGGGCGGCCTGACCCGCGAGCGTGCCGGCTTCGAAGTGCGCGACGTGCATCCGACGCACTATGGCCGCGTCTGCCCGATCGAGACGCCGGAAGGTCCGAACATCGGCCTGATCAACTCGCTGGCCTGCTATGCGCGCACCAACGACTACGGCTTCCTCGAAACCGCATACCGCAAGGTCATCGACGGCAAGGTCACCGACGAGGTCGAGTACCTCTCGGCGATCGAGGAAGGCCGCTACGTCATCGCGCAGGCGAACTCGGAGCTCGACGCCCAGGGCCACTTCAAGCAGGACCTGGTGTCGGTGCGCTTCCAGAACGAGTTCACGATGATGACGCCCGACAAGGTCCAGTACATGGACGTGTCGCCGCGCCAGATCGTCTCGGTCGCCGCCGCGCTGATTCCCTTCCTCGAGCACGATGACGCCAACCGCGCGCTGATGGGCTCGAACATGCAGCGCCAGGCGGTGCCGACGCTGCGCACCGAGAAGCCGCTGGTCGGCACCGGCGTCGAGCGCCGCGTCGCCGTCGATTCCGGCAATGCGATCCAGGCCAAGCGCGGTGGCGTCGTCGAGAAGGTCGACGCCGCGCGTATCGTCGTGCGCGTCAACGACGACGAGACGGTTCCGGGCGAAGCCGGCGTCGACATCTACAACCTAGTCAAGTACGTCCGTTCCAACCAGAACACCTGCATCAACCAGCGCCCGATCGTCAAGCCGGGCGACAAGATCGCGCGCGGCGACGTCGTCGCCGACGGTCCGTCGACCGACCTGGGCGAGCTCGCGCTCGGCCAGAACATGCTGATCGCGTTCATGCCGTGGAACGGCTACAACTTCGAGGACTCGATCCTGATCTCGGAGCGTGTCGTCGAGGAGGACCGCTTCACGACGATCCACATCGAAGAGCTGACCTGCGTCGCGCGTGAGACCAAGCTCGGGCCCGAGGAAATCTCCGCGGACATCCCCAACGTCAACGAGGCCGCGCTGCGCAAGCTCGACGAGTCGGGCATCGTCTACATCGGCGCCGAGGTCAAGGCCGGCGACCTGCTCTGCGGCAAGGTCACGCCCAAGGGCGAGACCCAGCTGACGCCGGAAGAAAAGCTGCTGCGCGCGATCTTCGGCGAGAAGGCCTCCGACGTGAAGGACACCTCGCTGCGCGTGCCGGCCGGCATGGATGGCACCGTCATCGACGTGCGCGTGTTCACGCGCGAAGGCGTCAAGAAGGACAAGCGTGCGCTGGCGATCGAGGAGAGCGAGCTGGTGCAGGTTCGCAAGGACCTCGCCGACCAGCAGCGCATCTTCGAGGACGACATCTATCACCGCCTGCGCCGCATCCTGCTCGGCAAGCTCGCCGACGGCGGCCCGAGCAAGCTTAAGAAGGGCGCGAGGATCGACGACGAGTATCTGGACAGCATCGAGCGCGACAAGTGGTTCGAGATCCGCCTGGCCGACGATGACGCACAGAACCAGCTCGAAGCGGCGAACAAGCAGCTCAAGGACATGCGCTCGGAGTTCGACAAGCGCTTCGACGACAAGAAGCGCAAGATCCAGTCCGGCGACGAGCTGTCCCCCGGCGTGCTGAAGATGGTCAAGGTATATCTGGCCGTGAAGCGCCGCATCCAGCCGGGCGACAAGATGGCCGGCCGTCACGGCAACAAGGGCGTGATCTCGATGATCGTGCCGGTCGAGGACATGCCGCATCTCGAAGACGGCACGCCGGTCGACATCGTCCTCAACCCGCTGGGCGTGCCGTCGCGCATGAACATCGGCCAGCTGCTGGAAGTCCATCTGGGCTGGGCGGCGAAGGGCATCGGCCGCAGGATCGACGAGATGCTGCAGCAGCAGGCCGCGGTCTCGGAGCTGCGCAGCTACCTCGATCGCGTCTATAACAAGACCGGCAAAGGCAAGACGCCGGTGGCGCTCGATAGCCTCGGCGACGAGGAGATCGTCAATCTGGCGAAGAATCTCGTCGGCGGCCTGCCGGTATCGACGCCCGTGTTCGACGGCGCCGACGAGCAGGAGATCAAGGAGCTGCTGGAACTGGCCGGTCTGCCGACGACCGGACAGGCGCAGCTCATCGACGGACGCACCGGCGAGCCGTTCGCGCGTCCCGTCACCGTCGGCTACATGTACATGCTCAAGCTTAACCATCTGGTCGACGACAAGATGCATGCGCGTTCGACCGGCCCGTACTCGCTGGTCACGCAGCAGCCTTTGGGCGGCAAGGCGCAGTTCGGCGGCCAGCGCTTCGGCGAGATGGAAGTCTGGGCGCTCGAGGCCTACGGCGCGGCGTACACGCTGCAGGAGATGCTGACAGTGAAATCCGACGACACCAACGGCCGCACGCGCATGTACAAGGCCATCGTCGACGGCGACCACCGCATGGTCGCCGGCATGCCGGAGTCGTTCAACGTGCTGGTCAAGGAAATCCGCTCGATCGGCCTGAACATCGAGCTGGAACAGAATCAGTGAAGGACTCGGGAATCGGGAATTGGGAATCGGGAATCGTAGAGGCAACGGCAGCATCGCTTTTGACGATTCCCGATTCCCGACTCCCGATTCCCGGATTACGGAGTCACCCATGAAAGATCTATTCAACCTGATCCGCAACCCGGAAGAAGCCGAAGACTTCGATGCCATCCGCATCGGCCTGTCTTCTCCGGAGACGATCCGCTCGTGGTCCTACGGCGAGGTCAAGAAGCCCGAAACGATCAACTACCGCACGTTCAAGCCCGAGCGCGACGGTCTGTTCTGCGCGAAGATCTTCGGGCCGATCAAGGACTACGAGTGCCTGTGCGGCAAGTACAAGCGCCTCAAGCACCGCGGCGTGGTCTGCGAGAAGTGCGGTGTCGAGGTCACGGTCGCCAAGGTGCGCCGCGAGCGCATGGGCCACATCGACCTGGCCTCGCCGGTCGCGCACATCTGGTTCCTGAAGTCGCTGCCGAGCCGCATTGGCCTCTTGCTCGACATGCCGCTGCGTGCGATCGAGCGCGTGCTCTACTTCGAAGCGCACATCGTCGTCGACCCGGGTCTGACGCCGCTGGAGCGCGGCCAGCTGATGACCGAGGAGGATTACCTCAACGCGGTCGAGCAGTATGGCGACGACTTCGACGCGCGCATGGGCGCCGAGGCGGTGCACGATCTGCTGAAGAACATCGATCTGGCCAAGGAGGCGGCCAAGCTGCGCGAGGAGCTCAACGCGACCAACTCGGAAACCAAGATCAAGAAGCTCGCCAAGCGCCTGAAGCTGGTCGAGTACTTCATCCACTCCAACAACCGTCCGGAGTGGATGATCATGACCGTGCTGCCGGTGCTGCCGCCGGATCTGCGGCCGCTGGTGCCGCTCGACGGCGGCCGCTTCGCAACCAGCGATCTCAACGATCTGTACCGCCGCGTCATCAACCGCAACAACCGCCTCAAGCGCCTGCTCGAGCTGACCGCGCCCGACATCATCGTGCGCAACGAAAAGCGCATGCTGCAGGAAGCGGTCGACGCGCTGATCGACAACGGCCGTCGCGGCCGCGCGATCACCGGCACCAACAAGCGCCCGCTCAAGTCGCTCGCCGACATGATCAAGGGCAAGCAGGGCCGTTTCCGCCAGAACCTGCTCGGCAAGCGCGTCGACTACTCCGGCCGCTCGGTCATCGTCGTCGGTCCGACGCTCAAGCTGCACCAGTGCGGCCTGCCGAAGAAGATGGCGCTGGAGCTGTTCAAGCCCTTCGTGTTCTCGCGCCTGCAGCGTCTGGGCATCGCCACGACGATCAAGGCGGCGAAGAAGATGGTCGAGCGCGAGGAGGCCGCGGTGTGGGATGCGCTCGAGGAGTGCATCAAGGAGCATCCGGTGCTGCTCAACCGCGCACCGACGCTGCATCGCCTCGGCATCCAGGCCTTCGAGCCGGTACTGATCGAGGGCAAGGCGATCCAGCTGCACCCGCTGGTCTGCACGGCGTTCAACGCCGACTTCGACGGCGACCAGATGGCCGTGCACGTGCCGCTGTCGCTGGAGGCACAGCTCGAAGCGCGCGTGCTGATGATGTCGACCAACAACATCCTGTCGCCGGCCTCGGGTGATCCGATCATCGTGCCGTCGCAGGACGTCGTGCTCGGCCTGTACTGGATGTCGCGCGAGCGCGTCGGCGCCGCCGGCGAGGGCATGGCGTTCTCCGACGTGGCCGAAGTGCACCGCGCCTACGAGAACCGCGAGCTCGATCTGCAGGCCAAGATCAAGGTGCGGCTCAACGACTACACCGAGTCCGGCGAGCCGGTGCGGCATCTGGTCGAAACGACCACGGGTCGCGCGCTGCTGTCCGAGCTGCTGCCCCAGGGCGTGCCGTTCAGCGTCGTCAACAAGACGCTGACGAAGAAGGAGATCTCGCGCGTCATCAACTACGTGTACCGCCGCTGCGGCACGAAGGACACGGTGATCTTCGCCGACCAGATGATGTATACGGGCTTTCGCATGTCGACCAAGGCCGGCATCTCGTTCTGCCTCGACGACATCGTCATCCCGGAAGAGAAGGCCCGGATCCTCGAGGCCGCCGAGACCAAGGTCAAGGAGGTCGACGTCGAGTACAACCAGGGTCTGACCACGGGTGGTGAGCGCAAGAACCGCGTCATCGATATCTGGTCGCGCGCCAACGACGACGTCGCCAAGGCGATGATGGCGCGCATCGGCAAGGAGAAGGCGAAGACGCGCGACGGCAAGGACGTCGAGCAGCCGTCGTTCAACTCGGTCTTCATGATGGCCGACTCGGGCGCGCGCGGCTCGCAGGCGCAGATCCGCCAGCTCGCCGGCATGCGCGGCCTGATGGCCAAGCCGGACGGCTCGATCATCGAAACGCCGATCACCGCGAACTTCCGCGAAGGCCTCAACGTTCTGCAGTACTTCATCTCGACGCACGGTGCGCGCAAGGGTCTGGCCGACACCGCGCTCAAGACCGCGAACTCCGGCTACCTGACGCGCCGTCTGGTCGACGTCGCCCAGGACGTCGTGGTGACCGCCGAGGACTGCGGCACCGAGCAGGGGCTGCTGATGATGCCGATCGTCGAAGGCGGCGACGTGCTCGAAGCGCTGCGCGACCGCGTGCTCGGTCGCGTGACGCTGCGCGACGCGCACAAGCCGGGCACCGACGAGGTGGCGATCCCGGCCGGCACGATGATCGACGAGAAGTGGGCCGACATCCTCGAGAAGAACTCGATCGACGAGATCTGGGTACGCTCGCCGATCACCTGCGAGCTGCCCTTCGGTGTCTGCGGCAAGTGCTACGGCCGCGACCTCGCACGCGGCCACCTCGTCAACATCGGCGAGGCGGTCGGCGTCATCGCCGCGCAGTCGATCGGCGAGCCCGGCACGCAGCTGACGATGCGCACCTTCCACGTCGGCGGCGCGGCTTCGCGTGCGGCCTCGGCGGATGGCGTCGACGCGCGTGCCGACGGCACCGTGCGCGTGCACAACATCAAGACCGTCAGCAACGTCGAGGGGAACCTCGTTGCCGTCAGCCGCTCCGGCGAGATCGGCATCATCGACGCCAACGGCCGCGAGCGTGAGCGCTACAAGATTCCGTACGGCGCGACGATCCTGGTCAAGGACGGCGACGAGGTCAACGGCGGTCAGCGCCTGGCCAAGTGGGATCCGCACACGCATCCGATCGTCACCGAGCTCGGCGGCTTCGTGAAGCTGCAGGACTTCGTCGAGGGCTCGACGGTCAACCGCGAAACCGATCCGCTGACCGGCGTCGCGACGCTGGTCATCACCGATCCGAAGACCCGCGGCTCCTCGGCCAAGGATCTGAAGCCGACGATCATCCTGGTCGACGCCAAGGGCAAGCAGCTGACCTTCGCCGGCACCGACATCCCGGCGGCGTACACGCTGCCGCCCAAGGCCATCGTCACCGTCGAGGACGGCGACGAAGTCAAGGTCGGCGGCATCATCGCGCGCATCCCGCAGGAAGCGTCGAAGTCGCGCGACATCACCGGCGGTCTGCCGCGTGTCGCCGACCTGTTCGAGGCGCGCAAGCCCAAGGAGCCGGCGGTGCTCGCCGAGACCACCGGCACCATCAAGTTCGGCACCGGCACCAAGGGCAAGCAGCGCATCAAGATCGTCGAGCCCGACGGCAACGAGGTCGAGATCCTGGTGCCCAAGTGGATCGAGATCCGCGTGTTCGAAGGCGAGTCCGTCGAAAAGGGCGAGATCATCTCCGACGGCGAGCCGAGCCCGCATGACATCCTGCGTCTGCAGGGCGTCGTCGCGCTCGCGAACTACCTCGTCAAGGAGATCCAGGACGTCTACCGCCTGCAGGGCGTGAAGATCAACGACAAGCACATCGAGACGATCGTCCGCCAGATGCTGCGCAAGGTGGAGATCGCCGAGCCCGGCGACAGCAGGTTCCTGCAGGGCGAGCAGGTCGAGATCTTCCAGGTGCTGGCCGAGAACAAGCGCCTGCAGGCCAAGGGCGAGCGCGCTGCGCGCTTCGAGCGGCAGCTGCTGGGCATCACCAAGGCGAGCCTGTCGACCGAGTCGTTCATCTCGGCGGCGTCGTTCCAGGAGACGACGCGCGTGCTCACCGA
The DNA here is from genome assembly GCA_040754295.1 of Pseudomonadota bacterium. Taxonomy (GTDB): domain Bacteria; phylum Pseudomonadota; class Gammaproteobacteria; order Nevskiales; family Nevskiaceae; genus Solimonas. Next base: position 15,907 of record JBFMCQ010000046.1, on the reverse strand, counting down.
GGCCTCGGTGCGCGGCTCGCGCGACGAGCTGCGCGGTCTCAAGGAGAACGTCATCGTCGGCCGTCTGATCCCGGCCGGCACCGGGCTGGCCTACCACGAGCAGCGGCGCAAGTCGCGTGGCGGCAGCCTGCTGGCCGAGCTGCAGGCCTCCGCGCTGAGCAGCACCGGCAGCTTCGAGGCCAACGCCGGCGAGCGCCTGGCCGCACGCACCGCAGCCACCGACACCGGGGCCGACGAGGGCGAGGCCGGTGGCAATGAAGAAGCATCGGACGAGGGTGGCGAGGAGTAGTGCTCCTCGCTGACTCTCACGGTATTGACCCCGGCTTCGGCCGGGGTTTTTTGTGGGCACGGGCGTCGCCGCCAGCTCAAGGGCGCGCACGAGCGCAGCAGGCGTTTGATTCGCAAGTCGCTGCAGCGTTGACTCCGTCTGCGCCGACCTTTATGATGCGCGCCCTTTCCCGACGGCCCTCAAGCGGAGGGCTCGTCTTTTCTTTGTCAAGCCGGGAAGTCCACAACGTGCCAACAGTCAATCAGTTAGTGCGCAACGGCCGCAGCACTCTCGTGGCCAAGAGCAAAGTACCGGCGCTGACCGGATCGCCGCAGAAGCGCGGCGTTTGCACGCGCGTTTACACCACGACGCCGAAGAAGCCGAATTCTGCGCTGCGCAAAGTGTGCAAAGTGCGCCTGACGAACGGTTTTGAAGTGATCTCCTACATCGGTGGCGAAGGCCACAACCTGCAGGAGCACTCCGTCGTCATGATTCGCGGCGGCCGCGTCAAAGACCTCCCGGGTGTCCGCTACCACACCGTCCGCGGTGCACTCGACTGCGCCGGTATCGACAAGCGCCGCCAGGGCCGCTCCAAGTATGGCGCCAAGCGGCCCAAGGACGGCGGCGCAGCGGCCGCGAAGAAGTAAACAGCAGTTTCCAGTGGGCAGTTTCCAGTTTCCAGCAACAGCATAGAACCGGAACTGCTTCAACTGGAAGCTGGAAACTGGAAACTGGAAACCAAATCATGTCCCGTCGTCGTAAACCGGAAATCCGCAAGGTTCTTCCCGACCCCAAGTACAAGAGCGAGCTCGTCTCCAAGTTCGTCAACATGGTGATGGAGCGCGGCAAGAAGTCGGTCGCCGAGAAGATCGTCTACGGCGCGCTCGACCAGGTCGCCGAGAAGAAGAAAGTCGAGGCGCCGGCCGAGTACCTGCAGAGCGCGTTCGACAACGTCGCGCCGATGGTCGAGGTCAAGTCGCGCCGCGTCGGCGGCGCCACCTACCAGGTTCCGGTCGAAGTCCGCGCCTCGCGGCGCACGACGCTGGCGATGCGCTGGCTCATCGACGCCGCACGCCGCCGCGGCGAGCAGGGTATGGAGGACCGCCTCGCCGGCGAGCTGATGGATGCCGCCGAGAACCGCGGTGCTGCCGTGAAGAAGCGCGAGGACACCCACAAGATGGCGGAGGCCAACAAGGCCTTTTCGCACTTCCGCTGGTAACACATCGTTGCGGGGCCGCGCGCCCCGCGCGCCCACTCAGGATTTCACCGAGCTTCGACCATGCCCCGCACGACGCCCATTGAGCGCTACCGCAACATCGGTATTTCCGCTCATATCGACGCCGGCAAGACCACGACCACCGAGCGCGTCCTGTTCTACACGGGCGTGAACCACAAGCTGGGCGAGGTGCACGACGGCGCCGCGACGATGGACTGGATGGAGCAGGAGCAGGAGCGCGGCATCACGATCACCTCCGCGGCCACGACCACGTTCTGGCGCGGCATGGCCAACCAGTTCGAGCAGCACCGCATCAACATTATCGACACGCCGGGACACGTCGACTTCACGATCGAAGTCGAGCGTTCGATGCGCGTGCTCGACGGCGCGTGCATGCTTTACTGCGCCGTCGGCGGCGTGCAGCCGCAGTCCGAAACGGTCTGGCGCCAGGCGACGAAGTACGGCGTGCCGCGCCTGGCCTTCGTCAACAAGATGGACCGCACAGGCGCCGACTTCTTCAAGGTTTATCGCCAGATGAAGGAGAAGCTGCGCGCCAATCCGGTGCCGATCGTCATCCCGATCGGCGCCGAGGACAGGTTCCAGGGCGTCGTCGATCTGGTCAAGATGAAGGCGATCATCTGGGACGAGGCGTCCCAGGGCATGAAGTTCGACTACGCGGACGTCCCGCCCCACCTCGCCGACACGGCCAAGGAGTGGCGCGAGAAGATGCTCGAGGCGGCTGCGGAGTCGTCCGAGGAGCTGATGAACAAGTACCTCGAAGAGGGCGAGCTTACCGAGGACGAGATCAAGAAGGCGCTGCGCCAGCGGACGATCGCACTCGAGATCGTGCCGATGCTCTGCGGCTCGGCGTTCAAGAACAAGGGCGTGCAGGCGATGCTCGATGCGGTCATCGAGTACCTGCCGTCGCCGGTCGACGTGCCGGCGATCAAGGGCGAGGATGCCAACAGCGGCGAACCCGTGGAGCGTCACGCCGACGACAACGAGCCGTTCGCGGCGTTGGGCTTCAAGATCATGACCGACCCCTTCGTCGGCCAGCTGACCTTCATCCGCGTCTATTCGGGCGTGCTCAAGAAGGGCGACAGCGTCTACAACTCGCGCAGCGGCAAGACCGAGCGTATCGGCCGCCTCGTGCAGATGCATGCGAACAACCGCGAGGAGATCGACGAAGTGCGCGCCGGCGACATCGCTGCCTGCGTCGGCCTCAAGGAGGTCTATACCGGCACGACGCTCGCGGCGCAGAACGCGCCGGTGATCCTCGAGCGCATGGAGTTTCCGGAGCCGGTCATCAGCCAGGCGGTCGAGCCCAAGACCAAGGCCGACCAGGAGAAGATGGGCATCGCGCTGAACAAGCTGGCGCAGGAAGACCCGTCGTTTCGCGTGCGCACCGACGAGGAAACCGGTCAGACGATCATCGCCGGCATGGGCGAGCTGCACCTCGAAATCCTCGTCGATCGCATGAAGCGCGAGTTCAAGGTCGAAGCCAACGTCGGTGCGCCGCAGGTGGCCTATCGCGAGACGATCCGCAAGACCGTCGAGGCCGAAGGCAAGTTCGTGCGCCAGTCCGGCGGCCGCGGCCAGTACGGCCACTGCTGGCTGCGCCTGGAGCCGCAGGAGCCGGGCAAGGGCTACGAGTTCGTCAACGGCATCGTCGGCGGCGTGATTCCACGTGAATACGTGCCGGCCGTCGACAAGGGCATCCAGGAAGCCATGAAGAACGGCGTCGTCGCCGGCTACCCGGTCGTCGATGTCAAGGTCACCGTGTTCGACGGCTCGTACCACGACGTCGACTCCAACGAAATGGCGTTCAAGATCGCCGGCAGCATGGGCTTCAAGGAAGGCGCGGCCAAGGCCAACCCGGTCATCCTAGAGCCGATCATGGCGGTCGAGGTGGAGACGCCCGAGGACTACATGGGCGACGTCATGGGCGACCTCAACCGCCGCCGCGGCGTCATCCTGGGCATGGATGACAACTTCGGAGCCAAGATCATCCGCGCCGAAGTGCCGCTGTCGGAGATGTTCGGCTACTCCACGACTCTGCGCTCGATGTCGCAGGGCCGCGCGACGTACACGATGGAGTTCAAGAAGTACCAGGAAGCGCCGGCGAACGTGATCGCCGCGTTGACCAAGAAGGCTTGAGAAGCAGTTTCCAGCGGATGGTTTCCAGTTTCCGGCAAAGGCGGAAACTCGGGGCCCCACTTCTGGAAACTGGAAACTGGAAACTGGAAACCGAGGTAAACGGCGATGGCAAAGGAAAAGTTTGAACGCAAGAAGCCGCACGTCAACGTCGGCACGATTGGTCACGTGGATCACGGCAAGACGACGACGACGGCGGCACTGACGAAGGTGAGTGCGGACAAGTTCGGGGGCACGTACGTGCCGTACGACCAGGTGGCGAAGGCGTCGGAATCGCAGGGTCGTCGCGACGCGACGAAGATTCTGACGATCGCGACCTCGCACGTGGAATACGAGACGGCGAACCGGCACTACGCGCACGTGGACTGCCCTGGGCACGCGGACTACGTGAAGAACATGATCACGGGCGCGGCGCAGATGGACGGCGCGATTCTGGTGGTTTCGGCGGTGGACGGCCCGATGCCGCAGACGCGCGAGCACGTGCTGCTGGCCAAGCAGGTGAACGTGCCGAAGATCGTCGTGTGGCTGAACAAGTGCGACCTGGTGGAAGACGCCGAGCTTCTGGACCTGGTCGAGATGGAAGTGCGCGATCTTCTGAGCAAGTACGGTTTCGACGGCGACAACACGCCGGTGATCCGCGGGTCTGCGACCAAGGCGATCGCGGGCGAGCCTGAGTGGGTGGCCAAGCTCGAGGAGCTGTACAACGCGCTGGACAGCTGGATTCCGGAGCCGGTGCGCGAGACCGACAAGCCTTTTCTGCTGCCGATCGAAGACGTGTTCTCGATCTCGGGCCGCGGCACGGTGGTGACCGGGCGTATCGAGCGCGGCATCGTCAAGGTGGGAGAAGAAGTCGAGATCGTCGGCATCCGGCCGACGCAGAAGACCACGGTGACCGGCGTGGAGATGTTCCGCAAGCTGCTGGACCAGGGGCAGGCGGGCGACAACGTGGGTCTTCTGCTGCGCGGCACGAAGAAGGAAGACGTGGAGCGCGGTCAGGTGGTGTGCAAGCCGGGCTCGATCAACCCGCACGCCAAGTTCGAGGGCGAGGTGTACGTGCTGACCAAGGAAGAGGGGGGTCGTCACACGCCGTTCTTCAAGGGCTACCGTCCGCAGTTCTACTTCCGCACGACGGACGTGACCGGCTCGGTGGAGATCCAGCAGGAAATGGTGATGCCGGGCGACAACGTGCAGATGACGGTGGAGCTGATCAACCCGATCGCGATGGAAGAAGGCGTGCGCTTCGCGATCCGCGAGGGCGGGCGCACCGTCGGCGCCGGGGTCGTGACGAAGATCCTGGCCTGACGGCCAGGATCTCGGGAATCGGGAGACGGGAATCGGGAATCGTTACAGCAGTAGCGGCCTCGCTTCTACGATTCCCGATTCCCGATTCCCGTCAGTACGGCTGTTTACTTTTCCTGCGGGCGCGCTTAAAATCCGCGCCCCTTTTGTTCCACGCTCTTTAATCCGGAAGACTCAGCATGGCCGCGACAAGCCAATCTATTCGCATCCGGCTCAAGGCGTTCGACCACCGCTTGATCGACAAGTCGGCCCGGGAGATCGTCGAAACCGCGAAGCGCACCGGCGCCGTCGTGCGCGGGCCGATCCCGCTGCCCACGCGCAAGGAACGCTTCACGGTCCTGGTCTCGCCGCACGTCGACAAGGACGCGCGCGACCAGTACGAAATCCGCACGCACAAGCGGCTCATGCAGATCGTCGACCCCACGGAAAAGACCGTGGACGCGCTCTCCAAGCTGGACCTGCCTGCGGGCGTTGAAGTCCAGATCTCGCTGAACTAAAGGAGAGACGGACATGACGATCGCAATCGTAGGCCGCAAGGCCGGCATGACCCGCATCTTCACCGAAGCCGGGGCAGCCATTCCGGTGACGGTGATCGAGTGCACGCCCAACCGCGTGACTCAGGTCAAGACTGTGGACAACGACGGCTACCGTGCGGTGCAGGTGACCGTCGGTGAGGTCAAGCCGGGCCGCCTGAACAAGGCGCAGGCGGGGCACTTCAAGAAGGCCGGCGTCGCCGCCGGTCGCGGCCTGTGGGAAATCCGCCTCGACGACAGCGAGGGCGCGGACCTGCAGACCGGTGCGGAGATCAAGGTGGACGCGTTCGACGGCGTCAAGGCCGTGGACGTCACCGGCGTCTCAAAAGGCAAGGGTTTTGCCGGTGTGATCAAGCGCCACGGCTTCGGCGGTGGTCGTGCGACGCACGGCAACTCGCTGTCGCATCGCAGTCCGGGCTCCATCGGCCAGCGTCAGAGTCCGGGCCGCGTGTTCAAGGGCAAGAAGATGGCCGGCCACATGGGCTCAGACCGTGTGACGGCACTGAATCTCGAGCTGGTCAAGATCGACGCCGCGCGCAATCTCCTCCTGGTGAAGGGCGCGGTGCCGGGCGCCACGAATGGCGATGTCATCGTGCGCCCCACGGTGAGGGCTTAAAGGGCTCACTGGGGAAAAACGGCAATGGATATTCAACTGCATAACAGCAACGCCACGCTCAGCGTCTCCGACGCCGTGTTCGGCGCCGAGTACAACGAGCCCCTGATCCACCAGGTCGTCACTGCGTACCTGGCGGGCGGCCGCGCCGGCACCAAGGCACAGAAGAGCAAGGGCATGGTTTCCGGCGGCGGCAAGAAGCCGTGGCGCCAGAAGGGCACCGGCCGCGCACGCGCCGGCAGCATCCGCTCGCCGCTGTGGCGCGGCGGCGGCAAGACCTTCGCGGCGGTCCCGCGCGATTTCTCGCAGAAGGTCAACCGCAAGATGTACCGCGGCGCGATCCGCTCGATCGTTGCCGAGCTCGCCCGCCAGAACCACCTGATCGTCGCCGAGTCGTTCACGGTCGACGCGCCGAAGACCAAGGGCCTGCTCGAGCGGCTCGCCCAGGTCGGCACGAACGACATCCTTATCGTCACCGGCGAAGTCGACCAGAACCTGTTCCTCTCCGCACGCAACATTCCGCACGTTGCCGTCTGCGACGTCGAGGCGATCAACCCGGTGACGCTGCTCACGCACCAGAAGGTGCTGATGACGGCCGACGCGGTCAAGAAGCTGGAGGCCTGGCTCCAATGAGCAAGTACAAGACCGCAACCGATCGCCTGCACCAAGTGATTCTCGCGCCGGTGATCTCCGAGAAGAGCACGCG
>JBFMCQ010000046.1:2025-9018 GCA_040754295.1 Pseudomonadota bacterium | reverse complement strand
GTGCTGCAGTCGGGCTTCGACGCGCCGATCAAGCCGGGCAACGTGCTGCCGCTGCGCAACATCCCGGTCGGCTCGACGATCCACTGCGTCGAGCTGCGTCCCGGCAAGGGCGCGCAGCTCGCGCGCTCGGCGGGCTCGGCGGTGCAGCTCGTCGCTCGCGAAGGGCAGTACGTCACGCTGCGCCTGCGCTCCGGCGAGATGCGCAAGGTGCTGTCCGAGTGCCGCGCCGCGGTCGGCGAGGCCAGCAACACCGAGCACAACCTGCGCCAGTACGGCAAGGCCGGCGCCAAGCGCTGGAAGGGCATTCGCCCGACCGTGCGCGGTGTGGTCATGAACCCGGTCGACCACCCGCACGGTGGCGGCGAGGGCCGTTCCGGCCAGGGCAACCCGCACCCGGTGACGCCGTGGGGTCAGCAGACCAAAGGTCTGAAGACCCGCAACAACAAGCGCACGCAGAAGTTCATCGTGCGTAGCCGTCATTCGAAGAAGTAAGGACTAGGCCATGCCGCGTTCCGTCAAGAAAGGCCCGTTCGTCGATCACCACCTCGCGAAGAAGGTGGAAGACGTGTCGTCGCAGCGGGTGAAGAAGCCGATCAAGACCTGGTCGCGCCGCTCGATGATCACGCCCGAGTTCGTCGGCCTGACCATCCAGGTGCACAACGGCAAGCAGCACATGCCGGTCTTCATCACCGACAACATGGTCGGTCACAAGCTCGGCGAATTCGCGCCGACGCGGACCTTCAAGGGTCACGCGGCCGACAAAGCCACGAAGAAGTGAGCGACGCCATGCAGACACAAGCCGTACTGAAGTTCGTCCGTCTGTCGCCGAAGAAGGCGCGGCCGGTTGCCGACCTCGTGCGCGGCAAGAAGGTCGACGAGGCGTTGAGTATCCTGAAATTCTCGACGCGCAAGCCGGCCAAGCTCATCCGCAAGGTCCTGGAGTCCGCGATCGCCAACGCCGAGAACAACCATGGTGCCGACGTCGACGAGCTCAAGGTGCAGGAGATCTTCATCGACCAGGGTCCGGCGCTCAAGAGAATCATGCCGCGTGCCAAGGGGCGGGCCGACCGCATCCTGAAGCCGACCAGCCATATCACGATCAGGGTGTCCGACGGCGCGTAAGCCCGTCGGAAAACGAGTAGAGAACCATGGGTCATAAAGTCAATCCGAACGGTTTTCGCCTCGGCGTCACGACCAAGTGGACGTCGAACTGGTACGCCGAGCGCGGCGCCTACGGCGACACCTTGCTCAAGGACATGGCGGTGCGTGATTTCCTGCGCAACAAGCTGGCGCAGGCGTCGGTGTCGCGCATCCAGATCGACCGTCCGTCGAAGTCGGCGCGCGTGACCATCCACACCGCGCGTCCCGGCATCGTCATCGGCAAGAAGGGCGAGGACATCGAGAAGCTCAAGCAGCAGGTGTCGAAGATCATCGGGCTCAAGCCGGACTCGGTGCACCTGTCGGTCGAGGAGATCCGCAAGCCGGAGCTCGACGCCAAGCTGATCGCCGATTCGGTCGCGCAGCAGCTCGAGCGCCGCATCATGTTCCGCCGCGCGATGAAGCGCGCCGTGCAGAACGCGATGCGCCTGGGCGCCGGCGGCATCAAGATTCAGGTCAGCGGGCGCCTCAACGGCGCCGAGATCGCGCGCACCGAGTGGTATCGCGAAGGGCGCGTGCCGCTGCACACGCTGCGCGCCAACGTCGACTACGCAGTCGGCGAAGCCAAGACCACTTACGGTGTCATCGGCGTCAAGGTCTGGGTGTTCACCGGCGAGGTCTTCGAGACCGATCGCCGCGGTGATCGCAGGGACGAAGCCGGCGAGGCCGCAGCGGCCTAAGAGACGGAGAAGACTGCAATGCTGCAGCCCAAGCGAACGAAATTCCGCAAGCAACGCAAAGGCACCAACACCGGCCTGGCGCTGACCGGCAACAAGGTCAGCTTCGGTGAGTGGGGGCTGAAGACGACCGAGCGCGGCCGCATCACGGCGCGTCAGATCGAGGCCGCACGCCGCGTCATCACGCGCTACATCAAGCGCGGCGGCAAGGTGTGGATCCGCATCTTCCCCGACGTGCCGGTGACCAAGAAGCCGCTCGAAGTCCGCATGGGCTCGGGCAAGGGCAATGTCGAGTATTGGGTCGCCAAGGTGCAGCCCGGCAAGGTGCTCTACGAAATGGAGGGCGTGGACGAGACCACTGCGCGCGAGGCTTTCCGCCTGGCGGCGGCAAAGCTGCCGGTGAAGACCACGTTCGTCAACCGGACGATCATGTGATGAAAGCTCAGGAATACGTGAAGTCCCTCCGCGGCAAGAGTGCCGCCGAGCTCGGCACGGAGCTGGAGGCGTTGCGCCGCGAGCAGTTCAACCTGCGCATGCAGCAGGCTACCGGCCAGGGCAGTAAATCCCATCTGGTCCGCGACGTGCGCAAGAAGATCGCGCGTCTGAAGACCGTCATGGCTCAGCAGGTGAAGTCGACATGAGCGAGCAGGCAGAACAGAAGACCAAGCGCCGCATCGTCGGCCGCGTCGTCAGCAACAAGGCGAACAAGACGATCACCGTGCTCGTCGAGCGCGGCGAGCGTCACCCGATCTACGGCAAGATCCTGCGCCGCTCGACCAGGCTGCACGCGCACGACGAGAACAACGAGTGCAACGAGGGCGACCTCGTCGCCGTCGTCGAGACGCGCCCGCTGTCCGCAACCAAGCATTTCCGTCTCGTCGAAGTGCTGCACAAGGCGACGGCGATCGAAGCGGGGGCCAAGCCATGATCCAGCAGGAATCGTATCTCGTCGCCGCCGACAACAGCGGTGCGCGCCTGGTGCAGGTGATCCAGGTCAAGGGCTCGACCTACCGCCGCTACGCCGGCGTCGGCGACCTGATCAAGGTCACGGTCAAGGACGCGATCCCGCGCGGCAAGGTCAAGAAGGGCGAAGTGCACGACGCCGTCGTCGTGCGCACCAAGTTTCCGATCAAGCGTGCCGACGGCTCGGTGATCCGCTTCGACAGCAACGCAGCCGTGCTGCTCTCGAACAAGCTCGAGCCGCTGGGCACGCGCATCTTCGGACCGGTGACGCGCGAGCTGCGCGACCGCTTCATGAAGATCGTTTCGCTGGCTCCTGAAGTGCTATGAAGCAGTTGCTAGTTTCCGGTTTCCAGTTTCCAGAAAAAAGGAGCTGGGGGGACTGGAAACTGGAAACTGCAAACTGGAAACTGCTTTCATGAACAAAATCCGCAAGGGCGACGAGATCGTCGTCATCACCGGCAAGGACAAGGGGCGCCGCGGCAAGGTGTCGCAGGTGCGCGCCGACGGCAAGCTGGTCGTCGAAGGGCTCAACGTCGTCAAGAAGCATCAGCGGCCGAACCCGAACGCCGGCGTTGCCGGTGGCATCGTCGAGAAGGAGATGCCGATCGACGTCTCGAACGTGATGCTGTGGAACGCCAAGACCGGCAAGGGCGACCGCGTCGGCTTCAGGATCGAAGGCGAGGGCGAGAAGCGCCGCAAGGTGCGCATTTTCAAGTCCGACCAGTCGCTGGTGGACTAGAGGTAGTCGAGCATGGCCAATCTGCAGACCCTGTATCGCGAGAAGATCGCGCCCGAGCTCGGCAAGAAGCTGGGCGTGGGCCCGATGGAAGTGCCGCGCATCACCAAGATCACGCTCAACATGGGCGTGGGCGAGGCGACGAGCGACCGCAAGATCATCGACAACGCCGTGGCGGACATGACCGCGATCGCCGGCCAGAAGCCGATCGTGACCAAGTCGCGCATCGCCGTCGCCGGCTTCAAGATCCGCGAGAACTACCCGGTCGGCGTCAAGGTGACGCTGCGCCGCGAGCGCATGTACGAGTTTCTGGAGCGCCTGATCGGCGTCGCGCTGCCGCGCATCCGCGACTTCCGCGGCATTCCGGCGCGCGGCTTCGACGGCCGCGGCAACTTCAACTTCGGCATCACCGAGCAGATCATCTTTCCCGAGATCGACTACGACAAGGTCGACACCCTGCGCGGCATGAACATCACCATTACCACCACGGCGAAGACCGACGAGCAGGGCCAGGCGCTGCTCGAAGCGTTCAACTTCCCGTTCCGCAAGTGAGGCAGCAAAGCCATGGCTAAGACCAGCATGATCGAGCGCGAGAAGAAGCGCACCAGCCTCGCCAGTCGCTACGGCAAGAAGCGCGCGAAGCTCAAGGAGATCATCTCCAGCACCAAGGCCTCGGCCGAGGAAAAGGAAGCGGCCGTCATCGCGCTGCAGAAGCTGCCGCGCGATTCGAGCAAGACGCGCCAGCGCACGCGCTGCTCGCTGACCGGCCGTCCGCGCGGCGTGTACCGCAAGTTCAAGCTGGGCCGCAACAAGCTGCGCGAGGCCGCCATGAAGGGCGAGATTCCCGGGCTCAAGCTGGCGAGCTGGTAGCACGGTCTATATTGGGGTGACCCGAACATGAGCATGACTGATCCGATCGCCGATTTTCTGACCCGCATCCGCAACGGTCAGCAGGCGCGCAAGAAGCAGATTGCCGTGCCTTCCTCAAAGATCAAGGAAGCCATTGCCGCGGTGCTGAAGGAAGAGGGCTACATCAGCGAATACAGCGTCCTCGCCGACGGCACGAAGAAGACTTTGACGGTGAGCCTGAAGTATTTCGAGGGCAAGCCGGTGATCGAGCGCATCGAGCGCGTGTCGCGCCCGTCGCTGCGCGTGTACAAGGGCAAGGACGAGCTGCCGAAGGTGCTCGGCGGCCTGGGTGTCGCCATCGTGTCGACGCCTGGCGGCGTCGTCAGCGACCGCAAGGCGCGCGCGACCGGGCAGGGCGGCGAAGTGCTCTGCATCGTCGCCTAAGGAGAGACTGGAAATGTCCCGCGTAGCAAAAATGCCGGTGCCGCTGCCGGCCGGTGTGCAGGTCAGCGCGACCGACGGTGAGCTCATCGTCAAGGGCGCGAAGGCCACGGTGAAAGTGGTGATTCCGCGCGCCGTGACGATCGATGTCAACGGCAACGTCGCGCAGATCAGCGAGGCGTCGGTCGAGGCCAACGCGGCGGCCGCTGGCACGACGCGCGCGCTGCTCAGCAACGCCGTGATCGGTGTGTCCCGGGGCTACGAGAAGAAGCTCAACCTCGTCGGCGTCGGCTACCGCGCCGCGGCGCAGGGCAAGAAGCTCAATCTGAGCCTCGGCTTCTCGCACCCGGTCGAATACCCGGTTCCGGAAGGCATCACCGTCGAGACGCCAAGCCAGACGGAGATCATCGTCAAGGGCGCCGACAAGAAGATGGTGGGCCAGGTGGCGGCCGATATCCGCGGCTTCCGTCCGCCCGAGCCGTACAAGGGCAAGGGCGTGCGCTACGCGACCGAGAAGGTCGTGCTCAAGGAAGCCAAGAAGAAGTAATCGAGACCTGTCATGAAAGACAAGAAAACGACCCGTCTGCGTCGTGCCCGTCGTACCCGCGCGCATATTCGCGAACTCGGCGCGCACCGTCTGGCGGTGCACCGCACGCCGCAGCACATCTACGCGCAGATCATCGCGCCCGGCGCCGGCGAGACGCTGGTGGCCGCATCGACGGTCGAGAAGGCACTGGCGGCGGAGTTGAAGAGCACCGGCAACGTCGAGGCCGCGAAGAAGGTCGGCGCCGCGATCGCCGAGCGCGCGCGGGCCAAGGGCATCACCAAGGTGGCCTTCGACCGCGCCGGCTTTCAGTTTCACGGCCGCGTGAAGGCGCTGGCGGATGCCGCACGTGAAGGCGGCCTGGAGTTCTAGGACATGGCACAGCAAATGAGCTACGACGATACGCAGTCCGGCGCCGAGCTGAAGGAGAAGCTGGTCACCGTCAACCGCGTGTCGAAGACGGTCAAGGGCGGCAAGCAGTTCGCGTTCACTGCGCTCACGGTCGTCGGCGACGGCGCCGGCCGGGTCGGTTTCGGCTACGGCAAGGCGCGTGAAGTGCCGGCGGCCATCGCCAAGGCGATGGAGCAGGCGCGCAAGAACATGGTCACCGTGCCGCTGCGCGGACTGACGCTGCAGCACGAGATCTGGGGCCGCCATGGCGCGTCCAAGGTTTTCCTGCGACCGGCGTCCGATGGTACCGGCGTCATCGCCGGCGGCGCGATGCGTGCGGTGTTCGAAGTGGCCGGCGTGCAGAACGTGCTCGCCAAATCCTTCGGCTCGCGCAACCCGATCAACCTGGTGCGCGCGACGATGGACGCGCTGACCGGCCTGAACATGCCGTCGGAAGTGGCCGCGAAGCGCGGCAAGACGGTCGAAGAGATCCTGGGTTAATCGTTAGGAACCGGCCATGGCGGACGCCAAGCAGATCAAGATCACTCTCGTACGCAGCCTCGCCAAGAAGCTGCAGTCGCACAAGGACTGCGTGCACGGGCTGGGGCTGCGCCGCATGCATCAGAGCGTCGTCGTCGCCGCCACGCCGGAGAACATGGGCATGGTGCGCAAGGCGTCGTACCTGCTGAAGGTCGAAGAATTGTCGTGAGGGGTGAGGCGTGAGGGGTGAGGCGCTGGCCGCCCTTCCTCACGCCGCACGCCTCACGCCTCACGTGAGCGAAGCGAACATGAAACTGAACGACATCAAGCCGGCCAAGGGTGCCAAGAAGCTGCGCACACGCGTCGGCCGCGGCATCGGCTCGGGTCTGGGCAAGACCGGTGGTCGCGGCCACAAGGGCCAGCACGCGCGCTCGGGCGGCTACAAGAAGCTCGGCTTCGAAGGCGGCCAGATGCCGATCCAGCGCCGTCTGCCGAAGCGCGGCTTCAAGTCGCCGCTCGCCGGGCTGACCGCCGAGGTGCGTCTGTCCGACCTCGAGAAGATGAAGGCGACCGACATCGACATCAGCGTGCTCAAGGCCGAGGGCGTCGTTCCGGCGACCGCGCTGACCGCCAAGCTGATCAAGTCCGGCACGCTGAGCCGCAAGCTGGCGCTCAAGGGCGTGCTGGCGACCAAAGGCGCGCGCGAGGCCGTTGCGGCGGCCGGCGGCACGATTGATTGACGGGATTGATTGACG
>JBFMCQ010000046.1:0-1925 GCA_040754295.1 Pseudomonadota bacterium | reverse complement strand
CGCCAAGCTGATCAAGTCCGGCACGCTGAGCCGCAAGCTGGCGCTCAAGGGCGTGCTGGCGACCAAAGGCGCGCGCGAGGCCGTTGCGGCGGCCGGCGGCACGATTGATTGACGGGATTGATTGACGGGATTGATTGACGTCCATGTCACAGCCCGAACCATCCGTGGTTCGGCCTTTCAAATGAAAGACTAGCGATGGCGAAGACACCAGGCATGCCGGCCGGCTCGATGATGCCGGATCTCAGCAAGGTGGGCGAAGTGAAGGATCGCCTGCTGTTCCTGCTGGGCGCCATCATCGTGTTCCGCATCGGCAGCTACATTCCGGTGCCGGGCATGGACCCGGCGCAGCTGGCGTCGCTGTTCGACCAGAGCCGCGGCACGATCCTGGACATGTTCAACATGTTCTCGGGCGGCGCGCTCGAGCGACTGTCGATCTTCGCGCTCGGCGTGATGCCGTACATCTCCGCGAGCATCATCGTGCAGCTGATGACCGCGGTCGTTCCGCAGCTCAAGGAGCTGAAGAAGGAAGGCGAGTCCGGACGGCGGCAGATCACCAAGTACACCCGTTACGGCACGCTGGCGCTGGCGATCTTCCAGTCCTTCGGTGCAGCGCTCGCGCTGCAGCGCTCGGGCGTGGCGATCTCGCCCGGGTTTGCGTTCCTGTTCACGGCGACGGTCAGTCTCGTCACCGGCACGATGTTCCTGATGTGGCTCGGCGAGCAGATCACCGAGCGCGGCATCGGCAACGGCATCTCGATGATCATCTTCGCCGGCATCGTCGCCGGGTTCCCGCGCGCGATGGCAGGCACCGCGCAGCTGGTCAGCGAAGGCTCGATCAGCGCGTTCACGGTCCTGGTGGTGCTGGCGCTGGTGGTCGTCGTGACCTGGGGCGTGGTCTACGTCGAGCGCGCGCAGCGGCGCATTCCGGTGCACCATGCGCGGCGCCAGCAGGGCCGCAAGGTCTTCGCGGCGCAGACGCAGCACCTGCCGCTGAAGATCAACATGTCGGGCGTGATCCCGCCGATCTTCGCGTCCTCGCTGATCCTGTTCCCGGCATCGCTGGTGCAGTTCTTCGGCGGCGAAGGCGAGGGCGGCGTGCTGCAGCGCATCTCCAACGCGCTCTCGCCCGGCCAGCCGCTGTACACGCTGCTGTACGGCCTGCTGATCGTGTTCTTCTGCTTCTTCTACACGGCGCTCGTGTTCGATTCGCGCGAGACCGCGGACAACCTGAAGAAGTCCGGCGCGTTCGTTCCGGGTGTACGCCCGGGCGCGATGACGGCGCGCTATATCGACCAGGTGCTGACGCGCCTGACCGTGATCGGCTCGATCTACATCCTGGCGGTGTGCCTCATTCCCGAGGTGCTGCGCTCGTTCGTGCCGAGCATCCCGTTCTACTTCGGCGGCACGTCGCTGCTGATCACCGTCGTCGTCGTGATGGATTTCATGGCGCAGCTGCAGGCGCATCTGATGTCGCACCAGTACGAAGGTCTGCTGAAGAAGGCCAATTTGAAGACGCTGGGCGGTGCCCAGGGCCGTTGAGGCCCGCACCGGTCCGATTACCTGAGAGGTTGAAGCGATGAAAGTCCGTGCTTCGGTCAAGAAGATGTGCCGGAACTGCAAGGTCATCCGCCGCAACGGTGTCGTGCGCGTGCTGTGCACCGACCCGCGGCACAAACAGCGGCAGGGGTGATGGGCCGCGCTTGCGAAGCCCCGGTGGGGCTTCGTGCGGCCCAACGAGGGGTCGGATCAGCGGCACGCCGCCGCGCCAGGGACGGCCAGAACACCGCCGGCCCGGCACCGGCGCCGATTGAATGATTTACCCGGTTTCACTACAATACGCGGCTTTTCCGCGCGGCATTTTCGAGTCGAGGTTTCCGCTATGGCACGTATCGCGGGCGTCAACATCCCGGATCGTAAGCACGCTG
>JBFMCQ010000045.1:23549-28509 GCA_040754295.1 Pseudomonadota bacterium | reverse complement strand
GGCCGCGCGCGCGCTCGACCCCGCGCACCGGGACCACCGCCGCTGCTGCGGCGGCGCCGATCCGCGCCGGTGCCGGCCCGACGGCGCGGACCCGGAACACTGCGGCGCAAATACCGGCGACAACGGCGGCAAGGCGGGTGATGCGCCAGCCGAGATCGGACGGCTCCGGCTCGCTCAGGCCCAGCACCGCGGGCAGGCTGTGCGCGAGCCACGCGCCGAGCACGATCGCGGCCACGGCGAGTCCGAGCACCGGCAGCAGCTCGCCCGCACGCGGCGGCTCGAGTGACGACGCACCGCGCGCGCCCGGCCAGCGCTCGAAGGTCGCGTAGTAGGCGCGCGCGATGTAGAAGGCCGAGACGAACGCGAGCACTGGCAGCAGCGGCGCGAACGCGGTGCGGTTCTGCAGTACGGCGGCGAACACCGACTCGCCGCTGTAGAAACCGGCGAGCGGCGGCACCTCGGCGAGGGCCAGCGCCGACACGGCGAACAGCCCGGCCAGCAGCGGCAGCCTGCGGCGCAGCTCACCGAGACGATCCAGGCGATGCGAGCCGGCGGCATGCTCGACGCTGCCGGCGGCGAGAAACAGTGCTGACTTGAACACTGCATGCGTGCACAGATGAAACACTGCCGCGAACGGCACCGCGGCGCCGAGCGCGGCCAGCGTCTGGCCCAGATGCGAGATCGTCGACCACGCGAGCACACGCTTCAGATCGCGCTGCACGCAGGCGACGAGCGCAGCGAGCAACGCGCCGGACAGTCCGACGGCGAAGATCAGCGCCAGCACGAGCGGCTGCGCCTCGTAGAGCGGAAACAGGCGCAGCAGTAGCCACGCGCCGGCGGCGACCATCGTCGCCGAATGCAGCAGCGCCGACACCGGCGCCTGCGCGACCATTGCGTCCGGCAGCCATGCCGAGAACGGCAGCTGCGCGCTCTTCGTCAATGCGCCGACCGCGATCAGCAGCAGCGGCAATGGCAGCCATCGATCGACCGGTGCGCCCCGCGCGGCAAGCCCCAGCACCGCATCGAGCGCGGTGCTGCCGGCCAGCAACGCCAGCAGCAGCCAGCCGGCCAGCAGCGCCAGATCGCCGCAACGCGTCATCACGAAAGCCTTGGCGGCCGCCGCCGGCGCGGCCGGCTCGCGGCGCAGCGCGATCAGCAGCCACGACGCTGCACCAACCCATTCCCAGGCCGCGAACAGCAGCACCAGGGAGTCGGCGAGCACCAGCGTCAGCATCGCGGCGGCGAAGCCCGACATCGCCGCGTGAAACCCCGCGCGCTCGGACTGCTCGCGCATGAACGCCGCGGCGAAGACGTTGACTGCGAGTGCGACGGCGGCGACCAGCAACGCGACGGTCCACGACAACGCATCGAGGCGCAAGCCAAGCGTGAGGCGCAGCGCGCCCGCATCGAACCATGCGCCGCCGAGTCGCAGACCCAGTGCCGCGACCGGCTGCGCCAGCCCCAGCCACAGCAGCGCCGCGACCGACAGCGCCGTGCCCGCGACCGGCCACCAGGCGACGAGACGCGCACGCCTCCGGCCCGCAATTCCGGCGAGCATCGCCGTCAGCGGCGCCAGCGGTACCGCGAGCAGCAGCGCATCCGGCGGCGGGCTCATCCGCGCAGCGCCTGCCAGGCGTCGAGCTGCACCGTGCGACGCCGCCGGAACAGCAGCAGCATCAGGCCGAGCCCGATCGCCATTTCCACCGCACCGATGGTGACGATCAGGATCGTGAAGATCTGACCGGAATAGTCGTGCGCCGCGGTATGGCGCCAGAACGCAACCGCGTTGAGCCCGGTTGCGTTGAGCAGCAGCTCGATGCCCATCAGCACCATGACCGCCGAGCGCTGTGCGAGCACGGCGTAAATGCCGATGGCAAACAGCGCCGCGGCAACCAGCAGGTAGGCCGTGAGCGGCACCGCGCTCATCGCTGCAGCTCCCGCGGATCGCCGGCCTCTGCGACATCCACCGGCGCGTCGGCGGCAGCGGCCTGCAGCCGCTCGCGTGCCGCCGAGCCGGGATGCGCCGACGGCCGCGCCAGATAGACGCTGCCGAAGATGCCCAGCAGGATCAGCAGACCGGCGCCCTCGAACGCTGCCATGTACTTGCCCATCAGCAGCTCGCCGACCCGATGTGCGGAGTCGGCTGCCGGCATCGCATCGAGCTGTCGCCACGCCGGGCGCAGCAGCAGCAGCGCGGCGAGTGCGACGAATGCGAGCGCGGCGAGGACGACGGCGAAGCGGCGGAGCGGCGTGGTCATCGACATGTCCATCTGCGGCATCGCGTGCCCGCCGTGATCCGACCCGCCGCCCTCGTGCGATGGCGCGCGAAGGCCAAGGCTGAAGAAACGCTCCGGACCGCGCAACCCCGGCATCTCGCTCATCATCGCGCCGCCCGGGTCATGGCTGAACAGCACCATGAACAGGATCATCACCAGCATGCCGCCGACGTACATCATCACCTGCAGCCACGCAAGCAGATCGGCGAGCAGCAGTACGAACAAGCCGGCGACTCCGACGAACGAGGCCATCAGGAACACGCCGCTGCGAAACATGCTCATCGTCGTCGCCATGCCGAGGGCACCGGCGATTGCGATCGCGGCGAACAGCGCGAACGCCAGCCACTGCAGCAGCGCCGTGCTCATCGGAACGCGCCCTGCCCCACGCCGAGCAGAATCAGTGCGCCGACGACGAGCACGTTGAGCAGGCCGAGCGGGATCAGCAGCTTCCACGACAGTGCCAGCATCTGCGCGCTGCTGCGCAGCGCGAAGCACCGCCCCAGTCCGAGCATCAGCACGATCATCGCCAGGGTCTTGAGCAGCATCCATGCCCAACCCGGGAGCCACGGGCCGGCGTAGCCGCCGAGGAACAGCGTCGCCCCCATCGCCGCAACGACGAACAGCAGTCCGGAGAGCGCGACGCGCCACAGAGCGCGCAGCGGCGGCGCGTAGGACGCGAGCATCGCCTGCTGCAGCCGCTGCGCGAACGGCTCGAGAAACGGCGCACGATAGCTCTGCATCAGGCCGGCGGCGACGAACAGCGCGAAGCCGAGCGGCTGCGCGACGACGTACCACAGGCCGGCGCGCGCCTGCGCTTCGACGATGTCGACCGTCGACAGCGAGCGCGCCATCATTGCCGGACCGATCACCGCTAGCCCCAGCGGCACGACATAGGCAACGAGCTGCGCGATCACGCGGTAGCAGCACTCGACCGCATCAGCTGTGTCGGCGCCCCAGCCGCCGAGCGCCACCGCCAGCAGCAGGATGTCGACGACGACGAGAAAGTAGAACAGGCCGATGCCGAGATCCGCGCCGATCAGCTCGCGGCCGAACGGCAGGATCAGTACGGCCCAGGCCAGCGCAATCAGTGCGACGACCGGGGCGGCGCCGTGCAGCCAGCGATCGGGCCGCCGTGACCGGCGCCACGGCAGGGTGCGTAGCTCCGCCGCCGGACCCGGCTCGTTGCCGTGCCCGAGCCGGTGCGGCTCGATCGCTGCAACGAGAGCGCTGCCGGCGAGTGCCAGCAGCAGCGTCCATAGCACTGCCAGCCCTACTCCCATCGCAGCGCCCCGCAGCCCCACGCGTAAGCGATGCCGGCAAGCAGCAAACCGATGAACACCAGCATGTCGAGAAACGCCTTGATGCCGAGCTCGGCAAAGACCACGGCCCACGGATACATGAAAATCATCTCCATGTCGAAGGCGAGAAAAATCAGCGCGTAAGTCGCGTAGCCGAAGCGATACGAGGTCCACGCCTCGCGCAGCTGCGGCGCCGGCGCCGACCGCCGGTGTGCGAGCGCGAGCGCCACCAGCGCGAGCCCGAGCGCGAGCAGCGCGGCGAGCGCAGCGATCGAGTAGTGGGTTAGCATCCCCGCTCGGCGTCCCCGCGCCGCGCCCGGCGATCGGCGCACGAATGCCCGCCGCCGGTGACGGCGCCGCCGGCGGCCATCCCGAGGCGGACATCGCGGACGTGCCTGGATGGGCGGGCTGTCGTGTCGTTGACCATGCTTCGATCTCATGCGCGCGTCAGCGTTCGAGAGCAAGCGCAATGCCAGTCGCCACGTGGGAGAGCGCGGCGCCGACCGGCTTGCGCTCGTGTGGCTTGCATGAACCGCGGTGTGTGCACCTGCAGCTTGCACAGGCCTGCGGACGCCGTGCGGCCATCCCCAGCGCCGCGTGAACGGCACCAGGTCGTACGCTGCGCGCAGCGCCCGGCGCCGCAGCAACCACCGCGCGCTGTCGAGCCGCTCGACTGCGAGACGCTGGCCATCGTATTGCCGCGCTCGCTGGTGGGCGCCACGGTTTACGAGATCGGGCGCACGCTACCCTCGGTCAGCAGGACCTCGTAACGCGCCGACCTGCCGGCCAGCTCTCCTATCGGCGTCTCAAGCTACTGCGTAGCTGCGCGAGCACGAGTAATAGCCGCGCCCATTCACGCCAGTTGTTTACGAAACACGCTCATCGCGACGGCAAATAACACGACACCGATCACCAACAACGCCAGTGCCTGCGGCCAGAGTTCCGCGATCCCGGCCCCTTTCAGAAATACACCGAGGATCACGTCCTAGGGCATGGTGAAGATCGGGAACAGGAAGCCGGAAAACAGGAACGACGGCATCAGAGTCACGATGGCCAAGGCCGTCAATAAAGGCGGGAAGGCCATCGGCGTCCAGAGCCAGGTTCCTTTCATCGTCGCCTCTCCGTGCAGCCGTTGCGCGCCGTGCGCACAACATCACCACGGTCGTTCACTCCGGCATCACTGGCCGTGATCGTGACCGTGGGCTGCGTCCGGCGCGGCGCTTCCGTCGCCGCCCATGCCACCCATGCCGCCCATGCCGCCCATGCCCTCCATCATCCGCATCATCATGCCCATGTGCTCGTGCATCATTTCCATGTGCTCCTGCATCAGGCGCTGACGCTCATCGTCGGACTGGGCGGACTTCATCTTCTGCATGTGCTCGCGCA
>JBFMCQ010000045.1:4673-23449 GCA_040754295.1 Pseudomonadota bacterium | reverse complement strand
CCCATGCCCTCCATCATCCGCATCATCATGCCCATGTGCTCGTGCATCATTTCCATGTGCTCCTGCATCAGGCGCTGACGCTCATCGTCGGACTGGGCGGACTTCATCTTCTGCATGTGCTCGCGCATCTGCGCCATGTGCTCTTTCATCATCGGCATGTCCATCATGCGCATGCCGCCAGCCGCGCCGGGCTGCTGCATGGGCGGTCTCGCTGCGGCCGGCTTGCGCTGGTCGGCCGCGACCGCCGCCTGAGCGGCAGCGAGCATCAGTGCAGCGACAGTGATCCCTGCATGTCTTGCGTTGCGCATCGTCTTTCTCCTGAAACGAGGGGGCGTGAACAGCCTCAGGCCGCGGCCTGAACCTTCGGTGAGGGCTCTGCAACGGATGCAGTGCCCATGAAGCCCAGCAGATCGGCTTCGAGCAGCGTCTCGCGCTCCAGCAGCGCCTTGGCTGCCTCATCGAGCGTGCTGCGGCGCGAACGCACGATGCCGGCGGCCGTCCGGTAGGCGGCATCGATCAGCTCGCGCACCGCGCGGTCGATTTCTCGCGCGGTGTCTTCGCTATAGCTGCGCTCGCCCGGCATCGGCACCGGCGTGTCGAGAAAGCGCGGGTTCTGCGTCTCGAACACCACCTCGCCGAAGGCCGGCACCATGCCGAAGCGCGTCACCATGTTGCGCGCGATGTCCGTGGCCTTGGCGAGGTCATCGGCGGCGCCGGTCGACACCTCGGCGAACACCTCGCGCTCCGCCGCGCGCCCGCCGAGCAGCACGGCCATGCGGTTGTGCAGCTCCTCGCGCGTCATGACGAAGCGGTCTTCGGTCGGCCGCTGCAGCGTGTAGCCGAGCGCGCCGATGCCGCGCGGAATGATCGACACCTTCTGCACGGCGTCGGAGCCCTTCAGCGAGAGCGCGACGAAAGCATGACCCAGCTCGTGATACGCCACGATGCGGCGCTCCAGCGGATTGAGCAGGCGGCTGCGCTTTTCCAGGCCGGCGACGATGCGCTCGATCGCCTGGGTGAAGTCGTCCTGGTCCACCGTCTCGGCGCCGCGGCGCGTCGCCAGCAGCGCCGCCTCGTTGACCAGGTTGGCGAGATCGGCGCCGGAGAAGCCCGGTGTCAGCGCCGCGATCTGCTGCGCGTCGACACCGGGCGCCAGGCGCACTTTTCCGAGGTGCACTTTCAGGATCTGCTCACGACCGACACGATCCGGCCGGTCGACCAGCACCTGGCGGTCGAAGCGGCCGGCGCGCAGCAATGCCGGATCGAGGATCTCCGGGCGGTTGGTGGCGGCCAGCAGCACCAGGCCCTGGCGCGGATCGAAGCCGTCCATCTCCGACAGCAGCTGGTTGAGCGTCTGCTCCTTCTCGTCGTGGCCGCCCGACAGCGGAAACGCACCGCGCGCGCGGCCGAGCGCATCGATCTCGTCGATGAAGATGATCGCCGGTGCCTTGGCGCGCGCCTGCTCGAATAGGTCGCGCACGCGCGCGGCGCCGACGCCGACGAACATCTCGACGAACTCGGCGCCGCTGATCGAGAAGAACGGCACGCCGGCCTCGCCGGCCACCGCACGCGCCAGCAGCGTCTTGCCGGTGCCGGGCGGGCCGACGAGCAGGATGCCCTTGGGCAGGCGCGCGCCCAGGCGTCCGTACTGCGCCGGATTCTTCAGGAAGGTCACGATCTCCTGCAGCTCGGCCTTGGCTTCGTCGACGCCGGCGACGTCGGCGAAGCTCACCTTGGTGTCGTTCTCGACGTAGACCTTGGCCTTGCTCTTGCCGATCGCCATCATCCCGCCGCCCATGCCCTGCTTCTCGGCGATGCGCCGCAACACGAACATCCACAGGCCGAAGAACAGCAGCATCGGCACAACCCAGGACAGGATGTCGCGCAGCCAGGTGTTTTCCTTCACGGCGAAGAAGCGCACGCCGTAGCGCTCCAGGCGCTCGGCCACGGCCGGGTCGACACGCGCGGCGACGACGTGCTGCGGCTGGTCCGCGGTCGAGCCCGCCAGCGTGCCGCGCAGGCTGCCGTTGGTGATCGCCACTTCCTCGATCTCGCCGTCCTTGAGCATCTGCTCGAATTCGCTGTACGGCACGCTACGCACGTGGCCGAGCTCGGCGAGCATGCTCTGCATCAGCAGTATGCCGAATACCGCTGCCATCAAGTAAAGCAGATTGATTCGGTGTTTCGGGTCCATCGATTGCGGCCTTTGCGTGACGAACTGGGCCAAGGATGCGCCCCAGCGACGGTCCGATCATTGACCTCGGTCAACCGGCTACGCCCTTCGCCGGTACACAAAGAGCGTGCGGCGAAATCATCCGTCGCAGGCGCCGAGGAGCCACCCGCGAACGCACAGCCTCACCGGGACGGCCCGAGGCGCTGCCTCAGCCGCTATCAGACGCTCATCATGCTGGAGCCCGCGCCGGTGAAACGGCAATGGCTGACGCAGATCAATGCATGGGGTGAACTCCCGCACCCATCCTGTCGGCACACTCACCCGACTCCACGCGCTGCTGCGGAAACATGGAGCCGTCACTCAAGCTTGGCAACCCGGCATGCGAGCCACGCCGCAGGAGGGTCAAATGAACCGCGACAACTGCGCGATCAGCCGTTCCGTGCAGGTCGCCGTCAACGCGCTGCTGCTGAAGCGCTTGCGGCTGGCGCAGGCGGATGCGCCCGCGCCGGTCGCGCTTGCGGCGCACTGAAGCCGTGCCGCGGCCGTCCGCTCCGTGGATCTTCTGGCCGACGCTGGCCGCGGTCAGCTTCGCGCTGCATTTCGCCTGGGAGTACGCGCAGTGCGAGCCCTTCTTCGTACACCTGCGCGCGCCGGCGTCGATGGCCGCGATGCTGCGCGCGACGCTCGGCGATCTCGTGCTCACCGCCCTTGCCGGACTCGGCACCGCGCTCGTGAGCCGGAACCCGCGCTGGCCGCTGCAGCGTTGGACGCCGCGCGTCTGGCTGTCGCTGTTGGGTCTGGCGCTCGCACTCAGCGTGACGGTCGAGTTGCATGCGCTGGCCATGGACTGGTGGCGCTACACCGCGCGCGCACCGCGACTGCCGGCGTCGCAGGTCTCGCTGCTGCCGGTACTGCAGCTGGTCCTGCTGTTTCCTCTGAGCTTCGGCCTGGCACGCGCGCTGGCGCTGCGGCTGAGCGCAGCCGCCGACTCGCAACCCGCGGTCGACGAAGAGTCGGTCGTCGCCGGCGACGTTCGCCGCCACGCCTCGCCGAGCACCCAACCCTTGTCACACCTCGATGGAGGGCGTTGAACCATGCAAGCAATCCTCGATCTGATCGGACGGCGCTGCTGCGCCGGCGCCGTGGAATTCGTGGCGCCGGACGGCCGCCGCTGGCACCTGGGCAGCGGCAGTGCCGTCGGCGTGCGCATGCGCGACCCGTCCGTGCTGTGGCGCATCCTGCGCAATCCGCGCCTGGCCTTCGCCGAGGCCTACATGGATGGGCAATGGGAGCCGCTGAACGGCAATTTGGCCGAGGTCCTGCGCGTGTGCATCCGCAACCTCGACGGCCTCGCAGGGCCTGCAGCGGCCCGCTGGTACAACAAGCTGCGCGCGCAGCTCGGGGAGCTGAACACGCGTCGCCGCGCGCTAGTGAACGTGCACCATCACTACGATGTGGACTACGCGGTCTATCGGCGCTTCCTCGACTGCGACCTGCACTACTCCTGCGCCTACTTCCGCTGCCCGGACGACTCGCTGGAAGCGGCGCAGCAGGCCAAGTGCGCGCACATCGCCGCCAAGCTCGACCTCAAGCCGGGCGCGCGCGTGCTCGACATCGGCTGCGGCTGGGGCAGCCTGGCGATGGTTCTGGCCGAGCGCCACGGTGTGCACTGCACGGGCATCACGCTGTCGCAGGAGCAGCTCAAGATCGCGC
Source organism: Pseudomonadota bacterium (assembly GCA_040754295.1). Lineage (GTDB taxonomy): Bacteria > Pseudomonadota > Gammaproteobacteria > Nevskiales > Nevskiaceae > Solimonas. The sequence goes on along the minus strand of JBFMCQ010000045.1, from coordinate 19,563 downwards.
AGCAGCGCGCTCGCGAACGAGGTCTGCAGGATCGCGTCGAGTTCCGCCTGCAGGACTACCGCGACACGACCGGCGCGTTCGACGCAATCGTCAGCGTCGGCATGTTCGAGCACGTCGGCCGCCCGCAGTACCCGCTGTTCTTCCGCCGCGTGCGCGAGCTGCTCAAGCCCGACGGCGTCGCCCTACTGCACACGATCGGGCGCTACTCGGCCGGCGGCGGCTCCAATCCGTGGATCCGCAAATACATCTTCCCCGGCGGCTACATTCCGGCGGCCTCCGAAGTCCTGCCGGCCGTCGAGGCGGCCGGCCTGATCGGCACGGACCTCGAGTACTGGCGCCTGCACTATGCGCTGACGCTCGAACACTGGAACGCCCGCTTCCAGGCCGCGCGCGCGGACATTGCGGCGCACATGGGGGAGCGCTTCTGCCGCATGTGGGAGTTCTACCTGCAGGCCAGCGCCGCCTGCTTCCGGTACGGCGATCTCGCGGTGTTTCAGCTGCAGCTGGCCCGGACGCTCGACCGCCTGCCGATCACCCGCGACTACCTCTACCCCATGGCCGCCACGGCCCGCTCCGCGGCGGCCCCACGACGCACTTCGCAACGGAGAGCCAGCGCATGAAAACCCGACCGACATCCTGGAAGACCCCGGATAAGGTCATCGTGACCCCGCCGCAGGCCGGCGCCACCGGCTGCTGCAGCGACATGCGGCAATCGATGATTGACGAAGCGGCCTATTCTCGCGCGCAGCGCCGCGGGTTCCATGGAAACGCCGATGACCGGCTCAACGACTGGCTCGAAGCCGAAGCCGAGATCGCGCGGGCACCGGGAGTACAGCCGGCATCATCGAGTCCCGGGGACCCGTGGGAGGCGCACCAGGACGGCATCATGAACACCGTGGTTCCGGAGAAGTCGATCCCGAGTCACCAGGGCCCGGACGCGCGCACGGTCGATCCGGATCTGGACGTCGTCACGATCGCCGTGAAGGCCGCGCACAACTCCAGCCATCTGCACAGCTGGTGGGTGGAGCTGACGCGCGAGGCGACGCGCGACGAGGTGCTGGCCGCGTTCCACGCCGCGCCGCGCATCGCCTTCGTGCGCACGCACGACGGCCTGAGCGCACTCAACAGCACCGTGGAGCTGATGGCCGATCTCGGCCGGCGGCGTGGCGACATGTGGGAAGTCGCTCTGTGGGAAGACGTGCTGACGGTGGATGGCAATCAGCTCTATTACTGCTACCAGGTGTTCAACCAGGCGATCGTCATCCCCGAGACGATCGACGCCATCCGTGCGCTGTCCGGTATCGAGACCCAGGCCGAACGCTCGATCGCGAAGACCGACCGTTCGCTCGGCCTGGTCCGGGACTTCCTGTCCGGCAATGAGCGAGAGCCGGACGCATGAAACTTCCCCTTCCCGTGCACACCCACTTCGCGGCAACCGAGCGCATCGCCTACTTCACGATGGAGATCGCCGCGCGCGCGGACATCCCCACCTACAGCGGTGGCCTGGGCATCCTCGCCGGCGACACGATCCGCGCGGCCGCGGACCTGGAGCTGCCGGTCGTCGCCGTGAGTCTGGTCAGCCGCAACGGCTACTTCCGGCAGGTGCTCGACGCCGAGGGTCGGCAGTCGGAAGCCCCCGATCGCTGGGACCCGGCCACGACGCTCCAGCGCCTGGGCGCGAAGGTCGTGGTGCCGATCGAAGGCCGCGACGTCTGGGTCAGTGCCTGGCTCTACACGGTCGCGGGCCACCTCGGCGGGCGGGCGCCGGTGATCTTCCTCGACACCGATCTGCCCGAAAACAGCGGTGCCGACCGCGAGCTGACGCACTGGCTTTACGGCGGTGACGACAGCTACCGCCTCAAGCAGGAAATCGTACTCGGCATCGGCGGCCTGCGCATGCTCGGCGCGCTGGGTTTCCGGATCCGCAAGTACCACATGAACGAGGGCCACGCGGCGCTGCTCGCTCTGGAGCTGCTGCGGCAGGAGCGCGTGCCGGCCGACGACCAGCGCCCCGGCGAACCGCCCTACGATCTGCCCGACGTGCGCGAGCGCTGCATCTTCACGACGCACACGCCGGTCGGCGCCGGTCACGATCAGTTCGACTACGGCCTGGTCGAGCGCGTGCTCGGCGACTTCGTCGAGCGCGACACGCTGCGCCGGCTGGCCGGCGACGCGCGCCTGGACATGACGCGGCTGGCGCTCAACCTTTCCGGCTACGTCAACGGCGTGGCCAAGCGTCATGCGGAAATCTCGCGGCGCATGTATCCGGGCTACACGGTGCGCGCGGTCACCAACGGCGTGCACCCGCACACCTGGGCGCATCCGGCGCTGGCCGCGCTCTACGACCGCCACCTGCCCGGCTGGTGCAACGAGCCGGAGATGCTGGTGCGCGCGGACTGCTGCCTGTCCGGCGACGAGCTGTGGCAGGCACACCTTTCGGCCCGGCGCGCGCTGGTCGAGCGCGTGCGCGAAGCGACCGGCGTCGCCCTGAACCCGGAGCTGCCGATCCTGGGCTATGCACGGCGCATGACCGCCTACAAGCGCCCCGAACTGCTGTTCACAGATCTGGAGCGGCTGCGCGTGATCGCCCGCCGTTTTCCGTTCCAGATCGTCCTCGCCGGCAAGGCGCATCCGCGTGACGAGGAGGGCAAGCAGCGTATCGCGCACCTGCACGCCGCGCTGCGCGCGCTCGCGCCGGACATCCGCGGCGCCTTCGTGCCGAACTACGACATGGCGCTGGCGCAGGCCTTGATTCCCGGCGTCGACGTCTGGCTCAACACGCCGCAGCGCCCGCTGGAAGCCTCCGGCACCAGTGGCATGAAGGCGGCGCTCAACGGCGTGCCGAGCCTGTCGGTGCTGGACGGCTGGTGGATCGAGGGCTGCGTCGAAGGCGTGACCGGCTGGGCCATCGGCGACGGCCCCGACAGCATGTCGGACGGCGATGCCGAATCCTTGTACAGCAAGCTCGAAGGCGCCGTGCTGCCGCTGTACCACGAACGCCGCGACGCCTGGCTGCGCATCATGAAGAGCGCGATCTCGCACAACGGCTCGATCTTCACCAGCCACCGCATGATGCGGCGCTACGCATCGGAAGCCTACCTGTAGGCACGGACCGACCTGGAATCACGACTGACCCGCGAGCAGGAGATCGACATGCGCAGGACCAGTACCACCGGGCGGCGCCGGACCACACGGCCCCGACAACCGCAGAAGCAGCGGCAGACCCAGGCGAAAAAGCCGGCGCCCGAAGCCGACGGGAAACTCGACGTCGTCGACGAAGCCGGACGCGAATCGTTCCCGGCGAGCGATGCACCATGCTGGACTCCGTGAACGCGGCGCATGACGCCGGTGCCGTTGTGCCAGCCCGCCCGGTCGCGGCGCTGGAGCCGGGCCTGCTGTGCCGGCGCTGCGATGCCGAAGCGCTGAGCTTCCTGACGACGACCGACCTGCCGGATCTCGACGGGACGATCGGTCAGGGTCGTGCCACCAACGCGCTCGAATTCGGTGTCGGCATGGCGCATGAAGGCTACAACCTGTTCGTCATGGGCACTCCGGGCCTGGGCAAATCGCCGATCGCGCGCGGCATGCTGGAGCAGCGCGCAGCGACGATGCCGATACCACCGGACTGCTGCCTGGTGCACAACTTCCGCACGCCGCATCAGCCCATCGCCTTGATGCTGGCGCCGGGCACCGGCGTCGAGCTGCAGCGCGACATGCGCAATCTGGTGCGCGACATCCTCAGCGGCATTCCGGCCGCCTTCGACGGCGACGACTACCGAACGCGCGCGCAGGAAATCAACGACGAGTTCAAGGAACGCGAGGAAGGCCTGTTCACCGCCGTCGCCGAAGAGGCGATGCGCAAAAACCTGATGCTGGTGCGCACGCCGGGCGGCTGGACCGTTGCGCCGGTGCGCAACGGCGAGGTGTTCGGTCCCGAGGAGTTCCAGAAACTCAGCGAGGCCGAGCAGCAGGAGATCGAACGCAACTCCGACATCGTGCGCCAGAAGCTGCGCAACGCGGTGCAGGAATCGACGCGACTGCACCGCGAGCATGCCCGGCGCATGGAGGCGCTCAACACCGACGTCGCCAGCCGGCGCGTCGATCAGCACCTGGAAGAGCTGCGCGCGCACTATCGCGCACTGCCGGAAGTGATGACGTTCCTGTCCGAAGTGCGCGACGACATCGTCGACAACGCCGACGAGATCCGCCGGTTCGCCGCCGAAAACAAGGGACCGCCGAGCGCCGATCAGCGCCTGACGCCGTTCAACCGCTACTACGTCAACGTGCTCGTCGACCGCAACGGCAGCACCGGCGCGCCGGTGATCTACGAGGACCACCCGACCTACCAGAACCTCATCGGCCGCATCGAGCATCTCGCGCAGTTCGGCACGCTGCTGACCGATTTCACGCTGATCAAGGGCGGCGCCCTGCTGCGCGCCAACGGCGGTTATCTGATCCTCGACGCGCGCAAGGTGCTGATGCAGCCGTTCGCGTGGGATGCGCTCAAGCGCGCACTGCGCGCGCGTGAAGCCCGCATCCAGCCGTTGGAGCAGATGCTCAGCCTGGCGAGCACGATCACGCTGGAGCCGGCGCCGATCCCGCTCGATGTCAAGGTCGTGCTGACCGGCGACCGCCTGCTCTATCACCTGCTGAGCGCCTACGATCCCGACTTCCCGCTGCTGTTCAAGGTGCAGGCCGACTTCGCCGAGGATTTCGCCCGCGACACCGACAACACGCGGGGCTTCGCCTGCCTGATCGCGACCCTGCAGCGCCAGCACAAGCTGCGCCCGATGGACCGCGGTGCGGTGGCGCGGCTGATCGAGCATGCGGCACGCCGTGCCGAAGACGCCGAGAAGCTGTCGCTGCATCGCGAGGATCTGCTCGACAACCTGCGCGAGGCCGACTGGTGGGCGCAGCGCGCCGGCAGCGACGTCGTGCAGGCGGCACACGTCTTACAGGCGATCGCCGCCGGCATCCAGCGCGCCGACCAGCTGCGCGAGCGGATGCACGAAAGCATCCTGCGCGACATTCACCGCATCCAGACCAGCGGCATGGCGATCGCGCAGGTCAACGGCCTGGCCGTCGTGCTGCTGGGCAAGCACAGCTTCGGCCACCCGACACGCATCACCGCGACGGCACATCCGGGTAACGGCAAGGTCATCGACATCCAGCGCGAATCGGAGCTCGGCGGTGCGATCCATTCCAAGGGCGTACTGATCCTCAGCGCCTTCCTGGCGCAGCGCTACGCGCAGCGCCAACCGCTGACGCTGGCCGCGAGCCTGGTATTCGAGCAGACCTACGGCGCCGTCGACGGCGACAGCGCTTCGGCCGCCGAGCTGTGTACGCTGCTGTCGGCACTGTCCGGCCTGCCGCTGCGCCAGGACCTGGCGATCACCGGATCGGTCGACCAGCATGGCGCGGTGCAGGCCATCGGTGGTGTCAACGAGAAGATCGAGGGCTTCTTCGACATCTGCAAGGCGCGCGGGCTGAGCGGCACACAGGGCGTGCTGATCCCCGAAGCGAACATCAAGCACCTGATGCTGCGCGACGACGTCGTCGAGGCGGCACGCAGCGGACGTTTCAAGGTATATGCGATCTCCAGCATCGACCAGGCGATGACCCTGCTCAGCGGCACGCAGGCCGGCGACGTCGATGCCCAGGGGGCGTTCCCGTCCGACACCGTCAACGGCCGTGTGCAGGCGCGTCTGCACGACTGGGCCGGCCTGCTGCAGCGCTTCGCGCATCCCAAATCGGGCGAGAGCCAGAATGACGACGAGCGCTCCGGAAACGACAGCTGAGCCGCGCCGGGTGCGCGAGATCGTGCTCGCGCTCGAAACGGACGGCCGCGACAGCCCGGCGATCCCGCTGGCGCTGAGCCTGGCACGTCATTTCGCCGCCGGCCTGGTCGCTCTGCTGGTCGAGAGCGAAGCCTTGCGACGCGCCGCCAGTCTGCCGTTCTGCGTCGAAGTCCGCCGGCACAGCGGCGACGAGCGGCGCCTGGACCCGGCGCTGCTCGAGCGCAGCCTGCGGCAGGCCCTGCAGCAGCTGGAGCGCAGCCTGATGGCGCCGGCCAGCGGGCTGCGCGTCGACGTGCGCAGGGTGTGCAGCCGTCCGCTGCAGCTGCTGGATGAACACGCCACCGCCGATATCGTCGTCTTCGGCCGCAGCACCGTCTCCCGCTGGCTCCCGGCCGAACGTTCGCCGATCCGGCTCGAAACCGCGGCCACGGACCCGGCGCACTTCGACGAGGCCGCACGCGCGCTGCAGGCACACACCGCGTCCGCGCCCTGGGAGCGGCTGCACTGGACCGGCGACGCCGACGTGCTCGCACGTCTGCGCCGGCGCCGTCCGTCGCTGATCCTGATCAGCCGGCGGGACATCGCGCGCGCCGACGGGTTGCAGCAGCTGATCGAGGCGCTCGACGAGCCCATTGTCGTACTGCCTTGAGACCGCGAACTTGGATGATATGCTGCCGTCAGCCATGTCATCACACGAGCCGGAGCCGGCCGCGACCGGCGCGATCCGCCTGCTGCCGGGCGACGCGCTGATCGCAGTCGACGTGCAGAACGACTTCCTGCCGGGCGGCAGCCTCGCCGTACCCGAAGGCGACGCGGTGATCCCCGCGCTGAATCGCGCGCTGGCCCTGTTCGGGCGCTGCGACTTGCCGGTCTTCGCGACGCGCGACTGGCACACACCGGATCATTGCTCGTTCAAGGCCCGCAACGGCCCGTGGCCGCCGCACTGCGTCGCGGGGACTGCGGGCGCGGGCTTCGCTGCGGCATTGCAGCTGCCGGCCTCGACGCACATCGTGTCGAAAGGCTCGAGCGCGGATCGCGACGCGTATTCCGGTTTCGACGGTACCGAGCTTGCCGGCACGCTCGCGGCCCTCGGCGTGCGGCGCCTGTTCATCGGCGGACTGGCGACCGACTACTGCGTCGAGGCGACGGTCAGCGACGCGCTAGCCCACGGCTACGCGGTACTCGTGCTGACCGACGCGGTACGCGCGGTCGACGTCCGGCCCGGTGACGGTGAACGCGCACTGGAGCGGATGCGCCAGCGCGGTGCACGGCTGTGCCGATCGACGCAGCTCCGCGCCTGAGCCCGCGCATGCGTCCGAACGGCTCGTCGGCGTTGCTGACCGACCTGTATCAGTTGACGATGATGCAGGCCTACTTCGACCGGCAGATGTTCGATACGGCGGTGTTCGAGCTGTTCGTGCGTCGGCTGCCGCCGTCGCGCAACTTCCTGGTCGCGGCCGGCCTCGAGCAGGCACTCGACTATCTCGAATCCCTGTGCTTCAGCGCGCAGGAGCTCGAGTGGATCGCACAACAGGACGGCTTCAGCCCGGCGTTCGTCGATGACCTCGCCACGCTGCGCTTCAACGGCGACGTCCACGCGATGCAGGAAGGAACGGTGTTCTTCCCCGACGAGCCGATTCTGCGCGTGACGGCGCCGCTGCCGCAGGCACAGCTGGTCGAGACGCGGCTGATCAACCTGCTGCACTTCCAGACGATGATCGCGTCCAAGGCGGTGCGCTCGACGCTGGCCGCACCGGGCAAGCTCTTGATCGACTTCGGCCTGCGCCGCGCGCACGGCGCCGAGGCCGGTCTGCTCGCCGCCCGCGCCAGCTATCTCGCCGGTTTCTCCGGCACCGCGACCGTGCTCGCCGGCATGCGCTTCGGCATCCCCACCTACGGCACCATGGCGCATTCCTTCATCCAGGCGCACGACGACGAACTGGCCGCCTTCGAGCATTTCGCGCGCAGCCGGCCGCAGAGCGTCGTGCTGCTGATCGACACCTACGACACCGAGGCCGCAGCCCGCAAGATCGTCGCCCTGGCGCCACGCCTGCAAGCCGACGGCATCGACATCGGCAGCGTGCGCCTGGACAGCGGCGACCTCGCCGCGCACGCCCGCGCGGTGCGCGCGATCCTCGACGCCGGCGGCCTGCAGCGCGTGCGCATCTTCGCCAGCGGGGATGTGGACGAACAGCGCATCGCCTGCCTGTTGCAGTCCGGCGCGCCGATCGACGGCTTCGGCGTCGGCACGCGCATGGACACATCGGCAGATGCCCCTTATCTCGATTGTGCATACAAGCTGCAGGAGTACGCCGCTCGCCCGCGGCGCAAGCGTTCCGAGGGCAAGGCAACATGGCCGGGCCGCAAGCAGGTCTACCGCCGCCTCGACGCGGGCGGCCGCGCCTGCGGCGACCTCGTGACGCTCGATGGCGACGTGCAGGACGGCACGCCGCTGCTGCAGCCGGTCATGCGCAAGGGCCGGCGCTTGGCACCGCGACCCTCGCTGGACGAGCTGCGCGAGCACGCGCGCGCGCAGGTCGCCCAGCTGCCCGGCGCATTGCAGGCCTTGTCGCCGGCGAGCCCGTACGAAGTGCGGATCACACCGGCGCTGCGCGCACTGGCGACTGCGCTCGACGCCTCTGAGCCTGAGCCGTCTTGACCTATATCAATGCCTGCGCATGGGCTCGACTCTATCGTGGGCCGGCAACCACAGCAGGGAACAGGCCATGAGCAAGGTACAGGACTACATCCAATCCACGATGGACGATCTGCGTGATCAGCGCGACAAGCTGACTGCGCTGCTGCACGACAGCCTCGACCGGACGCGGCACGATCTGCAGGACACCTGGCAGCAGCTGGAAAGCCGCTGGCAGGAGCTTAAGGCCGCCGAAACCGCGTTGCGCGAGAAGGCGGATGAAGCCGGCCACGAGCTGAAAGAGCGCGCGCGCCACCTCGCCGACGAGATCCGTGCCGGCTACCACGAGCTGCAATCACGCCTGCGTCACGAGTCCGCCGGAGACGGAAGCACGCAAGACGCATCCGCAGGCGGCAGCGGCGCGCAGAAAGAAGTACGCCAGACGATGATCGCCGAGGCCGCCTACTACCGCGCCTCACGGCGCGGCTTCGTCGACGGAGACCCGGTGGAAGACTGGCTCAGTGCCGAACGCGAGATCGACCAGCAGCTCAACGCTCAAAGCCAGGCACAAACGCAGCGCTCCGAAGCCGCGTAGACGTCTGGCTGCATGCCGCGTGGTCACGCCGAACAGCATGCGCTGAAGGGACGTTGCGGTCCGCGTCTGGGGTGTCGCCGGCCATCGGCAAGAGGAGACCGTCAGGATGTGGAACTCCGCGCCCCTGCTGTTTGCGCTGCAAGCGACGCTTTATTTGGGCAAGCGTGTCGCCGGCCACGCGGGACTGGCGCTGGCGCCGCATGAGGAGCGCGAGTTCGAGGACGGCGAGCACAAGGCGCGACCGCTGGAGAGCGTGCGCGAGCGCGACGTCTATGTGCTGCACACGCTCGCCGGCGACGGCGGCGGCAGTGTCAACGACAAGCTGTGCCGCCTGCTGTTCTTCGTCGGCGCGCTCAAGGACGCCGGCGCCGCGCGCGTCACCGTGCTCGCACCCTATCTGTGCTATTCGCGCAAGGACCGCAAGAGCAAGCCGCGCGACCCGGTGACGACGCGTTACCTCGCCTGCCTGTTCGAGGCCGCCGGTGCCGACTGCGTCGTGACCGTCGACGTGCACAATCTCGCCGCCTTCCAGAACAGCTTCCGCTGCCGCAGCGAGCATCTGCAGGCGCGCCCGCTGTTCGTCGCGCACTTCTGCGAGCATGCCGGTTCGTCCGATCTGGTCGTGGTCAGTCCCGACGAAGGCGGGATCAAGCGTGCCGAGGCCTTCCGCCTGGCACTCGCACGCCGCCTCGGGCGCAGCATTGAAAGCGGCTTCATGGAGAAGCAGCGCAGCGGCGGGGTGATCAGCGGCGAACGCATCGTCGGCGACTTCGGCGGCCGCACCGCGATCATCGTCGACGACCTGATCGGCACGGGCGGCACCTTGCTGCGCACCGCCCGGGCCTGTCGCAGCCGCGGCGCACAGGCGGTGATCTGTCTTGCCACCCACGGCCTGTTCGTGGCCAATGCACCTGAGATACTCGGCGACGCCGCAATCGACCGTGTCGTCGTCACCAACTCGGTGCCGCCGACACGCCTGCACGGCAACGCGGCCGCTGCCAAGCTGGATGTCCTCGATCTCGCGCCGTTGCTCGCCGAGTGCGTGCTGCGCCTGCACGCTGGGCGCTCGATCGTGGAGCTGGTCGAGGACTCCTGAGCGCTTCTCCCATTCAAGCGCTGAGGTCGGGTAGCGGATGGCCGCAGCGATCACGCGTCTGCCCGCGCTCAGGGGGCGAAGCGTTCGGCCAGCGCAAGATACTGCCTCGCCCTGTCGGCCCAGTGCTGCGGGTCCTGCGTGTCGGCGAGATGTCCGAGTGCCAGCCGCAGGCGCAGGAACGCGCGCAGCCCCATGTAGAACTGCATCAGCATCTGCGGCGCGTGGTCCGCGCTTTTTTGCAGATAGACCTGCAGGAACAGCTCGCCCCAGCGGCCTGCGCCGAGCAAGGTGCATTCCATCGTCAGGAAGGCCAGCTCGTCGAGCGGGTCGACGATGCGCAACTCGCGGCTGAACTCGATGCAGTCGATGATCGCCGGCGGCTCGCCGAGAAAGACATGCTCGGGCCGCAGATCGCCATGCCCTTCGATGACCCGGCCGGCAGCAACGCGCTCCTCGACCAGCGCACGGTCCGTATCGAGAAATCGCGACAAGCGGTCCCGGACATGACCCGCGTGCAGGCTGCGCAGACCTGCGGTCGCGACGGCCGAGTCGATGGCGGCGGCGTGCTCGGCCAGCAGGCGGCGCAGGCTGCGCACGTGCGCGTCCGCAGTTCTCGCGACACCCGGCGCTTTGGCGAAGAATGTTGCGAGGTGGGTCGCGGTGCGCAGCGCGTCGGCCTCCCGCACGGCGTCGTGCCGGATCGCATGATCGAGCATCAGGTCATCCGGGAGGCGGCGCATCTGCACCAGCCATTCGACGACCTGTCCGTCGAGCGCCTCGCCGGCGTTGCGCAAAGCCAGGTTCCCGGCCGCGTCGCGCACCAATGCGGCGACACCGACGTAGACCCAGTCGGCCAGGCGCCGGTTCAGCCGTACTTCCCGCTCGCACATCAGACGGCGCTGCCGGAGGCAGCTGTAGTCCAGATACGGCCGGCACACCGGCTTCTTCAGCTTGTAGGCGCAGCGACCGTCGAGGAACACCCAGGACATGTGGGTCTCGCGCGCCTCGACGTCGCCTCGACCGCCGGGATAGGTCTGCGGCCGGCGCAGAAACGCCAGCTTGTCCGCGAGCCGCTCCTCGGTCGTGGCCGGGCTCATCGCAGGTTCAACCCTTGATACAGACCAGCGGCTCCAGCCGCGCCACGCAGCGCGCGAGGCCGGCACGGTCGGCGGCGCGCACCACGGCGCCGACATCCTTGTACGCGCCGGGGGCTTCTTCGGCGATGCCGCGCAGTGACGGGCTGCGAACCAGGATGCCGCGGGCGGCCAGCTCGTCCTGCAGCGCACGGCCACGCCATTGCCGGGTCGCCGCGTGGCGGCTCATCGCGCGGCCGGCGCCGTGGCAGGCCGAACCGAACGCTGGCCCCACGCCGCTGCTGGTGCCGGCCAGTACATAGGACGCCGTGCCCATGCTGCCACCGACCAGCACCGGCTGGCCCGCTGCACGCAAGGCCTCCGGCAGCTCGGGATGGCCGGGACCGAAGGCGCGCGTCGCGCCCTTGCGGTGGACGTACAGCTCGCGCGGCTTGCCATCGACGACATGGGTTTCGAGCTTGCAGGTATTGTGCGATACGTCGTACAGCAACGGCAGCTGCGCGGGCGCGAACAGCTTGCCGAATACACCGCGGGTCAGATGCGTGAGGATCTGGCGATTGGCCATGGCACAGTTCATCGCCGCGCGCATGGCGCCGAGATAGCGGCGTCCCAGCTCGGAGTCGATCGGGGCGCAGGCGAGCTCGCGGTCCGGTAGCACGATGCCGTGTACCGGCGCGGCCTCGACCATCTCGCGCAGGAACTCGGCGCCGATCTGGTGCCCCAGGCCGCGCGAGCCGCAATGGATGCTGACGACGGCGTCGCCGGCGTTCAGACCAAAGCTGCGGGCGAGATCCACGGCGTGGATCTCGGCGACACGCTGTACCTCCAGATAGTGATTGCCGGAGCCCAGCGTCCCGGTCTCGTCACGCTGACGGCGCTTGGCGTGCTGCGAGACGCAGGCCGGATCAGCACCCGCCATGCAACCGCGCTCCTCGATATGCGCCAGATCGTCGGCAACGCCGTAGCCCTGCTCCACCGCCCAGCGCGCGCCGCCACGCAGCATCGCATCCATGGCCGCGGCGTCGAGCGATACCCGGCCCGTACTGCCGACGCCTGCCGGTATCGCGTGGAACAAGCGGTCGGCCAGCGCCGCCTGCCGATCGAGCACCGCCGGAACCGGCAATCCGGTCAGCAGCAGGCGCACGCCACAGGAGATGTCGAAGCCGACGCCACCGGCCGAGACAACGCCATCTTCGTGCGGATCAAAGGCTGCGACGCCGCCGATCGGAAATCCATAGCCCCAGTGCGCATCGGGCATTGCATAGGCGGCCTTGACGATGCCGGGCAGGCGGGCGACGTTGCCGAGCTGCTCGCCGACCTTGTCATCCATCGCGCGCAGCAGCGCTTCATCGCAGTAGATTACCGCCGGCACGCGCATACCGTGCTCGGCAGGCAGCCGCCATTCCACATCCGAAATCCGCTCGAAGCGTTGGGGGTCCATCGTTGCAGCTCCGGTCACGCCGAATACCCCCATTTGACGCCGACGACGAACGAGCGCGGATGACCCAGGTCAACGCGGCCGCCGCAGGGGGCCGCCACAATACCCTGGCCGCTTGACCGCCACCGCAGAGCGCAGAGGAGTTCGATCATGCACGCAGGGGAATATTGCAACCGCGACGTCGTCATCGCCGAGCGCAAGACCGGGATCCAAGAGGCGGCGCGGCTGATGCGCCACCACCACGTCGGTGACCTCGTCGTCGTCGAGCGCATCGACGACCTCGTCCGGCCGGTCGGCATCGTCACCGATCGCGATCTCGTCATCGAAGTGCTCGCCGAGGACGTGGAGCCGGCTGCGCTGACCGTCGAGGACGTCATGAGCGCTCGCCTCGAAGCCGCGAACGAATACGACGACGTCATCGAGACCCTGCGGCGGATGCGTACACTTGGTATCCGCCGCATTCCTGTGGTCGATCAGCATGGCGGCCTGGCCGGCATCCTCGCCGTCGACGATCTGCTGGGTATGGTGTCCGGCACCTTGCACGACATCGTCATGCTGATCAGCCGCGAAGTCCGGGTCGAGGAAAAGAACCGCCCCTGACGGCGGTCGCGCCAGCCCGCCGTCAGACATCGACGACGCACTGGGCCACCCAGTGGCCCTCCGCATCCCGGTGCACGCTCAGCTCGGTCAGTGTCGCGCCCTTGACCTCGACCGCGGGATCGTGGCGACGCCGATCCGTGGACTCGCCGCGGACGGTGGCGTCGAGCCGGCCATCTTCGACGCGCACGTCGAACCGGGAGAACAGCATCCCGCGGCTGGCCATCTCGTAAACCAGCGTGTTGAGCCAGTCCACCAGCAACAGTTCCGGATCGGCAGCCCGGCAGCTCACGGTAACCGACTCGACCGGCCGCACTTTCGCCGGCGAAGTGATGACGGCGACCATCGCCAGCGCCGCCTGCTCGAAAGCCTGTGCCGGGCTCGTGCCGACGCCGCGCACACCGATGTCGGCCATATGCTCGAAGTGCTCCCAGCGCGGCACCGGCCCGGGCCCCGCTGCACGCGGCGCCTCGCTCACTTCTTCGTCTTGGCTTGCGACCACGCCAAGCCGCCGGCCGCTCCGCCGGTCTATTTGCGCATCGCTTTGCGGAGCATGCGATCCGCCTTCTCGTTGGCAGCCGCTGCATCGGCGGCGGATTTGGCGGCGGATCGCGCCGCATCCTCAGCTGCGCTTTGCGCCGCGGCCGCGGAACTCCGTGCAGCGTCGGCGCTCGCCTGTGCCGTACGCGCGACCTCGAGCGCCTGGGCGGCGTCGCGACTGGCGGCATCGAGCAGGGCACGATCCTTGTCGCTGAGCGTCGTGCAGGCGGCGACTACGGGCAACAGCAGCAGCGCGCAAATCTTGGGCAAGGACATGACGGGTTCCCCGGTCATTCGTGGGACCTGCAGCCTGAGCCTGCTGCCGCAAAGCGGCATTGACTTGCATCAATGGTGCTCGCAGGACCCCTGCGGCGACGCTTGCGCGTGTCAGCGCCACACCCAATGACCGTCGTCCGCCTTCGGAACCGGATCATGATGTCCCTTCATCGGGCAAGCGCGTAACCCGCACCGGCATGCCATCGCGCCGGTGGATGACGGACCTCACGAGGTCCCAGTCGATGCGCCCGGCTTGCGCGCCTGCAGCCTGGCGTATGTACTCCTCCGTCGGAGATCGCGGCGGGTGTCGCGGCGGCTCGCCGGCTTCGATCGCGTTGATGTCGTCGACGTCCGGATGCACCTCGAGATACATCTCGCCTGCGTGCCAACCGAGCTTGAACGGCTGATTGACCACGGCCACGGGCGTACCGACGGATACCTGCTTGAACAGCATCCGGATATCTTCCGGGTACATGCGGATGCAGCCGTGGCTGCCGCGCCGTCCGATGCTGTAGGGCTTGTTCGTGCCATGGATCGCGAACGCCCGCCAGCCGAGGTACAGCGCGTACATGCCCATGGGGTTGTCCGGCCCCGGCGGCACGATCGCGGGCAGCGTCGGCGTCTCCGCGCGCTCCGAGGCTGTCGGCACCCAGGCTGGCAAGATCCGCTTGCCGACGATCGTCGTCGTTCCCTGCGGTGTCTCCTTGCCTTCGTCCCCGATGCTGACCGGGAAACTCTGCGCCGGAGCGTCACCGCGCGCGAAGAAGTACAGCCGCAGCTCCGGGAGGTTGATCATGATGCCGCGACGCGGCCCTCGTGGA
>JBFMCQ010000045.1:0-4573 GCA_040754295.1 Pseudomonadota bacterium | reverse complement strand
CGGTGTCTCCTTGCCTTCGTCCCCGATGCTGACCGGGAAACTCTGCGCCGGAGCGTCACCGCGCGCGAAGAAGTACAGCCGCAGCTCCGGGAGGTTGATCATGATGCCGCGACGCGGCCCTCGTGGAAGCAGGTGCTGCGTCGGGATCGCCAGCGTACGGCCGTCGCCCGGCAGCCAGGGATCGACGCCCGGATTGGCGATCAGCAGCTCGACGTAGCCGACGTCGTAGCGGCGCGCCAGGTCGAGCAGCGTGTCGTTCCAGCGCGTGACGTGCCGCAGTGGCGTGCCGATGAGATCCGTCGGCTCTCCCGGCGTGTCGTTGCCCGCTGCCGCCGCGGCGAGCAGCAGCAGAACCGCGGCGATGCAGTGCGTCGGATTCATCTCGGTACGCGGGATTGATTCAGGTCAATGCCGGTCGCCGCGTAACCGCGGAACATAACCGTAGGTCGGGGAATGCGACCAGTGGTTGGTGACGATGACGCCGTGTCCGGCTGTCTGCACGATCCCCTCAATCCCGAGCCACCGCTTTGGAGACGCGACATGGATACCGTATTGCGCAAGCCCGGCCACAATGCGCGTTTGCGCGAGTCCGCCGATGCAGCCCACCGGCACGCCCTGGACGATACCCTGGCGCTGATCCTCGCCGGCGGCAAGGGTACGCGCCTGGGCCCGTTGACCCATCGGCGCGCCAAGCCGGCGATGCCGATCTCCGGCCGTTATCGGCTGATCGATTTCACATTGTCTAACTGCCTGAACTCCGGCGCCCGCCAGGTCGGCGTGCTGACCCAGTATCGGGCGGATTCGCTGGCACCGCACCTGGAGCAGACCTGGGGACGCGTCGGCGATTCGGGCAGCGCCTTCGCGCAGGCGCTGCCGCCCGCTGGCGGGGACGGCGAACGCTCCGGCTATCGCGGAACGGCCGATGCCGTGTACCAGAATCTGCGCCTGATCCGTGCGCGTGCACCAGCGCAAGTGTTGGTGCTCGCCGGCGATCACGCCTACCGCATGGACTATCGCGCGATGCTCGACGAGCACCGGCGACGCCAGTCGAAGGTCACGGTCGGCTGCATCCGCGTGCCGGTCGACGAGGCGCGCGCCTTCGGCGTCCTGCAGGTCGACAGCGAGGAGCGCATCCACGAGTTCGCGGAAAAGCCGTCGCGCCCGAAGCCGCTACCCGCCCATGACGACATCGCGCTGGCATCGATGGGCATCTACATCTTCGACACTGCATACCTGCTGGACCTGCTGGCCGAGGATGCGGCGAATCCACGGTCGAGCCGCGACTTCGGCAGAGACATCATTCCGGCCGCGATCCGCAGCGGTCGTGTGCATGCGCACTCGCTGCGCGATCCGCTCAATCCGGCCAGGCAGGGCTATTGGCGCGACGTCGGCACCGTCGACGCCTACCGGCAGGCGAACCTGGACATGGCCGGCGACTCGCCGCAGCTCGATCCGCACGCCGACACCTGGCCGATCCACAGCTCGGTGTGCGCGGCCGCGTGGCAGCAGGCGGATCGACGCGCAAACCGTTCGATCATTCCGGCGCGCTGCGAGACGCACGGCGCGGAGCTGTATCGCTGCGTGCTGTTTACGGATGTACGCGTCGGGCCGCGCAGCATGCTGCAGAACAGCGTGGTGCTGGCGGGTGCCAGCATCGGCTCCGATTGCGTGATTTCCAATGCGGTGATCGAGGAGGGCTGCAGGATTCCGCCGGGCACCGTCATTGGCGCCGACGCCGACGCCGATCGCCGGCGCTTTCACGTATCGCCCGGCGGCACCGTGCTGGTGACGCCGGAAATGCTGGAGGACGGCACATCCTCCATCGATGTCGCCGCCGACCGGCGATCGTGGTGCCCCGGTTCGTCGACGGCGCGCCATGCGCCATGGGTCGGCTGACGACGGGCCGCCGACCTCGGCGCGCCTGTTCCAACCCCCATCTGTTCTGTTGTTCTCCAAGGAGTGAATCATGGCTGAAAACGCTTCCAACCGGCGCGACGCGACCGGGGCTTTTTCGTGCGTGCAGGCCAGCAGGCTTGCGGATTTCAGCGGGTCGTCCGCTTCTCCTGGGCCTCGGCGCTTCAGTCCTTGGTCCGCCGCTGTGTCGATTTGGTCGCTTTCGTCATTGCCGTACTCCCTGCTTCGTTGTGCTGGCTAGCGCACGATCTTCCAGCTGCCGTCGGCCTGACGGCAGGCGGTGCCATAAACCTGCTGGGATTTGCCGCCGATGTCCGCGTCCATCGTGAACTCGCGGCACGGCCCCTGGGCCGTCTCCACGGTCCCGGTCGGCGTCACCGTGTACACGGCCTGCGTGTCCGGGTTGCGCCACGTAGACGCCTTGCCAGTCGGGTTGTATTCCAGCGCTTCCGACGTGCGGATGCGGTCCTGCTCGTCCATGTGACGGCCGATGTTGGCGCCGACCGCCGAGCCGAGCAGTGCGCCGAGAATGATCGCGGCGGTGCGTCCGCTGCCCTTGCCGACCGCCGAGCCGGCCGCGGCACCGACAGCACCGCCGAGCACCGCACCGCTCTGTTCCTGCGTCGTCGTGCAGCCCGTGAACAGCGTGATGGCGAGCGCGATGCTCGCGTTGCGTAGGAACTGGGACATGACGCACTCGCCGGTCGGATGTGTAACATCAATTGTCGGAGCGATCGCAAGATGCATCATTGACCTGGGTCAAGCCGCGCATGGCCGATGTAAACGGCTGATCCAGCTCAGTGCGTGCGGCCCAGCGGCAAAAGCCGCTAGCCAGCGTGGATTGCCCCATTCCACTTCGAGTCGTCCATGACTGGAACATGCACAACCGACATCGCGCCGGAGGAAGCCGCGACGCTGGCCGGCGAGTGGTTCGAGCGTTACGGCGCGGCGGCGGCTGCGGACCACAGGAGCTGACTCGGTGCCGGCCAGCAACGCCGAGATCGCGGCCGTCTTCGAGGAAATCGCAGACATCCTCGAGATCGAGAACGCCAACCCCTATCGCATCCGTGCCTACCGCAACGCCGCGCGCACGGTGGCCGCCTACGGGCAGGACATCCACGCGCTGCTCGCCGGCGGCGGCAGCCTGCCGAAGCTGCCGGGCATCGGCACCGATCTGGCGGCGAAGATCGGCGAGATCGCCGCCAGCGGCACCTGCGCGCTGCGGGAGCGCCTCAAGCGCGAAGTCCCGCCGGGTATCGTCGGCCTGCTGCAGATCGCCGGAATCGGACCCAAGCGCGCCAGGCTGCTCTACCACGATCTAGGCGTGGAAACGCCGGCGCAACTGCTCGAAGCCGCGCGTGCCGGCCGCGTGCGCCGCCTGCACGGGTTCGGCGAGAAGACCGAGCGCAGGCTGATCGAAGCCCTGCAGGCGCAGCTCGCGCCGAACCGGCGCGTGCCGCTGGCGGAGGCCGCAGTATCGGCACAGAAGCTGCTGCAAGCGCTGCACGCCGATCCCGACGTGCACTCGGCGACGGTCTGCGGCAGCTATCGGCGCATGCGCGACACCGTCGGCGATCTCGACATCCTGGCGATCACGACGCACCCGGAGGCAGTGACCCGGCGCTTCGCGCGCCTGCCCGAGGTTCAGGAGGTCGTCTCCCAGGGACCGACGCGCGCCACCGTGATGCTGCGCAACGCGCTGCAGGTGGACCTGCGCGCGATCGAGCCGCAGGCCGAGGGCGCGGCGCTGGTCTACTTCACCGGCTCGAAGGCGCACAACATCGCGATCCGCCGGCTCGCCCAGCAGCGCGGGCTCAAGATCAGCGAGTACGGCGTGTTCCGCGGCGCCCGCCGCATCGCCGGCGACACCGAGGAATCGGTCTACCGTGCGATCGGCCTGCCGTGGATCGCGCCGACGTTGCGCGAGAACCGCGGCGAGGTCGAGGCGGCGCGTTCCGGCAAGCTGCCGCGACTGATCGAGCGCGCGCAGCTGCGCGGCGACCTGCATGCGCATACCGCCGCCAGCGACGGTACCGCGACGCTCGAGGCGATGGCGCGGGCGGCGCGCGAGGCCGGACTCGAATACCTGGCGATCACCGATCACTCGCAGACACTGCGCGTGGCCCACGGGCTCGACGAAACGCGCCTGCTGCGCCAGCTCGAGGACATCGACGCGCTCAACGCGCGGCTGAAGCAGATCACGCTGCTGAAAGGCTGCGAAGTCGACATCCTCGAGGACGGCCGCCTCGACCTGCCGGACCGCGTGCTCGCACGCCTGGATATCGTCGTCGGCGCCGTGCACGGCCGGTTCGACCTGCCGCGGCGCAAGCAGACGCTGCGCCTGCAGCGGGCGATGGCGCAGCGTCATTTCCATGTGCTCGCACATCCGAGCTGTCGCCTGATCGGCAGCCGCGACGCGATCGACGTCGACCTCGAAGCCGTGATCCGAACCGCTGCCCAGCGCGGCTGCTGGCTGGAGCTCAACGCGCAGCCGCAGCGCATGGATCTGGACGATGTGCATTGCCGGCTCGCGCGCGCGCACGGCGTGCTCGTCAGCATCGCCAGCGACGCCCACGGCCCGCGCGATTTCGACTGGCTGAACTATGGAGTCGGGCCCGCGCCGCCCGCCCGGCCGTCGGGCCGGGAACGACTAAACACA
>JBFMCQ010000044.1:0-28594 GCA_040754295.1 Pseudomonadota bacterium | reverse complement strand
GTCAAGAAGCGCCTCAACCTGGATGCCTCGCTCTACACTTTGCTACAGATTTTCTCGGTCACCCTGTTCGAGAAAATGCCCATCCAGCAAGCGTTTCTCGGGCATCACTACAATACCGAACAGGACCAGTCAGGCAACCAATTGAATCTATTCGGGTATTAACCGGACAGCAGTGGGTACTTGCCGCTATCTACCGTCGAATCGGAACATTGCTCAGCCGGCACTGACCTGGGCTGTCACGGTCTTGGTTGACGTCGCCAGGCACGACTCCTCGTAGGCCTCGATGTCTACCTGTCGGTAGAGCACCCGGCCACAGAGCTTCAGGAACTTGGGGCCCATCCCCTCGCTGCGCCAGCGCTCCAGGGTGGCCTCGCTGATGCACCAGCGGGCGGCCAGTTGTTTCTGGTTCAGGTGAACGACTTCCATCTTGGTCTCCTTCCGAATGAGTTGGCAGGAGTCCATGAAGGCGCTGTTCGGCCGACGAGCCAAGCGGTATCGCTGTGCCGATCTATTCACCGCACTTTCTGCGGAGATTGACCAGCCCATTCACCGCAACATGGTTTGCGCATTCCCGATCGGGATTATTCTGTTGCCTGTCTCGCTGGATTGAGCAAACATTCCCGAACGGGAATTTTCAATGAGCAGGCGGCACCGATGATTCACATCGACAGCATTCACACTCTCGGACAGTCTCTGCGTGCGGCGCGCAGGCAGCTTGGCCTGACCCAGGACCAGCTGTCTTTGGCGGCCGGTGTCGGCCTGCGTTTCATCGTCGAGCTAGAGGCTGGCAAGCCGACTCTCCGGCTCGAACACGTGCTGCGCGTTATCAAGGCGCTGGGTGGCGAACTCAGCCTGAGCGGACTGTCGTCAGCCCGGACTGATTCCATCGCGGCAAGACCATTGTCGGACGCTGATCAACCCGCCAGCCACGCCGAGCGGCATCAGGCCTTGGACGAACTGGTTGCCCAGGCCCAAGCGCTCAAGATGGGGTACGAGTAGACGCAAGCGGCGCCAATCACTGGGCCGCTGCCGCCCTTGCCAATGATTCCCGCATCCGCTGCGATTCTTTCCGCGCCTCAGCCAGGAGCTGATCCCAGTCATCAGGCGGATGCCCGCTTTCCAGCATCTTGCGGAACACCCGGTAGGCGTCGTCGCTGCTTTCATAAGCGCGTTTTGTGTCTTCGTCGTTCACCCAGGCGTAGACGATCACTTTGCTTGGGGCGTGGTAGCGGAAGAATAGTCGGTACTGTTGGAAGAACTTGGCCCGAAACCAGTGCTTGTGATCGTCACCGAGCGTCGCACCCTGGCGGTACTCCGGTCGCGTCGGATCTTGCGGGATGACATCGAACGCCAGTTTGGTGATCGCGACCAGCCGTTTGCTGGCGTTCTTTTTTACGTACCCAACTGGGTCCTTCTGCTTCAGTGTCTCGACCTGCCGCGCCAGCGCTTCAATCTGCGCCAGGAACAGTGGATGGGCGAAGACCGTCCAGCCATGAATGACCAAGGGCTCGGGCTTCCCTGCGCTCATTCATCGTCTGCCGACAGGGCGGCATCGAGATCGACATCGACGCCGCCGACCAGCGATTGAAGGCGTTGGACGAGGCCGACATCCACAGCTTGCAGGCGCTCGGGATGGCGAGTGATGTCGGCGGCCAGGAAGCCGAGGAACTGACCGAGCACCGGGTCGTCACCGTCGGATGCTTCGACGCGCGTCAGCACCACCTCTCCGCTGGGGCGAATGGTGTAGTGGATCTTGTCGCGCTTGCCCAGCTTGAGGGCACGACGCACGGTTTCCGGCACCGTGGTCTGGTAGCGATCAGTGAGTGTGGATTCGACTTCGAGGGTCGCAGCCATGGCAATCTCCTGCGGATCTGGGTTGACGCTTGAATGGTAATGCAGTCGCATTGTCTTGTCAATGCAGTTGCATTGCCTTCAAGAACACCCGGCTCGAATGGGTGTAAATGGGTGTGCTTTTGGTCGGGGCGACGGACGCGGGTTCGATTCCCAAACAGGAATTGAACTGGCGCCGGAAAGCAGACGAGGTTGAGCGGCCTTTCCGGGCACCAATCAGCGCGAAAAACCTGCTTGATCGTCCACGGCCGATGGCCGTACCGGCAG
Source organism: Pseudomonadota bacterium (assembly GCA_040754295.1). Taxonomy (GTDB): domain Bacteria; phylum Pseudomonadota; class Gammaproteobacteria; order Nevskiales; family Nevskiaceae; genus Solimonas. The sequence goes on along the minus strand of JBFMCQ010000044.1, from coordinate 26,476 downwards.
GCTTTTCGATCCGGTTCGCACCGGTTCGCAGCAGCCCGCAGCGCTTCGATTCCGTACTTTCAATAGTCGTTTGGTGCGGCGTGCCGTCCCACCACCATTTGCCTATCCCGGAGCATCCCGGAAATCACCTAAGCCCCGCGAATCGCGGGGTCTTTTTTGACCTGTCGTCATCGGGCATCCCCCTGTATCACTGGAGCAGTGCCAAATATGGCGGTACGTTTGGCGGTAGCCGGCGCAGCTCGAGCTTGCGGCGACCGAGAAGGATTCGCCGCGGCGTGGTCGCCGGCCGAGGGTGAAGGCATCCGGGCGCATCACATTGGGCGTCTACCCGCCTTGCCTCACGACCGCTGTCGCTTCCTCGGCGTGGACTTCGACGAGGCGAACTGGCGGGAGGACGCGCAGGCGTCCATGCGCTCGTGCTGCGAGCTGGAGGTTCCCGCTGCGCTGAAGATTTCACGCTCCGGCAAGGGTGCACATGTCCGAATACCAGACCCTCGGGCGTTCGGGCGCGGCGGGCTCCCATCTCGCCATCCGACGACGGCTTTCGGCGTGGGTTGCCGGCAGCCTCAAACTGCGCCATCTTGTTCGCTTCATACCGCAACGGTTCTGATGCAAGGGCGACAGGCGAAGAGCGAGGTACCTGCAGATGCACACGCGCAAACTCGGCCGGGACGGCCTCGAGGTCTCCGCACTCGGCCTGGGCTGTATGGGCATGTCGGACTTCTACGCCGGCCGCGACGAAGCCGAGGCGCTGGCGACGATCCATCGCGCCATCGAGCTGGGCGTGACCTTCCTCGACACGGCGGACATGTACGGCCCGTTCACCAACGAGGTCCTGGTCGGCAAGGCGATCGCCGGCCGCCGTGACCGGGTCGTGCTGGCGACCAAGTTCGGCAATGTCCGCAACGAGCAGGGCGAGTTTCTCGGCATTCGCGGCGACGCCGAATACGTGCGGCAGGCCTGCGAGGCTTCGCTCAAGCGCCTCGGCGTCGACCACATCGACCTCTATTACCAGCACCGCGTCGACCCCAACACGCCGATCGAGGAAACGGTGGGCGCGATGGCCGAGCTCGTGAAGGCCGGCAAGGTCCGCTACCTCGGGCTGTCCGAAGCGGCGCCGCAGACGATTCGCCGCGCGCACGCCGTGCACCCGATCAGCGCGCTGCAGACCGAATACTCGCTGTGGAGCCGCGAACCGGAGGAGGAGATCCTGCCGGTGGTTCGCGAGCTCGGCATCGGCTATGTCGCCTACAGCCCGCTCGGGCGCGGCTTCCTCACCGGGCAGATCCGCCGCATCGAGGACCTGCCGGCGGACGACTATCGCCGTCACTCGCCGCGCTTCCAGGGCGAGAATTTCCAGAAGAATCTCGACCTGGTGCGGGAGATCGAGACCATGGCGCGGGAGAAGGACTGCACGCCGGCCCAGCTCGCGCTGGCCTGGCTGCTGGCGCAGGGCGAGGACATCGTGCCGATCCCGGGAACCAAGAAGCGCAGCCGGCTGGAAGAGAATGTCGGCGCCCTCGATGTGCGGATCAGCGCCGAAGACCGCGCGCGCATCGACCGCATCCTGCCGCCGGGTGCGGCCGCCGGCCCCCGCTACGCCGCGCCGCAGATGCAGGCGTTGAACCGGTGAGCGCCGGGCGGCTCGAGGACCCAGTCGCCATCGTCACCGGCCGCGGGCGCATCGTCAACATCACCATGAACCACGCCACCACGCGGCCGCGGCGATGGACGATGCCGGCTGGGCCGTTGGGTGATAACCGGTGATACGGGGCCGTTCCGCCTCAAGCGCATGTTCCGCGAAAAGATCGTGCTGGCGGCCCTGCTGGAGCTGTCACTCCAGATCGTCGCGTTCGCCCGCGAGCATGGCTGCGTCACCATCGGCGGGCCATCAAGCTGACCGGGGCCAGCCGCAACGCGCTCGAACAGCATTTCCGGGCGCTGGTCGAACGCGGCGCATTGCACCAGCATGGCAGTGGCCGGCGTCTGATGTGAGCTGCGCCGAGGGGCTGCGGGACGCGGGCTCGATTCCGCCTTCGGAGTTGAGCCGGCATCGGCGAGCATACGCGGCCGTGCTTGTTTCGGCGGGCGCGCGCGCACCGCGTATCATCGGGCTCCTCCACGATTCGAGCATCGCGCGTGTGGCTGTCTGATACCTCGGTCAAACGGCCGGTCCTGGCAACCGTCATCAATCTGCTGCTGGTCGTCTTCGGCCTGTTCGGGTTGACGAACTCGTCGGTGCGCGAGTATCCGGACATCGATCCGCCGATCGTCTCGGTGCGCACCAGTTATCCGGGTGCCTCGGCGGCGATCGTCGAGAGCCAGATCACGCAGATCATCGAGGACCGGGTCTCCGGCATCGAGGGTATCCGCTCGATTTCTTCGCAGTCTCGCGACGGCCGCTCGCAGATCACGATCGAGTTTTCGCTGAGCCGCGATATCGACGATGCGGCCAACGACGTGCGCGACCGCGTCTCGCGGGTGCTCGACGACCTGCCCGATCAGGCCGAGCCGCCGGAAGTGGTCAAGGCGGACAGCGACGCGAGCCCGATTCTGTGGATGGTGCTGAGCAGCGACCGGCTCGACGCGATGGCGCTCACCGACTACGCCGAGCGCTACCTGGTGGACCGCTTCACGACGGTCCCGGGCGTGTCCGAAGTCTACGTCGCCGGTGCGCGGCGCTACGCAATGCGCATCTGGCTCGATCCGACACGCCTGAGCGCGCGCGGCCTGACCGCCGAGGACGTCGAGGAAGCGCTGCGCCAGCAGAATCTCGAGCGGCCGGCCGGGCGCATCGAATCGGACCAGCGCGAGTTCACGCTGCGCACGCAGCGCCCGTTCCGCTCGGTCGGGGATTTCGAACAGCTCGTGGTCGCGCGCGGCGCCGACGGTTTCCCGATCCGGCTCGGTGACCTCGCTACGGTGGAGCTGGGCCCCGAGGACCCGCGCGGCGCTTTCCGGGCCAACGGCGTGCCGTCGCTGGGCCTTGGCGTCGTGAAGACCTCGAAAGCCAACACCCTCGCGGTCGCCGAAGGCGTCAAGGCAACGATGGCGCGGCTGCAGCCGACGCTGCCGGAGGGCATGAAGCTGCAGCTGAACTACGACTCCTCGGAGTTCATCGCCGCCTCGCTCGATGAAGTCCTGACGACGCTCGCGATCGCTGCCGTGAGCGTCATCGCGGTGCTGTTCCTGTTCCTCGGCAGCGTGCGCGCGACGCTGGTGCCTGCGGTCACGGTGCCGATCTCGCTGATCGCCTCATTCCTGTTCCTGTATCTGTTCGGTTTCTCGATCAACATCCTGACGCTGCTCGCGCTGGTGCTGGCGATCGGGCTGGTCGTCGACGACGCGATCGTCGTCGTCGAGAACATCCACCGCCGCCAGGAACTCGGCGAGCCGCCGCTGCTGGCCGCGTTCCGCGGCACGCGCGAGGTCGCGTTCGCCGTCGTCGCGACGACCGTGGTGCTGTGCGCGGTGTTCGTGCCGATCGGCTTCCTGCAGGGCAACGTCGGGCGCCTGTTCCGCGAGTTCGCGCTCTCGCTCGCCAGCGCCGTGGTCTGCTCGTCGATCGTGGCCTTGACGCTGTCCCCGGTGCTCGCCGCCGCGCTGTTGCGCAGGAACGGTCACTCCAGCCGCCTGCTCGGCTGGCTCGATCGCGCGTTCGAGCGCCTGTCGGCGATCTACGAGGCGTCGCTGCGCCGGTCGCTGCCGCATCCGCTGCTGCCGGTCGCGGTGCTGCTCGGGCTCACCGCCGGCGTCGTCGTGCTGTTTCGCCTGATCCCGCAGGAGTTCACGCCGACCGAAGACCGCGGCGGCTTCTTCATCAGCGTCGCCGCCCCCGAAGGGGCGAGCCTTGCGTACACCCAGGCGCAGCTCGAGCGCATCGAGACCGCGCTGGTCGGCCGTATCGGCGAAGGCGAAGTGCGGCGCGTGCTGTCGCGCATACCGGACTCCGGTGGCGGCGATGACGTCAGCACGGCGCGCTTCATCGTCAGCCTGGCGCCGTGGGACGAGCGCAGCCGCAGCTCCGAGGAAATCGCCGAGGACTACACCCCGGTGATTGCCGCCCTGCCCGGCATCCGCGCCTCGATCTTCCAGCGCACCGGCTTTCGCGTGGGTGGCGGCGGCGTGCCGGTGCAGGTCGCGATCGGCGGGGGCAGCTACGAAGAGCTGGCCGGGTGGCGCGATCGCATCCTTGCCCGCGCCCGCGAGAACCCGGGCCTGGTGCGGCTCGATTCCGATTACAAGGAAACCAAGCCGCAAATCGAGCTGACCGTGGACCTCAAGCGCGCCGGCGATGTCGGCGTGCCGGTCGCCAGCGTCGCCGCCGCGCTCGAAACCTTCATGGGCGGCCGGCGGGTCACGCGCTTCCAGCGCGGCGGCGAGGAGTACGAGGTCATGCTGCAGTCTCCGGACGCCGCGCGGCGCTCGCCGCAGGAGCTGTCGAGCATCTATGTGCGCGCGCGCACGGACGGCTCGCTCATCCCCTTGTCCAGTCTGGTCGACCTGCGCGAGACCGCCGGGGCCGCGACCTACAATCGCCTGGACCGCGTCCGTTCGATCACGCTGTCGGCCGGCCTCGCACCGGAGTATACGCTCGGGGAAGCGCTGAACTACCTGGAAACCGTCATCCGCGAGGAGCTGCCGGAATCCGTGCAGATCGGCTATCGCGGCGATTCGCGCGAGTTCCGCGATGCCGGCTCGGCGATGCTGCTCACGTTCGCGATGGCGCTGCTGATCGTCTATCTGGCGCTCGCTGCGCAGTTCGAAAGCTTCGTCCACCCGATCGTGATCATGACCACGGTGCCGCTGGCGGTCGCCGGTGCGCTGGCGGCGCTGTGGGCGCTGGGGATGACCCTGAACATCTACTCGCAGATCGGCATCGTCATGCTGATCGGCCTGGCCGCGAAAAACGGCATCCTCATCGTCGAATTCGCAAACCAGCTGCGCGACGCGGGCCGTGCGTTCGACGATGCGCTGATCGAAGCCGGCCGGATTCGTCTGCGTCCGATCCTGATGACCTCGCTGGCCACCGTCGCGGGCGCGGTTCCGCTGATGCTCGCGTCCGGCGCCGGTGCCGAAGCGCGCACCATCCTCGGCGTCGTGATCTTCTTCGGCGTAGCGTTCTCGATGATCCTGACGCTGTTCGTCGTGCCGACGTTCTACGGCCTGTTATGCCGGCACACGGGCTCGCCCGAGCGGCATGCGGCCGAGCTGGCGGCGCAATCGGAGGCAGCGGGAAGCGAAGTTGTCTGACGCGGTTCGCCTACGGGAATGGGGCCGGCGGTATGTATTCGCGGCCGCGAGCATTTCTGAGCATCCCAGGCCCGCGCATGCGCGCGCCCGACGTTCGCGAAGAAAACCAATGCGTTACAGAACGTTTACTTGAGAGATCCGCGCCCCTCCCGCGCTCGGACGGCTTCCTTCGCCGGGATTACCGTGCGGCCCCGAGCAAGGCCTTCAGGCCGTCCAGATCGAGCACCGCGACGCCGAGCTTCTCCGCCTTGGCGAGCTTGGAGCCCGCATCGGCGCCGGCGACGACGTAGTCGGTCTTCTTCGATACCGAGCCGGACACTTTGCCGCCGTGGGCCTCGATCAGCGCCGTCGCCTCGTCGCGCGTCATGCCGGGCAGTGCGCCGGTGAGCACGAAGGTCTTTCCGCTGAGCGGTCCCTCCACGGGCGCCTTGGTGTCCGGCCAACGCACGCCGGCGCGGCGCAGCTCCTCGATCAGCGCACGATGCTTTTCCTGCGCGAACCACTGGCTGATCAGGCGCGCCACCTCGGGACCGACATCCGGCACTTTGCGCAGCTGCGGGAAGCGCTCCTTGTCCTTGAGGTTCGGCGCATCGGCCGTCGGTGCATCGGCCAAGGCGGCCTCGGTCAGTGCCTCCAGCGTGCCGAAGTGCGCGGCCAGCGCCTGCGCGGTCGCCTCGCCGACCTGCGGAATGCCGAGCGCGTAGATGAAGCGCGCGAGCGTGGTGTCCTTGCTGCGCTCGATCGCGTCGATCAGGTTCTGCGCCGACTTCTCGCCCATGCGCTCGAGCTCGGCGAGGCGCTTGACGTCGAGGTGATAGATGTCACTGCTCTTGCGCACGAGACCCTGCTCGATCAGCTGGCCCAGCAGCTTCTCGCCGAGACCCTCGATGTCGAGCGCGCGCCGGCTCGCGAAATGCTGCAGCGCCCGCGTGAGCTGCGCCGGGCAGGTCAGGCCGCCGGTGCAGCGGGCGACCGGGTCCCCCACTTCGCGCACGACCGGACTGCCACAAACCGGGCAGCGCTCGGGCACCTTCAGCGCGCGCGCATGCTCGGGTCGCTTGGCGAGCACGACTTCCTTGACCTCGGGAATCACGTCGCCGGCGCGGCGCACGATGACCCAGTCGCCGATCATCACGCCCTTGCGCGCGACCTCGTCGAGATTGTGCAGCGTCGCGTTGGAGACGTGGGCGCCGCCGACGAAGACCGTGCGCAGGCGCGCGGTCGGCGTCAACGCCCCGGTGCGACCGACCTGGAAGTCGATGTCCTCGACGACCGTCTCCGCCTCCTCGGCAGCGAACTTGTACGCGACCGCCCAGCGCGGCTCGCGCGAGACCGTGCCCAGCTCGTCCTGCCCGGCGAGGTCGTCGAGCTTGAACACGACGCCGTCGATGTCGAATGCCAGCTTCGCGCGCCGTGCCTGCATCGCTTCGAAATAGCGCTGCGCACCGTCCGCGCCGCGCACGCGCTCGATCAGCTCGGAGAGCGGAAAACCCCAGGCGCGCAGATGCTCGAGCACCTGCGAATGCAGGCGCGGGCGCCAGCCCTCGACATGGCCGATGCCATAGGCATAGAACGCCAGCGGCCGCTTCGCGGTGATCGCGGGATCGAGCTGGCGCAGGCTGCCGGCTGCCGCGTTGCGCGGGTTCACCGGCACGCGCTCGCCGCGCGCCGTCGCCTCGTCGACCCAGCGCTTGAAGCCGGCCAGCGGCAGGTACACCTCACCGCGCACCTCGAGCACCGGCGGCACGCGCTTTTCGGGGTCGCGCAGGCGCAGCGGGATGGCGCCGATCGTCTTCAGATTCGCGGTGACGTCCTCGCCGGTCTCACCATCACCGCGAGTCGCGCCGCGCACGAGCGCACCGTCCTCGTAGATCAGCGAGACCGCGAGCCCGTCGAGCTTGGGCTCGCCGACGTAATCCACGATGTCGACGCCGAGCAGCTGGCGGACGCGACGATCGAAGTCGCGCAGCTCTTCTTCGGTCGTCACCTTGCGCAGCGACAGCATCGGCAGGCGATGCCTGACCGGCGCGAAGTCGGCGCGCGCGGCGCCGCCCACGCGCTGGGTCGGTGAATCCGGCGCCAGCAGCTCGGGATACTCGCGCTCCAGCTGCCGGAGCTCGTCGAACAGGCGGTCGTACTCGGCGTCCAAGATGATCGGGTCATCGAGCACGTAGTAGCGGTAGTCGTGCTCGTGAAGCTGCGCGCGCAGCGCCGCGGCGCGCTCGCGGGCGGAGTCAGGCACCGTCACGGCGGCCCGAGACCGTCACAGGTCGTACTGCCGCGCCCAAGCCTTCACGTCGGCGACGATCGCCCGCTCCGACGCCGCGGTCAGCGGCTCGCGGTTGCTGTCGAAGACTTCCGCGTTGAGCTGGCGCGCCAGTGCGCGCGCGGTGCCGAGCAGGTCGCCGACGGCGGTCTCCGGCGGCACTGGCCCGGGCAGCAGCATGAACACCGACAACCCCGGTGTCGAGAAACTCTGCGCCTCGGTGGGATCGAGCACGCCGGGCTTGATCAGGCTGGCCACGGAAAACACGGTGCGTCCGCCATCGACGCGGTGATAGATCCTGCGATCGCCGTACGTAAGCCCCTGCGCCCGCAGCGCGGCATGGATCTTCGGACCGAAGATCGCGGTGCCCTCGCGCTCGGCGATCAGCACCGCCACCAGCTTCTCCTCGATCTGCGCGGGCTGTGCCGGCTGCGCGGCTGTATTCGCTGCGGATGCATTCCCGGCAGGCGTCTGTGCGACGCTGGGCGCGACGCGCCTGCGCGGCTTGCCGACGCCGAGCTCGTCGAACTCGCCGCCACGCGAAAACATCTCAATCTGGTCGCTACCCGGCGCCGCGGGGGGCGGCGGCGCGGCATGCGGCGCGCTGCGCGCCCGCGGCGGCGACTTTTCGCGGCGGCTGTAGACGTAGATCGCGATGACCGCGACCGCACCGACGACGAGAAGCGCCCACTGTAATGGACTCATTCCTTGGGTTCCTGCTCGCTCGCCAGCTCCACAGCCTGCTGGATGTCCACGCTGACCAGGCGCGAAACGCCGGGCTCCTGCATGGTCACACCGTGCAGCTGCTGCGCCAGCTCCATGGTGATCTTGTTGTGGGTAATGATAATGAACTGCACATTCTGCGACATTTCCCGCACGACCTCGCAGAAGCGGCCGACGTTCGCATCGTCGAGCGGCGCGTCGACCTCGTCCATCAGACAAAACGGTGCCGGATTGAGCTCGAACAGCGCCAGCAGCAGCGCCACGGCGGTCATCGCCTTCTCGCCGCCCGACAGCATCTGGATCGTCGAGTTGCGCTTGCCGGGCGGCCGCGCCATCACGCGCACACCGGCATCGAGCAGATCCTCGCCGGTCAGCTCCAGATAGGCCTCGCCGCCGCCGAAGAGCTTCGGGAAGCGGTCGCGGAACACGCCGTCGACACGATCGAAGGTCTGCCGGAACAGCTCCTTGGTTTCGGTGTCGATCTTGCGGATCGCCTCCTCGAGCGTCTGCAGCGCGCCGTGCAGGTCGTCATGCTGCTCGGCCAGGTAGCTTTCGCGGCCGCGCGCCTCGTCGAGCTCCTCGATCGCGGCGAGGTTGATCGCGCCCAGGCGCTCGATCCGGCGCCCGACCGTGGCCAGCTTCTCCTCCCAGTTCGGCAACGTCGCCTCGGGGTCGAGGCCCGCGAACAGCGCGTCGCGCTCGAAACCGGTTTCGCCGATCTGCTCGTCGAGGCTCTCGCGATGCGCGCGCAGATTCTCGAACTCGAGCCGCGCCTTCTGCACGCGCTCCAGCGCAGCCTCCTTCTCCGCGTCCAGCGCGCGCGCCGCCTGCGCGGCGCTCAGCAGCCGCGCCTCGGCCGCCTCGACTTCCTCACGCACGGCACGCAGCTGCGCACGTGCGGCCTCGACCAACGCCCGCGCCTGCTCGACGTCGGCGAGCTGCGTCTGCAGCGGGGCGTCCAGCTCGGCGGCATGGCGCTCCTCGTCGTCCTTGCGCGTCTGCAGACTGCTGCGTGCGGCCTGGATGTCCTTGATCGACTGCTCCAGCGCGGCCACCGCGCTGCGGCGGCCGGCGACCTGCACCTGCAGCTGATTGCGCGCCTGCTGCGCCTGCGCGGCGCCGGCGCGCGCGCGTCCGACCGCGTCGCGCTTGCGCTGCAGCGCCTGCTGCATCGCCGCGCGCCGATCGCGCAACTCCTGCGCGACCTGTTCCAGCGACAGCAGGCGGCGCTTTGCCTCCTCCAGCTCGCTCTGCTGCTGCAGCCGCGCCTGCTCCAGCGCATCCAGCTCCTTGGCGAGCGCCTCGGCGCGCGCCATCGTCTGCTCCAGACGCACGGCCTGCGCCTGGCGGAACGCAAGCTTCTGCGCCTGGCGATGACGCAGCTGATCGAACTTCGACGACAGCTCGCGACGCTCCTGCTCGAGCGCCTGCGTGCGCGCGCGCAGCTCGCCGAGCGCCTTCTCGCGATCGAGCACGAGCTGCTGCTGCGCCTCGACCTGCAGCTTGAGCTGCTTGAGCAGCTGGCTGCGCGCGATGACGCCGCTGCGATCGTCGCCGCGCTTGGGGAAGCGGCGAAAATGGCGGCCGCACCAGACGCCGTCGCGCGTGATCACCGACTCGCCGGGCGGGAGCGTCGGCACCAGTTCTTCGGCCGCCTCGACGGTTTCCACCGTGCGAATGCCGCGCAGCAGCTCGATGACGGCAAGCGGACCGGTGACGCAGGCGGCGAGCCCGTCGCTGCCGCGCGCGGTTTCGTCGGACAGCAGCGCGATGCCGCAGGCTGGGGCGCTGCCGATCGAGCGCAGCCGCTCGGCGAAGTCCGGCAGCAGGGGCGCCTGCAGCAGGCCTTCGAGCACCTGCTCCACCGCCGTTTCCCAGCCGGCCTCGACCTGCAGCACCGTCGCCAGCCGCGGGCACTGCGCCAGCTCGCGGCGGCGCAGCCATTCGTTGAGCTCGGCATCGTCCTCGCGCAGCGCCGCCTGCTGCAGCGTTTCGAGCGAAGAAACGCGGCCGCGCGCGGCCTGCAGGGTCTGCCGCGCCTCGTGCAGCGCCGCCTCGGCAGCGGTGCGTTCGTCGCGCGCGCGCTGCAGCTCGGCGTCCAGGCCCTGCACACGCCCCTCGGCGCCGGACAGCTCCTCGGACAGCGCGGCGAGTTCGCGGTCGGCCTCGGCGAGGCTGTTGCGGATCGGTTCGATATCGAGCGCGCCGTGCTCGGACTGCAGGCGGCGGTGGCGCTCCTCGTTCTGAAAGCGCGCGCGCTCGAGCTGCTGCACGCGCACGCGCTCGGCCTCGGTCTGCGTCAGCGGCGTCTCGGCGTCCTGGACGAAGCCGTCCCAGCGGCGCTGCTCCTCGTGCGCCTCTTCTTCGGCGGCGACCAGCGCCGACTGCGCTGCGCTCTCGGCGAGCTCGGCGGCACCGACCTCGCGCTCCAGCTCGCCGAGCTGGCGCAGCGCCTCTTCGAGGCGTTGCTGCTCGCGCGTCTGGCGCCCCTCCAGCTCGGCGAGCTGGCGCAGGATCTGATCGAGTTCGCGCGCCTTGAGCTGCTTGAGCTCGCGCGCGTGCGCCAGGCTCTGCTCGTGGCGGGCGAGCGCGCCTTCGGCCTCGTAGACCTTGCTCTGCTGTTCGTTGAGGCGGTTGGACAGCGCGCGGCTTTCGACTTCCGCGGCGACGCGCTGGTCGGCGGCCTGGTTGACCTGCACGCGCGAGTGCTCCAGCGCCTCTTCGAGCTGCGCGATGACGTCCTCGTGTCCCGCGCACTGGGCGTCGAGCTGGCGCATGCGCAGCGCCAGGATCTCCGCGCGCAGCTTTCGCTCCTGCGCCTTGTAATCCTTGTACTTCTCGGCGTTCGCGGCCTGCTTGGTCAGCACTTCCAGCCGCTGCTGGATCTCGGAGCGCAGATCGTTGAGCCGCGCGAGGTTTTCGCGGGTCTGCCGGATTCTCGACTCGGTCTCGCGACGCCGGTCCTTGTACCTGGAAATGCCGGCCGCCTCCTCCAGCCACTGGCGCAGCTCTTCGGGCTTGGCCTCGATCATGCGCGAGACCATGCCCTGCTCGATGATCGCGTACTGGTTCTTGCCGCCGAGGCCGGTGCCGAGGAAGAGGTCGGTGACGTCGCGCTTCAGGCACTTCGCGCCGTTGAGGTAGTATTGCGAGCCGCCGTCGCGCACCAGCTCGCGGCGCACCGAGATCTCGCTGTAGGCGGCGTAGGGTCCGCCGATCGTGCCGTCACTGTTGTCGAACAGCAGCTCGACCGATGCACGGCCGACCGGCTTGCGCGTTTTCGAGCCGTTGAAGATGACGTCCTCGGAATCCGAGGAGCGCAGATTCTTCATGCTGGTTTCGCCGAGCACCCAGCGCACCGCGTCGATGATGTTGGACTTGCCGCAGCCGTTGGGACCGACGACGGCAGTCAAATCCGCCGGCAACGGCAGCTGCGTGGTATCCACGAAGGACTTGAAACCGGCGAGCTTGATGCCAGAAAGTCGCATGCGTTTTGGAATCTCTCGCGCGCTCTTAAAATTCAAGGAGGGCGCGCTCTGTGCGGGGCCCTAAAGGCCGCGTAGTGTAAATTATGAGCGCCTCGCGTCCACGGCCGACCGCGCCCCCGCCCGCTTCCGTTTCCGCTCCCATCCCGCCGCTGATGTCAAGCCCGAGCACCGCCCTGGAAACCTTCCCGAACCCGTCGCCGCAGCGGGACTACGTGATCCGCATGCGGATTCCGGAGTTCACCTGCCTGTGCCCGAAGACCGGCCAGCCGGACTTCGCCACGCTCTACCTCGAATACATCGCCGACCAGACCTGCGTCGAGCTCAAGTCGCTGAAACTCTACATCTGGGGCTTCCGCAACGAGGGCGCGTTTCACGAGGCGGTGACCAACCGCATTCTCGACGACCTGGTCGCTGCGACGCAGCCGCGCTTCATGCGCCTGACCGCGGTGTTCAACGTGCGCGGCGGCATCTACACGCACGTCACCGCCGAGCACCGCCGTGAAGGCTGGAGCGGCAGCCTGCCGCCGGCCGCATGGCACGTCGATCCGACCGGCCAGGGGCAGACCCCGTAAACTCCGCGCATCGCCAAAGCCTGGATCTCCGCCGATGAGCCTCGAAGCCTTGCTGCAAGCGCAGTGGAGCGACTACGCCGACCGGCATCGGGACCGCGTAAACCTTCTGATCCACATCGTCGCCGTGCCGCTGTTCTGGATCGGCACGATCAGCGCCGCCAGCGCGCTGCTGTTCGAGGGGCTGGTACACGCGCTCGGCGACATCGCGCTGATGGCACTGGCCTTGTTCGCGCAGGGCCTGGGCAATGACCGCGAGGCGATCCCGGCGCCGCCGGCGAAGGATGCCTGGGACGCGATCCGGCGCGTCGCCGTCGAGCAGTTCGTGACCTTTCCGCGCTTCGTCATCAGCGGCGGCTGGTGGCGCAATCTCAATAGCGCCGGATGACGCGCTACGGCGGATAGCCGGTGATGGCGCGGATGCGCCGGTACAGCGGCCGCAGCCGCCCGTACATGCGCTGGTAGACCTCGCGGTACAACGCGTCGTAGATCCGCGCCGCCTCGGGCCGCGGCTCGAAGCGGCGCCCGACGCGCGTCATTGCGCGCACTGCCGCCGCATGGTCCGCGTGTATGCCCAGCCCGACGGCGGCATTGATGGCCGCACCCAGCGCCGAGGTTTCGTAGATCTCCGGCCGCTCGGCCGGCAGGCCGAAGACGTCTGCGGTGATCTGCATGGCCTGATCCGACTGCGAGCCGCCGCCGGCCACGCGCAGGCGCGTCAGGCGCCGGCCGGTGCGGCGCTCGATCTGCTCGCGCCCGCTGCGCAGGCCGTAGATCAGGCCTTCGAGTATCGCGCGATAGAAATGCGCCCGCGTGTGCACGTCGCCGAAACCGATCACGGCGCCCTTGGCTTCCGGTCCGGGGTCGCGGATGCCGGGCGACCAGTACGGCTGCAGTATCAGTCCCATCGAGCCCGGCGGCACGCTGCCGACGAGCTCGTCGAACAGGGCCTCCACCGGCACGCCGCGCTCCGCGGCCAGGGCCTGCTCTCGGTGAGCGAACTCGCGCTTGAACCACGACACCATCCAGAAGCCGCGATAGATCTGGATCTCGGTGTTGTATGCGCCGGGCAGCGCCGCCGGATACGCCGGCAGCCAGCGCTGAACCTCGACGTAGCGCGGCTGCGTCGTGTTGATCGTCGCCGTCGTGCCGAAGCTGAGCTGGCCGACGTCGGGCGCGAGCGCGCCGCTGCCGAGCACCTCGCAGGCCTTGTCGGCGGCGGCCGCGACGACCGGCACGGCCGCCGGCAGTCCGAGCGCGGCCGCCGCCTGCCCGGTGAGATGCCCGAGAAGCCCGCCGGGCGGCACCAGCCGCGGCAGCTGCTCCGGCCGCACGGCGAGCGCCCGCCACTTGAAATCGCGCGCATCGGCCCAGTTTAGACGACGGTAGTCGAAGGGCACGAACCCGACCTGGCAGCCGGCGGAATCGACGTACTCGCCGACCAGCCGCTGGCTCAGCCAGCCCGACAGGAACAGGAAGTGCGCCGTCTCGCGCCACAGCGCCGGCTCGTGCTGCGCCAGCCAGTTGGCTTCGGCCTCGCGCTGCAGATGCGCGATCAGCGGCGCTGCGCCGACGACGGCGAAGACGGCCCGCATCGCCGCCGGCAGCCGCGGCGGCGCCGTGCAGCGGCGCTGATCGAGCCAGAGCATCGCCGGCCGGAGCACGCGGCCGGCGCCGTCGACGCAGATCATCGTGGCCCGCTGCGTGGTCAGCGCGAGGCCGCGAATCGCGGCGGGCCGCACGGCGCCTTCGCGCCACAGCTGCTGGCAGCAGTCGCGCACCGCGTTCCAGTAGACCTCCGGGTCCTGCTCGGCCCAGCCGGGCTGCGGCGCCACATAGGTCGGCTCGAACACGCGCTGCGCCTTGGCGATGAGCCGGCCGGCCTCGTCGAAGACGATCGCGCGCGCGCTCTGCGTGCCGACGTCCAGACTCAGGATTCGCACTTCCCCCACGCCGCGCGCCTCAAGCGCCGGGCGGCGCATGCTGCGCCTGCCAGTAGGCGAGATAGCTCTGCGCTTCACGCGCGCATCGCGCATCGTCCCAGCCCAGCTCGCTGCGGCAGATCTCGAGCACGCGCCCGAGGTGGTCGGCACCGCCGGACTCGGCGACCAGGCCGAGGCGCGTGCGTCTGAGCATCAGGTCCTGCAGGTGCAGCACCGCCTCGTGCCGCGCCGACCAGCGCAGCTCGGCCCAGCTGTACGGCGTTTCGCCGATCGGCTGCAGTTCGTCGGCGCGCGCATCGCGCAGCAGCGCACTCGCGGCGACCGCACCGAGCCGCCCGTAGAGCCGGGCATGGCCGTCTTCGCATGGCACCGGCTGAAAAACCGGCCGCTCGCGCCCCGGTGCAAGCCGCGCCGCCTGCCGCGACGCCGCGCGCAGTGCCTGGCGCGCGGTCGTGCGAAACGTCGTCAGCTTGCCGCCGGTGACGCCGACGAGGCCCGGGCCCGACCATAGCGCGGATTCCCGTGACTCGGCCGACGGATCCGCCTTGCCGCCGTCGACGACCGGGCGCACGCCGGCATAGCTGCTGATCGCCTCGTGGGCCTGCAGCGCCAGCCGTGGAAACTGCTGCGCGAGCGCCTCGGTCAGATATGCGCCCTCGTGCGCGGTGATCCGCGGCGACCACAGCTCCTCACGGTGATCGATGTCGGTCGTCCCGCATAGCACGGCGCCTTCCCAGGGATAGGCGAAGACCGGCCGCCGGTCGTGCGGGTGCAGCCACGAGACGGCGTGGCGCAGCGGAAGGCGCCGCGCGGGAAAGACGAGGTGGCTGCCGCGCAGCGGCCGTAGCGGCGGTGCCCCGGCCGGAGCGCCGGGCAGCCGGTCGGCCCAGGCACCGCTGGCGTTGACGACCACGTCCGCCTCGATTTCGCGCTGCGCGCCGCTCGCGACGTCGCGCACGCGCACGCCGCGCACGCGGCTGCCGTCGCGCAGCAGCTCGGCCGGTGCATAGCTCAGCGCCGTCGCACCGGCTGCGAGCGCGTCGAAGATCAGGCGCAGCACCAGCCGCGCATCGTCGGTGCGCGCATCCTCGTAGACCATCGCGCCGAGCAGCCCTGCGCGGTCCAGATCGGGCTCCAGCGCGAGCGTGCCGGCGGCGTCGACCCAGCGCGAGCGGCGCACACCGGCCATGCGATCGTAGAGCCACAGACCGAGCTGCATCGTGCGGCGGCCGGGCTTGCGG
This sequence comes from Pseudomonadota bacterium, assembly GCA_040754295.1. Lineage (GTDB taxonomy): Bacteria > Pseudomonadota > Gammaproteobacteria > Nevskiales > Nevskiaceae > Solimonas. Next base: position 10,993 of record JBFMCQ010000044.1, on the reverse strand, counting down.
CCGGCGTAGATCGGCATGACGAAGGTCAGCGGCTCGACCAGACCCGGCGCCTCGTCGAGCAGCCGCTGGCGCTCGCGCACCGATTCGAGCGTGAGCCGCCACTGCCCGCTCTTCAGATAGCGCAGCCCGCCATGAACCAGCTTGGAAGAGCGCGACGACGTTCCCGAAGCGAAGTCGCCGGCCTCGACCAGCAGCGCCTTGGCGCCGCTGCGCGCGGCCTCGTGCAGCACACCTGCGCCGGTGATGCCGCCGCCGACGACGATCAGCTCGTAGCGGGCATCGAGCGCGTCAATGCGCGAGCTCATCGGGACGCTCGTGCCGCGGGCGCTCCGGAATCAGGCGGTCGCTGAGGGTCTTCGGCAACGACGGCGAAGCCGGTGCGCGTCGTCGCGCTCATGCCAACAGCTTACCGGGATTCATGATGCCTTCCGGGTCGAGCTCGCGCACCATCGCGCGGATCAGGTCCATGCCCAGTGCACCCTTCTCGGCCGCGAGATAGGGCGCGTGGTCGACCCCGACGCCGTGCTGATGGCTGATCGTGCCGCCGTGCGCGACGATCGTCTCCGACACGCGCGTCTTGAGCCGGCGCCAGCGCTCGAGGTTGGCATCGGCGTCGCCCGCCGAGCGATAGACGAACGTCGAATAGATGCTGCAGCCCTGCCGGTAAACGTGCGACAGATGCGTGAACGCGTGGACGCGCTCGTTGTCGGCGGCAAGCGCATCCTGCGCCGCCTGCTCGATCGCCCGCATCAGCGGCGTCGCCTTGGGCCAGTTGACCGCGGTCTCGACCGTGTCGGCCGCGTAGCCGAGCTCCCACAGCGCGTTGCGCAGCAGCGGGCCGCGGAAGCGGTTGCGCGCCCAGGTCTTGCCCATGGCCTTGCCGACATGCACGCCGCGGAAGCGCCGCGCGATCGCCAGCGCCTCGCGGCGCATGCGCCGCACCTCGGCGAGCGAGCCGGTCAGACCCATCATCAGCAGGCACTGTCGTGCCTGGATGCCGCGCATGCCGAGATAGCGCTGCAGCCAGCGGATCAGCTCCGGATGCCCGGCGAGCCGCAGCTGTGTTTCGGTTTCGACTTCGTTGGACAGGCGCAGCATCGACAGCGGCACATCGTTCTGCACGATCGCCCGCATCGCCTCGGCGGCGCTGTCCCAGTCCGGAAAGAACACGCCGTTGAAGTCCTCACAGGCACTGAGCCGGCGCACGCGTGCGCTGACTTCGGTGAGCAGGCCCAGCCGACCCTCCGAGCCGAGCACGGCTTCGCGCAGATCCGGCCCGGCCGCCGACGCCGGCACACCGCCGACGCGCAGCTCCCCGCGCGGCGTGGCCATACGCCCGCCGGCGAACAGCTGCTCGATGCGTCCATAGCGCAGCGACTGCTGTCCCGACGAGCGCGTGACGACCCAGCCGCCCAGCGTCGAGTACGGATAGGACTGCGGAAAATGCCCGAGCAGGAAACCGTGCGTGCGCAGCTGCGCCTCGATCTGCGGGCCGGGTGTGCCGGCGCCGAACGTCGCCAGCTGCGAGCGCTCGTCGACCGCGAGCAGGCGGTTCATGCGCTCCAGCGAGATGTTGACGACGGGCCGGTCGCCGGCCGGCACTTCGAGATGGCCGACCACGCTGGTGCCGCCGCCATACGGCACGACGATGGCCCCCAGGCGTCGTGCCGCGGCCAGCGCCTGGGCCGCCTCGTCGTGACTCGTCGGCAGCGCGACGCCGTCCGCATAGGGCCCCATGCGCCCGCTGCGCATCGCGATCCAGTCCGGAAAACTCTGGCCGCGCGCATGCAGCAGGCGCTGTCGGGCATCGGTCTGGAACGGGCTGGCGGCCGGCAGGCGCGTTTCGGGAACACTCTGCAAAACCTGCTCCAGCGTCGCGTCGCGCGGCGCGGTTCCCGGCCCCAGGCGCTCGCTCAGAAACGCGCGCGCGTCATCGCCCAGGCTGTAGTGATCGGCATCGTCTCCCCACCCGTTCCAACGGCGCATGCAGACTCCCCGGGATCTTGGCCCGCGGAGTATATCGGCCGGGCGACGGTCAGGCGGCGCGGGCCGGCGTCGGCCGAGCGGCTTGTGCGAGGCGCTGCAAATCGGCGATCGTGACCCAGCGCGGGCCGGCGAGCATGCCGCGCAGCACGCGCGCCGGTGCGCCCGGCTCGCCGAGGCTCGACATCACCAGTGCGGCTTCGCTGAAGTCCTGCTCCAGCGTGTCGCGGTTGACGGTCACCACCGCCGGGATGCCGGCCGCGGCGGCGGCTTCGAGGCCCATCTCGGAATCCTCGAGCGCGACGCACTCGTGCGCGGCGACGCCGAGGCGTCGCAGCGCCAGTCGGTAGAGGTCGGGTGCCGGCTTTTTGTGCGCGACCTCCTCGCCGCTGGCGATGACATCGATTTCCGCCGCCAGCTCCGGGCCCATGCAGTACTTCAGCACCGGCTGCAGGGTTTTCAGGCTGGCGTTGGTGACGATCGCGAGCTTGAGCCCGCTGTTACGTGCCTCGCGCATCAGCCGCGCGATGCCGGGACGCAAGGGCACGCGTCCCTGCCGCATGCGGCGGCGGAAGTATCTGGATTTGAGCTCGTGGACCTTGGCGACCCAGGCGTCGAGGTCTGCATCGGCCTCGGCCTGTTGATCGCCCAGTGGCGGTCGGTAACGCTGGATATAGTACTTCAGCCGCTCGCGTCCGCCGGGCAGCCTGAGCAGGCGGCGGTACAGCTTCGGACCCCAGCGCAGCTCCAGACCCAGCTTGCGGAACGCGCGGTTGTAAGCGGGCCGGTGACCCAATGCTTCGGTATCGGCGAGCGTGCCGTCCACATCGAACAATACGGCCCGCAGCGTCATGGCTGGAAGCCGTCCGGGCAAGGTTCCTCAGAGTCCATTCAACTGCCGATCAGCAAGTTGCGTGTGCGTCTTAATGTAGCATGCCGAGCCCTTGGATATGTGATCCGGAGCACGCAAAAAGATGAGTTTCGTCACGCCGTCCGCGCCGCAGAACGGCTACCGCGGCCGCTTCGCGCCGACGCCGAGCGGACCGCTGCATCTGGGCTCGCTGCTGACGGCGCTCGCCAGCTGGCTGGACGCGCGCACACGAAACGGGCAGTGGCTGCTGCGTATCGACGATCTCGACGTCGAGCGCACGGTGCCCGGCGCAGCCGACCACTTGCGGCGTCAGCTCGAGGCGCACGGCCTGTACTGGGACGGACGCCCGCGCTACCAAAGCCGGCATCTCGACGAATACCGCGAAGCACTGGAGCGCCTGCGGCGGGCGGGCCTGCTGTACGCCTGCCGGTGCACGCGGGCACAGCTCAAGCGTAGCGCACATGAAGGCGTCGACGGCCCCGTGTATCCCGGCCGCTGCCGCGCCCTCGCGCTGCCCGAGCCGGGCCACGCGCTGCGCCTGCGCGCCGGGTGCGGCGCGATCGGCTTCGGCGACCGCTGGCAGGGCCGGCAAAGCCGCGACCTCGATTCCGACATCGGCGATTTCGTCGTCTGGCGGCGCGACGGCGCTGCGGCCTACCAGCTGGCCTGCGCCGTAGACGAAGCGGCACTCGGGATCACCGATATCGTGCGCGGCGCGGATCTGCTCGGCTCGACCTTCAGGCAGCTGCGCGTCATGGATCTGCTCGGCCTGCGCCGTCCGATCTACGCGCATCTACCGGTGCTGTGCGGCGCCGACGGCCGCAAGCTGTCCAAACAGAACCGCGCGGCGCCGCTCGACGAGCGCAACGCCGGCGCCAACCTGCAGCGCTGCCTGCGCTGGCTCGGTCAGGAGCTGCCCGCGGCCGCACACTCGGTGCCACCGCACGAGCTGCTGCATTGGGCGCTTCGCCACTGGATGCCGGAACGCGTGCCGGCGCTGCAACGCCTCGAAGTGGAGCATTGCGCCTGAGTCTGGCATCATGCCCTGCCGCATTGCACTGCAACATTCCAGTCGAATTAGGCGCTTATGTCCGAACTGCGCGTCATCAAGAAATATCCGAACCGGCGGTTGTACGACACCCACATCAGTCGCTACATCACGCTGGAAGAGATCCGCCAGCTGGTGCTGAACAACGTGCCGTTTCGCGTGGAGGACAAGCGTACGGAGGAGGACATCACGCGCACGATCCTGCTGCAGGTGATCGCCGAGCAGGAAGAAGGCGGCAACCCGATCTTCACGACCGAACTGCTCGAATTCATCATCCGCTTCTACGGCGATCCGATGCAGAACAGCATTGGCCGTTATCTGGAGCTGTCGGCGCGACTGTTCCAGGAGCAGCAGCACCACTTCAACGAGCAGCTGCGCGACCTGCTCGGACAGGCGCAGCAACCGATCCAGGCGCTCAAGGAACTGGCGGACCGGCAGGTGCCGATCTGGCGCTCGGTGCGCGCGGAATTTCTGCGCGGCCTTTCGGCACGCGCCAAGTCGATCAAGCGGCGCCGCGCCGGCATGGACGAGCCGAACAGCGATCATGACAAGGCGCCCTGAGGGCCCTTGTTCCTGTTGCGGCAACGCGTCATCCGCCCGACGACCCCGTCACAATTCACCGTGGATTACTGGCAAGTAATTGTCAGCGCAGGAATTATTCTGATCGCCGCTTTGTTGACATCGAAGTAAGGCGTCTCTATACTGCACTGCAACATGACGCGGCAACGGAAAACCCGGCGAGGCCGGGCCCCGCCGGGTCAGTCAAGTCTCCTCCAGAAAGGCCTCGCGCCTTTCTCGCACCTTGCCCCCCGTCCCCCGGGGGGCTTTTCTTTGTGCCCGATCTCTCCAGAAAGACCCGCGCCGGCGTGATCGGGACACGCCGGGCTTGTTCGATTAAGAGAGCCGGATTCTGACTCAGAAGCCGGCTCCCATCAAGCGCTTGCCAAGCTCAGGCCACCGACTCCACATCGACCGCCTTCATCGACAGGCGGATCTTGCCGTCGCGGCTGACTTCGAGGACCTTGACCTTCACGGTCTGGCCTTCCTTGACGACCTCCTCGACCTTCTCGACACGGCGGTCGGCCAGTTGCGAGATGTGCACGAGTCCGTCCTTGCCCGGCGCGATCGTCACGAAGGCGCCGAAATCCATGATCTTCGCGACCTTGCCCTCGTAGATCGAGCCGACTTCGACGTCGCGCGTCAGCGTCATGATGCGGTTGACTGCGGCCTCGGCGGCCTTGCCGTCGACGGCGGCGATCTTCACGGTGCCATCATCGTCGATGTCGATCGTCGTGCCGGTTTCGCGCGTGATCGACTGGATCGTCGCCCCGCCCTTGCCGATGACCTCGCGGATCTTGTCCGGGTGGATCTTGATCGTCGTGATGCGCGGCGCGAACGGCGACAGCTCGGTGCGCGGCTGCGGCAGCACTTCCTTCATCTGCGCCAGGATGTGCAGCCGCGCGTCTTTCGCCTGGGTCAGCGCCTGCGCCATGATCTCGCCGGTGATGCCGCTGATCTTGATGTCCATCTGCAGCGCGGTCACGCCGTTTTCGGTACCGGCGACCTTGAAGTCCATGTCGCCCAGATGATCCTCGTCACCGAGGATGTCGGTGAGCACCGCCCAGCGGCCTTCTTCGAGGATCAGGCCCATCGCCACGCCGGCGACCGGCGCCTTGACCGGCACGCCGGCGTCCATCAGCGCGAGGCAGGCGCCGCAGACCGAGGCCATCGACGACGAGCCGTTCGACTCGGTCACTTCCGAGACGACGCGCACGACGTACGGAAACTCCTTCTCGAGATCCGGCATCACTGCCGCGACGCCACGCTTGGCCAGACGGCCGTGACCGATCTCGCGGCGCTTCGGCGCGTTGACGCGGCCGGTCTCGCCGACGCAGTACGGGGGGAAGTTGTAGTGGAACAGGAAGTGCTCGTGCCACTCGCCGTCGATCGCGTCGATGATCTGGTAATCCTTGCCGGTGCCCAGCGTCGCCACCGCCATCACCTGCGTCTCGCCGCGGGTGAACACCGCGGAGCCGTGCGCGCGCGGCAGCACACCGGCCGACATCGCCAGCGGACGTACCGTGAAGCGGTCGCGGCCGTCGATGCGCGGCTGCCCTTCGAGGATGCGGTTGCGCACGATTTTCGCTTCCAGCTCGTGCAGCTCCGACTTCAGCTGGTTCTCGGTGAAGCTCGCGTCCGCGGGGCGTGCCGCTGCAGCCGCTGCGCGGATCTCGCTGAGCTTGCCGTAGCGCGCCTGCTTCTCGGTCAGCGTGTAGGCCTCGCTGATCTGCGGCTCGTAGGCCGCGACGAACTGCTTGACCGCCGTACGGTCCGGCGCCTGCCATTCCCATTTCGGCTTGCCGGCTTCTGCAGCGAGTTCGTTGATCGCCTGGATCGCCGCCTGCATCTGCTCGTGGCCGAACAGGACTGCACCGAGCATGACCGGCTCCGGCAGCATCTTGGCCTCGGACTCGACCATCAGCACGGCGTCCTTGGTGCCGGCGACGATCAGCTCCAGCTCGGAAGTCTCGAGCTCGGACTCGGTTGGATTGAGGATGTAGTTGCCGTCCTTGTAGCCGACCTTGGCGGCGCCGATCGGCCCCATGAACGGCACGCCGGACAGCGCCAGCGCGGCGGACGCGCCCAGCATCGCCGGGATTTCGCCGTCCACCTCGGGGTTCAGCGACATCACCATCGCGATGATCTGCACTTCGTTGTAGAAGCCGTCCGGGAACAGCGGGCGGATCGGCCGGTCGATCAGGCGCGAGGTCAGCGTCTCCTTCTCCGTCGGCCGGCCTTCGCGCTTGAAGAAGCCGCCGGGCACACGGCCGCCGGCGTAGAACTTCTCCATGTAGTCGACCGTGAGCGGGAAGAAGTCCTGATCCGGCCGCGCGTCCTTGCGCGCAACGGCCGTGACGAGCACGACGGTCTCGTCGATGGTCACCAGCACGGAGCCGGTGGCCTGGCGCGCGATCGCGCCGGTTTCGAGGGTGACGGTGTGGCGACCGTACTGGAAAGTCTTGCGTATCGGTGTTGCGGGAGTGGCAGGAACGGCCATATCGATTCTCGGATTGTCGGGCGATGCGACGGCGTGCGTGGGTAGCGCGCCGGCTCCGCCCTGTTATTCAGTTGCCCGCAACGGTCGATGCGACCGGTTCAGCGGACTCCATGACATGCTGCGGCGCACGCGCGACGGGCGCGATCCCGGGGGCGGGAATAACGCGGCCCAAAACAAAAGACCCCAGTGAAGCCCGAAGGATCACTGAGGGTCTCCCGGAGTCGTCGCCTGCAACGCGGGCGCGAATCAGCGGCGCAGCCCGAGTTCGGCGATGAGCTTGGCGTAGCGCACTTCATCCTTGCGCTTGAGGTAGTCCAGCATCTGCCGACGCTGGTTGACCATCTTCAGAAGGCCGCGGCGGGAGTGGTTGTCCTTCTTGTGCTGCTCGAAATGCGGCGCCAGCGTGTTGATGCGCTCGGTCAGCAGGGCCACCTGAACTTCGGGTGACCCGGTGTCGTTGTTGCCGCGTGCGAACTTGCTGACGATGCTCGCTTTGCGCTCAATGTTTACGGTCATTGCTGCCAACTCCAGGAATCTCAATTATCGTCGATCGTTACAAAGTTCAATATTTTAGCGTTCAGCAGGAGCTGACCACAAGGCGCCGCCTCGGCCTCAGGCCGCGCGGTCCGGATGCAACCAGCGCCGCGGCGCGACCATGCCCTCGTCCGTCGTTTCCGCGAGCCCGAGCAGGTGTCCGGCCTCGTCGAGCACGGCCAGCCGCGTACCGCGCGCGACGCCGGCGACGCGCACCGCTTGTCCGTGCGCGAGGTACCCGGCGCGTACCGGATCGATGCGCAGCTGCGTCCAGTGCCGCAGGGCGTCCGCCGGCTGCAGCAACAGCGCATCCAGCGCAGTCAGCCCGCCGTCGCGGGCCGTGGCCTCGACATGCTCGAGCGGCACCGGCTCGACGTCCTCGAACGGCACGACGGCCGTGCGCCGCAGGGCGCTCAGGTGCGCACACTGGCCTGCCGCACGCGCGATGTCCTCGACCAGCGTGCGCACGTAGGTCCCTTTCGAGCAGCGCACGAAGATGCGGAAACGCCCCGGCGCGTAGTCCTCCAGCTCGAGCCGGTGTATCACGATTTCGCGCGGCCGGCGCTCCACCTCGGTGCCCTGGCGTGCCAGCGCGTACAGGCGCTGTCCCTCGTGCTTGAGCGCCGAATACATCGGCGGCACCTGCAGCAGCGTGCCGCGGAAGCGCGGCAGCACGGCGAGCAGCGTCTCGCGGTCGACCGATGCATCGGAGGTCTCGACGATCTCGCCTTCGGCGTCGCCGGTGCTCGTGCGCGCGCCGAGCCGCGCCTCCGCGCGGTAGCACTTGTCCGACTCCAGCAGCACGCCGGAAAGCTTGGTGGCTTCGCCCAGACAGATCGGCAGCACGCCCGTGGCCAGCGGATCGAGGCTGCCGGTATGACCGGCCTTGTCCGCCTGATACAGGTGCTTGACGCGCTGCAGCGCGGCGTTCGAGCTCAGGCCCTGCGGCTTGTCGAGCAGCAGGATGCCGGACACCGGGCGGCGCGGGCGCCTGGGCTTGCTCATCACCGTGCGGTTCAGTCCGCCGAGCCGCCGCGCTCGACATCGCGCCGCCGGGCATCGCGGATCAGCCCGGCAACGCGATCGGCTTCGCGCAGCTGCAGATCCGGCGCGAAGTGCAGCGCGGGGATGCTGCGCAGGCGCAACCGCTTGCCCAGCACACTGCGCAACCGGCCAGCGGCCTGCTTGAGGCCGTCCACGGCAGCGGCCAGCGTCGCATCGTCGCCGAGCACACTGACGGAAACGCGCGCGTTGCGAAGATCGGGCGACACGTCGACCGCCGTCACGGTGACGCCGGCGACACGCGGATCGGAAAGATCGTCGCGGATCAGCGCGGCCAGCTCGCTCTGCAGCTGCGCGTTGATCCGGAGTTTGCGGGGATACTCTTTCATGCTCGTGAGAGGCGAAACGCGAGACCCGAGACCAGCAAGCCTCGGACCCCGCTTCGGACTTTAGCTCTCGCGTCTCACGATGCCTGCAGCATCAGGCCGCCGCCGAAACCGTGCGGCGGACCTCGATGCGCTGGAAGCACTCGATCTGGTCGCCGGCCTTGACGTCGTTGTAGTCCTTGACGCCGATGCCGCATTCGGTGCCGGCCTCGACCTTCTGCACGTCGTCCTTGAAACGGCGCAGCGACTCGAGCACGCCTTCGTAGACGACCGTGTTGTTGCGCAGCACGCGGATCGGCAGGTTGCGCTGCACCGAGCCCTCGATGACCAGGCAACCGGCGATGTTGCCGAGCTTGGAGCTGCGGAACACTTCGCGCACCTGGGCGATGCCGACGATCTGCTCGCGGGTCTCGGTGCCGAGCAGGCCGGACACCGCATCGCGAACATCGTCGATGACGTCGTAGATGATCGAGTAGTAGCGCACGTCGACGCCGGTGTCCTGGATGCGCTTGCGCGCACCGGTATCGGCACGGACGTTGAAGCCGATGATCGTCGCCTTCGACGCCAGCGCCAGATCGACATCGGACTCGTTGATGCCACCGATCGTCGACGACAGCACGTTGACCTTGACCTCTTCGCTGGGGATCTTGCGCAGCGCATCGGCGATGGCTTCGGCCGAACCCTGCACGTCCGCCTTGATCATCAGATTGAGCTGCTTCACCTCGCCCTCGCCCATTCTGGCGAAGACCTGATCCATGCGCAGCGCCTGCGATTGCGCCAGCTTCTGCTCGCGCAGCTTCTGCTCGCGCAGCTGCGCGAGCTCGCGCGCACTGCGCTCGTCGGCGACGACGACGACGTCGTCACCGGCGTCCGGGGCGCCCGAAAGACCCAGAATCTGCACCGGAATCGACGGTCCGGCTTCCTTCACCGGCTTGCCGTTCTCGTCGAACATCGCGCGCACGCGGCCGAAATGCGGACCGGAGAGCACGACGTCGCCCTGCTTGAGCGTGCCGGCGCGCACCAGCACCGTCGCCACCGGGCCGCGGCCCTTCTCGATCGACGACTCGAGAATGTTGCCGCGCGCCAGCGTCTCGATGGGCGCGGTCAGCTCGAGAATTTCGGCCTGCACCAGGATCGCGTCGAGCAGCGCGTCGACGCCTTCGCCGGTGAAGGCAGAAACGCCGACGCACTGCACGTCGCCGCCCCAGTCTTCGGGGATGACTCCTTCCTTGCTCAACTCGGTCTTGACGCGATCGATGTCCGCTTCCGGCTTGTCGATCTTGGTGATCGCAACGACGATCGGTGCACCGGCGGCCTTGGCGTGCTGGATCGCCTCGCGCGTTTGCGGCATCACGCCGTCGTCCGCAGCGACGACCAGCACGACGATATCGGTGACCTGTGCGCCGCGCGCACGCATGCGCGTGAATGCTGCGTGGCCCGGCGTGTCGAGGAACGTGACGATGCCTCCGGGCGTCTGCACGTGGTACGCGCCGATATGCTGCGTGATGCCACCGGCTTCGCCGGCGGCGACCTTGGTCTTGCGGATGTAGTCGAGCAGCGAGGTCTTGCCGTGGTCCACGTGGCCCATGATCGTGACCACCGGCGGCCGTGTTTCCTGCTCCACGTCGGCCTGCTCGCCGGACACCGCCTGCTCGAGGCTTTCCTCGAAATCGGTGGCCTTGACCAGGCGCGCCTTGTGGCCCATCTCCTCGACCATCAGCGCCGCGGTGTCCTGGTCGATCGTCTGGTTGATCGTCGCCATGACGCCGTTCTTCATCATGAGCTTGATCAGCTCGGTCGCCTTGACCGCCATGCGGTTGGCGAGCTCGCCGACGGTGATCGCCTCCGGTACCTCGACCTCGCGCACGATCGGCGCAACCGGGCGCTCGAAGACGTGGACGTTCTCGACGCGCACGCGGCCGGACGGCTTCTTCGCCTTCTTCTCGCGGCGGCCGCCCTTGCCCTCGGCGAGATGCAGCTCGGTACGATGGTGACGCGCGCCGTCGCGCTCGCGTCCGGGTCCCTTGCGGGCCGGCGCCGGCGCCCCGGGCGGTGCAGCGGCGGGCGCCGCTGCGGCGGTGCGTGCCGGAGCCGGCGCCGGCACCGGGGCT
>JBFMCQ010000043.1:0-29194 GCA_040754295.1 Pseudomonadota bacterium | reverse complement strand
GCAGCCGGCTGGTCGCTCACCTATGTGCCCGAGCTGACGATCCTGCACTTCCCCTCCGCGCAGCGCGAGCGCCGGCGCCGCGAGCAGCTGCTGCTGCGCAACCGGCTGTGGACGGCGTGGATGCGGCGTGCGCCGTCCAGCGCGCTGGCGGCGACCGTGCACGCCGTGCAGCAGGCGCTGCTGCACCCGCCGCTGCGGCCGGCGCTGTACGAAGCCCTGCGCGGACTGCCGTGGGCGCTCGCGCGAAGACGGCCGCTGCCGCCGGGCATCGAGGCCTGGTGTGCGCGCGTGGAGGCGCAGGCCGCCGCGGCCGTGGCCGCGGCGCAGCCCGTGCTCGAAGAAGGTCCCGCCCCGTAGCGGCGCTGCACCGGGCGATTCGCTGGAGGTCCGCAGGGCGCTCCTGCGCGCTGCAGGACGCGTGCAGGCCGCCGCGCCGGAGCCGCTCGCGAAGGTCCGGGCACGGCAGTTGTTGCGCCCGCGGTCTGTGGCCGACCGGAGGTTCTGCGGATGAGAGCGACGCACTGGATCGCATGCGTGCCGGCGTTGATGCTGGTGCTCGCCGCCTGCGGCGACGAGCGCGAAGTCGATGGCGCGCCGCAGGCGCCGATGCGCGCCGAGCCGATCGGCGCCGCGCGACAGGCCATGAGCGACGCTGCCGTGCTCGAGCAGATCCAGGCGCCGCTGCAGCCGCTGGGCACGCACCTCGCGGGGCTGCACGTGCTCAAGGACGACGTCGGGCGTCAGTACGAGGTACATCACTACTGCGCGCAGGTGAACGACCGCCTGATGCAATGTGCGATCTTCGACAGCCATTCGACGCGCGCTCACCTGATCGGCGTCGAGTACATCATTCCCGGCGAAATCTACGACAGCCTGCCGCAGGACGAGCAGCGCTACTGGCATCCGCACAACTACGAGGTGCTCTCGGGCATGCTGGTCGCGCCGGAGCTGGCGCCCGCTGCCGAGAAGGCGACGATGCGCACGGTGCTCAACACCTACGGCAAGACCTGGCATCTGTGGAGCGCCGGCAACGGGACCGCTGCGCCGCAGGATCTGCCGGTCGGGCCGCCGCAGCTCGCATGGTCGTTCAACCGCGACGGCGAAGCCGAGGCCGGGCTGCTGCGCAGCTTTTCGGATCACGTGGCGATCGATCTCGTTGCCCGCGGACGTGAGCGCTCCGAGCTTACGCGGCTGGCCGAGCCGCAGGCCGGCGTCGACGCGCTCAAGGAGCGCTTCGACGGCCCCACGCAGAGCATTCCCGGCGTCGTCGACCGCCAGGCCGCAGCCGCGGCCACCGCGGACGAGACGCCGCCCGCCGAGAAGCAGAAGGAGGACGCGCCATGACCGCGACGACCGCATCCATAACCGAGCCCGATCGCGTACGCCGCCATACGCCGCCGCAGCTCAACGCGCGCATCGACCAGGAGACCGAGCTCAGCGTCCGCGAGCATCTCGCCGCTGGCCCGGAGGCCGTGCAGCGTCGCCTCGACGAGCTCGACCGCGAGTGGGACATCGAGCGTGTGCTCGAGACGATGGCACCCGCACTGATCCTCAAGGGCCTGGCGATGTCGATGCTGCACGACCGCCGCTGGCTCGTGCTCTCCGGCGCGGTCGCCGGCTTTCTGCTGCAGCACGCCGTGCAGGGCTGGTGCCCGCCGATCCCATTGCTGCGCCGGCTCGGCGTGCGCACGCGCGGCGAGATCGAGCGCGAGCGCTATGCGCTGCTCGAAGGCCGGGTGCCGGTGAGCGCCGCCGAGCAGATGGCTTCCTGACGGAGCGCACATGGCCACGAAAAAACACCGGCACGGCGATCCGGTCGCGCTGCTCAATCATCTCATCAAGGACATCCGCGTCGCGATGCTGGTCACGCACGTCGGTGGTTCCGGGCTCCACGGCCGGCCGATGGAAACGCAGGACGAACCGTTCGACGGCCGCCTGTGGTTCCTGACCTCTGCGTCCTCGCCCAAGGCGCTCGAAATCGAGGAAGACGCCGAGGTGGCGCTGGTCTATTGCGATCCGCAGGCGCAGCGCTACGTCTATGTCAACGGCCGCGCGCGCCTGCGCCGCGACGCGGCGACGATCGAGCGCCTGTGGCGGCCGCAGCAGAGCCTGTGGTTCCCGCGCGGCAAGGGCGATCCCGATCTGCGCGCGCTCGAAGTGAGCGTCGAGCGCGCGCTCTACTGGATCCGCGGCAATCCGGCCGGGACCGCCGCGGCACTGTCGCAGGCGCTCGAAACCGGCACGGTCCCCGAGCTCGGCGATTCCGGCACGATCGAGTTCGAACAACGGCCCGTGCCGGGTGCGGAAGGCGCCGCCGCCGAGCATACGCGCCCGGTCGCGACCGCGGCCGACGAGAGTGCGCACAACGTCGGCCGCGCGGGCCGCCGCAACCGCTCGCAGCATTGAGTGCGCGCCGCGATGAGCGGGAAAAACCTGCCGCCGTCGGAATTGCCGCAGGGCGAAGCGCCCGAGAAGCAGTACCGGCAGCCCGGCCACGAGTCGACGATGCGGCCGCAGCCGCTGACGATCGCCGCGCACTATCGCGGCTCCGGCAAGCTCGACGGCAAGGCGGCGCTGATCGCCGGCGGCGACAGCGGCATCGGCCGCGCGGTCGCCGCCCACTTCGCACGCGAAGGCGCCCGCGTCGCGATCATGTATCTCGACGAGCACGAAGACGCCAACGTGACGCGGCACCAGGTCGAAGCCGAAGGCCGGCCATGCGTGCTGGTGCCCGGCGACGCACGCAGCGAGCAGCACTGCCGCGACGCGGTCGCCCGCGTCGTCGCCGAGCTCGGCGGACTCGACATCCTCGTCAATCATCTCGGCGGGCAATGGCCGCAGCGCGATCTGCGCGACATCGACGCGGTCCAGCTGCGCCGCACGTTCGAGACCAACGTCTACCCCTTCTTCTTCGTCACGCGCTACGCGCTCGAGCACATGCAGCCGGGCAGCTGCATCATCAACACCGGCTCGGTCACCTCGTTCCGCGGCCATCAGCAGCTGATCGATTACTCGGCGACGAAGGGAGCAGTCGAGTCGCTGACCTATTCACTGGCCAGCAACCTCGCCGCGCGCGGCATCCGCGTCAACGGCGTGGCGCCGGGGCCGATCTGGACGCCGCTGATCGTCGCCAGCTTCGACAATGAGAAGCTCGAGCGCTTCGGCACGAGCACCCTGCTCGGCCGCGCCGGACAGCCGGCCGAAGTCGCGCCGGCCTTCGTCTACCTCGCCAGTGCCGACGCCAGCTTCGTGACCGGACAGTTCATCCACGTCAACGGCGGCGGCTACATCGGCGGGTAGCTTGCACGGACCGCTCCGGCCTCCATGCAATCCGCGGCGCGCGTGCGCGGCGCGCTCGCCGGCAGCGGCGGGCACGCTTCTTGAGACGGGGCGGCGCCGATGAAAGCCGTCGTCTATCACTCCGCCCGCGATGTCCGCGTCGAGCGCGTGCCCGATCCCGTGCTCCAGGCGCCCGACGACATTCTGCTGCGCGTGACCGCGACCGCGATCTGCGGCTCCGACCTGCATCTGTATCGCGGCAAGATGCCCGGTATGAAGGACGGCGACATCCTCGGCCACGAATTCATGGGCATCGTCGAGGACGTCGGGCCGCAGGTGCGCTCGCTTGCGCGCGGCGATCGCGTCGTCGTGCCGTTCACGATCGCCTGCGGCAGCTGCTTCTTCTGCGAGCGCGAGCTGTATGCCGCCTGCGAGCGGACCAACCCCGCAAGCGGAGCGATCCTCAACCGCAAGAACCTGCGCTCGGGGGCAGGGCTGTTCGGTTACACGCATCTGTATGGCGGCTACGCCGGCGGCCAGGCCGAGCTGGTGCGCGTGCCCTGCGCGAATGTCGGTCCGCTGAAGTTGCCGGAGGCGCTGAGCGACGCACAGGCGCTGTTTCTGTCCGACATCCTGCCCACCGGCTACCAGGCCGTGCTCAACGCCGGCGTCGGCCCCGGCTCGAGCCTCGCGATCTTCGGCGCCGGTCCGGTCGGCCTGATGAGCGCCGCCTGCGCGCGGCTCCTCGGCGTCGAGCGCATCTTCATGGTCGACCACCATCGCTACCGGCTCGACTTCGCCGCGCGCACCTACGGCGCCGAGCCGGTGCACTTCGAGGAGATCGAGGATCCGGCCGAGTTGATCGTCGAGGCGACCGACTACCGCGGCGTCGACGCGTCGATCGACGCGATCGGCTTCGAGGCCAAAGGCAGCGCGCTCGAAACCGCGATGACGGCGCTGAAGATCGAGGCTTCGAGCGGCAAGGCGCTGCGCCAGGCGATCGCCGCGACGCGCCGCGGCGGCACGATCAGCGTTGCCGGCGTCTACGCCGGCTTCATCCACGGCTTCCTGTTCGGCGACGCCTTCGACAAGGGGCTGTCGCTGCGCATGGGGCAGACCCACGTCCAGCGCTACATGCCGAAGCTGCTGGACCACGTGCAGCGCGGCGAGCTGAAACCAGAAATCATCATCACGCACCAGCTGCCGCTGGAGAAAGCGGCGCACGGCTACCGCATCTTCGACCGCAAGGAAGAAGACTGCCGCAAGGTGGTGCTGCAACCGGGGACGGCCGCCTGATGGCCGCCGCGGCATACCGCAACGACGTCCCCGCCACCGGCACTTGCGCTGCAGATTGCCCGCCGCACGTCGCGACCGGCCTGCAATCCGCGGCGCGGCCGGCAGAAGACGGTCCGGGCACGAAACTTGTCCCCGCCTGAACGCCCATCCGGGTGTCTCCAGGGCGTGCATGCCGAAGCGATCGATCGAGCTGAGTGAAGACCTGTCGTTTCAGCGCCGGCAATGGCGCTGGCAGCGGGCGGCGTGGATGCTCGCGGGCGCCATCGTCGGTGCCGGGCTGCTCGGCCTGTTCGGCGAAGGGCCGCTCAGCACCGCGCGTGCCGTTTCGGCGGACGGCGCGCTGAGCGTGGACTACGAGCGCTTCGTGCGTCGCGAAGCGCCGTCTCGAATCCTCGTCACGGCCGCGCCCGGCACGACGGATCGAAGTCTCGATCTGCATCTGCGCGCAAGCCGCATGGAAACGCTGCGGATCGTCGCCGTGGAGCCGGCACCGCAGGAGGCGCTGGCCGGCGACGGCGCGCGCCGGTACCGCTTCGGGCGCCTGTCGACTGGGGCGCCGGCACGCATCCTCTACGTCGTCGAGAGCGCGGTTCCGGGCCTGCAGCGGCTTCGCATCGGCGTCGGCGGCAGCGAGGTCGGGTTCTGGCGGTTCACTTTTCCCTGAGGCGAGACCATGGAAACGATCCTGCGCGCGCTGGCGATCTATGCGTTCCTGCTACTCGTGTTCCGCTTCAGCGGCAAGCGCTCGCTGGCACAGACCACGACCTTCGACCTGGTCCTGCTGCTGGTGGTCGGCGAAGCGACGCAGCAGGCGGTCGTCGGCGACGACTACTCGATCACCACGGCAATGCTGGCGATCGTCACGCTGGTCGGGCTCGACGTCGGGCTGTCCGTTGTCAAGGAGCGCTTCAGGCCGCTCGAGCGCTTCGTCGACGACATGCCTTTGATCATCGTCGAGCACGGCCGGCCGCTGCGCGAGCGCATGGACAAGGAGCGCGTCGACGAGGAAGACGTGCTCGCCGCCGCGCGCAACCTGCACGGCCTGGAGCGCATGCAGCAGATCAAGTACGCGGTGCTGGAACGCAACGGCGCGATCTCCATCGTGCCGCGCAGCGGCGGCTAGCGGGGTGCGCTTCTTGCTGGATGCCGGACATGGAAACGGGCAGGCCGCTCCGCGAACAGAGCGTGCAGGGCTGTATCGACGAGTGCCAGCAATGCGGCGAGGACTGCCTGCGCGCGGCGCTCGCCGATCCGGTCCTCGGGCCGCCGCTCGACGCGGCGCACCTGCGCCTGCTGATCGACTGCGCGGAGCTGTGCCGCAGCACCGCCCGCCTGCTGCTCGGTGCCGCGCCGCACTACGTCACCGCGTGCAGCGCCTGCGCGGAAGTCTGCGACGCCTGCGCACAGCGCTGCGAGCAGGTCGATGGTCTGCAGGCCTGCGCCGAAATCTGCCGCAGCTGCGCGCAGACCTGCCGAACGATGGCGAGCGGACCTCGCCTGCATGCCGGAGCCCAATGACATGAGACCCCTGCCCTATGACCAGAAGCAGCTGCTGCGGCGCGAGCTCGAGGATCGCGCTGCGGCACTGCGCCTCGACACGCTGCGCGAGCGCGAGGAGAGCGCCGAATACCCCGGGCTCGTAGGAGAAGCGCCCGACGACGCGGATCGTGCGGCGGCGAGCGCGATCCGCGATCTCAATCACGCCGAGATGGCGCGAACGCTCGCCGAGCTGCGCGCGATCGAGCGGACGCTGCTGCAGCTCGAGCGCGACGACTTCGGCCGCTGCATCGACTGCGGCGACGGCATCGCCTTCGCAAGGCTGCGCCTCAACCCGACGGCGCGACGCTGCACCGACTGCCAGCGTCGCCGCGAGCGGCTCTACGCCGACCGCGACCGGCCGGCGGCGGCAGCCGAGGAGCGCCTATGAGCAGGAAGAGCAGCGGTCGCGGCGGCATCGCGCAAAAGGTCCAGCCCGATGCCGAGCTCGCCGCAATCGTCGGCGATGAGCCGCTCACGCGTGCCGAAGTGACCCAGCGCATCTGGGCCTACATCAAGCGCGAGAACCTGCAGGATGCCGGCGACCGCCGGCGCATCAACGCGGACGACAAGCTGCGCCCGCTGTTCGACGGACAGGCCCAGGTGTCGATGTTCGAGATGACGCGGCTCGTCAACCGCCATATCAAATAGCGTGCCCGAGCCGCAGTTTATCCACAGGCGCTGTGCATAAGCTTGTGGATGAGCGGTGCAACCCGCGCCGCGATGGCCGACTGTTGCCTGAATGGCTGCGCGATGACGATTTTATGACCGCCGCGGCGCCGCTGACGCATGTCAATGCGCAGCTCCGCCACCGGCAGCAGAATACGCCCGCTGCCCTGCACTCATTCCATCGGCCGAGGGATCGTATGGCCATCCTGGTATTCAACGCCGGCAGCGCGACGCTGAAGTTCGCGCTGCTGGCGCGCAAGCCGCTCGGCGAGGTGGTCCTGGGCGGCAGCGCCGAGCGATTCGGCGCCGGCGCGCAGCTTCGTTACACGCTCGACGGCAGGACTCACGAGCATCAGGCATCGATCGGCGACCCTGCGCAGGCGGCCGCATACGTCATCGAGCAGCTCCTGCCGAAACTGCAGTTCGCACCGCCGCAGCTCGTCGCCCATCGCTTCGTTCACGGCGGCAGCCTGCATCGCCCGCTGCGCCTGCAGGCGCGCCGGCTGGCCGAGCTCGAGGCGCTGGTTCCGCTGGCGCCGCTGCACATGAAGCCGGCGCTCGCCGTCGCCCGCTGCGCCGGCCAGCTGCTCGGCGAGTCGATTCCGGCGTACGCGGTCTTCGACACCGCGTACTTCCACCAGCTGCCCGCTGCGGCGCAGCAGTACGCGTTACCGGAAGCGGTACGGCGCCAGCATGCTCTGCGTCGCTACGGCTTTCACGGCCTGGCCCACCGTTCACTGTACGAAGGCTACTGCCGCGCGCAGCAAGCCCCGGAGAGAAGCGCGCGCGTGATCAGCCTTCAGCTCGGCAACGGCTGCTCGGCCGCGGCGATCGACCGCGGCACGCCGCTCGACTGCAGCATGGGCTTCACGCCGTTGGAGGGCCTGGTGATGGGTACGCGCGCCGGCGATATCGACCCGGGCATCGTGCTGCAGCTGCTGCGCGCCGGCATGTCGGTCGACGAAGTCGACGACATGCTGCAGCGGCGCAGCGGCCTGCTCGGCCTGTCCGGCGAAACCGGCGACATGCGCCGCCTGCTGCAGCTCGAGCACGACGGCCACGCCGGCGCGTGCCTGGCGATCGAGGTCTTCTGCCAGCGCGTGCGCAAATACATCGGCGCCTATCTCGCCGTTCTCGGCGGCGCCGACGCGATCGTCTTCGGCGGTGGCATCGGCGAGCACGCCGCGGAGATTCGCAGCCGCTGCCTGCGCGGCTTCGAGTGGGCCGGGCTTTGCGTCGACAGCGCGCGCAACCGGAGCGGCGGCCCGCGCATCCACGCCGACGGCTCGCGGATCGGCGCCCATGTGATCCATACCGACGAAGAACGCGTCATCGCTGCGGATGCGGCGGCGGCGCTCAGCGAGGAAAACTGAGAACCGATGGACATCCACGCCACCCAGCGCCCGGACCAGGCCGCGCCGCTCGACCCGGTGCAGCTCGAGCGCATCGACGCCTACTGGCGCGCCGCCAACTACCTATCGGTCGGCCAGATCTACCTGCTCGACAACCCGCTGCTGCGCGAGCCGCTGCGCCGCGAGCACATCAAGCCGCGGCTTTTGGGCCACTGGGGCACCTCGCCGGGCCTCAACTTCATCTACGCGCATCTGAATCGCGCGATCGTCGCGCACGACGCCGAGATGATCTGCGTGACCGGCCCCGGCCACGGCGGACCGGCGCTGGTCGCGAACACCTGGCTCGAGGGCAGTTACAGCGAGCTGTATCCCGACGTCGGCGACGACGCCGCCGGCCTGGGCAAGCTGTTCAGGCAGTTCTCGTTTCCCGGCGGCATCGGCAGCCATGCGACGCCGGAAATCCCCGGCTCGATCCACGAGGGCGGTGAGCTGGGCTACGCGCTCGCGCACGCATTCGGCGCCGCCTTCGACAACCCGGAACTGATCGTCGCCTGCATCGTCGGCGACGGCGAAGCCGAAACCGGGCCGCTGGCGACCGGCTGGCACGGCAACAAGTTTCTCAATCCGCGGCGCGACGGCGCCGTGCTGCCGATCCTGCATCTGAACGGCTACAAGATCGCCAACCCGACGCTGCTGGCGCGCATGCCGGCCGACGAGCTGCACGCGCTGCTGACCGGCTACGGCTATGCGCCGCTCTACGTCGAGGGACACGAGCCGGCATCGATGCACCAGCGCATGGCGGCCGCGCTCGATGCGGCGATCGCCGCGATCCGCACCAACCGTCAGCGCGCCATCGACGGTGCGGCCAGCCGCCCGCGCTGGCCGATGATCGTGCTGCGCTCGCCGAAGGGATGGACCGGTCCGGCCAGCGTCGACGGCAAGAAGACCGAAGACAGCTGGCGCTCGCATCAGGTGCCGCTGGCGCAGGTGCGCGACCGCCCCGAGCAGCTCGCCCAGCTCGAAGCGTGGATGCGCAGCTATCGCCCGCAGGAGCTGTTCGACGCTGACGGCCGGCTGATTCCCGCGCTCAGAGCGTTGGCGCCGCGCGGCCAGCGGCGCATGGGCCTGAATCCGCATGCCAACGGCGGTCTGCTGCTGCGAGCGCTGCGGCTGCCGGATATTCGCAGCTACGCGGTCGCAGCGGCCGTGCCGGGCGAGTGCGTGGCCGAGTCCACGCGGGTCATGGGCAGCATGCTGCGTGACGTCATGGCGCTCAACGCCGATCGCTGCAACTTCCGCGTCTTCGGCCCCGACGAAACCGCGTCGAACCGGCTCGGCGCGCTGTTCGAGGTGACCGACCGCGCGTGGATGGAGCAGCGCAGCGACGAGGACGATCACCTCTCGCCCGACGGCCGCGTGCTCGAGATTCTCTCCGAGCACACCTGTCAGGGCTGGCTCGAGGGTTACCTGCTCAGCGGCCGGCACGGGCTGTTCTCGTGCTACGAGGCCTTCATCCACATCGTCGATTCGATGTTCAACCAGCACGCGAAGTGGCTGAAGGTCAGCAAGGAGATTCCGTGGCGGCGGCCGGTCGCGTCGCTGAACTACCTGCTGACCTCGCACGTCTGGCGCCAGGACCATAACGGCTTCTCGCACCAGGACCCGGGCTTCATCGACCACGTCGTCAACAAGAAAGCCGACGTGATCCGCGTCTGGCTGCCGCCCGACGCCAACACGCTGCTGTGCGTCACCGAAACCTGCCTGCGCTCGCGCGACATGATCAACGTCATCGTCGCCGGCAAGCAGGCGCAGCCGCAGTGGCTGGACATGGATGCCGCAGCGCGGCACTGCAGCACCGGTATCGGCATCTGGGAGTGGGCCAGCAACGATCGCGGCACGGAGCCGGACGTGGTGCTCGCCTGTGCCGGCGACGTGCCGACGCTGGAGACGCTCGCTACCGTGCAGCTGCTGCGCGAGCACGCGCCACAGATCTGCGTGCGCGTCGTCAACGTCGTCGACCTGATGACGCTGCAACCGCGGGAAGAGCATCCGCACGGGCTGTCCGATCGCGATTTCGACAGCCTGTTCACCACCGACAAGCCGGTCATCTTCGCCTATCACGGCTACCCGTGGCTGATCCACCGCCTGACCTACCGGCGCCGCAACCATCCGAATCTGCACGTGCGCGGCTACAAGGAGGAAGGCACGACGACGACGCCGTTCGACATGCTCGTGCGCAACGACATGGACCGCTATCACCTGCTCGCCGACGTCGTCGACCGAGTGCCCGCACTGGCGCGCACCGGCGCCTACGTAAAACAGTACGTGCGCGACCGTCTGGTTGCGCATCGCGCGTATATTCGCGAGCATGGCGAGGACCCGCCCGAGATCACCGGCTGGCGCTGGCAGGCGGCGTGACGGCAGGCGCAAGCTGCGTGCTAGGATTTCAGCCGGTACGGCAGCGGTCCGCGGGGGCGCCGCCGCTCTCCACAGACGCCCGGACGGAAGGCCGCCGATCACCGACTCCATGACCGAAAGCGCAGTCGACACGGCTCTGTTTGCGAATCTGGTCCCGCTCAACGCGCTGCGACCCGAGAGCCAGCAGGATCTCGCGCGCAAAGCGTCCGTGGTCAGCGCGCGCGCCGGCGAGCCGCTGTTCCGGATCGGCGACCCGCTCAACCAGGCCTTGTATCTGCTCTCCGGCGAAGTGCAGCTGTGCGACGCGCAGGGCAAGACCCTCTCGCGCGTCAAGGCCGGCGAGCCGGCCTCGTTTCATCGCCTCGCGCACCAGTCGCCGCGCAAGGTCAACGCCATCTGCGCCGGCGACGTCAAATACCTCGCGGTCGACGCCGCTCTGCTCGACGTGATGCTGACCTGGGACCAGACCGGCTCTTTCGAGGTTGCCGAGCTCGGCGAGAGCCCCGGCGCCGGCGACGACTGGATGACGAAGCTCCTGCAGATGCGCAGCTTCCAGCTGGTGCCGCCGTCGAATCTGCAGGCCATGTTCATGCGCATGCGGGAGGTGCAGGCCGAGCCCGGCAGCGTCATCGTGAAGCAGGGCGACGAGGGCGACTACTTCTACGTGATCATGTCGGGCCGCTGCATCGTCACGCGCGAGCAGCCCAACCAGAAGGCCGTGCGGCTGGCCGAGCTCGAAGCCGGCTCGTGCTTCGGCGAGGAGGCGCTGATCTCCGAATCCAAGCGCAATGCCAGCGTCACCGCGCTGACCCGCTGCAGCCTGATGCGCCTGAGCAAGGACGATTTCCGCAAGCTGCTCAACGACCCGCTGTCGCGGCGCATCGGCTATGCAGAGGCGAAAGCAATGGTCGACGCCGGCAAGGCGCGCTGGCTCGATGTGCGCCTGCCGAGCGAGTTCCAGGCCGGCGCGCTGCCCGGCGCGCACAACCTGCCGCTGTACATGCTGCGCATGAAGCTGGCGCAGCTCGATCCGGGCACCACCTGGATCGCCTGCTGCGACACCGGTCGCCGCAGCTCGGTCGCCGTGTTCGTGCTGACACAGAAGGGCTACGACGCCTTCCTGCTCGACAGGGGAATCCCGCAGCTTTGAGCCGAGCGCCGCGACGCTCAGCCGGCCTGTGCCGGAGCGCGCGTGCTGTGCCGATGCCTGGGGCCGGCACGATCGCACGCCTCACATCGGAATGAGGCCCAGCCCGTGCGCCACAAAGGGCGTGAAATCGTCGGCGTTGAAGGTCGCCAGCTCAGCGCCTTCCAGGATCGCAGTCGCCGCGATCAGGCTGTCCGTGCGCAAGCTGCGCTTGCGGCCGACGGCGTTGAACAGAACCGCCGCGCGCTCGGCAATCATGTCGTCAAGCCCCACGATTCGTCCGCCGATCACCGCTCGCACCAACGGCTGTTCGGCCTCGGTCAGAGGTCCGCACATGTACTCGAACCAAACCAGAGATGAAACCGCCGCGGGCTCGCCCTTGCTGATCCGCTGCGTCAGTGGATGCTTCTCCCGCGCGAGCACGGGCAGCGCAACCAGCAAATTGGTATCAAGATGAATCATCCGCGGGATTCATCGGCAGCGTGGCGCTCCTGCCGCAGCTTGCGGACTTTCGCCTTCACCGACTTCCAGGACTGAGCCGCAGCCGGGGTTTCGGCCAACTGGCTGAGCGCATCGGCGGGCGTGGCGGGCACGGCGGCCTCGCGCTGTTCCAGGAGGCGCAAGGAACGCCGAACCACTTCCGACTGCGAAACATCCAGGCGCTTTGATAGACGGCGAAGAGTGGCGAGGCTGCCCGGATCGAGTACCAGGCTGGTTCTGTTCATACAGCGAACTCCTCATAACAAAGTTATGTAGTGTTTAGCATAACTCGTCTTTCCACCCCTGCAATCCGCGTGAACCGGCACCACCACGACCAAGCGGCGGGCGACCACGTTCAGGGTCGCGTGCGCCCGCTTGGTCGAGCTGATTCGTGGGAGCACGCCGACACGCGTGTGCCGGGCGCAGCAGAACCGTTCACAAGCTCCGAACGTCGAGGCCGCTCGTCACATCGTATGCGTCGGCCGGTCGGCGCCGAGTGCACCGGCGAGCAGCGCCTCGATCTTCTTCTGCGTGGTGCCGCCGTCCTGGGCGCTGAACTGCACACCGATGCCCTGCACGCGCTTGTTCTGCGCACCCTTGGGCGTCAGCCAGACCACCTTGCCGGCGACCGGCAGGCGCTCGGGGTTGTCCATCAGCGTCAGCAGGATGAACACCTCGTCGCCGAGGTGATAGTCCTTGTTCGTCGGAATGAACAGGCCGCCGTTCTTGATGAACGGCATGTAGGCGACATACAGCGCCGCCTTGTCCTTGATATTGAGCGTCAGGATGCCGGGTTGGGCACCGCCTGGTCGCGGAGGTGTGCTCATCCGATGGTCGCGATTGGGTCGAGCCTGTTGCGCGGAACTCTACGCCGTTTCCGTGCGGCGGTGAACCGCCGCCATCACGCGGCTGGCGTGCCGGCCCGCGCCGCAACCGGCCCGAGTGCGGCGCCGCCGACGCGCAACCACAGTGCATACAGCGATTCCAGCAGCAGCTGCGGCTGCGCATTGCCGGCGACGAGCCGGTTCGCTTCGGCGATCTCGGCCCAGACCTGCTCCCAGGCCTCGAGCGCCGGCGGATCCAGCGTCTGCTGCAGCACGCGCTCGCGAAAGCGTGCGTGCAGCCAGCCCCAGGCCCACTGCAGATGCGCCGCGACGGCGTCGCGCTCGATGAGCGCGGCGGCGGACACCGGGTCCTTGCGGCGCCGCCCCACCGCGGTCCACAGCTCGCTCCACTCGCGCTGCTGTGCGAGCGCGCCCTGCTCGATCAGCGCGCGCGCACGCAGCGGTGCACCGTGCGCTGCGGCCAGCGCCTCGGCGTCGCCGCGGCCGCCGCACTGCGCTTCGAGCCAGACGCGCGCCGCATCGGCGTCGGGCATGCCGAAGCGGATGCGCTGGCAGCGGCTGCGCAGCGTGGCCGGCAGCGCCTGCGCGCGCTCGCAGATCAGCAGCAGGTGCGTCGCCGGCGGCGGTTCCTCGATCGTCTTGAGCAGCGCGTTGACGCTGCTGGCGTTGAGCGCATCGGCCGGATCGAGCAGGGCGACACGGGCGCCGCCGTAGTGCGCGGACAGCGTCAGGCGCTCGCTCAGCTTGCGCGCGCCCTCGATCGAGATGTCGCGGCGCTTGCGCTCGGCGTCCGGCTGCCAGTGCACGAGACCCTGCTCGCGCTGGCCGTTCTCGCTCATCGCCAGACCGAGAAGGCCGTCGGTGCCGAGCAGGCTGGCGTTGGGATGGCTGCCGGCGCCGATCTGCTGGCAGCTGCGGCATTCGCCACAGGCATAGCCGCTGCGCCGCTCGCACAGCAGATAGGCGGCGAGCGCGCGCGCGAACCAGCGCTTGCCGACGCCCGCCGGTCCGAACAGCAGCAGCGCATGCGACAGGCGCTGCTGCAGCGCCTGCGCCGTCAGCTCGATCCACAGCTCCTGCTGCCACGGCAGCGGGCGCCACAGTGCAGCGCTCACAGCAGCCGCTCCAGCGCGGCGACGACCGACTGGAAAACCTGATCGGCGCTGCGGCTCGCGTCGACGACGACACAGCGCTGCGGCTCCGCCGCGGCGCGCGCCAGGAAGGCTGCGCGCACGCGCTGCATGAAAGCCGGCGTCTCGCTCTCGAAGCGGTTCGCCACGCCGCGCTTGCGTGCACGCACCAGACCGAGCTCGGGCGGCAGGTCGAGAATCAGCGTCAGGTCCGGCTTGAGCGACGGCAGCACGAAAGTCTCCAGCGCCTGCAGATGCCGCGCGTCGACGCCCTTGCCGGCACCCTGGTAGGCATAGCTGGAATCGACGAAGCGGTCGCAGACGACGTCCGCACCGGCTGCCAGGCGCGGCTCGATCAGCGCGTGCACGTGTGCGGCGCGCGCCGCGAACATCAGCAGCAGCTCGGTCGCCGGCGTGACGCCCTCGTCCCAGTCGCGCAGCACCAGCGCGCGAATCGCTTCGGCAAGCTCGGTGCCGCCGGGCTCGCGCGTCAGTACCACCTCGCGACCGCGCGCGCGCAGCCAGTCGCAGGCACGCAGCGCCTGCGTCGACTTGCCGCTGCCCTCGCCGCCCTCGAGCGTGATGAACTTGCCGCGCACGTCCGTTCCCGATCGTCGATTGGTCTACCGCTTCAACTGATAGCGCCGCACCGCCGCTTCGTGCTGCTCCAGCGTCGCCGAAAACTCGTGCGTGCCGTCGCCGCGCGAGACGAAGAACAGCGCGCTGCCGCCGTCCGGGTGCAGCGCGGCGCGGATCGACGCACGCCCGGGCAGGCAGATCGGCGACGGCGGCAGCCCGGTGCGAGTGTACGTGTTGTATTCGCCGTCGGCGATCAGGTCGCGCTTGCGCAGGTTGCCGTCGAAGGCCTCGCCGAGCCCGTAGATCACCGTGGGATCGGTCTGCAGCCGCATGCCGCGCTGCAGACGACGCACGAAGACGCCGGCGATTTGCGTGCGCTCGTGCGGCGCCCCGGTCTCCTTTTCGACGATCGACGCCATGACCAGCGCTTCCTCCGGCGTCGCGTAGGGCAGGTCTTCGGCGCGCGCGTCCCACTCTGCGGCGAGCACGCGGTCCATCGTGTCGGCGGCGCGGCGCAGAAACGCGACATCGGTGGTGCCGCGCGCAAAGTGGTAGGTGTCGGGGAACAGGCGGCCCTCGGGTTTCTGGTCCGCGCGGCCCAACGCCGCCATGACCGCCGCGGCGTCACCCGGCGCGAGCGTCTGCTGCAGCTGCGGGTGCGCGTGCACGGCATCGAGCGCCTGGCGGAAAGTCCAGCCCTCGACCAGGGTCAGCTGGTAGAGCACGCCCTTGCCGGAGACGAACAGGTCCAGCGCACGCAGCGGCGTCATGCCGTCGAGCAGGCGATACTCGCCGGCCTTCAGCTGCCGTTCCGTGCCGCTGAGCCGCGCATAGACCCGCAGGTACAGCACGCCGCGCGGCGCCGGCGCGAGCCAGCCCTGCGCCGCCAGACGCTGCGCGACCGCCGCGAACGGCTGACCTTCCTCGATCGTGAAAACGACGTCGCCAGGCAGCTGCAGCGGGCGCGTCAGCACGCGCGCAGCGTCGACGGCGAGCGCCGCGAGCGCGAGCGCGACGACAGACAGCAGGGCCAGGAGAATCCGCATCGGCGAGCGGTCAGGACAGACCGGGTGGAATCAGCGGATGGCGCAGCGCCCGCATCAGCGCCACGGTCAGCGGTCCCGGCGCCGGCCAGCGCCGCTCGCCGAGCGCGCAGACCGGCCAGATGCCGATGAGCGCATTGCTGACGAAAACCTCTCCGGCGGCGAGCAGCGCTGCCGCATCCAGCACCGCCGCGCGCGCCGGCACCCCGAGCGCGGCGCAGGTTTCCAGGATCCGCGCTCGCATGATACCGGCGACGCCGCAACGGTTCAGCGGCGGCGTCACGACCTGCCCGCCGCTGACGCAGAACAGATTGCTGCGCGTGCCGCAGACGAGGTGCCCGGCGGCGTCGCACATCAGCGCCTCGTCGGCGTCCACGGGGCAGTCGCGCGCAGCCAGGACCTGGTCGAGGCGGTTGAGATGCTTCACGCCGGCCAGCAGCGGCTGCTCGGAGAGCGCCACCGCACTGAGCGCGACACGGATCCCGCGGCGGTAAGCGTCCGCGCGCGGCGGCGGTGCATCGAAGCGGTACAGCCAGCGCTCGGAGGCTTCGCCAGCCGGCCGGTAGCCGCGCCCGCCGCCGGCGCGGGCGACGATCAGCTTGAGGACCGCACGCGCCGCACCGCCGGCCAGCGCGCTCACTTCGTCCGCCAGCAGCCCCGCGTCCGGCATGCGCAGCCGCAGCACCGCGCAGTCGGCGGCCAGCTTGTCGAGGTGCCGCGGCCAGTCGGCGATCGCGCCCGCGCTCCACAGCATCGTGCGGAACACGCCGTCGCCGTACTGCAGCGCGCGGCTCGCGGCCGCGCCCTCGGTGCACGGCCGGCCGTCATGCAGGATCGCCTGTGCGCTCACGAGGCTCCGAGCGCCAGCAGCAGCCCGCGCGCCTTCGCTCGCGTCTCCTCGAGCTCCGCTTCCGGCTGCGAATCCGCGACGATGCCCGCACCCGCGCGCAGACGCACGCGACCGCGCTGCCAGACCAGCGAGCGGATCAGGATGTTGCTGTCGAGCCGGCCGTCGCGCGACAGATAGCCGATGCTGCCGGTGTACGGACCGCGGCCCTCGCCTTCGAGTTCGGCGATGATCTCCATCGCCCGCAGCTTCGGGCAGCCGGTGATCGTGCCGCCGGGGAACACCGCGCGCAGCGCGGCACCGGGGCCGGTGCCGGCGCGCAGCCTGCCGCGCACATTGGAGACGATGTGGTGCACGTGCGCGTAGCTTTCCAGGCTCATCAGCTCGCTGACGGCGACGCTGCCCGGCTCGCAGACGCGGCCGAGGTCGTTGCGCTCCAGATCGATCAGCATCACGTGCTCGGCGCGCTCTTTCAGGCTGCCGATCAGCAGGCTGCGCAGCGCGGCGTCCTCGTCCGCGCTGCGGCCGCGGCGCCGGGTCCCGGCGATCGGCCGCGTCTGCGCGAAGCCCTCGCCGATCTGCAGCAGCCGCTCCGGCGACGAGCTGAGGACGGCGGCATCGCCCCAGCATGCGAGCGCGGCGAACGGCGCCGGATTGGTCCGCCGCAGTCGCCGGTAGAGCGCGGCCGGCGTCACGCCGTCCGGCACGGTGGCGTCCCAGGCGCGCGAGAGATTCACCTGGAACGCGTCGCCGGCGCGCAGATAGTCGAGGATGTGCGCAACGCCTTCGGTGTACCGCGAGCCGGCCTGCTCTTCGATCCGCGCCTGCCAGCCGTCGTCGCTCTGCGCTGCGTCGCCGAGCGCGGCCAGGTCCGCGCGCAACCGCTCGAGCTGCGCGGCGCCGCGCTCGGCGAGCAGATGCAGCACGCCGCGCTCGCGGTCGCGCAGGATCGCCGCATGGCAGCGCACGGCGAGCGCGTCGGGCAGCGCATGCGGCGAGTCCGGCAGCGTACCGAGGCGCGGCTCGACCCAGCGTGCCGCCTCGTAGCCGAGCAGCACGAACCAGCCGCCGGCGTACGGCAGATCGGCCACCGGCGCCGAACTGCCCTCGGCACGTACCCAGCGGTCGAGCGCGTCGAAGAAATTGTCCGCGGCACCCCGCGCCCCCGGCCCTTCGATGCCGTCGCGACGGCCGACGAGCGCAGCACCGGGATCGGCGAACAGAATGTCCCAGCGGCCCGATTGCGGATGGCCGGCGACGCTTTCGAGCAGGAACGGGTAGCGCTCCGGAAACCGCTCGTGGAGGAGCAGCAGGTCGACCGAAGCACTTATTGATCCGCCCACAGGTTGCCGCTTCGATGACGGGAAATGCCACATCGGCTGATGCGGTTCGCCTCCGGCTCACCCATCCTACGCGACCCCGCCCGGCCCACCGCAGCATGCGGACCGGAACACCGCATAAGACGCCGCCGCCTTCAGGAAAGCCGCCGGAACGCGAGCGTGCCGTTGGTGCCGCCGAAGCCGAAGGAATTGGACAGCGCGATCTCGATCTTCGCCTCGCGCGCCTGGTTCGGCACGTAGTCGAGGTCGCAGCCTTCGTCGGGATGCTCGAGGTTGATCGTCGGCGGCAGCACCTGGTCGCGCAGCGCCAGCAGCGAAAAGATCGCCTCGATACCGCCGGCGGCACCGAGCAGATGACCGGTCATCGACTTGGTCGAGCTGACCGCGACTTTGCGCGCGTGCGCGCCGAGCGCGCCCTTGATCGCCAGTGTCTCGGCGAGGTCGCCGGCCTGCGTCGAGGTGCCGTGTGCGTTGATGTAGTCGACCTGATCGGGATTGAGGCCCGCGTCGCGCATCGCATTGACCATGCACAGCCGTGCACCGCGGCCGTCTTCCGGCGGCAGCGTGATGTGGTATGCGTCGCTGGACATGCCAAAGCCGATCAGCTCGCCGTAAATGCGTGCGCCGCGCTTTTTCGCCGCGTCGAGATCCTCCAGGACGACGACGCCGGCACCGTCGCCGAGCACGAAGCCGTCGCGGTCCTTGTCCCACGGGCGGCTCGCACGCTCGGGATCGTCGTTGCGCGTCGACAGCGCGCGCGCCTGGCAGAAGCCTGCCATGCCGGCCGGCGCCGAGCCCGCTTCGCCGCCGCCGGCGATGTAGACGTCGGCGTCGCCCGACTGGATCAGGCGCGCGCCCAGGCCGATGCTGTGCGTCGCCGTCGTGCACGCGGACACGACCGCGAAGTTCGGTCCGCTGATGCCGAGGTCGATGGAGATGTAGCCGGAGATCATGTTGATGATCGACGCCGGCACGAAGAACGGCGAAACCTTGCGCGGCCCGCCGCCATGGAGCTTGCCGCACTCCTCTTCGATCGTGCCGATGCCGCCGATACCCGAGCCCACGCAGACGCCGATGCGCGCGCGGTTGGCGTCGGTGATCTCGAGGCCGGCGTCCCTGACCGCCTGCTTGGCGGCAGCGACCCCGTAGTGAATGAACGGATCGGTGCGCTTGACGTCCTTGGCGTTCATCCACTCTTCCGGCCTGAAGTCCTTCACCAGGCCGGCGAATTTCGTGGTGAAGGCCGATACGTCGAATCCCGTAATCGGCCCGATCCCGGACTTGCCCGCGAGAATGTTGTTCCAGGCCGTGCCGACATCGTTGCCCACCGGCGACACGATGCCAAGGCCGGTAACGACGACGCGTCGACGGCTCATAACAAGTCTCTAGATTCGAGGGAGTCAGGCGCTACGCGTCACCGGCTCAGCTGGCCTGGCTGGTATGCGCCTTGATGTAGTTGAGGACGTCCTGGAAGGTCACGATCTTCTCGGCTTCCTCGTCCGGGATATCGATCTCAAACTCTTCCTCGAGCGCCATCACCAGCTCGACGGTATCGAGCGAATCGGCACCCAGGTCTTCAACGAAGGAGGCCTCGGGCGTGATCTGATCCTCGCTGACTGACAGCTGCTCAGCAATGATCTTCTTGACCTTCTCTTCAAGCGTACTCATGCGTGACTCCGCAGGTTTTATGGTGTGTGAAGCCGGCGTATTGTAGTGGAAGCCGACGGGTGAAACAGTACGAAGGTTTTCTCCTGATGGCGCAGTGAGTTACGCCATGTAGAGGCCGCCGTTGACGTGCAGCGTTTCGCCGGTGATGTAGGCCGCCTCCGGCGACGCGAGGAAGGATACCGCCGCGGCGATATCGGCCGGGCTGCCGAGGCGCTGTGCGGCGACCCGCGCGAGCAGCCCGGCACGCACGTCCTCGCTGAGCGCCTTGGTCATGTCGGTTTCGATGAAGCCCGGTGCGACGACATTGACGGTGATGCCGCGCGAGCCGATCTCGTGCGCCAGCGCCTTGCTGAACCCGACGAGTCCGGCCTTGGCCGCGCAGTAGTTGACCTGTCCGGGATTGCCCATGCTGCCCACGACCGAGCCGATGCTGACGATGCGACCGTAGCGGGCCTTCATCATGCCACGCAGCACCGCACGCGACAGCCGGAACACGGCGGTCAGATCGGTTTCGAGCACGTCGGCCCAGTCGTCGTCCTTCATGCGCAGCAGCAGCGTGTCGCGCGTGACGCCGGCGTTGTTCACCAGCACGGCGATCGGGCCGATCGCCTCCAGCAGCGCATCGCAGGCGGCCGCGTCGCGCACGTCGAGTGCGCGCCCTTCGCCGCCGAGCGGCTGCAGCGCCGCCGTGATCGCCTGCGCGCCGGCAGCGCTGGTCGCGGTGCCGATCACTCTTGCGCCTTCACTGGCCAGCCGTTCGGCGATCGCCCGGCCGATGCCGCGGCTGGCACCGGTGACGAGCGCGGTCTGCCCCCCGAATCGCGGCTTGGTTTCGTTCATCGAATCCCTGGAATCCTGTGTCGGTTATCTGGATTTCCGTATCAACAAGCATACCATGCGCAGCGCCGCCTCATCCCGCCGCGACCATTCCGCGCGCCTTCTCGAGCCCCGCCGCGTCCTCGAGCGCGACGCAGGGCACGTCCTTGGCAATCCGCTTCGCCAGTCCGCTGAGCACCTTGCCCGGTCCGCACTCCAGGAGCAAGCCCACGCCGTCGCCGATGAGCCCCTCGACCACGCGCGTCCACTGCACCGGCCGGTACAGCTGCTCGCGCAGCGCCACGCGGATGGCGTCGCCGTCGCGGCCGCAGCGCCCATCCAGATTGTGTGAAACCGGAATGACCGGTGTGTTAAACCGGATGCCGGCCATGTGTGCGAACAGCTTCTCCGCGGCATCGCGCAGCAGCGAGCAGTGCGAGGGCACCGACATCGGCACGCGCACGGCCATGCGCGCGCCCTGCGCCTTGGCGTTCTCCAGCAGCCATTCGATCGGCCGGATCTGACCGGCGACGACGACCTGTCCCGGCGAGTTGAAGTTGGCGGGCTCGAGCACGCCGTCGACCGGACAGCTCCGGCACAGCGCTTCGACCTGCGCATCGTCGAGGCCGATCACCGCAGCCATCCCGCCCTCGCCCTCCGGCACCGCCGACTGCATCAGCCGGCCGCGCAGCTCGACGAGCTTGAGCGCGTCGGCGAACGACAGGCTTTGCGCGGCGACCAGCGCGGCGTACTCGCCGAGGCTATGGCCGGCGAGCGCCGCCGGTGCCGGCAGGCCCTCGCTCTGCCACACCCGCCAGACGGCGATATTGGCCGCGAGCAAGGCCGGCTGTGTGCGCTCGGTGCGGTTCAGCTCTTCGACGGGGCCCTCGCGCACCAGCTTGGCCAGATCCCAGCCGAGCACGTCCGAAGCCTCTTCGAAGGTTCTCGCAACCTGTGCCGACGGATGACCGCCGAGCATGCCGACGGCCTGCGAGCCCTGACCGGGGAACAACATCGCGTACTTCATGTCTCATCCCGCGTTGGTGGTGGGAATCGGGTGCCGGCCTTCCTGACCGCGGAAGCTGCGGAAGGCTGCAGCGTAAACGAGGGCGGAGATTGTGCCGAAAAAATGCGACTCGACAACGACTCGGCCACCGATCGCCGCTTCGTCGGAGACCGGCGCACCGGCATAGAGCTCCCAGCCGATCTTGCCGACGAGATAAAGCAGACAGCCGAACGCGATCAGGTCGCGTCGCAGCACCTGCGGAACCAGTCCGAGCACGAACAGTCCGTGGATCACACCCGACATGCCGACGTAGGTGGTCAGCTCCGGCACGAACAGCAACAGCCCGGCGGACACGCCGAGCGCGAGCAGTACGACGCGGCGCAGCCACACGCGCAGCGGCAGAGGCTGCGGACACAGCAGTACGAGCACCAGCAGGCCCGCCTCGTTGAGGAACAAGTGATACCAGCCCAGATGCGCGAAATTGCCGGTGAGCAGCCGCCACCACTGCCCGTCGAGGATCGACGCGCGATCGTACTGCAGCCACGCGCGACCCCAGTCGCCGAGCAGCTCGATCGGCAGCAGCAGTGCCATCAGCATGCCCGGGCCGAGCCATACGGCGGCGGAGCGATAAGCCGACTCTGATATCATTCGCACACGCGTCGACGCACTCTTTTTCTTCTATTTCAAGACAATGACGAATACTCTTCGGCGCCGCGCGCAGCGCGGCTTCACGCTCATCGAGATCATGGTGGTCGTCGTGATTCTCGGCATCCTGGCCGCCGTGGTCGTGCCCAATATTATGGGCAACCCGGAAAAGGCGCGCATAACCAAGGCCAAGCAGGACATCCGCGTGCTGGAATCGCAGCTCAACATGTACAAGCTCGACAATTACACCTATCCGAGCACGCAGCAGGGCCTGGAGGCGCTCGTGAGCAAGCCCGCCGGCGAGCCCGAGCCGCGCAACTATCCCGCCGGCGGCTATATCAAATCACTGCCCAAGGATCCCTGGGGCAACCCCTACCAGTACCTCAACCCGGGCGTGCGCGGCGAGTTCGACCTGTTCTCGCTGGGCGCCGACAACCAGCCCGGCGGCGAAGGGCCGGCTGCGGATATCGGCAACTGGAATCTCGACGGTTGAGCGGATGTAGGTGGCACAGATCGGGGAGCGAGTCGTGGCCCTCACCCCAGCGCCCTCGCCCACGGGGGGAGGAACGTCGGTGCGGCTTGCAGCGGCGCGCTCGTCGCCGGGCTTCACCCTCGTCGAGGTGCTCGTCGTCGTCTTGATCATCGGCGTGATGGTGACGTTCGCGACACTCTCCGTCGGTGACCGCGCCACCGCCGACAAGCTGGACACCGAAGCGCAGCGTCTGGAGCAGCTGTTCCGGCTGGCGCAGGAGGAAGCGGAGCTCAAAGGCTACGAGCTCGGCTTTCGCTACACCGACGAGCTGTACCAGTTTCTGCTGATCGACCGCGAGGGCCGCTGGGTGCCGGTTGCGGAAGGCCCGCTGCGAACGCGCGCGATCCCGCAGCCGCTGCAGCTCGCGCTGCGCGTCGAGGGCCGCGCCGTGCCGCCGGCACAGGATCCGCTGCCGGGCGGCGCCGAAGAGGAAACCACGGACGCGTTCCAGCCGCAGGTGCTCATCCTGTCGAGCGGCGAGCTGACCGCCTTCGCGCTCGACCTCAGCGCACCGGGCTACGACGTCGGCTACCGCGTCGCCGGCACGCTGATCGGGCGCATCAGCCTGGAGCGCGTCCAGCGGGACGGTCTGGGATGAAACGCAGTTTCATCCACACCGGATGGCGCGCGGCGCGATCGGAGAATGTATGAAACGCGTCCGCGGTTTCACGCTGATCGAGATTCTCGTCGCCGTCGCCGTGCTGGCGATCGCGATGTCGGCGATTCTCTCGGGCATGGCGCGCTACGCCGACAATGTCGGCCGGCTGCGCGAGCGCACGGTCGCGCTCTGGGTCGCGCACAACCGCCTGACCGAAATCGAGCTGCAGCCCGTGTGGCCCAACGTCGGCGAGTCGGACGGCGAGACGCAGCTCGGCGGCATCACCTGGATCTGGGAAGCCGAGGTCAAGGAGACCACCGACGAGAATCTGCGCCGCATCGACATCCGCGTGCTCTCGCCGAGCCGCGACGGCAATGCCGCCACGTTGTCGGCGTTCATCGCCAATACGGGGCGGCAATGACGCGAGGTCCCGCACGCGCACTGCGCGGCTTCACGCTGCTGGAGCTGGTCGTCGTCATCGCGATCTTCGCCGTGTTCTCGCTGATGGCCTACGGCGGTCTCGACTCCGTGCTAAAGACGCGGCGCCAGGTGGAGCTGGCGCAGCAGCGGCTCGCGCAGCTGCAGAAGGCGTATCTGCGCCTGCGCAACGACTTGCAGCAGGTGAGCCTGCGTCCGGCCCGCGACGGCTTCGGCGACGTGCAGCCGGCGTTGCGCGCGACCGACGGCGGCTATCTGGAGCTCACGCGCGGCGGCTGGCGCAACCCGCTGTATCTGCCGCGGCCGGGCCTGGAGCGCGTCGCCTACCGCTACGAGGACGGCGAGCTGATCCGCATGTCCTGGCGCGTGCTCGACCTCGCGCAGGACAGCAAGCCGGTCGAGATCGCCCTGCTCGACGGCGTCGAAGAAGTGCGCTGGCGCTATCTCGACGCCGCGCGCGAGTGGCGCAGCCGCTGGCCGATGGAGTCGCCGGACGCGCAGCCGGCGGCGATGCCGCCGCCGCTCGCCGTCGAGCTGACGCTGCGCACGAAGGATCTCGGCGAGCTGCGCTATCTGTTCCGCGTCGGCCTCGACGAGGTGCAGATCCCGCCGCGCTACGGTGCCTCCGGCGGCGCAGCTCCGGGAGTGGGGCCTGGACCCGGGCCAGAACCGGGGCCCGCTCCTGGCCCGGCGCCGGGACCGGCTCCAAATCCCGAGCGGGAACCCGAATGAAGCGCACCGCGCACTCCGGCATCGCTTTGATCACCGCGATCCTCGTCGTCGCGATCGCGGCGATCGCATCGGCGGCGATTCTCGCGTCCGCGAACATCGCGATCCGGCGCACGGCCAACCTGCAGGAATCGGAAGTCGCATGGTGGTACGCCAACGGCGTCGAGGCCTGGGTCAAGACGATTCTCGAGCGCGATCTCGACGACAACCAGATCGACTCGTTCCAGGACGTCTGGGCGATGCCGGTCGACTACCTGCCGGTGGACGAGGGCTTCGCGCGCGGCCAGGTCATCGACCTGCAGGGACGCTACAACCTCAACAATCTCGCCGGCGGCGACACGCCGCAGGCGCTACAGGCGCAGGTGGACCTCTTCGTGCGCCTGCTGACCTACAACGAGATCACCGACGAAACCCAGGCGCGCGCGCTCGCCGCCGCCATCCGCGACTGGATCGACGCCGACGCCGAGCCCACCGGCTTCGACGGCGCGGAGGATACGGAGTACCTGGGCATCGATCCGCCGTATCGCGTCGCCAACCGCTTCATGAGCAGCGTCTCCGAGCTGCTCGCGGTCAAGGGCATGAGCCGCGAGATCTACGTCAAGCTGCGCGAGCTGGTTGCCGCGGTGCCGCAGACCGGCGTGCCGATCAACGTCAACACCGCACCGGTCCCGGTACTGCGCGCACTCGCCGCGCAGCCGGGCATGAAGCTCGATCTGTTCGCGCAGGAACGGATCGAGAAACCGGCCGAGACGGTCGCCGAGCTGTTCAACACACGCGGCGTCTTCGCGGCGCAGGACGCCGACCCGTCGATGATGAGCGTGACCAGCAGCTTCTTCGCGCTGCGCTCGGAGGTCTTCATAGGCAGCGGACGAGTGGCGCTGTATAGTTTCTATTTCCGCCCACCGCAGGGCCGCCCTGCGATCTTCGGGCGAAGCACAGACGTCGAATAGTGCGAGAGACCCTCTACATCCGGATGCGCGCCACCGATCCCGGCGCGCCGACCGCCTACTGCGTCGCACGCGCCGACGCGCTGGCGTCGTTCGTCGTCGAAGAGGCGCCGCTCGAAGCGCTGGTCGCTCTTGCCGAGAACCGCCGGCTCGTCGTTCTGGTGCCCTCCGCCGACGTCCGGCTCGCCACCGTGCAACTGCCCGCACGCCAGCTGTCGAAAGTCCTGCAGGCGGTGCCGTTCGCGCTCGAGGATCAGCTCGCCGACGACGTCGACACGCTGCATTTCGCCATCGGCGGCCGCCTGGCCGACGGCACCTGGCCGGTCGCCGCGGTCGCGCGCGAGCGCATCGACGCCTGGCTCGGCTTCTTCGCTGCCCGCGGACTGCGGCCGGATGCACTGATCCCCGACGTGCTCGCACTGCCGGTTCCCGACGGCGAGCATCTGAGCCTGCTCGTCGACGGCGCCGAGGTGATCGTTCGCACCGGCCTCGGCGGCGGCTTCGTCTGCCTGCGCGAGGACCTGGAGCTGTGTCTGCAGCTGGTCGACCCCGAGCGCACGCGCGTCGTGCGCGCGATCGTGCCGCGCGATCAGGCTTTCGATCCCAGTCGGTTCGCGTGGCACATGGAGCCGCTGCACGGTTTCGCGCACCCGCTGGAGGCGCTGCTGCAGGGTCTGCGCGGCAATCCTCATATCGACCTGCTCCAGGGTGACTACTCGCCGCGGCAGGACTGGCTGCGGCTGTGGCGTCCGTGGCGCGGTGCGGCCGGCCTCGCGCTCGCCGCGCTCGTGCTCGGCGCGACCGTGAACGGCGTGCAGGCATACCGTCTCGGTGCCGAGCTCGAAGCGACGCGCGCACGCAACGAGCAGCGCTATCGGCAGATCTTCCCCACCGAAACGCGCATCGTCGATCTGGAAGCGCAGCTGTCGCAGCAGCTGGCGCGGCTCAGCGCCGGCGGCAGCGGCGGCGCGCTGTTGCCGCTGCTGAACGTCGTCGCTGCAGCGGTCGGCGAAGTGCCGGGACTGACCGTGCAGGCCGTGCAGTTTCGCGACGCCGCGCTCTACGTCGGTCTGAGCGCCGAGAGCCTGCAGTCGCTCGAACAGCTGAAGACCTGGTTCGAGCAGGCGCAGCCCGCGCAACTCGAAGTGCAGTCGGCGAACGCCAGCGACGAGGGTGTGCAGATTCGCATCAAGCTGACGCAGGCATGAAGAACCTGGTCGAGCGCATCGAAGCCCTGCTGCAGCAGCTCGCACCGCGCGAGCGCGTCATGGTGCTGCTCGGTGCGGCAGCGGTCGCGGTGACGCTGCTGTACCTGCTGCTGTGGCTGCCGCTGGCCGCCGTGCACGCGCAGCGCCAGGCGGCGCTGGAGCGTGCGCGTGCGCTGTCCGTGCGCATCGAGCAGGCGGCGGCGCAGCTGCGCGCCGCCAACCCGGGGCGCGGCGTCGATCGTGAGCTGTCGCTGCTCGCCGCAGTGGACCGGACGAGTCGATCGCCGACCCTCGGCAAGGCGCCGTCGCGGCTGCAGCCGGAGGGCGATCGCGAGGTGAAGGTGTGGCTCGAGGACGTGGCCTTCGACAGCCTGCTGCGCTGGCTCCAGGAGCTGGAGACGCGCTACGGGATCAGCGCGAGCAGCGCCGAAATCGAGCGCAGCGCAACGCCGGGCCAGGTCAGCGCGCGGCTGACGCTGGTGCGTCCGTGAGGCGCCGATGAAGCCGCGCCATCTGCTCATCGCCGGCGTGCTGGCCTTCGTCGTGGCGCTGTTCGTGCAGGCGCCTGCGGCGACGCTCTACGGCTGGATCGCCGGCTCCAGTCCCACGCTCCCGGTGCGGCTCTACGGCATCGAGGGCTCGGTCTTTTCCGGACGCGCACAGCGCGCGATGCGCGGCACGCAGCCGCTCCTGGACGACCTGAGCTGGCGGCTGCAGCCGTGGACACTGCCGCTCGGGCGCGCGACCTACCACCTGCGCACCGACGAGCCGCCGCTGTTGGTCGACGGCAAGCTCGCCGTCGGTCTCGGCGGGCCGCGCGTCTCCGACCTGAAGGCCAACGCCGAGCTGCGCACGCTGGCCGCCGCCGCGGGCCAGGCCTTCGTTCCGCTCGCCGGCCAGGTCGGCCTGGAGCTCGAGCAGCTGCGCCTGCATGACGGCTGGCCGGCGGCCGCCGAAGGGCGCGTCCAGCTGATCGGCCTGTCCTGGGCGCTCGGACGCGAGCCGGTGCCGCTCGGCGACTACGAGCTTGCGCTGAGCACCGAGGACGGCGAGATCGTTGCCGCGGTCAGCACGTTGGCCGGCGTGCTCGAGGCCAGCGGCAGCGGACGCGTGAAGCCGGATCGCAGCTACGAGCTGAGCCTGCAGTTGCGTCCACGCGCCGACGCGCCGCCGCTGGTCGCGAACCTGCTGCGGCCGCTGGGCCGGCCGGATGCGCAGGGCTACTATCGCCTGCAGCGCAGCGGCCGGGCCGGCGCGCCGGCGGCGCCCGCTGCGCAGCAGCCCGTGCAGGAGCCGCGGCAGCAGGACAAGACGCAAGAGCTGCAGCCGGGCTATCTGGTGGTGCCGGAGTGAGCTGGTCGCCGCATGTCGTCGTCGCCTGTGTCGTGGAGCGCGACGGCCGTTTCCTGATCGTCGAGGAGCACGTCAACGGCGAGCTGCGCCTCAATCAGCCGGCCGGCCACTGGGAGCAGCACGAGACGCTGATCGAGGCGGCCCGCCGCGAGGCGCTGGAGGAAACGCGCTGGGAGGTCGAGCCTTGGGCCGTGCTCGGCCTCTATCATCACGATCCGCCGGGTCTCGGCTACGGCTTCCTGCGCGTCGCCTTCGTCGCGCACGCGCTGCGCGAACGGCCCGAGCTGCCGCTCGATACCGGCATCGTGCGCGCGCGCTGGATGTCGCGCGACGAGGTCGTCGCCGCCGCGGCGCTGCATCGCAGCCCGATGGTGCTGCGCTGCATCGACGACTACCTGACCGGCCGGCGCTACCCGCTGGATCTCATTGCGCATCTTTAGCCGGTTCGCGTGTCCGCCGTCCCGAGTCCTAAGTCCCCGGTGCCGAGCCCCGACGGCCATCACGTCGTCGTCGGTCTCTCCGGCGGCGTCGATTCGGCCGTCTCCGCGTACCTGCTCAAGGAACAGGGCTTGCGCGTCTCCGGCCTGTTCATGGTCAACTGGACCGAGGACGAGCAGGGCTATTGCAGCGCAGCGGAGGATTTCCAGGACGCGCGGCGCGTCTGCGAGGAGCTCGACATCCCGTTGCACCGAGTGGATTTCTCGCGCGAGTACCGCGAGCGCGTGTTCGCGCGCTTCCTCGCCGACTATGCCGCCGGCAAGACGCCGAACCCCGACATGCTGTGCAATCGCGAGGTCAAGTTCCAGCCGTTCCGCGAGTATGCGCTGCGACTGGGGGCCGACTTCATCGCCACCGGTCACTATGCGCGCATCGAGCACGCCGGCGACGGCCCGCAGCTGCTGCGCGCTGCGGACGAGAACAAGGACCAGACCTATTTCCTGGCCGCTGTGGAGCGCACGCAGCTCTCGCGCGTGCTGTTTCCGATCGGCGCCCTGACCAAGCCGCAGGTACGGACGATCGCGCAGCGCGCCGGCCTGCCGGTGCACCAGAAAAAGGATTCGACCGGCATCTGCTTCATCGGCGAGCGCGCGTTCCGCGCGTTTCTCGCGCGCTACCTTGCGCCGAACCCGGGACCGATCGTCGACGACGCCGGCCGCGAGATCGGCCGCCACCAGGGGCTGATGTACTACACCCTCGGGCAGCGTCGCGGGCTCGGCATCGGCGGCACGCGCGGCGCCAGAGAAGCACCGTGGTATGTCGTCGCCAAGGACGCCGCGCGCAACGCACTGGTCG
>JBFMCQ010000042.1:14338-29372 GCA_040754295.1 Pseudomonadota bacterium | reverse complement strand
CCAGCAGCAGCTCGCCGGCGTGGCTCCAGGCCAGCAGCAGGCGCGCGCTGCGTTGCGGCCGGCTGCGCTTCGGTCGTGCTTGCGGGTAGCTGCCGACCGACTGCTGCGCGCGCGCGGCGCAGCCCGCGTGCACGGGGCAGCGCAGGCACCGCGGGTTGCGCGCGGTACAGACGCTCGCGCCCAGATCCATCAGCGCCTGCGTGTAGTCGGCGAGGCGCTCGTCGGGCAGCAGCGATTCTGACAGCGCCCACAATCGCTTCTGCACCGCCGGCTCGCCCGGCCAGCCGGGAATCGCGCCGTAGCGCGCGAGCACGCGGCGCACGTTGCCGTCGAGTATCGGCACGCGCGCGCCGAAGGCCTGCGCGAGGATTGCGCCGGCGGTCGAGCGGCCGATGCCGGGCAGTGCGCACAGCGCGTCCAGCGTTCGCGGAAACTCCCCGCCGTGGCGCGCGACGATCTCCTGCGCGCAGCGGTGCAGATGGCGCGCGCGTGCGTAGTAGCCGAGGCCGGCCCACAGCGCCAGCACCTCGTCGATCGGCGCCGCAGCGAGTGCGCGCACGTCGGCAAAGCGCGCGACGAAGCGCTGGAAGTAGGGGATGACGGTGGCCACCTGGGTCTGCTGCAGCATGATTTCCGAGAGCCACACGCGGTACGGCTCGCGCGGATGCTGCCACGGCAGATCGTGGCGGCCGTGCCGATCGAACCAGCGCAGCAGCGCCGTGGCGAACGCGCTCATTGCACCGACCTCGCCAGGCGCTCGATGCCGCGCGCCGTGTCGATGGCCTCGCTGCGCATCGCGCGCCCAACCTCACTGCGACTGCGCCGTCGGTGCCGGTGTCGGCTGCGCCGCCTCCTGCTTCTTCTGGCGGCCGAACAGCAGATCGCCGAGCTTCTCCGCCGCCTTCTCCTTGAGCTGCTGTTCCAGCTGCTCCTCGGTGGCCTGGTCCTTCGGCAGATTCAGTTCTTCGGCGAGTTTTTCCTTGAGCTTGTCCTTGGCCTTGTCCTTGGCCACGCTTTCCAGGTCCAGCTTGTATTTGGGCGAGAACAGATTGCCGCTGATCTCGATCGGAATGGTCAGGCCCTTCAATTCCTCGAGGCCCCTGCCACCCTGGCCCTTCGTGGTTTCGACGACCGTGGGCTTGGCGAGAAACTGGATCGTTTCGTCGACCAGATCGATGCGACCGCTGCCGGCCAGCCGGAACGCCGGGCTCGCGCCATAGAGATCATCGGTGCGCAGCACGCCATCGGTGATCGTCGCGGCGAACCTGAGCGTCGCGAAGTCGGTTTGCTGCGCTTCGGTTGCGGCGGCACCCGCCGATGCCGCCTGCGGGTTGAGCAGCGACTGCGCCTGGCGCAGGATCTGCCCGAGATTGAAGCCCTGGACCGCGCCGTTCTGCACGGTCGCGCTGATCGTGCCGTCGAGCGCCTTGCGCAGATCGCCGACGGTCGTGCCGCTGCTGGTCAGATCGAGATTGACCGTGGCCAGCCCGCTCACGTATTCCTTTCCCAGCAGGTCCTGCAGAAACGGCGCCGCCTGCAGCGCGTTGAGCTCGGTCTTGAGCGCGTACGACGGCGTGCCGGCGCCGCTGTAGCGGTTGTTGAGTGCGACCGTGCCGCCGTAGAGCTTGGCGCTCAGATCCTGCGTCTTCGCCGTCCGGCCCTTGCCGCTGAGCTTGAGGCGCACGTCGCTGAGCTTGACGTCGTTGATCTTTAGGCTGGCGATGTCTAGCGTGCCGTTGGCGTTGAGCTTTTCCAGCGCCTCGGTCGGCAGCTCGATGCTGTTGATGTCGCCCGCCTGATCGTCCGGTCCCTGCTTCTTCTCCTTCTCGCTCTCCGGCGGCAGGTAGCGATCCGCGTCGAGCGTGTCGGCGCGCAGCGCGAACTCCATCGCCTGCGAGCCGAAGTCGGTGACCGCGAAGTCGCCCTGCACCGTGGTGTCGTCGACCTTGAGCGTCAGCTCGCGCAGGGCTGCGGCGCTGAAGCTCCCGGAATACTGCGCTTTCAGACTGGCCGTGCTCAGCGCCTGCGGATCGGCGGTTTGGAGCGGGATCGCCAGCCGCTGCAGCAGCTCGCGCGGTGAGAACGGCGCGACCGTGATCGGACCCGACAGGCGCGGCTGCTCGCCGTCGAGGCCTTCGCCCTTGATCTGGGTCGTGATCGTCATGCCGGCCGCCTCGATGCGGCCGTTGTCGTAGGCGAGCGTGCCCTTGCCCTGGTCGTAGCGCAGCTGTCCGCTCAGCTTCGCGCTCAGCGGCTTGCCGCCCGGCAGCGCAGGGCCGCCGGCGTCGAGCGCGGCATCCAGGTTCT
This sequence comes from Pseudomonadota bacterium, assembly GCA_040754295.1. GTDB lineage: Bacteria > Pseudomonadota > Gammaproteobacteria > Nevskiales > Nevskiaceae > Solimonas. Next base: position 27,065 of record JBFMCQ010000042.1, on the reverse strand, counting down.
CGACCGTGAACACCTGCGCGGCGAGATCGGCGATGAGCCTGAGGCCCATGCGACCCTCCGCAGTCATGTCCATGCCGGCGCCCTTGAAGACGATCTCGAGCGCACCGGTCTCGAGCCGCCGGGTGTCGCGGTTGTAGCTGACCTCGCCCTTGAGCGTGGTGTCGGCGCTCGCATCCTTGCCACCGGCGATCTTCTTGCCGCTCGCTGCGATCTCGGCCTCGATGTCTTCGAGCCGCATCACCGGGTCTTCGAGGTCGGAGACGACGTGCGTGCTCAGCTTGAGCGCGACCTGCGCCTCGGGCTGCTCGGAGAACGCGATCAGCTCTGTCTCCACATCGAACGGCTCGCCGATGCGCACGTTGCCGGTTTCGAGGCGGAACGGCTCGATCCGGTAGGCCTTGCCCGCCTGCGCGTCGCGGTAGCGCACGATGGCGTCGGTGATCTCGATGCCGCCGATGTCGACGTCCTCGAGCTTGAAGCTCGAGCGGCCTTCCGCTTCCGCCTGCGCGGGTGCTTCTTCCTGCTGTTCCTGGCGCTCGATGAGATCCTGCCAGTTGCTGACGCCCTGCTCGTTGACCGCGAGGCTCAGGCGCAGCCCGTCGAGCATCACGCTGCTGACCTGCACCTGGCGATCGAGCAGCAGCGGCATCAGGCGCACGCCCACACCGAGCTCGCGCACGGCGGCGAACGGCTCGGCGCCGAAGCCCTCGGCGTTGCCGAGCTTTGCCTCGGACACCGCGACGCGCAGCCACGGAAACACGCGCAGCTCGATGTTGCCGATCTCGAGCTCGCGACCGGTTTCCTTGCGCACCGCGTCCGCGATCTGCGCGCGGAAATCGTTGGGGTCGAACAGCAACGGCAGGGCGACGGCCGCGACGACGATCAGCAGCACGAGTGCGCCGATCACGGCGAGCACGATTTTCAACGGCTTGGCCATGGTCCGGATCGATCCTTGAGGGAATCCGGTGCGAAGTGTAGCGGCTCGCGCGGCGCAGCCCGATGAACGGGAGCTGAAAACGGAGCGATGGGTCACGGTCATTCACGGCCGCGTGACGATCCGGCTGGGCTCGCTCTCGCACCCAGCGGCGGAGGAGCGCGTTGCCTCAGCCCCCGCCGATCGCGTGCACGATCAGCAGCTCGTCGCCGTCGCTTAGCTCGATCTGCGGGTGGCGCGAGCGCGGCACGATCTCGCCGTTGAGCTCGACGGCGATGCGGCGCTCGCCGAGCGCGAGCTCGCGCAGGAGCGCGTCGAGCGTGAGCGGCGCATCGAGGCGGCGCGGCTCGCCGTTGACGGTGATCTGCATGGGGGAGCGCGGCTATTGAATGGAGCGCGCGGCCTTGGAATACAATGCACGTCCGCCGCGCGGGCGTAGTTTAATGGTAGAACAGGAGCTTCCCAAGCTTCTAGCGTGGGTTCGATTCCCATCGCCCGCTCCAGATTCTGATCCGGGCGGCCTCGCGCGCCGCCCGTGCTGCAAACCCCCGGAGACCTCGTGGAAGACACCCTCGCGATCGCCGGCCGCGCCTACCGGTCGCGGCTGCTCGTCGGCACCGGCAAGTACAAGGACCTCGACGAAACCCGCCGCGCGATCGAGGCCAGCGGCGCCGAGATCGTCACCGTCGCGATCCGGCGCACGAACATTGGCCAGAACGCCAGCGAGCCGAATCTGCTCGACGTGATCCCGCCGTCGCGCTACACGATCCTGCCGAACACCGCCGGCTGCTACACGGCGGACGATGCGGTGCGCACCTGCCGGCTCGCACGCGAGCTGCTCGACGGCCACGACCTGGTCAAGCTCGAAGTGCTCGGCGATCCGAAGACGCTGTACCCGGACATTCCGGCGACGCTCGAGGCGGCGAAGACGCTGGTCGCCGACGGCTTCAAGGTCATGGTCTACACCAGCGACGATCCGATCGTCTGCAAGCGCCTGGAAGAGATGGGCTGCGTTGCGGTGATGCCGCTGGCCGCGCCGATCGGCTCGGGGCTGGGCATCCAGAACAAGTACAACATTCTGACGATCGTCGAGAACGCGAAAGTGCCGATCCTCGTCGATGCCGGCGTCGGCACCGCGAGCGATGCCGCGATCGCGATGGAGCTCGGCTGCGACGGCGTGCTGATGAACACGGCGATCGCCGAAGCCAAGGATCCGGTGCTGATGGCGAGCGCGATGAAAAAGGCGATCGAAGCGGGCCGCGAGGCCTACCGGGCCGGACGCATGCCACGCCGCCGCTACGCGAGCGCATCGTCGCCGGTGGAAGGCTTGCCATATTGAGCCTGCTGGATACGGTTCGCTGCGTCTCACCACATCCCGCGCCGAAGGATGAAGACGACTGAGGGCGGCCCGGCGCCGGAGCGCCTGCGCCCGATCCGCTCGTTCGTGCGCCGCGAAGGGCGCATGACGGCCGCGCAGCAGCGCGCGCTCGAGGAGCTGTGGCCACGCTACGGAGTCGAGGCGCCGGCCGCGCCGTTACGACCCGAGCAGCTCTTCGGTCGCTGTGCGCCGCTGGTGTTCGAGATCGGCTTTGGCATGGGCGATTATCTCTACAGCCGCGTGAGCACCGAGCCCGAGCGTGATTTCTTCGGCGTCGAAGTGCATCGCCCCGGCGTCGGCCGCCTGCTCAATCGCGCACACGCCGCCGGCTGCAGCAATCTGCGTGTGGCCTGCGCGGACGCCGTCGAAGTGCTGCGCGCCTGGCTCGTCGACGCCTGTCTTGACGAGATCGTCATCCAGTTTCCCGATCCCTGGCACAAGAAGCGCCACCACAAGCGCCGGCTGATCCAGCCGGCGTTCGCACGGCTCGCGGCGCGCAAGCTCAAGCCCGGCGGCCGGCTGCAGCTCGCGACCGACTGGGCCGACTACGCCGCGCACATGCGCGAGGTGCTCAATGCGGAAGCTCTGCTGCGCAACGAAGCGCCCGACGGCGGCTTCGTGCCGCGGCCGGAAACGCGGCCGAAGACCAAGTTCGAGCAGCGCGGAGAGCGCCTCGGGCATGCGGTTTTCGATCTGGCGTACCGGCGCGTTTGATGGGCGCGCAGCGGCCGCTGCGAGCGCCGGGCTCCGCCCCCGGCGTTTCTTCGCAGACGATGACTTCCCGCGGTCACGCGGACTCCGGTAACCTCGACCGCTCGGCCCGAGGCTTTATGAGCATCCCGCACCCCATCGTCGGCATCACCGGATCGAGCGGCGCCGGCACCAGCACGGCGGTGAAGGCGTTCATGCGCGTGTTCGACCAGCTGCACCTGAAGGCCGCACTCGTCGAAGGCGATGCATTTCACGCATACGACCGCGAGCAGCTGCGGCGCACGCTGGAGCGGGCGCGCATCCGCGGCGAGAACTTCTCGCTGTTCGGGCCCAGCGGCAATCTGCTCGAGCGGCTCGAGCAGCTGCTGCGCGAGTACGGCGAGACCGGCACCGGCATGACGCGGCACTACCTGCACCAGGAGGCCGAAGCCGAGAGCCTCGGCCAGCCGGTCGGCACGTTCACGCCCTGGGAGCGTCTGCCCGACGGTACCGATCTGCTGTTCTACGAGGGCCTGCACGGCGGCTACATCGGCGAGGACGTGGACATCGCGCGGCACATGGATCTGCTGGTCGGCGTCGTGCCGGTCATCAATCTGGAATGGATCCAGAAGATCCGCCGCGATACCGCGGAGCGCGGCTATCAGGCCGACGAGGTGCGCCGCACGATCCTGCGGCGCATGCCGGATTACGTCGACTACATCATCCCGCAGTACTCGCGCACCGACGTGAATTTTCAGCGCGTGCCGCTGGTGGACACGAGCAATCCGCTCGACGTGCGCGAGATCCCGCGGCCGGAGGAGAGCCTCGTCGTCATTCACTTCAACGAGAAGACGCGGCTGCGCGCCGATTTCGAGCTGCTGCTCAACGAGCTTCCCGGTGCCTTCCAGTCGCATGCGCAGACCGTCGTCGTACCGGGCCTGCAGCAGGAGCGCGCACTCGAGCTGATTCTCAAGCCGGCGATCGCCGAGCTGATCGCGCGGCGCGACGCCGCCCGCGATGCGGCCTGAAGGAGCGCCGCTGCAGTACCGCAGGCTCGGCTCGTCATTTACCCGCGTTTCAGACGCTTGCGCCGCCTCCTTGGAGTAACGGCTTGAAGCACCGTCGCGACCGGCGTAGAAAGGAGCATGTCCGCGGTCCGGCGCTTCGTGCCGTCGGGCATCAGGCGCCGGTTCGCGGCGCGGGAGGTAGGCATATGGCAGAGTGGCTGAACGAACTCGCTGTCGGGCAGTGGTTCAAGACCGACGGCGAGCCTTTCGAGATCGTCGGCGTCGACGTCGACGGCGAAATCGTGCTGGTGCAGCACTTCGACGGCACCCTCGAGGAGCTCGATTTCGACACCTGGGTGCAGCTGTCCGCTACGCCGTGTGCCCCCCCTGAAGACTACTCCGGCGCGCTGGACATCGATCGCGAAGACTACGACCTCGACCGCGACGACACCGGCCTGCGTCCGGGTCGCTGGCACAACCCGCTCGACCTGATCGACAATCTTTGATCGACCGCTTTGATTGCGGCTCCCGATCGGGCCGCAGAGGGGAAGGCGTATGCTGCTGAGCTCTTTGCGTACACCGCATCTGCCGTCGGCTTTCAAGTACACGCTCGACGACGGGCTGCCGATCTTCGTGCGGCCGATCCGGCCGGAGGACGCGCCGCGGTTGCGCGAGGGGTTTCGCCGCATGACCAAGCTGGCGCGGCGCCGGCGCCTGCCCGGCATCGACGACGACGCCACCGAGCTCAGCGAAGAGCTGCTGCAGCGCCTGGTCAGTGCGGACCAGGTCAATCACGCGGCCTTTGGGGCGATGAACCTGGAGAAGCCCGACGAGCCCGGCATGGGCATCGCGCGCTACATCCGCATCAACGGCGAGCCGGACGCGGCCGACGTGGCGATCATCATCGCCGACGAGTACCAGGGCCGCGGCGCCGGCTTCGTGCTGCAGGCCTGCCTGCACCTGTGCGCGCATGCGCACGGCATCCGCCGGTTCTACTACGACGTGGCCAGCGACAACGAGCGCATCATCCGTCATCTGAAGCTGATGGGCGCGCAGCACGCCGGCCGTGCCGACAACATCGACCGGCTGACGCTGCCGGTCTATCACCGTGCCTGGGACGTGCCGGACGGCAATGACATCGGCCGGCGCTTCGCCGAGGTGTTCAAGCGCCTGCAGCGCGTCGAAGCGGTGGCGGCGTAGCGCTACGTGCGCGCCGGCAGCGGCGCGCGCCGCGCCAGCCAGCCGATCAGCAGCAGCGCCGGCACACCCAGCGCCGAGGTGTAGAGGAAGAACAGCGGATAACCGAAGCGGTCGACGACGAAGCCGGAAGCGCCCATCAGCAGCTTGCCGGGCAGCGAGAACAGCGACGAGAACAGCGCGTACTGCGTCGCCGTGTACGCGATGTTGGTGAGCCCGGACAGATAGGCGATGAACGCCGTGCCGGCGAAGTTGTAGGCGAAGTTGTCGCCGCTGACGACCAGTGCGAGGCCGAGCAGGCCCGGCTCGTCGGTGAACGCCAGCGTCGCGAACGCGAGATTGGACAGGATCACCAGCACACCGCCGACGGTCAGCGCACGGATCAGGCCCAGCCGCGCGACGCCGAAGCCGCCGGCGAGCACGCCGACGATCGACGCGACGACGCCGTAGCCCTTGGCGACGATCGCGATCTCCTGCAGCGTGTAGCCGACGTCGAGGTAAAACGGGTTGGCCATCACGCCCATCGTGTAGTCGGTGAGCCGGAACGTGCCGATGAACGCGAGGATCAGCACGCCGGTGCGCACACCGTTGCGCGCGAAGAAGTCGACCAGCGGGCAGACCACGGCGCCGATGAACCAGCCGCCGGCATGGCGCAGCGGCCGCGGCCAGTGCGCCTTGTCCTCGAGGAAGTCGATCACGCGCTGCTCGCGCAGTGCCGTGTCGCGGTTGACCTGCACCTGCGGCTCCGCAATCACCAGCGTCGTCACCAGGCCGATGCAGACGAGGCCCGCCATCGCCAGGTAGGCGGCGCGCCAGTCGAGCTCACCGGCGAGCCACAGCGCGCCGGCGGTGGCCATCAGCAGGCCGACGCGGTAGCCGAGCTGGTAGGTCGCCGCCATCGTGCCCTGCATCGACAGCGGCGCCGACTCGATGCGCCAGGCGTCGATGGCGATGTCCTGCGTCGCGCTGGCGAAGGCCACGCAGACCGCGAGCACCGCGAGCATCGCCAGGCGCTGCGCCGGGTCGCCGTGCGCCATCGCCGCGAGCCCGGCGATCAGTGCGATCTGCGCCAGCAGCATCCAGCTGCGGCGGCGGCCGAAGGCGCGGGTCAGCAGCGGGATCGGCACGCGGTCGACGACCGGCGCCCACAGCAGCTTGAACGAGTAGGCGAGCCCGACCCAGGACAGCAGGCCGATCGTCGTCCGATCGATGCCGGCCTCGCGCAGCCACGCCGACAAGGTGCTGAAGACGAGCAGGAACGGCAGGCCCGCGGAGAAGCCGAGGAACAGCATCGCCAGCGGGCGCGGCTGCGCGTATAGCCGCAGCGTTTCCAGCCAGCCCTGCGGGACCGGCGGCTCAGTCGGCATAGTCGAGGATCAGCGGCGCGTGATCGGAGAAGCGCTCGGCCTTGTAGATGCTCGCCGCTTTCAGGCGCGGCCCAAGCCGCGGCGAGATCACCTGGTAGTCGATGCGCCAGCCGACGTTCTTCGCCCAGGCCTGCCCCCGGTTCGACCACCAGGTGTAGCTTTCGCCCTCGGCGTCCGGATACAACGTGCGGTAGGCGTCGACCCAGCCGGCGCCCTCCGGCGGCGCGCCGAAGACGACGTCGAGCCAGGCGCGCTCGTGCGGCAGAAAGCCGGAATTCTTCTGATTGGAGCGCCAGTTCTTCAGATCGATGTTCTTGTGCGCGATGTTCCAGTCGCCGCAGATCACGTAATCGCGGCCGTTGCCGTTCCACTCGCGCAGCTTCGGCAGGAAGAACTGCAGAAAGCGGTCCTTGCTCGCCTGGCGCTCGGGGCCCGCCGAGCCCGACGGCAGATACAGCGACACGACCGAGAGCTGGCCGTACCGAAACTCCAGGTAGCGGCCCTCGTCGTCGAACTCATCGTTGCCGAGCGTTTCGAGCACCGCGTCCGGCGCACGCCGCGCGTAGATCGCGGTGCCGGCATAGCCCTTCTTCTGTGCATCGCGGAAGCGCACGTGCCAGCCGTCGGGAAAGAACTCCGGGTCGTGCTGCACGTCGGGATGCTGCGCCTTGGTTTCCTGCAGGCACAGGATGTCGGCGCTCTGCTTCGCGACCCATGCGAACAGGCCCTTGCGGGCGGCGGAGCGGATGCCGTTGCAGTTGAGCGTGATGATGCGCATGGGCGGAGGGTGAGCCTGAGGCGGCCGGCATGTTAGCTTTTTCCCGAGTCCGGAGTCCCGTCTTTCATGAAATCCTACCAGTCAGCCTTTCTCGACCTCGCGCTCGCCAACGACGTGCTGCGCTTCGGCGAGTTCACGCTCAAGTCGGGGCGCGTCAGCCCGTATTTCTTCAATCTCGGCCGCATTTCCAGCGGCGCGGCGATGCGCGCGCTCGGTCGTGCGTATGCCCAGGCACTGGGCGAGTCCGGCGTCGGCTACGACATGCTGTTCGGTCCCGCCTACAAGGGAATCCCCTTGGTCACCGCGGTCGCGATCGCGCTGGCGGAGCAGGGGCGCGACGTGCCCTACGCCTACAACCGCAAGGAGGCCAAGGACCATGGCGAGGGCGGCGTCGTGGTCGGGGCCGCGCCGAAGGGGCGGGTCGTCATCGTCGACGACGTGCTCACGGCCGGCACTGCCCTGCGCGCGGCGGTGGCGCTGCTGCGCGCCGCGGGGGCCGAACCGGTCGCCGCCGTCATCGCCCTCGACCGCCAGGAGAAAGGTCCGAGCGGCCGCTCGGCCGTGCAGGAGATGGAGCGTGACAGCGGCCTGCGCGTCGTTCCCCTGGTGACGGTCCAGACCCTGCTCGACTACCTCAGCCGAGGAGCGGTAGGCGCCGATACCGTGAGCGCGATCCGGGACTACCAGGCGCGATACGGCATTTCGGCATAATGGGCCGTTCGTTGTTCGAGAGGACGCTATGTCCGCGGGACTGATGTCTCTGGTGCTGGGTGCGCTCGCTGCCGTCGTGGCGGCGGCCGCGGCAGCGGCACCGGCGTCCGAGATCGTCTGCTGGACCGACGACGACGGCCGGCGCGCGTGCGGCGACCGTGTGCCGCCGGAATATGCCAAGCGCGAGCGTCAGGTCTATGACAGGAGCGGGCGCCTCGTCGAAACCCTGCCACGGCAGCCGACGCCGGAGGAGGTCGAGGAAGCGAAGCGGCGCTCCGCCGAGGAAGAGGCGGCGCGCAAGCGTGCGGTCGAGCAGGCGGCCTACGATCGTTTTCTTCTGACGACCTATACCAGCGTCCACGAGCTCGAGCGTGCCCGCGACGACCGCTTGCAGACCCTCGACGGCCGTCTGGCGCTCGCCGAGCAGTCGCTGCGCGACAACGAGACCGGTATCCGGCAGCTGGAGGAGCAGATCGCTGCGGCCGAGCAGGACGACGCCGAGGCGCCGGCGCGGCTCGGCAAGCAGCTCGCCGAGTTCGAGCGCACGCTCGCCAACAACCGCCGCGCGGTCGAGAAGCTGCGGGCCGAGCGCGAGCAGCTGGTTCTCAAGTATGAGCGCGACATCGCGCGCTATCGCGAGCTGACCGAGCGCGCCGAGCCGACGGACTCCGGCACGCCGGTGCCGGCCGAGGGCAGCTGACGCGACCGCGCTTCAGCCCTTGATGAGGGTCCCGATGCCCTCGTCGGTGAACAGCTCCAGCAGCACCGAATGGGTGATGCGGCCGTCGATGATATGCGCCGACTTCACGCCGCTGTTCACTGCGTCCAGCGCGCAGCGGATTTTCGGCAGCATGCCGCCGTGGATCGTGCCGTCGCCGATCAGCTGCTCGACCTGCGGCACCGTGAGACCCGTCAGCACCTGACCGCTCTTGCCGAGCACGCCCTGGGTGTTGGTCAGCAGCAGCAGCTTTTCGGCCTGCAGCACCGAGGCGAGCTTGCCGGCCGCGACGTCGGCGTTGATGTTGAAGGCCGCGCCGTCCTCGCCGACGCCGACCGGGGCGATCACCGGGATGAAGCCGCCGGCTTCCAGATGATTGACCACGCGCGGATCGATCTTCTCGATCTCGCCGACCTGGCCGATGTCCTTGCCGTTGATCAGCAGCTTGCGCGCACGGATCAGGCCGCCGTCCTTGCCGGTGAGGCCGACGGCGCGGCCGCCCTGCTGATTCAGCGCACTGACGACCGCCTTGTTGACGAGGCCGCCGAGCATCATCTCGACGACGTCCATCGTCTCCGCGTCGGTCACGCGCATGCCCTCGACGAACTCGCTCTTCTTGCCGAGCCGCTCCAGATGCGTGCCGATCTGCGGGCCGCCGCCGTGGACGACGACCGGGTTCATGCCGACCAGCTTCATCAGCACGATGTCGCGCGCGAACGACGCGATCATGTCGTCGTCTTTCATCGCGTTGCCGCCGTACTTGACGACCATGGTCTTGCCGGCGAAACGGCGGATGTACGGCAGCGCCTCGGTGAGTACCCGGGCGATGGTCTGCGCGTTGGAGAGATCGATGGCCATGAAGCAGTTTCCGGTTTCCGGTTTCCAGTTTCCAGTTTCCAGTTTCCAGTTTCCAGTCAAAGGCGGGTCGGCGCCAGCTCCGCTGTTACTGGAAACTGGAAACTACCGACTGGAAACTACCGACTGGAAACTGCCGTTCAGTGCTTGCCGGTGCTGCCAAAACCGCCCTCGCCGCGGCGGCTGGCCGCGAAGGACTCGACGATCTGGAAGTCGGCCTGCACGACCGGCACGAGCACCAGCTGCGCGATGCGCTCGCCCGGCTCGATCGTGAACGCGGCGCGGCCGCGGTTCCAGCACGAGACCATCAGCTCGCCCTGGTAATCGGAATCGATCAGGCCGACCAGATTGCCGAGCACGATGCCGTGCTTATGGCCGAGACCGGAGCGCGGCAGGATCACGGCGGCGAGATTCGGATCGCCGATGTGGATCGCAAGCCCGGTCCCGATCAGCGTGCTCGCGCCCGGCTCGAGCCGTAGCGGCGCGTCGAGCACTGCGCGCAGATCGAGGCCGGCGGCGCCGTCGGTGGCATAGGCCGGCAGCGGCAGCTGCCGGCCGAGCCGCGGGTCGAGAATCTTGAGCTCGATGCTTTTTTTCATTGCCTATGCCGATTCGATCCGCCCGCGCGCGGCGTGATAGCGCTGCACGATCAGCGCCGCGAGCGCGCGCGCGAGCTCGGGCTTGGGCGCCTGTGCGAGCTCGCACTCGCCGCCGTCCCAGAACACGTGCAGCGCGTTGTCGTCGCGCTCGAACGCGCGGCCGTCGCCGACCCAGTTTGCAGCGATGAGATCGAGTTTCTTGCGCGCGAGCTTGTCGCGGGCGTGCTCGGCGAGCTTCTCGGTCTCGGCGGCGAAGCCGACGATGAACAGCTGCGGATGCGCGCGGCGGGCTTCCGCGAGAATGTCCGCGTTCTTGACCAGCGCCAGGTCCAGGGACTCGGTCTTCTTCTTGATCTTGTGCGCAGCCGGCGCTTCGACACGGTAGTCGGCGACCGCGGCGGCGCCGATGAGGATCTGCGCGTTCGCCGCGGCGGCCAGCGTGGCTTCGAGCATTTGCGCTGCCGTCTCGACGTCGACGCGGCGCACGCCGCCGGGCACGGCCAGCGCGGTCGGGCCGGAGATCAGCGTGACCTCGGCGCCGCTGCGCGCGAGCGCGTCGGCGAGCGCGTAGCCCATCTTGCCGGACGAGCGATTGGTGATGAAACGCACCGGGTCGATCGGTTCGCGCGTGGGCCCGGCGGTGAGCACGACCCGGATGCCGCTCAGCGGACCGGCGTGCAGCAGCGCTGCGACTGCATCGCGGATCTGCACCGGCTCCCACATGCGCCCTTCGCCGACCTCGCCGCAGGCCTGATCGCCGCTGCCGGGGCCGAAGACCTGCACGCCGCGCTGGATCAGCGTATGCAAGTTCGCCTGCGTCGCCGGATGTGCCCACATCAGCCGGTTCATCGCCGGCGCCACCGCGAGCGGGCGGTCGCTGGCCAGGCACAGCGTCGACAGCAGGTCGTCGGCGAACCCGTGCGCGAGGCGCGCGATCGTGCTCGCGCTCGCCGGTGCGATCAGGATCAGATCCGGCCAGCGCGCGAGCTCGATATGCCCCATCGCCGCCTCGGCCGCCGCGTCCCACAGCGAGCTGCGCACCGCACGCCCGGACAGTGCCTGGAAGGTCTGCGCGCTGACGAAGCGCTGCGCGTTGTCCGTCATCACGACCTGCACGTCGGCGCCCGCTTCCCTGAGCCGGCGCACGAGATCGGCCGCCTTGTACGCGGCGATGCCGCCCGTGACGCCGAGCACGATGCGGCGTCCGTTGAGGCTTGCGCAGGGCGTTTGCATCCGGTCATTGTAGCCGCGCCCGGCCGGCGCTCGGCGGGCGCGCACGACGAGCCGAAAGGGAGGGACCCATGGCCATCACCGACTGGCCCGAAAGCGAGCGGCCGCGCGAGAAGCTGCTGGCACAGGGCGCCGCGGCGCTCAGCGACGCCGAGCTGCTGGCGATCTTCCTGCGCACGGGCGTGCGCGGCATGACCGCCGTCGATCTCGCGCGCGACCTGATGCACCGCTTCGGCGGGCTGCGCCGGCTGCTCGCGGCCGGCGTCGACGAGTTCTGCGCGAGCAAGGGGCTGGGCGAGGCCAAGTACGTGCAGCTGCAGGCGGTCATGGAGATCGCGCGCCGCCACCTGTCCGAGCAGCTCGTGCGCGGCGAGCCGCTCAACAGCCCGCAGGCGGCCGGCGCCTACCTGCAGGCGCGTCTGCGCGACCGCGATCACGAGGTGTTCGCCGTGATGTTTCTCGATAGCCAGCACCGCGTGCTCGCCTGCGAGGAATTGGCGCGCGGCACGCTCGACGGCGCCTCGGTCTACCCGCGCGAAGTGGTCAAGGCCGCGCTCAGGCGCAACGCGGCCGCCGTGATTCTCGCGCACAACCATCCGAGCGGCGTCGCCGAGCCCAGCGCGGCCGACCGGGCGCTGACGGAGCGGCTCAAGCACGCGCTGGCGCTGGTCGACGTGCGCGTGCTCGATCACCTCGTCATCGGCGACGGCGCGCCGGTGAGTTTCGCCGAGCGCGGGTGGTTGTGAACTGCTGCGAAGCCCGGGACGTCCGGTGTCTCCTCGGGGCATTGCAGAGGCCGTCTCCGCCCGTGCTCGTCGATCCAAGACCTCCGGCTGATGATCGGTCTGGATACGAATGTTCTTGTCCGTCTTCTTACCCGAGATGACGAAGAACAGGCCGAGAAAGCTCGGGCGCTGCTCGACCGCCACGCGGATGAAGACGGCGCTTTGTTCGTTTCGGACGTCGTTCTGGTCGAGCTGGTTTGGACACTCGAGCGTTCCTACGGGCTCGCAAAGCAGGAAATCGCCAGAACGGTCATGGCGCTGGCGGACAACGCCACGCTGGGCTTCGAGTCCAGAGGTGGGGGGGCGGTGCGCACGCCGCCCCTACGCTCCGCCGCGCCGCAGAAAATCCCAATGCCCGATCGCGAGCGGCCTGACGTCCCCGGAAATAGGTGGGTCTTGCTCCGCAGGGGGCGCGCTGGCACAATTGCGCCCCTTTTCCGGCGGCCCGGCCGTCCGTGCGTCTGTCTGGACAGCCCGT
>JBFMCQ010000042.1:0-14238 GCA_040754295.1 Pseudomonadota bacterium | reverse complement strand
ATGCCCGATCGCGAGCGGCCTGACGTCCCCGGAAATAGGTGGGTCTTGCTCCGCAGGGGGCGCGCTGGCACAATTGCGCCCCTTTTCCGGCGGCCCGGCCGTCCGTGCGTCTGTCTGGACAGCCCGTCCTGCAGCCGTCCTGTCCCGATACGCGTACTTTCTGGGGTTTGCTGTCATGTCCAAAGTCTGTCAGGTCACCGGCAAGCGGCCGATGGTCGGCAACACGGTGTCGCACGCCAACAACAAGCGTCGCCGCCGTTTCGAGCCGAACCTGCACAAGCATCGCTTCTGGCTGGAGTCGGAGAAGCGCTTCGTCAGCCTGCGCGTGTCGACCCATGGCATGCGCATCATCGACAAGAAGGGCATCGAAACCGTCGTCTCCGAGCTGCGCGCGCGCGGCGAGAGGGTCTAAGCCATGGCAAAGAAGAAGGACGTCGAGAAGATCCGTCTGGTGTCGACCGCCGACACCGGCTACTTCTACACGACGACGAAGAACCGCAAGAACACGCCGGACAAGTTCGAGATGAAGAAGTACGACCCGGTGGTGCGCAAGCACGTCGTCTTCAAGGAAGCCAAGATCAAGTGATTTGAAGCGGCCAAGCCGCTTCAATCATCCCCGCGAAAGCGGGATCCGGGGGCCGCTCGAAGCGGCCCTTTGCGCTTTCTCGGGGTGCCGGGCTTTCCGCCCCGTACCCATAACGGACATGCCGAGCTTCGAGCTCGGCGCGCAGCGGCAAAGCGCTGCGCCCGGTGTCATCGCGCAGGCGTACCATGGCCGCGTCCGCCGAGTCCGCCGATGACCGACGCCGCCGAAGCCCGACCGCATCACCGCCATCTGGAGCAGGCGCGCAGCCAGGTGATCGAGCTGCTGTCGCGCCAAGCCGTGGAAAAGGAGCTGGTGTCGCGCTCCGGCAACCGCCGCCAGGACGTCGTCGCGCAGCTGGTCGAGCGCCAGCACCAGGCGGCGCTGGAGCAGCGGCTTGCGCACTTCCACCCGGCCGATATCGCCTTCGTCCTCGAAAGCCTCGCGCCGGAGGCGCGGGCGATGGCCTGGGCGCTGGTCAAGCCGGATCGCCGCGGCGCCGTGCTGCTCGAAGCCTCCGATACGGTGCGCCGCTCGATCGTGCTGGGCTTAAGCCCCGACGAGATCTCCGCGGTCGTGCGCACGCTGGATTCGGACGATATCGCCGATCTGGTCGGCAGTCTGCCCGACGAGCTGCGTCACGCCGTCGTCGAGCGCCTGGATCGCGCCGACCAGGCCGAGGTGCGCTCGGTGCTGTCGTTTCCGGACGGCACCGTCGGCGCGATGATGGACCTCGATTTCATCGCCGTGCGCGAGGACGCGTCGCTGGAGGCGGTGCTGCGGCTGCTGCGGCGCAAGAAGACGCTGCCCGAGCACAGCAACCAGCTGATCGTCGTCGACCGCCACAACGTGCTGCGCGGCGTGCTCGCGCTCGAGCGCCTGCTGCTCGAGGACCCGGACGCGCGGGTCGCCGACATCATGGCCGCGCAGCCGACGTATTTCTATACCGACGACGATGCGCGTGAAGCGATCGCCGCGTTCGAGAAGTACGATCTGATCTCGGCGCCGGTCGTGAACCTGCACCGCCAGGTCGTCGGGCGCCTGACGGTCGACGCCGTCGTCGACGAGATCAACGCCCGCGCGCAGATCGAATCGCTGCGCCAGGTCGGCCTGTCCGAAGAGGACGAAGACCTGTTTGCCCCGGTCGTCGCGAGCGCGCGGCGGCGCTGGCCATGGCTGGTGCTCAATCTGCTCACCGCGTTCTTCGCGTCGCGCGTGATCGGGGCGTTCGAAGAGATCATCGCCGCGCTCGTGGCGCTGGCGACGCTGATGCCGATCGTCGCGAGCATCGGCGGCAACACCGGCAACCAGTCGGTGGCGCTGGTGATCCGCGGGCTCGCGCTCAACCAGCTCGGCCCGGCGCAGCTGCGCCGGATCCTCCTGCGCGAGCTGAAGATCAACGCGATCAACGGCGCCGTCTGGGGCGCCGCGCTGGGGTTCGTCACGCTGCTGCTATATCGGGATGCGAGGCTCGCCGGGGTCATCGCCGCGGCGCTGTTGCTCAACATGCTGGTCGCAGCGACGATCGGCGTGCTGGCGCCGGTCGCGCTGCAGCGCTTCGGCCGGGACCCGGCGATGGGCTCGAGCATCATCCTGACCGCGACGACCGACAGCATGGGATTTTTCATCTTTCTCGGGCTTGCGGCGCTCGTTCTGGTCTGATTGAGCCGGCCGGCGGTTTGCCCTACAGTGCCCGGCCCACGAGGTGCAACATGAGCACGTCCGAGCAACTCATCGAGGATCTGATCGGCGCCGGCCGACTGTTCCACCAGCGCGGCTGGGTGCCGGCGACCGGCGGCAACTTTTCGGCGCGTATCGACGCAGCGACGATGCTGATCACGGCCTCGGGCTGCCACAAGGGGGAACTCGGGCGCGCGGACTTCGTGATCGCCGACTTCGACGGGCGCCTGCAGGACGCGACCCGCAAGGCGTCGTACGAGGCGCTGCTGCACGCCCGGCTGTATCGCGCGAACGCCGGCATCGGCGCCGTGCTGCACACGCATTCGATCGCGAACACGGTGCTGTCGCGGCGCTACGAGGGCATCCGCCTGGCCGGCTACGAGCTGCTGAAGATCCTGCCGGGGATATCGACGCACGAGGTCGCGGTCGAAGTCCCGGTGTTCGAGAACGATCAGGACATCGCGCGGCTGGCCGCGGTCGTCGACGAGCACTTGCGCCGGCACCCGCAGACACCTGCTTACCTGGTCGCCGGACACGGGCTGTACGCCTGGGGCGAGTCGGTGGCCCAGGCGCGCTGGCGCATCGAGGCGCTGGAATTCATGTTCGAGTGCGAGCTGCGCTCGCGCCAACCGTAGGAGCGAGGACGATGACAACATTGACGGTCTACTCCGACCAGGATCCGGGCACGCCGCTGGCGACCTACACGCAGCTGGCCGACATCCGCGACGAGCTCGCGCGCATCGGCGTCGAGCTCGAGCGCTGGGAGGCGTCCAGGCCGCTGTCGCGCACGGCGACGCCCGAGGAGGTCCTCGCGGCGTACAAGGACTCGATCGACGCGCTGTGCGCGAAGTACGGCTTCAAGTCGGTCGACGTCGTCGCGATGCATCCCGAGCATCCGGACGCCGCGACCGCGCGCGGCAAGTTCCTGTCCGAGCACACGCACAGCGACTTCGAGACACGCTTCTTCGTCGACGGCTCCGCCGCGTTTTACATCCGCAGCGGCGGCAAGGTCTATTTGACCGTGTGCACGCGCGGCGATCTGATCAACCTGCCGGCGAACACGACGCACTGGTTCGATATGGGGCCGCGGCCGGACTTCAAGGCGATCCGCTTCTTCCGCATTCCCGATGGCTGGGTCGGCAACTTCACCGGCGACACGATCGCCGAGCGCTTTCCGAAATACGAGAACGCCGCGTGATCCGCGCAATCGTCGTCGATATCGAGGGCACGACGTCGTCGATCGACTTCGTGCACCGGACCCTGTTTCCGTATGCGCGCGCGCGCATGCGCGCGTTTCTGCGCGCCAACGCCGGCGACGACCGCGTGCAGCAGCTGCTCGCGGACATCGAGCAGGTCGAGAACCAGACGCTGTCGCTGGACGATGCCGCCGATGTACTCGAGCGCTGGATCGACGAGGACCGCAAGTACACGCCGCTCAAGGTGCTGCAGGGCATGATCTGGAAGGAAGGCTACGCGGCCGGCGAACTCAAGGGGCAGGTCTACGCCGACACGCCCGAGTACCTGCGGCGCTGGCATGCGGCGGGCAAGAAGCTCTACGTCTACTCTTCCGGCTCGGTGGAGGCGCAGCAGCTGATCTTCCGCCACACCGATTTCGGCGATCTCACGCCGCTGTTCACCGGCTACTTCGATACCCGCATCGGCGGCAAGCGCGAGGCGCGGTCCTACGCGCGCATCCTCAAGGAGATCGGTCTGCCCGGCGCCGAAGTGCTGTTCCTGTCCGACGTCGGCGAAGAGCTCGATGCCGCGCGCGCGGCGGGCCTGCAGACCTGCCAGCTGCTGCGTGACGAGAAGGCGGTGCCGGCGCCCGCGCATCCGCAGGCGAAGACCTTCGCCGAGGTTGCCGTCTAGATCTAGATCCGCACCGGATGGGCGCGCGGCGCCGTGGCAGAATGCCGGTGAGCCGCAGGTGAACCGCATCATGCGGTAAACCGCGATTCACTCCGGAGCGACACGGGCCGCCTGCATCCGCTCGCGCCAGCCCGCCGCGGGATCGCCGATCACGACGAAGCCCGGATTGAGCAGCGAGTCCTTCTCGTTGTAGCGCAGTGGTGAAAGCTCCGGCAGCCGCAGCACCTCGCCGCCGGCGCATTCGACGACGCACTGGCCGGCCGCGGTATCCCATTCCGAGGTCGGCCCGGTTCGCGGATAGAGGTCGGCGGAGCCTTCGGCGACCAGACAGAACTTGAGCGAGCTGCCCCTGCTCACCGCCTCGTGTGCCGGCAGCTTCGCCAGCAGCGCATCGAGCGTCGCGTCCCGGTGCGAGCGGGTGACGACGAAGGTGGGCCGGCTGGCACTCGCGCGCGTGCGCAGCGGCTCGCGCAGCTTGCCGAGGATGCGCAGTGCGCCGAGGCCGCGGGCGCCGGCATAGACGGTGTTCAGCGCCGGCGCATAGACCACGCCGAGCACCGGCACGTGATGCTCGACCAGCGCGATGTTGACCGTGAACTCGCCGTTGCGCTTGACGAACTCCTTGGTGCCGTCGAGCGGGTCGACCAGCCAGTAGCGTGCCCAGGTGCCGCGCGTCGCAAACGGCGTTTCGGCACCTTCTTCGGAGAGCACCGGGATTTCCGGCGCGATCGCCGCCAGACCGTCGACGATCGCCCTGTGCGAGGCCAGATCCGCCTGCGTCAGCGGCGAGTCGTCGTCCTTGCGGCCGACGGCGAAATCGGACTCGTAGATCGCGAGAATGCGGTCGCCGGCGGTGCGCGCGAGCGCGATGATGTCGTCGAGCAGCGAGGGGCTGATGGCAAGCGTCACGGGAGTGGCATGCGTTGCGGGCGGAGCCCGTATCATACCGGCCTTATGGATGCTTCCGTGGACTGGTCCGAGGTCGAGTGGGTGATCCTCGACATGGATGGGACGATCCTCGATCTCGCCTTCGACAACTACTTCTGGAGCGAGCTGGTTCCGCAGCGCTACGCCGAGAAGAACGGGCTGACGCTGGAGCACGCGCGCCAGGTGCTCAAGCCCAGGTTCGATTCGGTGCGGCACACGCTGCCGTGGTACTGCACCGACTACTGGAGCGAGACCACCGGGCTCGACATGGCTGCGCTCAAGCGCGAAGTGCGGCATCGCATCGGTCCGATCGACGGCGCCGAGGCGTTTTTGCAGGCGGTGCAGCGCTCGGGCCGACAGCTGTGGCTCGCGACCAACGCACACGCCGACAGCTGGCGGCTCAAGCTCGAATACACCGGCTTCGGCCGCTACTTCGAGCAGGTCATCTGCTCGCACGCATTCGGTTATCCGAAGGAGGACCTGCGCTTCTGGGAGGCGGCCTGCGCGGCGCATCCGTTCGACCGCCGGCGCACGCTGTTCGTCGACGACAGCCTGCCGGTGCTGTCCTCGGCGCAGGCCTTCGGCATCCGCCAGGTGATCGGCATCCGCAAACCAGACAGCAATCTGCCGGAGCGGCCGATCGAGGCGATGCCGTCGGTGCGCGCGCTCGCCGATCTGATGCCGGGGCTGTAGGTCGCCTTAGCGCCGTCGCGCGCGACCGCCACCGCCTCTGCGCGGGCCGCCGCGGAGGCGGTGACCGTGCTCGCGCGCCGGCTCGACGTAGTCCTCGGCGATGAGCGCATGCCCGCCTTCGAGCGACGGGATCTTCGCGCCGATGTACTTCTCGATCTCGGGCAGCGAGTACACCCAAGTCTCGCAGCACAGCGAGATTGCGTCGCCGCTCGCACCCGCGCGCGCGGTGCGGCCGATGCGGTGCACGTAGTCCTCGGCGTCCTGCGGCAGGTCGTAGTTGAGCACCAGATCGACGCCGGGGATGTGCAGACCGCGCGCAGCGACGTCGGTGGCGACCAGCACCGGCAGCGTGCCCTCCTTGAACGCCTCGAGGAGGCGCATGCGCGTGCCCTGCGAGACGTCGCCGGAGAGCACGCGCGCGTCGAAGCCGTTGGCGCGCAGGCCGCGCTCGACCTCCTCGGCGCCGCGCTTGGTGTTGACGAAGACCAGCGTGCGAAACGGCTTGCGGTCGCGCAGCAGGCCGACGAGGATGGGCATCTTCTCGTCGTTGGCGACGTGCAGCATCGCCTGGCGCACCTTGTCCGCGGTGACTTGCTCGGGCTCGATCTCGATCTTCTGCGGATTGTTCATGTGCTCGTAGGCCAGCTCGAGCACGCGGTGCGACAGCGTTGCGGAGAACAGGTAGTTCCGCCGCGCTGCCGGCGGCGGCATCTTGCGGATCAGGTAGCGGATGTCGGCGATGAAGCCGAGGTCGAACATGCGGTCGGCCTCGTCGAGCACCAGCACCTCGATCTGCTTGAGCGTATAGATGTGCTGTTTGTAGTAGTCGATCAGGCGGCCCGGCGTGCCGATGAGGATATCGACGCCCGCCTCGATGCTTGCCCGCTGCGACTCGTAGCCGGCGCCGCCGTAGCAGACGGTCAGGCGCAGGCCGGTGTGCGCGGCGAGGCCCTCGGCATCCTTGAAGATCTGCACCGCGAGCTCGCGCGTCGGCGCGAGGATGAGGGCGCGCGGCTGCCCGGCGTCGTCCTCGGGCTTGCGCGGGTGGGTCAGCAGCCAGTGCATCGTCGCCAGCAGGAATGCCGCCGACTTGCCGGTGCCGGTCTGCGCCTGCCCTGCGAGGTCCTCGCCGGCGAGCGCGCGCGGCAGCGCCGCCGCCTGGATCGGGGTGCAGTGGCTGAATCCGAGCTGATCGAGACCGCGCATCAGCGCGGGATGTAGGCCCAAATCGGAAAAACGGATGTCGCTTAAGTGACTGGGTCGCATGAATAGTGGCTGTCTGCGGGGAAGGCTGCGCTTGCAAGGATCGGTGGGATCGGCTCAAATAAAGGTCCACGGCCAGCCGGCGCCCCTTGAAACACGCCGCTGTCACGGCCCGCAGTCATTCCCCGATTCGAAAATCATAACGTTCTGTCGTTTTTTTTGCGCGGCTTGAGGCGCGACGCGCCAGCCCCAATAGTGGCCGAGCGGGATTCTTCCCCGCGAGCCGCAACCATTCCCGAGGTTTCTTCCAATGAGCGAAAACATCTCTGCCGTTACCGATGCCAGCTTCGAGCAGGACGTGAAGCAGGCCAGCCAGGCGCAGCCGGTCCTCGTCGATTTCTGGGCGGAGTGGTGCGGCCCCTGCCGCATGATCGCGCCGATCCTCGATCAGGTCGCGGCGGAGAACGCCGGCAAGCTCAAGGTGGTCAAGCTCAACGTCGACGAGAACCCGCAGACGCCGGCTTCGCTGGGCATCCGCGGCATCCCGACGCTGATCCTGTTCAAGAACGGCGCGCCGGTTGCCACGCAGGTCGGCGCCGTCGCCAAGGCGCAGCTCGCTGCGTTCGTCACGCCTCACCTCAACGTCGCCTGAACTTGTCAGACAAAGTCATGAAACATCGTCGGCGCTTCCATCCCGGCAAGAACCGCGGCGGCGGCAACGCCAACTCGGGGGGCAACGGGGCCGGTAACAACGGCTTTCCGGACGATCTCGCGCTGGAAGAGGAAATGGCGGAGGCCGAGGCCGAATCGCTCGCGGTCGCCGCCGCCCGCTCCGGTACCGAGCTGCCGTCGGCGGTCGTCGCCGGCGGGGCCGAGGACGGCGACGAAGGCGAGGGCGGCGGGCAGCGTCCGCTGCCGATGGAACCGCCGAAGATCATCCGCGTGCCGGATCTCAAGCGCAGAACCGCGGCCGAGCTCTTGGCGATCGCGGAGGAGCAGGGCCTCGAAAACATCGCGCGCGCGAAGAAGCAGGACCTGATCGTCTCGCTGCTGCGCGCGGCGGCCAAGCGCGGCGACCACATCTACACCGAGGGCGTGCTCGAGATCATGTCCGACGGCTACGGCTTTTTGCGCGGGCCGGACAGCTCGTATCTCGCCGGGCCGGATGACGTCTACATCTCGCCCAGCCAGATCCGCCGCTTCGCGCTGCGCACCGGCGACACGATCGCCGGACGCGTGCGCTCGCCGAAGGACAACGAGCGCTACTTCGCGCTGCTCAAGGTCGACACGATCAACTACGAGCCGCCGGAAGTCTCCAAGCGCAAAGTCAGCTTCGAGAACCTGACGCCGCTGTTCGCCGACAAGCAGTTCAAGATGGAGCGCGGCAACGGCACGACGGAAGACATCACCGCGCGCATCATCGATCTGGTCGCGCCGTTCGGCAAAGGCCAGCGCGGCCTGATCGTGTCGCCGCCCAAGGCCGGCAAGACGATCCTGATGCAGAACGTCGCGCAGTCGATCGCCGCGAACTATCCGGACGTGTACCTGATCGTGCTGTTGATCGACGAGCGTCCGGAAGAAGTCACCGACATGCAGCGCACCGTGCGCGGCGAGGTCGTCGCATCGACCTTCGACGAGCCGGCGACCCGCCACGTGCAGGTCGCCGAGATGGTCATCGAGAAGGCCAAGCGCCTGGTCGAGCACAAACGCGACGTCGTGATCCTGCTCGACTCGATCACGCGCCTGGCGCGCGCCTACAACACGGTGGCGCCGAGCTCGGGCAAGGTGCTGACCGGCGGTGTCGACGCCAACGCGCTGCAAAAGCCCAAGCGCTTCTTCGGCGCCGCGCGCAACATCGAGGAAGGCGGCTCGCTGACGATCATCGCCACCGCACTGATCGATACCGGCTCGAAGATGGACGAGGTCATCTACGAGGAATTCAAGGGCACCGGCAACATGGAGCTGCACCTGGAGCGCCGCATCGCCGAGAAGCGCGTGTTCCCGGCGATCAACATCAACCGTTCCGGCACGCGCAAGGAAGAGCTGATGATGGATCCGACCGATCTCAACAAGGTCTGGATTCTGCGCAAGCTGCTGCACGACATGGACGAGATCGCCGCCGTCGAGCTGCTCATCGACCGCATGAAGCAGACCAAGACCAACGCCGCGTTCTTCGATTCGATGAAGCGGAATTGAAGCCTACGATTCCCGTGCAATCGCCCGATAGCCGATATCGCTGCGGTATTGCACGCCGTCCCAGCTGATCTTCTGCACTGCGGCATAAGCCGCCTGTTGTGCCGCGCGCACGGTCTCGCCGCGGGCGACGACGCAGAGCACGCGGCCGCCGCTGGTCACGACCCGGCCGTCCTTCTCGGCAGTGCCGGCGTGGAACACCTTCGCGGTGCCGATCTCGGCGTCGAGGCCGCGGATCACGTCGTTCCTGCGCGGCGTGCCGGGGTAGCCGGCCGCGGCCATGACGACGCCGAGCGACGGCTGCGGTGACCACTGCGGTGTCACCTGGTCGAGCCGGCCGTCGACGGCGGCTTCGAGCAGATCGAGCAGGTCCGACTCCAGCCGCAGCATGATCGGCTGCGTTTCGGGATCGCCCATGCGCACGTTGAACTCGAGCACGCGCGGCGTGCCGTCGCTTCCGATCATCAGGCCCGCGTAGAGAAAGCCGGTGAATGGCGCGCCCTCGGCCGCCATGCCGGCGAGCGTCGGCTCGATCACTTCGCGGCAGGCGCGCGCGTGGATCTGCGGTGTGACGACCGGTGCCGGCGAGTAGGCGCCCATGCCGCCGGTGTTGGGGCCGGTATCGCCGTCGCCGAGGCGCTTGTGGTCCTGGCTCGTCGCCATCGCCACGTACTGCGCGCCTTTGGTCGTGCCGCCGGCGACGACGATGAAGCTCGCTTCCTCGCCGTCGAGGAAGTCCTCGACGACGACGCGCGCGCCGGCCTCGCCGAGCATCGTGCCGCCGAGCATCTCGCGCACGGCGGTCTGTGCCTCCGCGACGGTCTGTGCGACGACGACGCCCTTGCCGGCGGCGAGCCCGTCGGCCTTGACGACGATCGGCGCGCCGCGCTCGCCGATGTAGGCCAGCGCCGGATCGATTTCGGTGAAGACGCGGTACTGGGCCGTGGGGATGCGGTGGCGCGCGAGAAAGTCCTTGGAGAACGCCTTCGACGCCTCGAGCTGCGCCGCGGCGCGGCGCGGCCCGAAGATGCGCAGGCCGGCAGCCTCGAACGCATCGACGACGCCCAGCGCCAGCGGCGCCTCGGGCCCGACGACCGTGAAGCCGACGTTCTCGCGGCGCGCGAGCTCGACCAGGCCGGCGATGTCCTCGGCGCCGACCGCGACGTTACGGCACCGCGGCTCGCGCGCCGTGCCCGCATTACCGGGTGCGACGAGCACTTCCGCGACCCGCGGCGACTGCGCCAGCTTCCACGCCAGCGCGTGCTCGCGGCCGCCGCCGCCGATCACCAGAACCTTGATGGATTGCGACATCGCCCCGCACCCGGAAAAAAGGGGCGTTAGCGTAGCATCGGCTAGCCAGGAGGCGGACGCCCGGGCCCCTGCCGTATCCGACCGACGGGTCGCGACCGGCGGTCTCGTGCACGATCATCCGCCGTGTCAGTTGAGGTCCAGCGCTCCGGGAACGGCCTTGGGCGCGAACGGCAGCGCGTCCCGGCCGAGCCGTTCCGGCAGGGGCGGGATGTCGATGCGCCGGATCAGCCCGCGGTGCCGCATCACGACCAGAATCGCGCGTGCCTCGGGCAGCCAGCTGAACGCCTGGCCCTCGGCCGGCACCTCGATCGTCGCCAGGTGCAGCAGCGTGGAGCCCTGGCGCGGCTTGCCGAGCACGTACAGCTCGCCGCGGTCATGGCCCATCGCATACAGCCAGCCGTCCGGACCGATCGCACCGCCGGAGGCGGCATGCGGCGCCATGCGTTCGAGCACGGCGTCCGGGAACACCCAGCCGCCGCTGCGCCGCCATTGGGTATCGAATTGCACGATGCCGGAGTAGCGCTGCGAATGGCCCGGCTCGCCGCCCTTGCCGTCGTAGTGGGCAAACCCGGCCAGCCAGCCTTCGCGCACGGGCGCCAGCCACACCAGCGAGCCTTCCGTGCGATAGCCCAGGCTGTGGCTGGCCAGCGGCGAGAGCGTGAGCGCATCGAAGATCTCGATCGACGAGGTCATCGGCTTGCCGGGGTAGTTGGAATGTGCGCACCACAGCCTGCCGCCGGCCGACAGGCAGCTGTTGAGGTGGATCAGCGGACCGTCAGCGCCGTCCCACCGCGCGGTGCGCGCGCCGTTCTTGCGGGAATAGCGGGCGATGCGCGTGTTGTCGATCGCGTAGAACGCCTCCTCATCGACGGCGGCGCCCTGGTCGGCTTCCGGCGCCGGCCATTCGCCGCCGATCACGCCACGAAGCACGCCCTGCGGCGGCGCCGCGCCGTCGCCGCCGGCGGCGGCCGACAGCACCGCCGCCAGCACGCACCCGCAGGCACGCAGCAAGCGCCCGTGCCCGCGCATCAGAACGATCCGGCGACGCCCAGATAGACGGTGCGGCCGACGTATTCGTACTCGGTATTCCAGTTCTCATTGCCGCCCTGGAATTCCGAGGTGGGTTCGTTGTTGAGGTTCACGCCCTCGACGAAGACTTTGATCTGCTCGGTGACGCCGTAGGCGATCTTGGCGTCCCAGCGCCCGAACTCGCCTTGATCCAGGCGCAGCGTCGGGTCGTCGTTGGGGTCGGTCAGGTAGCTGTCGTTGTAGGCGTAGCTGACCGAGGCGTCGATGCGGCCGGCCTGGTAGAACAGCGTCGTCGCATAGCTGGTTTCGGCCTGGCCGACCAACGGCACGGTGGTGCCGTCGGCCAGTTCGGTTTCGCCGTCGATGAAGCTCGCCGAGGCGAAGATGCCCAGGCCGTCGAACGGTGCCGGCAGCCAGGCGAACTGGGTCTGCCCGGTGAGTTCCACGCCGCTGAGGGTGGCGCTGGCGTCGTTGGTGGGCGTGCGGATGTCCAGACGCGTCAGCCCGTCCGTGGGCACGGCGTTCTGCAGGCCGAACTGCGCGAGCGCCGACTGCATGTCGGCCTGATCGGACAACGAGGTCGTGCCGGTGACGATCTCGTCACTGATGTCCTTGTAGAAGACCGCGACCGCCAGCATCGACAGCGCATCCGGATACCACTCGGCCGAAAGATCGAAGTTCCAGGAACGGCGTGCCTCGACCTCCGGATTGCCGACCGTCACGGTACCCACCGTGCCGTCTTCACCAAAAGTGCTCCGGGGCGCAATGGTCTCGTAGTTGGGGCGCCCCAGCGCGCGGGTCACCGCACCGCGCAGGATCACCGCCTCGTTGACGCGGTAGTTGGCGATCAGCGACGGCAGTACGTCGACATAATCCCCGCCCGCATCGAGGCGCTGGGCCTGATCGCCGTTGATCAGGAAGCCCTCGCTGTCCACGTCGGTGTACTCGACGCGCGCGCCGCCGATCAGCTCCAGCGCGTCCAGTCGCGTCGACGCCATGCCGTAGGCGGCGTAGATGCCCTCGGTCAGCGAGTAATCGGAAGCGAAGCGCGACTCGAAGCTGCTGCCTTCGTTGTACTCGAAGAACGCGGCGTTGGCCGGGTCACCAAAGAACCGGTTCATGGCACCGATATCCATGTAGATGTTCGGCGCACGCCCGTTGGGCGTGTCGTTGATGAAGGCGCCATTGGTGAAGTCCGGCGAGGTGCCCAGTGTCAGGTCCTGCGCGCCGGGATCGTAGCGTTCTTCGGACTCGTCGTTGTCGCGGTCGGTCTGGCTGAGCTTGAATCCGCCCTTGTAGAAGCTGTTCTCGCCCTGATCCCAGCGCAGGTCCACGCGCGCGGACAGGCCGTCCTCGTCGATGTCCTGCGCGGAGAAGCGCACGCGGCGGAAGTCGATCAGCGACGGGTCCTGGCGGTCCGGCGTGCCCGCATCCGGCGTGATCGTGGTGACGCCGTCGCCGTCGATCCGGTAGCGGTTGGGGCCGAAGATGGCCGCGGAACGGAACTCCCAGTAATCGTTCGGCGAGGCCTGCTCGTTCTGATGCATCTGCGCCGAGTAGCTCAGCGTGGCGCGGCCGAGGCGGTTCTCGCCGCCGGCGCCGAGGCTGAACAGCGTCTTCTCCGCATCCTCCAGGCGGATGTTCGCGGCAACCCGGTTTTCGCCGGAGCTGCCCTCGCTGGGCGAGACGGGCACCACGTCCTCGGTCAGGTTCTGCTCGTAGCGATTGCGGTGCTGGAACTCATCCCAGCTGGCGTAGAAGCCGCGCAGGTAGTAGCTGTCGCCGCCGGCGGTCTTCCACTGCAGCGCGCCGTTGACATTGGCGCGCTCGCGGCCGATCACGTAGTAGTTGTTCTTGACGTTCTGCGGCACCGCCTCGCCCGGATCGGTGGTCCAGTCATCCTGATAGATGCCCGGTGCGATGTATTCGCGCGCCGAGTACGAGCCGCCCAGCAGATAGCCGAAACTGCCCGCGGCGTCCTTGCCGGACACCATGCCGTCGAACTGGTAGGGATCGTGGCCGCCGAAAGCCTGCGACGACGGCTCGATCTCCTCAAAGCCATAGCGCCCGGA
The DNA here is from genome assembly GCA_040754295.1 of Pseudomonadota bacterium. GTDB lineage: Bacteria > Pseudomonadota > Gammaproteobacteria > Nevskiales > Nevskiaceae > Solimonas. The sequence continues at coordinate 678 of JBFMCQ010000042.1, read as the reverse complement.
GGCAAACCCGTAGAACGCATCCGGGCGATCGAAGGGCAGCGCGGTCTCGATGTTCACCGTGCCGCCGATGCCCTGCCCGTCCATGTCCGGCGTCGGCGTCTTGATCACCTGAACGGCGCTGAGCACGCTGCTGGAGACCATGTCCAGCGGCGCCGCGCGCCCGCCCAGTTCCGCCTCCGGTGTGCCGATCGAAACCCCGTTGATGGTCACGTTGTTCAGCGACGCGTTGATGCCGCGGATCTGCACGTAGCGGCCTTCGCCCTTCTCGACCAGCATCGTCACGCCGGGCAGGCGGTTGAGCGCCTCGCCGACGTTCTTGTCGGGCAGCTGGCCGAGTTCGTCGGTGCCCAGGTTGTCGGTCACGCGCGCATCGGCCTGCTTGTCCTCGATGGCGCGGGCGCGCGACAGCTTGGTGCCCACCACGATGACTTCTTCGAGCGGAGTGCTCTGCGCGTCCGCCGGCTCCGCCGGCGCTGCGCTCTGCGCCTGCGCCGGCTGGCCGATCAGCAGCCCCAAACTGGCCCCGACAGCGGCCATGATCCGTGCGTCCCCCATGCCGTGCTGCTCCCCGTGTTGGATGAATTTGCATTTATTGAACGCATCGGGGATTTCAGCGACGTGACGCCACGGCGGCGGTGGCGTGACACCTCGGTCATCCCGGCTGCTCCGGGCCCAGCC
>JBFMCQ010000041.1:24742-29555 GCA_040754295.1 Pseudomonadota bacterium | reverse complement strand
AGGGCGCCCCGGGCGAAGGCGCCAGCTTCCATTTCTCGGTGCCGCGGCGGACGCCCTGCGCCGCTTCAGGAGATTTTCCATGAATGCTGCCGCTGCGTGCCAGATCCTGCTCGTCGAGGACAACCCGGACGACGCGGAGATGACAATCCGCGCGCTCCGGAAGCAGAACGTCGCCAACGACCTGGTCTGGGTCAAGGACGGCGCCGAGGCGCTGGATTTCCTGTTCCGCACCGGCGCGTACCAGCACCGCGACGGCGCCCACAACCCCAAGGTCGTGCTGCTGGACCTGCGCCTGCCCAAGGTGGACGGGATCGAAGTGCTGCAGAGGCTGCGCGCCGACCCGCGCACCAAGACCGTGCCGGTCGTGATCCTGACCTCGTCGACACAGGACGAGGACCGCATCCGCACCTACGAGCTGGGCGCGAACAGCTACGTCTCCAAGCCGGTGAAGTTCGAGGAGTTCGCCCGCGTGGTCTCGCAGCTCGGCCTGTACTGGCTGATGATCAACAAGCCGCCGGCGCTGTAGCCTCGGTCGCCCACTGTCATGGACGCACCGACCGAAGCACCGATCCGCATCCTGCTGCTCGAGGACGAGCCGGCCGACGCCGAGCTGGTGCAGCGCGCGCTGCGCAAGGCGGGCATCGCCTTCAGCGCTGTGCGCGCCGACAGCGAGGCGCAGCTGACCCGCGGCATGGAAGTGTTCCGTCCGGACATCATCCTCGCCGACTACAAGCTGCCGGCCTTCGACGGCGGTGCCGCGCTGCGCATCGTGCGGGAACGCCATCCCGAGATCCCGGTGATCATGGTCACCGGCGCGCTGGGCGACGAGTCCGCGGCGGAGCTGATCCGCGCCGGCGCTTGCGACTACGTGCTCAAGGACCGGCTGGCGCGGCTCGGCACCGCGGTGCGGCAGACGCTCGCAGACAACGCGCAGCGCTTGCAGCACCAGGCGACCGAGCAGGCGCTCCGCCGCAGCGAAGAGCTTCTGCGCTCCTTCGTCGAGCATGCGCCGGCACCGATCGCGATGTTCGACCGCGACATGCGCTACCTCGCGGTCAGCCGCCGTTTTCTGGTCGATTATCGTCTGGGTCAGCAGGACATCGTCGGCCGCTCGCACTACGAGGTTTTTCCCGAAATCCCCGAACGCTGGAAGGAAATCCACCGGCGCTGCCTCGCCGGCGCGATCGAGCAATCCGACGAAGACTCGTTTCAGCGCGCCGACGGCACGCTGGACTGGCTGCGCTGGGAGATCCGGCCGTGGTTCGAGGCGGACCACAGCATCGGCGGCATCATTCTGTTCTCGGAGCTGATCACCGAGCGGCGCCGCGCCGAGCATCGGCTGCGCCTGATGGCCTATCTCGGCGAGTCCAGCCCGGCCGTGCTGTTCCGCTGGCGCTCCGAGCCCGGCTGGCCGGTGGACTTCGTCTCCGCCAACCTGTCGATGTGGGGCTACGACGCCGCGCGCTGGATCGCGGACGCGACACCGTATGCCAGCATCGTGCACCCGGACGACCTCGAGCGCGTCGGCCGCGAGGTGGCGGCGTTCGAGGCCTCCCGCGCCGACCGCTTCAGCCAGGAGTACCGCATCCTGACGGCGTCCGGCGACGTGCGCTGGCTGGACGGTCGCACCGTCGTCGAGCGCGAGGCCGACGGCCGGGTGCGCTACTACCAGGGCATCGTCGTCGACGTCACCGAGCGCAAGCGCGCCGAACAGGCGCTGCACGAGCGGACACAGCGGCTCGCGGCACAAGTACGGGCCCTGGACGCGATCTCGGCGTCGATGGCGCTGGAAGACGGCGACGTCGGGCGGCTCGCGCACGAGATCACCGAGCAGGCGGGCCTGGCAACCGGCGTCGAGCGCGCCAGCGTGTGGCTGTTCGACGACGCAGAAACCGAACTGCACTGCGTCGACCTGTACGAGCGCACGCCGGCACGGCACTCGGCCGGGATGCTGCTGCGCGAAGAGCAGTACCGCGACGAGTTCCGCGCGCTGAAGGCCGCGCCCTACGTCGATGCCGGCGAGCCGCTGACCGACCCGCGCACGCGGGGCTACACCGAGACCTACCTGAAGCCCTTGCGCATCACGGCGATGCTCGATGCGCTGGTCGAGGTCGCGGACCGGCACCTGGGGCTGCTGTGCCTGGAACACGTCGACCGTGCCCACCACTGGGAGCAGGACGAGATCGAGTTCGCCTGCCGGCTCGCCGACAAGATCGGGCTGGCAATCGGCAGACGCGACGCGCGGCAGATGCAGGAGCAGCTGCGGGCGAGCCTGGAGCAGGCGGTGCGCGCGATCGCCAACACCGTCGAGGTGCGCGACCCCTACACTGCCGGCCACCAGCGGCGCGTGGCCGCGCTGGCGGCGGCGATCGCGCGCGAGCTGGGGCTGTCCGCCGAACGCGTCCACGCCGTCGATCTCGCGGGCGCGATCCACGATGTCGGCAAGTTCCAGGTGCCGGCGGACATCCTCACCAGGCCGGGCCGGCTGAGCCCGATCGAGCATCAGCTGGTCCAGCTGCACGCGCAGGCCGGTTACGACATCGTCAAGGACGTGCCCTTCCCCTGGCCGATTGCCGAGATGATCCGCCAGCATCACGAGCGGCTCGACGGCAGCGGCTATCCGCGCGGTCTGCGCGGCGAGCAGATCCTGCTGGAGGCGCGCGTCCTGGCGGTGGCCGACGCGGTCGAGGCCATGGCCTCGCACCGGCCCTACCGCGCCGGGCTGGGCGTGGAGGCGGCGCTGGACGAGATCGTCAAGGGCCGCGGTGTCCTCTACGACGCCGACGTGGTGGACGCCTGCGTGAGACTGTTCCGCGAAGCCGGCTATCGCCTGCCCTCCGTGTGGCCGCCAGGCGCCGCGGCAGCGGACGACGGCGCGCCCGCCACGGCCGCCGGGCCGCGCTGAGCCTGCGGATGCGCAGACATCCCGGTTCGCGGCGCTCGTGGGGGATCAGCCGAGGCTGGCGAGCGCGCGCGTAACGGCCGCCGCCAGCGGCTGCGGCCAGACGCCGGCGCCGATCAAGGCAATCAGCAGCAGTACCAGCGCGGCGCCGCCGGCGACGCTCATTTCGGATAACACGCCCTCGCGGCGCATGCCGCCGGGCTTGGGCAGGAACTGCACGATCGCCAGCCGCAGGTAGTAGTACAGGCCCACGGCGCTGCCGAGCACGACCGCGAGCGCGAGCCACCAGGCGTGCTGCTCGACGGCGGCGGCGAAGATGTAGAACTTGGCGAGAAAGCCGACGGTCAGCGGCACGCCGGCCTGCGCCAGCAGCATCGGCACCAGCACCGAGGTCACCAGCGGGCGGCGCCAGAACAGGCCGCGATAGTCGTACAGATGGTCGGCGTCGCCGTGCGCCTGCGTGCCGGACAGCGCGGCCACCGCGCCGAAGCTGCCCAGCGTCATGACCGCGTACCCAGCGACGTAGAACAACACCGCTTCGCCGGCCGTGGTGCCGCCGACGAGGAAGGGCACGAGCAGATAGCCGAAGTGCGCGATCGACGAGTACGCGAGCATGCGCTTGACGTTGTTCTGCTGCAGCGCCGCGAGATTGCCGACGGCGATGCTGAGCACGGCGAGCACGGCGAGCGCCTGCGCGAGCAGCGGCGTCTGATCGAGCGCGGCCGCATCGAGCCAGCGCAGCAGCACGACGGCGACCGCACCCTTGGACACGGTCGCGAGAAAGCCGGTGACCGGCGCCGGCGCGCCTTCATAGACGTCGGCGGTCCACAGGTGGAACGGCACCAGCGACAGCTTGAAGCCGAAACCGATCCAGACCAGCGCGAGCCCGGCCTGCGCAATCGCGCGATCGCTGTCCGCCAGATCCGCCAGCGCCACGCCGATCGCGCCGAACTGCAGGCTGCCGGAGGCGGCGTAGACCAGCGCGAAGCCGAACAGCAGCGTCGCCGTCGCCGCCGCCGACAGCACCAGGTACTTGATGCCGGCCTCGAGCGGGCGCCGGCCGATGGCCTCGCCGAAGGCGCCCGCCGAGCGGGCGGCGGCTGAGGGTTGCCGCAACGGGTAGGCGATCATGCCGAACAGCGCGACGCTGAGCGTCTCCAGCCCGACGAGCAGCGTCGCCGCATGGCGGCTGCCGGCCAGCACCATCGCGCCGAACGCCGCGATCAGCAGCAGCAGATACATCTCCTCGCGGAAGCCTTCGTATTCGGCGAGATAGCCGTAGAGCAGCAGCGTGGTCGCCGCGCTCGCCGCAGCGACCAGGCCGATGACGAAGCGCGCGTAGTCGTCGATGACCAGCAGCGGCGTGATCTCGACGACTGCCGGCTGCGGCAGCAGACAGGCCGCGAAGCTCAGCACAAAACCGAGCGTCGTCAGCTGCGCGACGGCGCGGTGGTTGCGCGTCCCCGCGATGACGAGCATGACGATGACGATGCCGGCGGCGGTCAGGAGCAGCGGGGCGCCGGCGAGGAGCTGGGCCTGCAGGGCTGCGCTCATGCACACGCTCCGCGTGCGCGGTTTCCAGTTGGTAGTTTCCAGTTTCCAGTCGAAAGGACCGCCGTCGGCCGTTTCTGGAAACTGGAAACTGGAAACTGGAAACTGGAAACTGGAAACTGGAAACTGCCGTTCATTCCGGCACTCCGAGCGCGTACCAGAAGCCGATCTGCGCCAGCGAGCCGCGGGCGAGATCGATCACCGGCTGCGGGAACAGGCCGAGGATCAGCAGCGCCGCCATCATCGCTCCCATCATCAGCTGCTCACGCGGCGTGAGGTCTTCGACCGGCGTGCCGTCCGCCGGTGGGCCGTGGGGCGCGCGCGGGACGACCGAGAGCCAGAAGATAGCGGCGCGGGTGA
>JBFMCQ010000041.1:20147-24732 GCA_040754295.1 Pseudomonadota bacterium | reverse complement strand
CTGGGCCGGGCGGGCGGGGCGGGGGGGGGGGGGGGCGCGCGCGCCGCACGACGTAGAGCGAGTAGATCGCGGCGAGGATCAGGCCGGTCGCCGCCACCGCGGTGAACCACGGCGCGGCCGGGAAGCTGCCGAACAGCACGAGAAACTCGCCGACGAAGTTGCCGAGCCCCGGCAGCCCCAGCGACGCGAGCGCGAAGAACATCAGCGCGGTCGCGTAGCGCGGGGCGCGCCGTGCGAGTCCGCCCATGCGTCCGAGCTCGCGCGTATGCAGTCGCTCGTAGAGCTCGCCGCAGAGCACGAACAGCGCGCCGGTAGCGAGCCCGTGCGCGAGCATCAGGATCAGCGCTCCCTGCAGCGCGAGCGTGCTGCCGGCGTAGATCCCGAGCAGCACGAAGCCCATGTGCGAGACGCTGGTGTAGGCGACCAGGCGCTTGATGTCGGTCTGCACCAGCGCGAGCTTGGCGCCGTAGAGAATGCCGGCGATCGCGAGCGCCATCGCCACCGGCGCGAAGTCCTGCGACGCATTGGGAAACAGCGGTAGCACGAAGCGCAGCAGCCCGTAGGCGCCGGTCTTGAGCAGCACGCCGGCGAGATCCACCGAGCCCGCGGTCGGCGCCTGCGAATGCGCGTCCGGCAGCCACGGATGCAGCGGAAACACCGGCAGCTTGACGGCGAAGCCGATGAAGAACGCGAGCATCAGCGCGAATTCCTGCACGCGGCTCAGCGGCGTGAACAGCAGATCGCCGTAGTTGAAGCTCCACTGCCCGGTGTTCTCGCGGTGCAGCCACACCAGCGCGAGGATGCCGACCAGCATCAGCAGGCCCGAGGCCTGCGTGAAGATGAAGAACTTGGTCGCCGCGTAGACCCGCGACTTGCCGCCCCGGCTGGAGTGGCCCCACAGCGCGATCAGGAAGTACATCGGCACCAGCATCGCTTCCCAGAACACGAAGAACAGGAACAGATCGAGCGCCATGAACACGCCCATGACGCCGGCGAGGTTCCACAGCAGGTTCAGATGGAAGAAACCGACGTACTGCTGGATCTCGCGCCAGGAGCAGGCCACCGACAGCACGCCGAGCACGCCGGTCAGCAGAATCATCAGCAGGCCGAGGCCGTCGAGACCCAGATGGATGCTGACGCCCCAGCGCGGAATCCACTGCGCGCGGAACTCGAGGAACCACTCCGGCATGCCGTGCGCCGGCACGATGCCGGGCACCTCGGCCTGCGCCCAGATCCACAGCGCGAGCACGACCGTGGCCCCCATCGACAGCAGGCCGATCCAGCGCGGCCAGGTCAGCGACAGCCGCTCCGAGTACCACGCCGCGAGCCCGCCGAAAAACGGAATCGCGATCAAGGCCGGCAGCCACCACGGGCTCAGGTCCATTGCGCGGCTCCGAGCAGAACGACGGCGCCGGCGGCCATCGCCGCCGCGTACCAGCGCAGGCGCCCGGTCTGCGGGCGCAGGGCAAGCTTGTGCAATTGCATGAAGCCGTGGGCGACGGCGCCGTAGAAGCGATCGACGATATCCAGACGGTTGACCCTGGCGAGCGCGTACAGCGGGCGCACGAAAAGCGCGTCGTACAGCGCATCGAAGCCCCAGCCGCTCTTCGCCAGCGCCCGTAGCGCCGACTCCGCCGGCAGCCCCGTCGCGCCGCGGCCGTACCAGTGCCAGGCCAACGCGATGCCGCCGAGACCGGCGAGCACGGCGACGATCTCCGGCCAATGCGTCTCGGGCGCCGCCGGGTCGGCCGGCAGCACCCCGCTCAGCGGCAGGGCGATCAGCCCGCCGCCGACGGACAGCAGTATCAGCGCGCCCAGCGGCACGCGCATGCGCCAGTTGTCCGCGTCGTGCGCCTGCATCTTCTGGCCGCCGAAGAAGACGATGAACACGAGGCGGAAGGTGTACAGCCCGGTGAGGAAGGCGGTGAGCGTACCCATCGTCCACCACGAGGCGTAGCCGCCGGACCAGGCCGCGCCGAGGATCGCCTCCTTGCTCCAGAAGCCGGCGGTCACGACCGGCAGCGCCGCGAGCGCGGCACCGCCGACGACGAAGGACCAGAACGCCAGCGGCAGCTTCCGGCGCAGGCCGCCCATCCTGAAAATGTCCTGCTCGTGGTGGCAGGCGAGGATCACGCTGCCGGACGCGAGGAATAGCAGCGCCTTGAAGAACGCGTGCGTCATCAGATGGAAGATCGCCGCATGCCAGGCGCCGGCGCCCAGCGCCAGAAACATGTACCCGATCTGCGACATCGTCGAATACGCGAGTACGCGCTTGATGTCGGTCTGCGCGAGCGCGGCGCCGCCGGCGAGCAGCAGGCTCAGCGCACCGACCCAGCCGACGACTTCCAGCGCCACCGGCGCAGCGAGATACACGCCGTGCAGGCGCGCGACCAGATACACGCCGGCGGTGACCATCGTCGCCGCATGGATCAGCGCCGAAACCGGCGTGGGGCCGGCCATCGCGTCCGGCAGCCACGCCTGCAGCGGCAGCTGCGCGGACTTGCCGACGGCGCCGCCGAGAATCAGCAGCGCGATCAGCGTCGGCATCGTGCCTCCGTCCGCCCAGGCCTGCGGCGCGGCGGCGAGGATGGCGCCGATGTCGAGCGTCTGCAGCTCGCGAAACAGCAGGAACAGACCGACCGCCATCGCGGTGTCGCCGACGCGCGTCGTGATGAAGGCCTTGCGCGCCGCGCGGCCGTTGGCCGGGTCCTGATTCCAGAAACCGATCAGCAGATACGAGCACAGGCCCACGCCTTCCCAGCCGAGATACAGCAGCAGCAGGTTGTCGGCCAGCACCAGCAGCAGCATCATCGCGACGAACAGATTCATGTACGCGAAGAACTGCCGGTAGCCGGGGTCGTCGCGCATGTAGCCGGACGCATAGCTGTGGATCAGGCCGCCGACGCCGGTGATCACGCCCATCATCGTCAGCGACAGCCCGTCGAGCTGCAGCGCGATGCGCGGCGTGAAGCTCTCGAGCTGCATCCAGGTCCACAGCACCTGCGTCACCGGCTCCGGGGTCTGCAGCCAGTGCCAGCCGATCAGCACGGTCAGCAGCGCGGCACCGGCGACCGAGCCGACGCCGAGCGCGGTGACCAGCACGCGCGGCACGCTGCGCCATAGCAGCAGCAGCGTCGCGCTGGCCAGCGGCAGCAGCACCACCCAGTGCAGGATCTGTGGTAGCGTCGGCTCGGGGCTCATGCCTTCATTCCGCTGACGGCGTCCGTATCCAGGGTCTTGAAGCGGAGGTGAATCTGCAGCAGCAACGCGAGGCCCACGGCGACTTCGGCCGCCGCCAGCGTCAGCACGAGCACGAACATCACCTGTCCGTCCGGCTGCACCCAGCGGCTGCCGGCGACGACAAAGGCCAGCCCCGCGGCGTTGAGCATGATCTCCAGGCACATCAGTGAGAACAGCAGGCCGCGGCGCACGAGCAAGCCGGCGAGTCCCAGCGCGAACAGGGCGGCGCAAACGCCGAGTGCGTGACCGAGCGGCACGCTCATGTCGACATGCTCCGCGGCGCCTCGCGGCGTCCGAGGTGATACGCCGAGACCAGCCCGGCGAGCAGCAGCATCGAGCCGAGCTCGACGGCGAGCAGGTACGAACCGAACAGCAGCATGCCGACCGCCCTGGGCCCGACCTCGTGGACGGCGAGGGGCGCGGTACTGCCGGAGAGCATCACGACCAGCTGCACGAACAGCAGCGCCGCGAGCGCGCCCGGTCCGATCCAGAACCGCGGGCGCAGCCACCGCCTCTCCTCGGCATCGACGCCCGGGCCGAGATTGAGCAGCATCACGACGAAGACGAACAGCACCATGATCGCGCCGGCGTAGACCAGCACTTCGAGCATCGCCGCGAACGGCGCGCCGAGTGCCAGCATCGTCGCCGCGACGGCGAGCAGCGAGACGATCAGATACAGCAGCGCATGCACCGGATGTGCGCGCGTGATCGCGAGCAGCGTCGCGGCGATGGCCACTGCTGAAGCGGTGTAGAAGAGCGCGCTCACGCGCGCTCCTGAGTTTCCAGTTTCCAGTTTCCAGTCACGGCATTACCTCAACGAGGTGATCGGGCCATTCAGGAGCCGCGCAATTTCCGCGGACAACTCGAAGAACTCGCCTCGCTGAGTTTCCTCTAGGAAACCCATCGATGCTGCCAGGTACATCTGCGTCTCGACTTCAAACAGCGAGCCCCTCGCGTGCCCAAGGAACTGTTTGAACTCCCCTTTCGAGAGACGTCCCTGCCCCTCGGCGATATTGCTCGGAATCGATATCGCAGCACGCCTTATCTGAGCAGTCAGGCCGAACCGCTCATCGGCCGGAAAATCCTGGCTCAGCGTGTAGCACAACCGCACCAGCTCCATCGCCTTCTGCCACGCAACCAGTTTCTCGTAACGAGCGCCCGCAGGGCTGTTACTGGAAACTGGAAACTGGAAACTGGAAACTGCGTTCATGGCATTAACGAGCGCGGATCCACCGGCGGCTCCTCGTTCTGCGCGGCGCCTTTCGGCTTGCCGGCGATCGCCAGGCCGGCCACCTGGTAGAAGCTGTAGCCGGGATACTTGCCCTGCCCGGCGATCAGCAGATGC
>JBFMCQ010000041.1:9379-20047 GCA_040754295.1 Pseudomonadota bacterium | reverse complement strand
CGAGCGCGGATCCACCGGCGGCTCCTCGTTCTGCGCGGCGCCTTTCGGCTTGCCGGCGATCGCCAGGCCGGCCACCTGGTAGAAGCTGTAGCCGGGATACTTGCCCTGCCCGGCGATCAGCAGATGCTCCTTCTCGTAGACCATGTTGCGGCGGTCGTACTCGGCCATCTCGTAGTCCGGCGTCAGCTGGATCGCATAGGTCGGGCACGCCTCCTCGCACAGGCCGCAGTAGATGCAGCGCGAGAAGTTGATGCGAAACCATTCCGGATACCAGCGGCCGTCCTCGGGCCGTTCGGTCTTCTGCAGCGCGATGCAGGCGACCGGGCAGGCGACCGCGCACAGATTGCAGGCCACGCAGCGCTCTTCGCCGTCGGGATCGCGCGTGAGCACGATGCGCCCGCGATAGCGCGGCGGCAGATACGGCTTGTGCTCCGGGTACTGGATCGTCGCCTTGCGCGCGAACAGGTGCCGGAACACGCGCCACAGCGACAGGCACTGCGTATAGAAGCCCTCGATCACCAGCCGCAGACCGCCGCTGTGTGCCGGATCGCCACGCTCCGGCGCGCGCGCGAGCGCCGAGCGGGTTTGCGCGCGGGATGCGGAAGAACGTGTCATGCGCCAGCCTCCCAGAGCACGAGCGCACCGGTCACCGCGGTATTGAGCAGCGCCAGCGGCAGCAGCACCAGCCAGCCGAAGCGCATCAGCTGGTCGTAGCGCGGGCGCGGAATCGCCGCGCGCAGCAGCACGAAGAACAGGATGAAGGCGCCGGTCTTCAGCGTGAACCAGACCACCGGCATGAATTCCCAGCCGCCGATCGCCAGACCGAACGTGGGGCCGAGCCAGCCACCGAAGTAGAGCGTCGCCAGCAGCGCCGAAACCAGGATCACCGCGACGTACTCGCCGACGAAGAACATGCCGAACTTCATGCCCGAATACTCGGTGTGAAAGCCCGCGGTCAGCTCGTGCTCGGCCTCCGGCAGATCGAGCGGCAGGCGGTGCGTCTCGGCGAGCCCGGCGATCATGAACAGGATGAAGCCGAGGATCTGTGGGCCGATGAACCAGCCGTCCTGCTGCGCCAGCACGATCTCCTCGAGGCTGAAGCTGCCGGCGTGGATCACGACACCGAGCAGCGCCAGACCCATGAACACCTCGTAGCTGATCGACTGCGCGGTCGAGCGCATCGCGCCGAGCAGCGCGTACTTGCTGTTCGACGCCCAGCCGCCGAGCATCACCGAGTACACCGCCAGCGAGGTCATGCCGAGCACGAACAGGACGCCGACGTTCCAGTCGCCGGCGACGCTGACACCGGGCGCGATCGGCACGACGGCGAAGGCCAGCAGGATCGTCGTCATCACGATCGCCGGGGCGATGACGAACACCGTGCGGTCGGCGAACGGCGGCACCCAGTCGTCCTTGGTGAAGATCTTGATCATGTCGGCAACGACCTGGCCGATGCCGAGGAACCACACGCGGTTCGGCCCCCAGCGGTCCTGCCACAGCCCGAGCATGCGCCGCTCGACCCAGATCAGCAGCGCCGCGGTGCCGACGACGGTCAGCAGAATCGCGACGGTCATCAGGCTCGGACTCATGCCGACACTCCGTCGATCCTCAGCATCGCGCCTGCGGCGATCGCCGGCACGCCCGGCAGTCCGCGCGGCACGCCGGCGAGGCCCGCCGGCAGGGCTTCGGCGAGCCGCAGCGCCGCCTGCCAGTGCTGGCCGTCGGCTTCGAGCTGCAGCCGCGCGCCCTCGGCCAGACCGAGCTGCGCGGCAGTTTCGGGGTTGAGTGCCAGGTACGGCGCCGGCACCCGCGAGGCGATCGCGGGGCCGCGCACCGACAGCTCCTCGGAGCCGAACAGCTCGTAGATCCAGACACATTCCAGCGGCTGCGGTGCCCGATAGGCGGGGCGGTCGTAGTAGGCGCCGCCGGTGCCCGGCTCGATCAGTCGCACGCCCGGGTCGCCGCCACGCAGCGGCCCGTTGATCTCCTGCTGGAACTTGGTCACCGACTGCACCGAGTTCCAGCGCGGATGCCAGAAGATCGGAATCTCCGACGGCGGCGCGCCGACGCGCGTGCCCTCCATCGAGAACGCCAGCGGCGAGTCGGCATCCTGCGGCGGGCGCGGCTCGTGGATGTCGCGGTGCGCGTACATCGCGGTGCGACCGCTGTAACGGTGCGGCTGGCGCGGGATGCGGCTGCCGGCGATGCGGAAACGTGCCGACGGCGCGGCATCGACGATCGCGGCCAGCCGCGCATCGGACGCCGCGCAGGCGGCGGTGAGGTCGTCGAGCCCTTCGCCGAGGGCCTCCGAGCCGTTGTCACGGCGCAGACGCTGCGCGGTGCGCTGCAGCCAGCGCCAGGACTCGCGGATCTCCGCGTCCTGCGGCACGAACACCTGAAAGTAACGCTGTGCGCGGCCTTCGTAGTTCACCAGCGTGCCGTCGGCCTCGGCGAAGCTGCCGGCCGGCAGCAGCAGATCCGCCGCGGCCGTCGTCGGCGTGGCGATGGCGTCGAGCACGACGCAGTGCTTGAGCCGCGCCAGCGCCGCCTCGAGCCGCGGCGCCGGGATGCTGCGAAACAGGTCGTTCTCGAGCACGATCAGCGTGTCGGCCTCGCCGGCGTCGATGCGCGCGAGCGCCGCATCGAGGTCCGCGCCGCCGAGCAGCGCCGCCCCCAGACTGTTGCAGGCTCGCGGCAGCAGCGCGATCGACGGACCGCGTCCACCCTTGGCCAGTGCGGTACACAGGTTCGCCGCCTCGTGCAACAGCGCCGCCGAGCCGCAGGACGTGCCGCTGACGATCAGCGGCCGCTCGGCAGCGCGCAGCGCTTCGGCGATCGTATGGGCCAGATGTATGGCGTCGTCGTCGAGCTCGGGCGCGCGCGACTGCGTGTAGTCGAGCAGGTGCACGATCTCCTGCGCCAGGCGCACCAGATCCTGCGGCGCGCCGCGATAGCTGGCGCGCGCGACCTCGTCGAGCCAGTCGGCGTTCGGCGTCAGCACGAACAGCGGGCTCTTCAGGTCCTGCGCGACCAGGCGCACGGAATGGTCCTGCCAGCGCGGAATGTTCGCGGCGTCGGCGGCGGCGAACGCGGCCTGGCGCACCGACTGGCGCACGGCGAGCGCGAGGCGCGCGCCGGTGGCGACGAGGTCTTCGCCGAGCACCAGCACCGCATCGGCCTGCTCGACGTCGCGCACCGAGGCGATGCGCGCCGGCCCGCGCGTGAGGATGTCCAGCGCGAGGTCGTCGAGGCGCGACTCCGCGGCGCCGGTGCCGCGGTGGAAGGCCGCGTCGCCGATGAGCGCGCGCAGCGCGTGATTCGCCTCCAGCGAGGCCCGCGGCGAGCCGACCCCGAGCACGCGGCCGCGACCGATCCAGTCCGCCAGCGTCGCGATCGCCTCGTCCGCCGGCAGCGTATGCGGCACGCCACCCGGTCCGCTGCGCAGCAGCGGCTGGCGCGGACGCCCGGCCTCGTTGACGTGCTGGTAGCCGTAGCGGCCGCGGTCGCAAAGGAAATAGCCGTTGAGCGCGCCGTGGTAGCGATTCTCGATGCGCTTGATCCTGCCGTAGCGCTCGCCCGGCATGGTGTTGCAGCCGAGCGCGCAGTGATGGCAGACGCTCGGCGCCTGCTGCAGATCCCACTTGCGCGTGTACGAGTCGCCGTAGGTCTTGTCGGTGAACACGCCGGTCGGACAGACCTCGGCGAGGTTGCCGGAGAACGGACTTTCCAGCGTGCCGTCGGCGGCGCGGCCGAAGTAGACGTAGTGGTGCGCGCCGAACACGTTGAGGTCGTCGCCGCCGGCGTACTCGCGGTAGAAGCGCACGCAGCGGTAGCAGGCGATGCAGCGGTTCATCTCGTGGCCGACGAACGGACCGAGATCCTGATTGACGTGCGTGCGCTTGCGGTAGCGGTAGCGCCGGTAGACCTGCCCGGTCATCTGCGTCATGTCCTGCAGGTGACATTGCCCGCCTTCCTCGCAGACCGGACAGTCGTGCGGATGGTTGGTCATCAGCAGCTCGATGACCGACTGGCGCATCTCGGCGGCGTCGGCGTGGGCGATCGACACGCGCGTCTTGTCCGCGCACGGCGTCATGCACGCCATGACGACGCGGCCCTGCGTGTCGTTCTCGTCCCTGAACTGCGTGACCGCGCACTGCCGGCACGCGCCGACGCTACCCATCGCCGGGTGCCAGCAGAAATACGGCAGGTCGTAGCCGAGCTCGAGCGCGACTTCCAGAAGATTGCGCCTGGCGTCGACGGTGTAGGCCTTGCCGTCGATCACGACGGTTGCAGGCTGCGGGTTGCGGTTTGCGGTCATGAAGCGCTCCCCGCTGATTCTGCAACCTGCACCCTGCGACCTGCAGCCGCTTTCTCAAAATCTTCCCTGAAATGCTTCATCGCGCTCTGCAGCGGCTCCATCGCACCGGGCGCATGCGCGCAGAACGTGCGTCCCGGACCGAGCAGGCGCGTCTGCTGGCGCAGAATCTCGAGGTCCTCCGGCCGGCCCTGCCCGGCTTCGAGGCCGGCGAGAATCTTCTCGGTCCACGGCAGACCGTCGCGACACGGCGTGCACCAGCCGCAGGACTCGCGCGCGAAGAACATTTCCAGATTGCGCAGCAGGCCGATCAGATCGGTCTGATCGTCGAGGACGATCATCGTACCGGTGCCCATGCGCGAGCCGGCTTTGGCCACCGAATCGAAGTCCATCGGCACGTCGAGGTGCTCGGCGGTGAGGAAGTCGGTGCTCGCGCCGCCCGGCAGGAAGCCCCTCAGCGCGAGCCCGGCGCGCATGCCGCCGGCGTGCTCTTCGAGGATCTCGCGCGCCGTCGTGCCCATCGGCAGCTCCCAGGCGCCGGGGCGCCGCAGCTTGCCGGACGCGCCGTAGAGCTTGGTGCCGCCGTCCTTGCTCTTCGCCAGGCCGTGGAACCAGTCGGCGCCGTAATGGACGATGTGCGGGACGTTGCACAGCGTCTCGATGTTGTTGACCACGGTGGGCTTGCCGAACAGGCCCGCGGTCGCCGGAAACGGCGGCTTGGCGCGCGGGATCGCGCGCTTGCCTTCGAGCGAGCTGATCAGCGCGGTCTCCTCGCCGCAGATGTAGCGCCCGGCGCTGGTATGCAGGTACAGATCGAAATCGAAACCCGAGCCGAGAATGTTCCTGCCGAGCAGGCCGCGCGCGTAGCATTCCTTGATCGCCTTGCGCAGCGCCGCGGCCGCCTCGACGTATTCGGCGCGCAGGAACACGTAGCCGACCGACGCGCCGATCGCATAGCCGCCGATGGTGATGCCTTCGATGAACTGCAGCGGATCGCCTTCGAGCAGGAGGCGGTCCTTGAACGTGCCCGGCTCCATCTCGTCGCCGTTGGCGACGATGTACTTTTGTTTCGGCGCATCCGGCCCCATCGGCACCAAGCCCCACTTCACCCCGGTCGGGAAACCGGCGCCGCCGCGGCCGCGCAGACCCGCCGATTTCACCAGGCCGGTCACGTCCTGCGGCCCCATCTTCAGCGCCGCGCGCAGACCCTGGAAGCCGCCGTGGCGCTCGTAGTCGGCGAGCGCATACGGCGGATGCTCCGGGCGGATGCGGTCCGTTAGCGGCTTGCCCGGGGGCGAGGTGCGCGCCGTCATGCGAGGCCTCCGGCAACCGCCGGTTTCCAGTTTCCAGTTTCCAGTTTCCAGACAAGAAGAAGCACAGCCGTCTCGTGCCGTCCCTGGAAACTGGAAACTCCGAACTGGAAACTGCCGTTCATCCGTACCGCTCCAATATCGAATCCAGCCGTGCCGCGTCGACCGACTCCAGGTCGCGATGCGTGTCCTGGCCGATCATCATCGCCGGCGCGCGGTCGCAGGTGCCCAGGCAGCAGATCGGCAGCAGCGTGAAGCGACCGTCCTGGGTCGTCTGCCCGTAGCGGATGCCGAGGCGCTGCTCCAGCAGCTGCGTGAGCCGCGGCTGGCCGAGTATCCAGCACGACACCGAGTCGCAGACGTGGATCACGTGGCGGCCGACCGGCCGGCGGTAGATCAGGTTGTAGAACGTCGCGACCGCGTCGACGTCGGCCGGCGTCGAGCCGAGCTTGGCCGCGATGTCGGAGACGGCCTCGTCGCTGACCCAGCCGCGGTGCTTCTGCACGATTTTCAAGGCCTCGATCGTCGCGGCAGCGGGCTGCTCGTAGTGAGCGAGCTCGTGGTCGATCTCGGCGATTTCCTGTTTGCTAAGCATCGGCCTTGAAAATCGAGTTTGTAGTTTCCAGTTTCCAGTTTCCAGAAACAGCGGCAGCCAGCTTCCTGTCCGGAAACTGGAAACTGGAAACTGGAAACTGCTTCCTCATCTGTCCACATCCGCCATCACGAAGTCGATGCTCGCGATGATCGCGATCAGGTCGGGCACCATGAAGCCGCGCGAAATGTACGGGATCATCTGCAGGTGCGCGAAGCTCGGCGTACGGATGCGCGTGCGGTAGCTCATCGTGCCGCCGTCGGACGTCAGGTAGTAGCTGTTCAGGCCTTTGGTGGCCTCCACGGTCATCGCGCACTCGCCGGCCGGGATCACCGGTCCCCAGGAGACGTTGAGGAAGTGGTCGATCAGGGTCTCGATGTCCTGCATCGTCCGATCCTTGATCGGCGGCGTCGTCAGCGGATGGCGAGCCTTGTAGTCGCCGGACGGCATGTGGTTCAGACACTGCTCGATGATGCGCAGCGACTGGCGGATCTCCTCGACGCGCACCAGGCAGCGGTCGTAGACGTCGCCGTTCTTGCCGACCGGAATCTCGAAATCGAACTGCTCGTAGCCCGAGTACGGCCGCGCCTTGCGGTAATCCCAGGCGTAGCCGGTGGCGCGCAGCCCCGGCCCGGTGACGCCCCATTCGATCGCCTCGGCGGTATTGTAGCGGCCGATGCCGATGCTGCGCCGCTTGAGAATCGTGTTGCGCAGCGCCATCTTGTCGTAGTCCTTCAGGCGCCGGGGCATCCAGTCGAGGAACTGGCGCACGAGCTTGTCCCAGCCGGCCGGCAGATCGGCGGCGACACCGCCGATGCGGAACCACGCCGGGTGCATGCGAAAGCCGGTGATCGCCTCGATGACGTCGTAGGCCTTCTGCCGGTCGACGAACATGTAGAACACCGGTGACATCGAGCCGACATCCTGCGCATACGTGGCATAGAACAGCAGGTGCGACATGATGCGGAAGAACTCGCAGAGCATCACCCGGATCGTCTGCGCACGCGCCGGCACCTGAATGCCGGCGAGCCGCTCGACCGCCATCAGATACGGCAGGTTGTTCATCACGCCGCCGAGGTAGTCGACGCGATCGGTGTACGGAATATACGTGTGCCAGGACTGGCGCTCGCCCATCTTCTCGGCGCCGCGGTGGTGGTAGCCGATGTCCGGCACCGCCTGCACGATTTCCTCGCCGTCGAGCTGCAGCATGACGCGGAACACGCCGTGCACGCTCGGATGGTTGGGGCCGAGGTTGAGCACCATGTAGTCGTGATCGTCGCCGGTGGTCTGCATGCCCCACTCGGCCGGGTCGATCTTCAGCGCCTCCTGCTCGCGCTCGACGCGCGCCTCGTCCATGTTCAGGCGCGGTGCTTCGGTCGCACGCGCGTAGTGATCCTTGCGCAGCGGATGCCCTTCCCAGGTGTGCGGCATCATGATGCGGATCAGGTGCGGATGCCCGTCGAAGCGGATGCCGAACAGATCCCAGACTTCGCGCTCGTACCAGTTGGCGTTGAGCCACAGACCGGTCAGCGAAGGCAGACTCGGCGAATCACCCCTGAGCGCGACCTTGATGCGCACGTCGCTGTTGCGCTCGAACGACATCAGGTGGTAGACGACCGTGAAGTCCGACGGTGGCTGCCCCTGCCGCTGCTGGCGCAGGCGCTCGTCGACCGCGGTGAGGTCGTAGAGCATCCGGTACGGCGGCTTGACCGCGTGCTTGAGCGCCTTCATCACCGCCAGCAGCCGCTGCGCCGGCACCCACATCGTCGGGATGCCATCCGCGGTCGCCTGCTCGACGAAGCCCTCGCCCGGAAAGCGCGCGTGGAGCTCGCCGATGACGCCGGTGGGCCGGGTTTCGTTGACGACGGCGGTCATGCGCGGCCTCCGGCCGCTCTGCAGGAACGGCGGTCGCGGGTTGCAGGCTGCAGGTTGCGGAAAAAGACGCGATTTCCTTGCTGCAACCGGCAACCTGCAAGCTGCAGCCGCTGTTCAAACACCATCGGGCGTCCTCAGATCGGTCACCGCCATGCGCTGCGCATGCTTCGCATCGCGCATCGACACCGCCGGCATGCGCGTGACCCCCTGCGGACCCACCATCCATGACAGCGGACGGCGCTCCGACTGGATCGACTTCTGCAGCAGGATCAGCGCTTCGAGGAAGGCTTCCGGGCGCGGCGGGCAGCCGGAGATGTAGACGTCGACCGGCAGGATCTTGTCGACCCCCTGCACGACCGAATAGATGTCGTACATGCCGCCGGAGTTCGCGCAGGAGCCCATCGAGATGACCCACTTGGGCTCGAGCATCTGCTCGTAGAGCCGCTTGATCACCGGCGCCATCTTCAGAAACGGCGTGCCGGAGATGACGATGACGTCGGACTGGCGCGGCGTCGCGCGGATCACCTCCGAGCCGAAGCGCGCGAGGTCGTGCGGGCTCGTGAACGCGGTGGCCATCTCCACGTAGCAGCAGGACAGGCCGAAGTTGAACGGCCACAGCGAGTTCTTGCGGCCCCAGTTCACCACCGCCTGCGCCAGTTCTTCGAGCCGGCCGAGGAACACGCTTTTGCGCACCTGCTCGTCGAGTGACGGCCCGCCGCCGGCGTCCATGCGCTTGAGGGCGTAGTCCATCTAATACCTCCGGTCCGCGGGCTTCTGCGTGCGCGGCGCCCAGTCGAGCGCGCCGGTGCGCCAGAGATAGACCAGCGCCGCGAGCAGGATCGCCAGAAAGACCATGATCTCGATGTAACCGGCCCAACCCGCCTCGCGCGCGGCCACGCCCCAGGCGAGCACGTAGACCGCCTCCAGATCGAAAATCACGAAGAACACGGCGACGAGATAGAACTTCGCCGAAAGGCGGAAGCGCGCGCCGCCGGTGGAGACGATGCCGGACTCGTAGGGCTCGGCACCGGCGCGCGACAAACGGGTTCTCTGCCCCAGGACCCAGGAGAGTCCCAGCATCACCGCGCACAGTCCGAAGACGAGTGCCGCGTACAGCGCCAGCTTGCCAAGCTGCATGGCTTGCTCCTCGCTGAAGACGATGACCGCAGGCCAGCCCAGCATCGTGCCCTGCGTTGCGACTGCCGGCCGCCGCACAGCGGCGGATGCCGGCCGCCCCCAATATCAGAACCTCTGCCGCCGGTGCTCGTCAAATTGTGCGGCCTTGCGCGCCCCCGGTGCGCGGCCTTTGTACGCGGCTTTCGTTGACGCTGCGCGCGCGATTGCGCAACATCGCCTTTCGAACCTCAACCGCGCACCACGCGACACATGACACGCGTCCTGGGTCTGGCCGTGATGCTGGCTGCGTTCTGGCTGCTGCTATCGGGGCACTACACGCCGCTGCTTCTGGCTTTCGGCGCTAGCTCCGTCCTGCTCGTGACGTGGCTGGCGCATCGCATGGACATCGTCGATCACGAGGGGCGGCCGCTCGAGCTGAGCCTGCGCGCGCCCGGCTACTGGGTCTGGCTCGCCGGCCAGATTCTGCTGTCTGCCGTCGATCTGGGCCGGCGCATCTGGGCGCCGCAGCCGCGGATTGCGCCGGTGGTGCGTGCGACTGCGGTTTCCGACATGTCGGACGTCGAGCGGGTGACCTACGCCAACTCGATCACGCTGACGCCGGGCACGCTGGCGATGAACGTCGAGGAGTCGACGATCGAGGTGCACGCGGTCGATCCGGCACTGATCGACGAGCTCGATGCCGGTGCCATGGCGGCGAAGGTGCGCCGCATGGGGCTGGGCTGATGCTGCTGGCGGCGACGCTCGCGCTGCTGGCGACGATGCTGCTGGTGCTCGGCCGCGCCGTGCTCGGGCCGACACTCTACGACCGCATCCTGGCGATCAACAGCTTCGGCACCAAGACCGTGCTGTTCATCGCCGTCGCCGGCTTCCTCGGCGGACGCCCGGCGTTTCTCGACATCGCGCTGGTCTACGCGCTGATCAACTTCATCGGCACGGTGGCCGTGCTCAAGCTCAGCCACCAGGGTCATTTCGGCGCTTCGACGCAGCAGCGGCCCGGCGAGGGCGACCTGTGAGCGGGCTGACGCTGGCGAGCGACCTGCTCATCGCCGCCGGACTCCTGTTCGTCGTCACCGGCGCGGTCGGCCTGTACCGCATGCCCGACTTCTTCACGCGCACGCACGCGGCGGGCATCACCGACAGCGCCGGCGCCGGACTGGTGCTGCTCGGCCTGCTGCTGCGCGTAGACGGCTACGCCGAAGCGCTGCGCCTGCTGCTGATCGCCCTGTTCCTGCTGTTCACGAGCCCCACCGCGACTCACGCCCTGGCACAGTCGGCGCTCGAGGACGGCCTGCGCCCGCTGCTCGACGACCGGCGACGGCGCCGATGAGCGCGTTCACGCTGATCGACATCGCGCTGTTCACGATTCTGGCAATCACCGGACTCGCCGTCGCGCGCATCCGCCAACTGTTTGCGGCGGCGATGCTCTCCGGCGTGTTCAG
>JBFMCQ010000041.1:0-9279 GCA_040754295.1 Pseudomonadota bacterium | reverse complement strand
GCGGCACGCCGCGTCGTGCCGATGAGCGCCTTGCGACGCCTGGTGGCACTGGGCCTGCTCATTTTCGCGGGCACCGGCTGCGCGACGTTGCTGCTCGGCGGTGCCTTCCTCGACTACGACGTACTGGCGCCGGCCGATCCGGCGCACGGGCAGCATCTGGGCATTCTGCTGGTCGAGCTGGGCGTGGGCATCGCGGTCACTGCGGCGATGCTGATCCTGTTCTACAGCTTCGCCGGCCGCGGCGTCGGCAGGGCCGCCGAATGATCGCCGGCCACTACAACTACTGGATCGCGATCGTGCTGATCATGATCGGCCTGTACGTGGTCATGAGCCACGCCAACCTGGTGAAGAAGCTGATCGGCCTGAACATCTTTCAGGTTGCGGTGTTCATGCTCTACATCAGCCTCGGCAAGGTCACCGGCGGCACCGCGCCGATTCTCGATCCGCAGTACGAGATCTACTCGCATCCGCTGCCGCATGTGCTGATCCTCACGGCCATCGTCGTCGGCGTGGCGACGACGGCGCTCGGGCTCGCGCTCGCGGTCCGCATCTACGAGGCATACGGCACGATCAACGAAGACGAGGCATTGCGCAGCGACGCTGCGCAGCGAAGCAGGCAATGAGCGCGCATCTTCCGATCCTGCAGGTCGTGATCCCCCTGCTGGCCGCGCCGCTGTGCGTGCTGCTGCACCGACCGCTCGCCGCCTGGCTGGTCTACCTGCTGGCCTCGCTCGCGGCGCTGGCCTGCTCGCTGCTGCTGCTGGGCGAGGTGCTCGCGAACGGCAGGGTGGATTATGCGATCGGCGGCTGGGCGGCGCCGTACGGCATCGAGTACGTCGTCGATGCGGCGAACGCGCTCGTGCTGCTGCTCGTCAGCCTGCTCGGCGTCGCCACCGCGGTGTTCGCGCCGCGCAGCGTCGAGGACGAGATCGAAACGCCGCGGATCTATCTCTATTACTGCTGCCTGTGCCTGTACCTCGCCGGGCTGCTCGGCATCACGATCACCGGCGACGCCTTCAACGTCTTCGTCTTCCTCGAGATCTCCTCGCTGTCGGCGTACGCGCTGATCGCGCTCGGCCGCCGTCGCCAGGCGCTGCTCGCCGCCTTCCGCTACCTCGTCATGGGCACCATCGGCGGCACCTTCCTGCTGATCGGCATCGGCCTGATGTACGCGCTCACCGGCACGCTGAACATGGCCGATCTCGCCGCGCGGCTGCCGCCGCTGTACGGCAACCGCGTACTCACGGCGGCGCTCGGCTTCATCACGGTCGGTCTGGCGATCAAGGCGGCGGTGTTTCCGCTGCACGGCTGGCAGCCGGGCGCCTACGCCGAGTCGCCGTCGGCGGCGAGCCTGCTGCTCGCCGGCGCCGGTGCCAAGGTCGCGATCTACGCCTTCCTGCGCTACGCCTTCGGCATGTTCGGCTCCGGTCTCGTCGCCGAGCGCCTGCCGCTGGCCGAGATGATGCTGCTCGCCGGCGTCGCCGCGATGCTGGTCGGATCCGCGGTCGCCTGCTTCCAGGACGATCTCAAGCGCATCCTGGCGTGGTCGAGCATCGGGCAGATCGGCTACATCGTTGCCGCGATCGGCCTGGCGACGCCGCAGGGCTTCAATGCGGCGTTCCTGCACGTGTTCAATCATGGGCTGATCAAGGCCGGTCTGTTCGCGGTCGCCGGCGTGCTGTGCCTGCGTCTGGGCAGCACGCGGCTCGACGCGCTCGCCGGCCTCGCACGGCGGATGCCGGGGACGTTCGCCGCGCTGCTGCTCGGCGGCCTGGGCCTGATCGGTGTCCCGCTCACCGCCGGCTTCGTCAGCAAGTGGGCGCTGGTGCTCGCCCTGGTGGAACAGCAGCAATGGATCACCGTCGCTGCGGTGCTGCTGAGTTCCCTGCTGGCCCTGATCTACGTCGGTCGCGTGATCGAGACCGCCTGGTTCCGCGCGCCGCCCAGCGAGCCGGTCGGCGCCGTGCCGATATCGATGGGTTTCGCGCTGTGGGCGATCGTCGGCCTGACGCTGCTGATCGGTCTCTCGGCGCAGCCGCTGGCCGCGGTGGCCGCTCAGGCGACCGCCGCGATGCTCGGAGGTCTGCCGTGATCGCGCTGCCGGCGGGCTGGGTCGTCGCCGACGCGGCGCTGGCCTTGCCGCTGGCGCCGCTGATCGCGCTCGCTGCGGTCCCGTTGGTGCTGGCGCTGCGCGCTCGACCGAACCTGCGCGAGGCGGTGACGCTCAGCGCCGGCGTGCTGCTCGCCGCGCTCGTGCTCGGCCTGTGGCCTCATGCCGACGCCGGCCTGCGCTATCCGCTGTGGAGCTGGCTGCCGGGCCTGTCGCTGGAGCTGGCGCTGGAGCCGCTCGGTCTTTTGTTCGCGAGCGTCGCCGCACTGCTGTGGCCGGTGACGTCGCTGTACGCGATCGGCTACATGCGCGCCAACGAGGAAGCGCAACAGACCCGCTTCTACGTCTGCTTCGCGATCGCGATCGCTTCGGCGATGCTGATCGCGCTCGCCGGCAACGGCGTGACTCTGTTCATCGGCTACGAGGCGCTGACGCTGTCCACCTGGCCGCTGGTCACGCACAAGGGCAACGAGGACGCGCGCCGCGGCGGGCGCACTTATCTCGTCGTGCTGCTGACGACGTCGATCGGCCTTTTGCTGCCGGCGCTGATCTGGACCTACGCGCTCGCCGGCACGACCGAGTTCCGCGACGGCGGCATCCTCGCCGGGCGCGCCAGCCACGGCGTGCTCGCGGTGCTGTTCGCGCTGTATCTGTTCGGCGTCGGCAAGGCGGCGCTGATGCCCTTCCACCGCTGGCTGCCGTCGGCGATGGTCGCGCCGACGCCGGTGAGCGCGCTGCTGCACGCCGTCGCCGTGGTAAAGGCGGGCGTGTTCACGGTGCTCAAGGTGGCGGTCTACATCTTCGGCATCGACACACTGCACTACGCCGGCGCGACGGTGCCGATGCTCTGGGTCGCGGCGTTCACGCTGCTCGCCGCGTCGCTGGTCGCGATGCTGCAGGACAATCTGAAGGCACGCCTCGCGTACTCGACGGTGAGCCAGCTCGCCTACATCGTGCTCGCCGCCTGCATGGCAACGACCGCCGGCGCGCTCGGCGGCGCGGCGCATATCGCGACGCACGCGGTCGGCAAGATCACGCTGTTCTTCTGTGCCGGCGCGATCTACACCGCTGCGCACAAGACCAGGGTCAGCGAGCTCGACGGTCTGGGCCGGCAGATGCCGTTCACGTTCGCGGCCTTCGCGATCGGCGCGCTGTCGGTCATCGGCCTGCCGCCGCTGGCCGGGCTGTGGAGCAAGTGGTGGCTGATGCAGGGCGCCGTCGATGCCGGCTGGCCGTGGCTGATGGCGGTGTTGATGCTGAGCTCGCTGCTCAACATCGCCTATCTGCTGCCGATTCCGGTACGCGCGTTCTTCCGGCCTGCCGTCGCCACTCATGCCGAGCCGGGCGTGCGCGAGGCGCCGCTGGCCTGCGTGCTGCCGCTGTGCCTGACCGCCGCCGCCTGCCTGCTGCTGTTCTTCGGCATCGACACCGTCGTCGCGCCGCTCACCCGACTCTTTGGACTGCCATGAACGACAAGCCCAACGAAAAGCCGCGCTGGCTCGACCGGCCGCGCAATGTCGACAGGCTCGTCTACGCCCTCTACGCGTGCTGCGCACTGCTGTTCGCCGCGGACCTGTTCTACGTCAAGCACCCGCATTTTTCGGTGGAAGGCTGGTTCGGCTTCTACGCGATCTACGGCTTCGTCGCCTGCGTGATGCTGGTGCTCGCGGCCAAGCAGCTGCGCCGGCTGATCCAGCGCGACGAGAGCCACTACGAGGCCGAGCGTCCGGAGGATCAGCTGCGATGACGCTGCATCCGGCCTGGCTCCTGCTCGCCGGTGCGGCGCTCGTGCCGCTGCTGCCGGAGCGCCTGCGCGGCGCTGGCAGCCTGGTGCTGCCGCTGGCGGCGTTGTGGCTCGTCGTGCAGCTGCCCGACGGCGCCGGCGCGAGTGTCGCGCTCGCCGGCCTCGAGCTGCAGCTGCTGCGGGTCGACGCGCTCGCGCGTCTGTTCGCCGGCATTTTCTGCATTGCCTGCTTCATCGGCGCGGTCTATGCCCTGCACCTGCGCGACGCGGTGCAGACCGCAGCGCTGCTGTCCTACGCCGGTGCGGCCGTCGGCGGCGCACTCGCCGGCGACCTGATCACGCTGCTGCTGTTCTGGGAACTCACCGGCATTACCTCGGTGTTGCTGATCTGGGCGCGGCGCAGCGAGCGTGCCTACCGCGCGGGCATGCGCTATCTGCTGGCGCAGGCGACCTCCGGCATGCTGCTGCTCGGCGGCATCGTGCTGCGTCACCAATCGGGTGCCGGCATCGAGTTCGGCCACATCGGCGTCGATGCACCGGGCGGGGTGCTGATCCTGCTCGGCTTCGGCATCAAGGGCGCATTCCCGATCCTGCACGCCTGGCTGCAGGACACCTACCCGGAAGCGACGATCGTCGGCACCGTCGTGCTGTCGGCATTCACGACCAAGCTCGCGATCTACGCGCTCGCGCGCGGCTTCGCCGGCACCGAGATGCTGATCTGGGTCGGCGCGGTGATGACCTGCTTCCCGATCTTCTACGCGGTGATCGAGAACGACCTGCGCCGCGTGCTTGCGTACAGCCTGATCAACCAGCTCGGCTTCATGGTCGTCGGTATCGGCATCGGCGGCGCGATGGGCGTCAACGGTGCGGCCGCGCACGCCGTCGCCGACATTCTGTTCAAGGGTCTGCTGTTCATGAGCATGGGCGCAGTGCTGCTGCGCACCGGCACGATCAACGGCTCCGAGCTCGGCGGGTTGTACAAATCGATGCCGCAGACGACCGCGCTGTGCATCGTCGGTGCGGCGTCGATCTCGGCGTTTCCGCTGTTCTCGGGCTTTGTCACGAAGTCGATGATCATGACCGCGGTCGCCGAAGAACATCGGCTCGTGATCTGGCTGATGCTGCTGTTCGCCTCGGCCGGCGTGTTCCACCACGCCGGCATCAAGATCCCGTTCTTCGCGTTCTTCGCGCACGATCGCGGCTACCGCGTCGAGGAGGCGCCGCTGAACATGCGCCTGGCGATGCTGGTGGCCGCGGCCGCCTGCATACTGATCGGCTGCGTGCCGGAGCTGTTGTACCGCTGCCTGCCGTATCCGGTCGACTACGTGCCGTACACGACCGCACACGTCGTCAACCAGACGCAGCTGCTGTTCTTTTCGGCGATGGCCTTCACGGTGCTGATGCGCACCGGCATCTATCCGCCGGAGCTGCGCTCGGTGAACCTCGATTTCGACTGGTTCTACCGGCGCGCGCTGCCGACCGGCGCGCGCGCCATCGTGCGCAGCCTGAGTGCGCTGCGCGACCACCTCGGCGCCCCGGTACTGCACGCACTGCGCCGCAGCCTACAGGCCGGCACCGTGCCGCTCAGGGCCGAAGGCCTGGTCGCCGGCGTCTGGACGACGAGCACGATGATCCTGTGGACCGTGCTGCTGCTCGGGCTGTTTCTGCTGGCCGGGCTGTTGCGCTAACCGGCACCGCGCGTGCGACGCCGGCGCGCATGGCGCTCGACGAAGCGGATGATGCGCTCGGCGACGTCGACGCCGGACGCGGCCTCGATGCCCTCGAGCCCCGGCGATGAGTTCACTTCCATGATCATCGGCCCTTGCGGCGTGCGCAGCATGTCGACGCCGGCGACGTTCAGCCCGATGATGCGCGCCGCGCGCAGCGCGATCCGGCGCTCCTGCGGTGTGATGCGCACTGCTTCGGCGCTGGCACCGAGGTGCAGGTTGGCGCGGAACTCGCCGGGCCTGGCGACGCGGCGCATGCTGGCGACGACTTCGTCGCCGACGACGAGGCAGCGCAGGTCGGCACCGCCGGCCTCGGCGACGAAGCGCTGCACGAGAAAGTACGCGTCGAGCCCGCGGAACGCGTCGATCACCGAGCCCGCCGCCTGTGCCGTCTCGGCGAGCACGACGCCCTGCCCCTGCGTGCCCTCGACCAGCTTGATCACCATCGGCGCACCGCCGACGAGGCCGATCAGGCTCTGCGTGTCGTCCGGTGAGTGCGCGAAGCCCGTCGGCGGCATGCCGATGCCCTTGCGGGCGAGCAGCTGCAGCGCGCGCAGCTTGTCGCGCGCACGCGTGATCGCCACCGATTCGTTGACGACGCAGACGTCCATCATCTCGAACTGGCGCACGACCGCGGTACCGTAGAAGGTCACCGACGCACCGATGCGCGGGATCACCGCGTCGAATCCGGTGAGCCGGCGGCCGCGATACCAGATTTCGGGATCGCCGGGGCGGATGTTCATGTAGCAGCGCAGCACGTCGATGACGCGCACTTCGTGGCCGCGCGCTTCCGCGGCTTCGGCGAGCCGCCGCGTCGAGTAGAGCCGGCGGTTGCGGGACAGTATCGCGATTTTCATGGAGTGGATTGACCAGATACCGCGGCTTGTTCGCCGCCGGCGCGCCCCTATACTGGGCGATCATCATTACGGAGCTTCGCCATGAGCGCCAACGGCGAATACCGAAATCTCGACGATTTCTATCCCTACTACCTGCAGGAGCACTCCAACCGCACGTGCCGCCGGCTGCATTTCATCGGCAGCAGCCTCGGCCTGCTGCTGGCGGTCTACGCGGTCGCGACCGCGACCTGGTGGCTGCTCGCCGTGGCCTTCGTGCAGGGCTACGCCTGGGCCTGGGTCGGCCACTTCTTCTTCGAGCACAACAAGCCGGCGACCTTCAAATACCCCTGGCTGTCGTTCATGGGCGACTGGAAGATGTGGTGGCAGATGCTGACCGGCAGGATTGCGTTCTAAAATCGCGCCCCTTCGAGGGTTTTCGCGATGTTCCAGCAGCACACATTCGATGTCATCGTCGTCGGCGGCGGGCACGCGGGCACCGAAGCCGCGCTGGCGTCCGCGCGCATCGGCTGCGCGACGCTGCTGGTCACGCAGAGCATCGAAACGCTCGGGCAGATGTCCTGCAACCCGGCGATCGGCGGCATCGGCAAGGGCCATCTGGTCAAGGAGATCGATGCGCTCGGCGGGCTGATGGCGCGCGCGGCCGACCGCGCCGGCATCCAGTTCCGCATCCTCAACGCGTCGAAAGGGCCGGCCGTGCGTGCGACGCGCGCGCAGGCCGACCGCATGCTCTACAAGCAGGCGGTGCGCGCGGCGCTGGAGAACCAGGAACACCTGACGCTGTTCCAGAACGAGGTCGACGATCTGATCGTCGATAGCGGGCGCGTGCGCGGCGTGGTGACGCGGCTGGGCCTGCAGTTCTTCGCG
This sequence comes from Pseudomonadota bacterium, assembly GCA_040754295.1. Lineage (GTDB taxonomy): Bacteria > Pseudomonadota > Gammaproteobacteria > Nevskiales > Nevskiaceae > Solimonas. The sequence continues at coordinate 1,977 of JBFMCQ010000041.1, read as the reverse complement.
CCCTGCGTCGTGCTGACGACCGGCACCTTTCTCGGCGGGCGCATCCACGTCGGCCTGACGAATCACCCCGGCGGGCGCGCCGGCGACGCGCCGAGCCTGCCGCTGGCGGCGCGCCTGCGCGAGCTGCATCCGCGCGTCGGCCGGCTCAAGACCGGCACGCCGCCGCGCCTCGACGGGCGCACGATCGACTGGGCGCAGCTCGTCGAGCAGCCCGGGGATACGCCCACGCCGGTGTTCTCGTTCATCGGCTCGCGCGACGAGCATCCGCAGCAGCTACCCTGCCACATCACGCATACGAACGCGCAGACACACGAGATCATCCGCAGCGCCTTCGACCGCTCGCCGATGTTCACCGGCGTCATCGAGGGCACCGGCCCGCGCTACTGCCCGAGCGTCGAGGACAAGATCAACCGCTTCGCCGACAAGGACCGGCATCAGATCTTCCTCGAGCCGGAAGGCCTGAGCACCCGCGAGGTCTACCCCAACGGGATTTCCACCTCGCTGCCCTACGACGTGCAGCTGCGCTTCGTGCGCACGATCAAGGGGCTGGAGAACGTCCGCATCACGCGCCCCGGCTATGCGATCGAGTACGACTACTTCGATCCGCGCGATCTGCAGCGCTCGCTGGAAACCAAGCTCATCGACGGCCTGTTCTTCGCCGGCCAGATCAACGGCACGACCGGCTACGAAGAGGCCGCGGCGCAAGGCCTGCTCGCCGGCATCAATGCCGCGCGCAAGGCACGCGCGCTGCCGCCCTGGGAGCCGCAGCGGCACGAGGCGTACATCGGCGTGCTCGTCGACGATCTGATCACGCGCGGCACCACCGAGCCCTACCGCATGTTCACCTCGCGCGCCGAGCACCGCCTGATGCTGCGCGAGGACAATGCCGATCTGCGCCTGACGCCGCTGGGCCGCAAGCTCGGGCTCGTCGACGAGGCGCGCTGGTCGCGTTTCTGCACGAAGCGCGAGGCCATCGAGCGCGGACGCGCGGAGCTGGACGCGCTCTGGCTCAAGCCGGCGCAGCTGCGCGCCCCGGCGATCGTCCGGATCTTCGGCGCAGCGCCCAACGACAGCGGCCTGTCCGGCACCGATCTGCTGCGCCGCCCGCAGGGCAGCTACGCCGTGCTGCAAGGGCTCGGACTCGCCCCCGCCGAGACCGAGCCGCAGGTCGCCGAGCAGATCGAGATCGCCGCGAAGTACGCCGGCTACATCGAGCGCCAGCAGGCCGAGATCGAGCGCGGTCGCCGTTTCGAAGAGGCGCGCTTGCCCGCGGATATCGACTACGCCAGCGTCGGCGGCCTGTCGAACGAAGTGCGGCAGAAGCTCGCCGCGCATCGCCCGCAGACGCTGGGGCAGGCCGCGCGCATCTCGGGTGTGACGCCGGCGGCGGTGTCGCTGCTGCTGATCCATCTGAAGAAGAACGGCGCACTGCGTCGCAGTGCCTAAAAGCGCACCGTGAAGGTGCGCCGGCTTGTTCATGATGGATTCAGGGGGGCGCTCTAAGCTGTCGTCCATCCAATCAGCTCGACCACGTTCCCAGGGAGTCCGCATGAAGCTCGTCCACCTCGCCGCCGCTGCCGGTTTCGCGCTCGCGCCGCTGTCGCTGCTCGCCGCCGAAGCCAAGGCCGACGTCGATGCCAAGGTCAAGGCCGAAACCGGTCTGAGCAAGAGCGCGGCGGACGCCGCTGCCGGTGCCAAGGCCGGTGCCGAAGCCTCGGGCGAAGCGCTGAAGTCCGCCGCCGACAAAGGCGCGGAGCAGGCCGCCGAAGCCACGGCGGCAGCGAAGAAAGGCGCGGCGGACGCCAAGGCGCAGGGCAAGGCCAAGGCCGGCGCCGACGCAACGCAGGGCGCTGTGACCAAGACGACGAAGGCGGCGACCGGCCTCGTCGGCGGCGTGCTCAGCACCTCGGTCGAAGCCGATGCGAGCGTCGAGGCCGAAGCCGACGCTGCAGCCGACGCCGAATAGCACCGAATTCA
>JBFMCQ010000040.1:0-29710 GCA_040754295.1 Pseudomonadota bacterium | reverse complement strand
GACCCGCTCGAAGAGCGCGCGCTGCGCGCCGGTCTTGGCCAGCGTGGCGCCGAGCGCCTCGCGCAGCCGGCTGCGGTCATCGGGGCCCACCAGCAGGGCGGCCCGGTAGGCGTCCAGGCACTCCGAGAGCCCGGGCTCCAGGCCGCTGCCGCGCAGGGCCCGGAAAAACTCCTCAAGCGTGCGCTGCACGGCGGGCGGTCTCGCGGGCCGCCTGCAGCACCTGCGGCAGGGCGGCGGTGGCGGTGGTCACGTCCTCCTCGTGCTTGAGCAGGGCGGCCAGCGTATTGCGCACCAGATCCTCACCAAGTTCCACGGCGTTGAGCAGGACCAGCGTGCGCGCCCAGTCCAGCGTCTCGCTGACGGCCGGGAGTTTCTTCAGGTCCAGGCCGCGCAGGCCCTGGACGAAGGCCACCAGGCTGTCGCCGAGCCGCTCCGGCAGCTCGGGGACGCGCAGCCGCAGGATGCGTCGCTCCAGCGCCGGCTCGGGGTAGTCGATGTGCAGATGCAGGCAGCGGCGGCGCAGCGCATCGGACAGCTCGCGCGCCGCGTTGCTGGTCAGCAGCACCATGGGCCGGGTGGTGGCGGCCAGCGTGCCCAGCTCCGGTACGGAAATCTGGTAATCGGACAGCACTTCGAGCAGAAAGGCCTCGAATTCCGGGTCGGCCTTGTCGATCTCGTCGATCAGCAGCACGCAGCCCTCGGGCTCGCGCAGCGCGCGCAGCAGCGGTCGCGGCTCGAGAAAGGCCTCGGAATAGAACAGATCGTCGTGCGCCAGCAGCCGCTCCAGGGCCTGCGCCAGCGAGCCGGTGCCGGCCATCAGCTCGCCCAGCTTGTCGCGCAGCAGCTGGGTGTAGAGCAGCTGCTTGCCGTACTTCCATTCGTACAAGGCCTTGGCCTCGTCCAGGCCCTCGTAACACTGCAGGCGCACCAGCGGGACGCCGAGCATCTGGCTCAGCGCCTTGGCCAGCTCCGTCTTGCCGACTCCGGCAGGCCCTTCCACCAGCAGGGGCTTTTCCAGATGCAGGCCGAGGTAGACCGCCGTGGCGATACGTGCGCCGGCGACGTACTGCTGCTCGGCGAGGCCGGCGGCGATGGCCTCGGGCGCCTCAAAGCGCGGCGCGTGCAGGGTCTTCATGCCGAGTGCTTGCTGGTGGCCGGTTCGGGGAACGGGCGTGGGGCGGTCGAGACATGCTTGCGTATTGGGTGCTTGCGTCTAGGTTGCGTCTTGGGGGCACGCCGCCTGCCAGGACGTGCGGCGCGTTGCCAACACCCGGCCCAAGCGGGCGCTTGCACTCGGCTGCAGGTCAATCTAACATCCGTTAGGTAGTCCCGCAAGCAATCACAGAAACGTGGAGGAGCGGTCGTGTTCATTACTCAAACCCTGCGCCGGGCGGTCCAGATCAATGCCAGGGGCACCGCCACGATCTTCGGCGAGCGCCGTCAGACCTGGCAGCAGTTCCAGGAGCGCGTCGCGCGGCTGGCGGGCGCGCTCAAGGCGCTGAACGTCGGGCGCGCGGACCGCGTCGCCATCCTGGCGCTCAACAGCGACCGTTACCTCGAGTACATCTACGGCGTGGCCTGGGCGGGGGCCGCCTGCAACCCGGTCAACATCCGGCTCGCGCCCCCCGAGATCGCGTACACGCTGGAAGATTCCGGAAGCGCAGTGCTGTTGATCGACGACGCGTTTTCGAAGATGCTGCCGGCCCTGCGGCCGCTGCTCACGGCGGTCCGGCACGTGGTCTTCATCGGCGACGGCCCCTGCCCCGAGGGCTGTCTCGACTACGAGGGGCTGCTCGCGCAGAGCGCCCCGGTGCCGGACGCCAACGCCGGCGGGGACGATCTTGCCGGCCTGTTCTACACCGGCGGAACCACCGGCAAGTCCAAGGGCGTCATGCTCTCGCATGACAACATCGTCTACAACGCGCTCAACGTGCTGCCGGCGCTCGGTTATGACGACCAGTCGGTTTACATGCACGCGGCGCCGATGTTCCACCTTGCCGACATGGCCAGCACCTTCGCGGTGACGATGGGCGCCGGCACCCACGTCGCCGTGCCGCGCTTCGATGTCGAGGCCGTGCTCGACGCGATCGCCAGGCACCGGGTCACGCACACGATACTGGTGCCGACGATGATCAACCTGCTGGTGAATTCCGGCCGCGTGGCCGACTATGATCTCTCGAGCTGGAGGCGGCTCATGTACGGCGCCTCGCCGATGCCGGAGGCAGTGCTGAAGAAGGCGATGACCCTGTTGCCTGGCATCGAGCTGGCACAGGGTTACGGGCAGACCGAGGCGGCGCCGGTCATCACCTTCCTGGAACCGCGCTTTCACGTCGAGGGCGGAGCCAAGCTCACCAGCGCCGGGCGCCCCGCCTATGGCGTCGAAGTGATGATCGTCGATGCCGAGGACCGCGAGCTGCCGCGCGGCCAGGTCGGCGAGATCTGCGCGCGCGGCATGAACGTCATGCAGGGTTACTGGGGGCTCGCGGAACAGACCGCACAGACCCTGCGCAACGGCTGGCTGCACACCGGCGATATCGGCTACATGGACGAGGACGGTTTCGTCTACATCGTCGATCGCGCCAAGGACATGATCATCTCGGGCGGCGAGAACGTGTTCAGCGTCGAGGTCGAGGGCGCGATCTACGAGCACCCCGGTGTCCAGGAATGCGCGGTGATCGGCGTGCCCAGCGAGCAGTGGGGCGAGGCGGTCCACGCCGTGGTCGTGCCCAAGCCGGGCGTTTCGCTGACCGCCGACGAGATCATCGAGCACTGCCGGCAGCGCATCGCCGGCTACAAGCTGCCGCGCAGCGTCTCGTTCCGCAGCGAGCCGCTCCCGGTCAGCGGTGCCGGAAAGATCCTGAAGACCGAGCTGCGCAAGCCGTACTGGGAAGGACGCAGGCGGCAGGTGAGCTGAAGCCGCCGAGCAGGGCAAAAGGCCGCGCTGCGCTCAAGCAGCCCGGCCCTTGTCACGGGGCCTGCAATTGAAGAACTTGTGAACCCATGCACGTCCCGTGCATGGGTTCCGGCCGTTGCCGGCCGGCCGGAGCGCTTGAACCTCAGGCGCTCAGGCCACTTCCACCATCAGAAAGTCGGCCTTTGATGCACCGCAGTCGGGGCATGCCCAGCTGTCGGGGACATCCTCCCACCGCGTGCCGGGCGCTATGCCTTCGCTGGGCCAGCCCTGCGCCTCGTCGTAAACCAGGTCGCAAATCAGGCAGTGCCATTTCTTGTAGCTCATCAAGCGTCTCTTCGGGTTTCTGGGTTTCTGACTGGGCGTGTGCGTCGCGAGGGTCTGCGCAACGCGCGGACGATACCGTAGGGCCGAGCCCGGAATCAACCGGCTGCCCGGCATCGCTACTCGCCTCGTCAGCCCGCGGCCGCGGGGAAATCAAACAAACATTCGTTAGTATGATAGCGTTCGCATGGCGGGGCTGGCGCCGCGCATGTCCGCCGCGCACGGCAGGTCCATACCCATCCACCCACCCACAGGTCTTCGACATGTCCGAGAAAGAAGTGCTGTACAGCGTCGACGCTTACGTCGCCACGATCACCCTCAACCGGCCCAAGACGCTCAACGCGTTCACCGGCGACAACATCAAGGAGATGCAGGAGCTGCTCGATCGGGCCGCCAACGATCGCAACGTCGGCGTCATCGTCCTCACCGGGACCGGCGAGCGCGCCTTCTGCGTAGGCGGCGACATCAACTGGGAGAAGGGCGACAAGGACGGCAAGAGCGGCCTGGAGGACCTCAACTTCACGTTCAACCGCCAGATCGCCGAATGCCTCAAGCCGGTGATCGCCCGTGTCAACGGCTACGCCATCGGCGGCGGCCACCATATCGCCTATTTCTGCGATTTCACCATCGCCGCCGAGCACGCGATCTTCGGCCAGAACGGCCCGCGCGTCGGCTCGCCGGCCGGCGGCTACATCGTCAGCCACTCGGCCAATGTGCTGGGCCACAAGCGCGCGCGCGAGCTGTGGATGCTGTGCCGTCGCTACACCGCGCGTCAGGCGCTGGAGTGGGGACTGGCCAACGCCGTGGTGCCGATGGCCCAGCTCGACGAGGAAGTGCGCAAATGGGCCGACGAGCTGCTCGCCGTCAGCCCGACCTGCCTGAAGATTCTCAAGCGCTCCTTCTACTACCACATGGAACCGATCATGCAGCGCGACATGAACGACATGATTCGCGAGATCGCGCCGGATTATTTCCGCACCGGGGAGCAGGCCGAGGGCGCCAGCGCCTTTCTGGAGAAACGCAAGCCGGACTTCAGCCCGTTCCGCTAATGGTCATGCCGTGAACAGCCCGGGTGCGCCCCGGGCTGCGTCCGGGCTACGGGTGCCGGCCGGATCCGCTGCGCGGCCGGCACCACGGTGCGCCGAACCGCTTGCAGGCCGTTGCATGCGGCCGGCCGCTGCCGGAATTGTCCTGGATCAAGGCCCGGCGGCGTGACGTTCCATAGAATCCCGAACACCTCAAGAGTCGGGAGCCGCAATGCTGGAGCCTCGCAACGAGCGCGCGTCGCCGCCGGAGTCGCCAATCCGCTCCGCTGAAACCGCGTCAAAGCGTTCAACCATGGGCCGCGGGAATCCGTAGTGATGACTGCGAGCAGAGTTCCGGCGCGGCTCGACCTGCTGCAAAGCCTCAGCGGGCTCTTCTTGGCGCTGTTCATGTGGCTGCACATGTTCTTCGTCGCCTCGATACTGGCCGGCAAGGACGCGTTCTGGCACGTCGCCCGCTTCTTCGAGGGCTACCATCTCCTCGGCGAGCCCCACCCCTGGCTGGTCAGCCTGGTCGTCGCGTTCGTGTTCGCGGTCTTCATCGTCCACGCGGCTTTGGCCATGCGCAAGTTCCCGGCCGGTTATCGCGAATACAGGACGTTTCGCGAACACGTGCGGAGCATGCGCCATGGCGACACGACGCTGTGGCTGGTTCAGGTCTGGACCGGCTTCGCGATGTTCTTCCTCGGCTCCGTGCACCTCTACACGATGCTGACCCGGCCGGGGTCGATCGGCCCATACGGCTCGGCCGACCGGATCGTCAGCGACGGGTTCTGGCCGCTGTATCTGCTGTTGCTGCTGGCCGTCGAACTGCACGGTTCGATCGGACTGTACCGGCTCGCGGTCAAGTGGGGCTGGCTGGAAGGCGGCAATCCGCAGGCGACCCGGCGCAAGCTCCAGCGCGCCAAGTGGGTGTTGACCGCGTTCTTCCTGAGCCTGGGACTGTTGTCGCTGGCCGCCTACGTCAGGATCGGCCTCGACCATCGCAGCGACTACGGCGAGCCTTACGTCCCGCCGGGGATCACATGGCCGGCGGGGAAAGCCCGATGAAGCTCGTCTATACCGACGTGCTGGTCATCGGCGGCGGACTGGCCGGACTCAGGGCCGCGGTGGGCGTCAAGCGCCGCGGGCTGGACACGATCGTGCTCAGTCTGGTGCCGGCCAAGCGATCGCATTCGGCTGCCGCCCAGGGCGGCATGCAGGCCAGCCTGGCCAACTCGGCGATGGGTCGGGGCGACAACGAGGATGTCCATTTCGAGGACACCGTCAAAGGCTCGGACTGGGGCTGCGACCAGCACGTCGCGCGCATGTTCGTGCACACCGCGCCCAAGGCGGTGCGCGAGCTGGCCGGCTGGGGCGTGCCATGGAACCGGGTTCGTGCCGGCGAGCGCGAAGCGGTGGTCAACGCCGAACGGGTCACGATCCGCGAAGCGCCCGAAGCCCACGGCCTGATCACCGCGCGCGACTTCGGAGGCACCAGGAAGTGGCGCACCTGCCATACCTCCGACGGTACCGGCCACGCGATGCTGTTTGCCCTTGGCGACCAGTCCATCGCCCACGGGATTCCGGTCATGGAACGGATGGAGGCGCTGGCGCTGATTCACGAGGGCGGGCGCTGCTTCGGTGCGATCGTCCGGGAGCTCGTCACCGGGCAGATCACCTCATTCGTTTCCAGGGCGACCGTGATCGCCACCGGCGGCTACGGACGGATCTACAAAGTCTCCACCAACGGCATCATCTGCGAGGGCACCGGCATGGCCATCGCGCTCGAGACCGGCGTGGCCGAGCTCGGCAACATGGAAGCCGTGCAGTTTCATCCCACGGCGATCGTGCCGGCCGGCATCCTGACGACCGAAGGCTGTCGCGGCGACGGCGGCTTACTCCGCGACGTCGACGGTCACCGCTTCATGCCCGACTACGAGCCGGAAAAGAAGGAGCTGGCCTCGCGCGACGTCGTCTCGCGCCGGATGACCGAGCACATGCGCAAGGGCAAGGGCGTCAGCTCGCCCTACGGCGATCACCTGTGGCTGGACATCAGCGTGCTCGGCCGCGCCCATATCGAGAAGAACCTGCGCGAGGTCAAGGACATCTGCCATTACTTCCTCGGCATCGACCCGGCCGAGGAGTGGATTCCGGTTCGTCCCACCCAGCACTACTCGATGGGCGGAATCCGCACCAGACACAGCGGCGAGAGCACGACGCTGAAAGGCTTGTACGCCTGCGGCGAGGCCGCGTGCTGGGACTTGCACGGGTTCAACCGGCTCGGCGGCAACTCGGTGGCCGAAACCGTCGTCGCCGGCATGATCGTGTCCGAGTTCATCGCCGACTTCTGCCAGTCGGACGCAAGCGAAATCAACATTCCGACGGCCCTGGTGCGCGAGTTCCACGCGCGCGAGCAGGCCCGGCTCGACGCACTGCTGGCCTCGAACGGCACCGAACGCGCCGGCGACATCCGGCGCCGGATGGAAGAAATCATGATCGACAAGGTCGGAATCTTCCGCAGCGGCGACGAACTCGACGCGGCCGTCGACGAGCTGCAGGAACTGCTGGTCCGCAGCCGCCGGCTCGGGCTCAGGAGCAGCGCCCGCGGCGCCAACCCGGAACTGGTCGCGGCCTACCGGTTGCCGAAGATGCTCAAGCTCGCGCTGTGCGTGGCCAGCGGCGCGCGCGCGCGCACCGAAAGTCGCGGCGCGCATTCGCGCGAGGACTATCCGCAGCGCGACGACGCCAACTGGCTCAAACGGACGCTGACGACCTGGACAGGCGAGGACGACACGCTGCCTGCCATCGACTACGAGGCCTTGGACGTCACGGCCATGGAGCTGCCGCCCGGTTTCCGCGGCTACGGCCAGGCCGGCCACCGCGACCATGCGGACACCGCGGCCAGGCGTGCCGAGGTGACCGCGATCCGCGAGCGCCTCAAGGGCGCGGACCGCTTCGAGATCCAGCGCGCGCTGATGCCGTTCGAGCACCTGCTGCCGGAACGCTATCGCGGCCGCAACGAACGGCTGGAGGAACCCTTGGATGACTGAAGAGAGCACGGCCCGCCGCCTGAGCATCAGGATCCTGCGCCACGATCCGCAGAATCCGGCCTCCGCGCCCCACATCGAGTCGTTCGAACTCGACGAGACGCCCGGCATGACGCTGTTCATCGCGCTCAACCGGATTCGCGACGAGCAGGCGCCGTCGCTGCAGTTCGACTTCGTCTGCCGCGCCGGCGTCTGTGGAAGCTGCGGCATGCTCATCAACGGCCGCCCCGGGCTGGCCTGCCGGACCCTGACGGCCAAGCTGGGCCCGGCCATCATGCTCGCCCCGTTGCCGGTGTTCAGGCTCATCGGCGATCTTTCGGTCGACACGGGCGCCTGGGCGCGCGAGATGGGTGAACGGCTGCAGACCTGGCTGCACCGGGAGGCCGAAGCCGACATCGACCGGCTCGAAGAACGCATGGACCCGGGCCGCGCCGAGGAGATCTACGAACTCGACCGCTGTATCGAATGCGGCTGCTGCATCGCCGCCTGCGGCACGGCCAGAATGCGCAAGGACTTCGTCGGCGCGGCCGGCATCAACAAGATCGCCCGTTTCCGCCTCGATCCCCGCGACCAGCGCAGCGACGAGGATTTCTACGAACTGGTCGGCAGCGACGACGGCGTGTTCGGCTGCATGAGCCTGCTGGGCTGCCACGACGTCTGCCCCAAGGGCCTGCCGTTGAAGAGCCAGATCGCGTTCGTGCGGCGCAAGATGCTGGCGGTGAAGTAAGGCAGTTTCATCCGCGGCGGATGGCGCGCGGCCTCAAAAACACCGCGCCGCGGCGCCGTCGACGGGCCTGCAGGCCGAACCCGCAGGGCCGGCACTATGGCCCGGAGGTGTTTCGGGCCAGGGTCTGTTCATTCCAGCCGCCGCCGAGCGCCTTGTAGAGCGTCACCAGGTTCTGTAGCCGCGCGAGCCTGGTGGTGAGGTAGGACTGCTGGGCCGCGTACAGCGAGCGCTGCGCGTCGAGCACCGCGAGGTAGCTGTCGACGCCGGCGCGGAAGCGCATCTCGGCCAGCCGGTAGCTGTCCTGCGTCGCCTCGACCAGGGCCTGCTGGGCCGAGAGCTGCTCGTCGAGCGCGTCGCGCGCCACCAGGGCGTCGGCCACTTCGCGGAACGCGGTCTGGATCGCCTGCTCGTAGCGCGCGACGTTGATGTCCTTGAGCGTCTCGGCGAGATCGAGATTGGCGCGGTTGGCGCCCGCGGTGAACAGAGGCAGGCTGATCGAGGGCGTGAAGCTCCAGGCCCGCGTGCCGCTGTCGAACAGCCCGTCCAGCTCGGTGCTCAGCGTGCCGTAGCTGCCGGTCAGCGTGATGCGCGGGAAGAAGGCGGCGCGTGCCGCGCCGATGTTGGCGTTGGCGGCGATCAGGCGGTGCTCGGCGGCGCGCACGTCGGGACGCCGGATCAGCACCTCGGAGGGCAGGCCGGCCGGCAGCTCGGCGAGCAGCTCCTGTGTGTCGAGACTGCGCGGGGCGGGCAGGTCGGCCGGCAGCGCCGGCACGCCCAGCAGCAGCCGCAAGGCGTTACGATCCTGCTCGACCAGGCGGCGGAACTGCGCGAGATTGGCGCGCGCGGTTTCCAGCGCGGTCTGCGCCTGGCGCAGGTCGAGCGCACTGGCGACGCCGGCCTCGAAGCGGCGCCGCGTCAGCTCGTAGGACGACTGCTGGCTGGCGAGGGTGTCGGCCGTCATCTCCAGCAGCGCCTGGTCGGTCCGTTCGCTCAAATAGGCGCCAGCCACCTCGGCCACCAGCGCGATCTGCGCGCTGCGCCGCGTTTCCTCGACACTCAGGTATTGCTGCAGCGCGCTGCGGCTGAGGCTGCGCACACGGCCGAACAGGTCGAGCTCGTAGGCGGTGATGCCCAGCGCGGCGCTGTAGCTGTGCGTGGTGTTCGACTGGCCGGGCGCGGTGAACGCGTCCGGGACGCGCTGCGCCGTTTCGGCGGCACTGGCGTCGACCCGGGGCAGCAGATCGGCGCGCTGGATGCGGTACTGCGCGCGCGCCGCTTCGATGTTGAGCACGGCCACGCGCAGGTCGCGGTTGTTGGCGAGCGCGATCTCGACCAGCTTCTGCAGGCGCGCGTCGGCAAAGAAATCGCGCCAGCCGATGTCGGCGGTCACGGCCTGCGCGTCGTCCGGCGCCGGGGCCTGCGGGAAGGCTGCGGCGACCGGCGCGGCGGGTCGATCGTAGCGCGGTTCCAGCGAGCAGGCAGCCAGTGCGACCGTGGCGGCGAGGGCGGTCAGAGTCGGGATCGGTTTCATCATTCGGTGCGCCCTTGACGTGAATCTCGCGCAGCGAGGCCGATGTCCCTCGCCCGCGCAGCGGAAGAGGGGGGGGCCATCGGCGGAGCCGATGGCGAAGTGAGGGCGGCCATGCCCGGCGTGAGAATCATCTTGCGGAGTGCGGCTTGCGGCATGGCCGTTAGTGCTCCGCCGCCTGCGGGCCCGCAGGTGCGGGGCCGTCCTGTGTCCGGACCTTGCCGCGCTCGACGAGCCGGCGCACCCAGACGAAGAACACCGGCACGAAGAAGATCGCCAGCACGGTTCCGCCGAGCATGCCGCCGATCACGCCGGTGCCGATGGCGTTCTGGCCGCCGGAGCCGGCGCCGGTGGAAATCGCCAGCGGCAGCACGCCGAACATGAAGGCCAGCGAGGTCATCAGGATGGGGCGCAGACGCTGGCGCGCGGCCTGCACGGTCGCCTCGATCAGGTCCATGCCCTGCTCGTAGTTGGCCTTGGCGAATTCGATGATCAGGATGGCGTTTTTCGCCGACAGGCCGACGGTGACGAGCAGACCCACCTGGAAGTAGACGTCGTTGCTCAGCCCGCGCAGCAGCGTGGCGAGCACGGCGCCGATGACGCCCAGCGGCACGACCAGCATCACCGACAGCGGGATCGACCAGCTTTCATAGAGCGCCGCCAGGCATAGGAACACCACCAGGATCGAGATCGCGTACAGCGCCGGGGCCTGGCCGCCGGCCCGCCGCTCCTCGAAGGACAGACCGGTCCACTGGTGGGTGATGCCCGGCGGCAGCTTGGCGATCAGCGACTCGACTTCCTGCATCGCCTCGCCGGTGGTATGGCCCGGCGCCGGCTCGCCGAGAATCTGCGCGGACGGGATGCCGTTGTAGCGCTCCAGCTTGGGCGAGCCGTAGGCCCAGCGGCCGCTGGAAAAGGCCGAGAACGGCACCATCTGCCCGGCGGCATTGCGCACATACCACTGCCCGAAGTCCTCGGGACTCATGCGCGCGGGCGCGTCGCCCTGGACGAAGACGCGCTTGACGCGGCCGCGGTCGATGTACTGATTGACGAACACCGAGCCCCAGGCGGCGGACAGCGTGCTGTTGATGTCGTCGATTCGAAGGCCCAGGGCGCTGGCCTTTTCCCAGTCGATGTCGATCTTGTACTGCGGCTCGTCGGACAGGCCGTTCGGGCGGGTCGCGGCGAGCATCGGGCTTTGCGCCGCCATGCCGAGCAACTGGTTGCGCGCCTGCATGAGTCTTTCGTGGCCGATGCCGCCGATATCCTGCAGCACCACGTCGAAGCCGGTGGCGGTGCCCAGCTCGATGATCGCCGGCGGGGCGGCGGCGAAAATCATCGCGTCGCGGTAGCCGGCAAAGCGCATCGTGGTGCGGGTGGCGAGCGCCTGCACGCGGTTGTGCGCGCCCGGGCGCTCCTCCCAGTCCTTGAGCCGGACGAAGGCCAGACCGACGTTCTGGCCGCGGCCGTTGAAGCCGAAGCCGCTGACCGTGAACACCGACTCGACGATCTCGCCCTCCTCGTTGAGCAGATAGTCCTTGGCCTGCGCCAGCGCCGCCTCGGTGCGGCTGCTGACGGCTCCCGGCGGTGCAGTGACCAGCACGAACATCAGACCCTGGTCCTCCTCGGGCAGAAACGCCGTCGGGATGCGCGTGAACATCCAGCCCATCGCCACCACGATGGCGAGATAAATCGCCATCCAGCGGGCGGCGCGGCGCAGCAGGCGCTGCACGCCGGACTGGTAGCGGCGGTTGCTGGCATCGAAGCCGCGGTTGAAGGCGCCGAAGAAGCCCCGCCGCGGCGCGTGATCGCCGTGCGCCGCGGGCTTGAGGATGGTGGCGCATAGTGCCGGCGTGAAAATCAGCGCGACCAGCACCGACAGCGCCATCGCCGAGACGATGGTGATCGAGAACTGGCGATAGACCACGCCGGTCGAGCCGGCGAAGAAGGCCATCGGCAGGAACACCGCCGACAGCACCAGGCCGATGCCGATCAGCGCGCCGGTGATCTGCTGCATCGACTTGCGCGTCGCCTCCTTAGGCGACAGCCCTTCCTCGGCCATCACGCGCTCCACGTTTTCGACCACGACGATGGCGTCGTCCACCAGCAGGCCGATGGCCAGCACCATGGCGAACATGGTCAGCGTGTTGATCGTGAAGCCGGACGCGGCGAGCACGGCGAAAGTGCCGAGCAGCACCACCGGCACGGCGATCGTCGGGATGAAGGTCGCGCGCAGGTTCTGCAGGAACAGGTACATCACGAGGAACACCAGCACGATGGCCTCGACCAGCGTCTTGACCACTTCCTCGATCGACAGGCGCACGAACGGCGTGGTGTCGTAGGGGTAGATGACCTCCAGGCCCTGCGGGAAGCTCGGGCGCAGTCGCTCGATGGTCGCGCGCACCGCAGCGGCGGTATCCAGCGCGTTGGCGCCGGCGGCCAGGCGCACGGCGATGCCCGATGCGACCTGGCCGTTGTACAGCGCGTTGATCGCCTCGGATTCGCCGCCCAGCGCGATGCGTGCGACGTCACCCAGGCGCACCTGCGCGCCGTCGGCCTGCACGCGCAGCAGGATGTTCTCGAAGTCTTCGACGGTCTGCAGACGGGTCGGCCCGATCACCGTCGCATTGAGCTGCTGGCCGGGAACGGCCGGCAGGCCGCCGAGCTCGCCGGAGGAGATCTGCACGTTCTGCGCGCGGATCGCCGCGATGACATCGACCGGCGTGAGCGAGTAGCTGCGCAGCTTCGCGGGATCCAGCCAGACGCGCATCGCGTAGGCCGAGCCGAACACCTGGTAGTCGCCCACGCCCGGCGTGCGGCTGAGCGGATCCTGCACCGTGGAGACGATGAAGTCGGCGATGTCGCTGCGGTTCATACTGCCGTCGGTGGAGACGAAGCCGACGACCATCAGGAAGTTGCGCGTCGCCTTGGCCACGCGCAGGCCCTGCAACTGCACCTCGGTGGGCAACTGCGGCGTGGCCAGCGAGAGCTTGTTCTGCACCTGCACTTGGGCTACGTCCGGATCGGTTCCCTGCTCGAAGGTCAGGGTGATCGTCAGCGTGCCGTCCTTGTTGCTCTCCGAGGAGAAATACAGCAGGTTGTCGAGCCCCGACATCTGTTGCTCGATCACCTGGGTCACCGTGTTCTGCACGGTTTCCGCGGAGGCGCCGGGATAGCTGCCGGTGATGGCGATCGACGGCGGCGCGATCGCCGGGTACTGTGCCACCGGCAGCGTGCGGATCGACAGCAGACCCAGCAGCATGACGACGATCGCGATCACCCAGGAGAAGATCGGGCGATCGATAAAGAAGTTGACCATTCAGCGCGCTCCGGCGGCAGCGGTCGATGCCGCCGCGCGCTCGACGGCTTTGACTTCGGCGCCCGGGGTGACCTTGAGCACGCCTTCGACGATCACGCGCTCACCGGCCTTGAGCCCTTCGGTGACCAGCCATTGATCGCCGATGGTGCGCTCGGCCTTGAAGACGCGCGGCTCGACCTTGTTCTGGTCGTTGACCACCAGCGCCGTCGCCTCACCGCGCGGCGTGCGCGTCACCGCCTGCTGCGGCACCAGCAGCGCGGATGCGAGCGTGGCCTGCTGCACGGTCTGCTGCACGAACATGCCCGGCAGTAGCAGCCGTTGCGGGTTCGGATAGACCGCGCGCAGCGTCACCGACCCGGTGCCGGGGTCGACCGCCACCTCGGCGAACTGCAGCTTGCCCGGATGCTCGTAGAGGCTACCGTCCTCCAGCCTGAGCCTGACTTCGGCCTGCTGCTCGCCGGCGCTCTTGAGCTGGCCGCCGGAGAACTCGCGCTGCAGGCGCAGCAGGGTGGTGCTGGGCTGCGTGGCATCGACGTAGATCGGGTCGAGCTGCTGGATCGTCGCCAGCGCCAGGTCTTGGCGCGCCGTCACCAGCGCGCCCTCGGTGACCGCGGAACGGCCGATGCGTCCCGAGATCGGCGCCAGCACCTTCGTATAGCGCAGATTGATGCGGGCGGTTTCGACCAGGGCTTCGGCCCGGAGCTTGGCCGCGACCGCATCGTCGTAGTCCTGGCGGCTGATCGCGTTGGCCTCAACCAGGGGCTGGTAGCGCTTGGCCAGCGCGGCCGCTGCGGCGGCGTCCGCCTGGGCGCTTGCGTAGGCGGCCTCGTAGAGCGCCGGGTCGATCTGGTAGAGCGGCTGGCCGGCCTGGACCTCGGCGCCCTCGGTGAACAGGCGCTTGAGGATGATGCCATCGACCTGTGGCCGCACCTCGGCGACGCGGTAGGCCGTCGTGCGGCCCGGCAGCTCGGTGGTTAGCGGCACGGCCTGTGCCCTGAGCGTCACGACGGTGACCTCGGGCACCGGCGGCGGCGGGGGTGGCGGCGCTTCGCGGCCACAGGCGGCGGCCAGGAGCGTCAAAGCGGCGCCCGCCAGGCTGGCGAGCTTGCGGCAAACCGCTGCGGGCGGCGTTTCGATCGGGGGCATGGGCCTAGGAATCCGGGCACAACGGATGGCGCCATCGAAATCGCCGCAAATACGATACCCGCTGGCTTGCGAAGCGGGCATGCACGGGCGACGGTTTCGAGGTGGTCTGTTAGAATGAACGCTCATTCTAGAACACGGCGTCGCCCAATGGGAAGCCGGAAGCGCCGTCCCCGGAGCAGGAACCGATGAGTGACCCCGTCAAGCCGCAACCACCGGAACGCAGCGAGCAGCGCTGCCGGCAGATTCTCGAGGCTGCGGCCGAGTGCTTCGAGCGGCGCGGTTTTCACAACGCGAGCATGGCGGAGATCTCGAAAACGGCGGGCATGAGCGTCGGCCACATCTATCACTACTTCGAGAACAAGGAGGCGATCATCCGCGCGATGGTCGAGGCGCAGGCGCAGGAGCTGGTCAGCAGGATGGAGGAGTTCCGCCGCCACCCGGACGTGCTCGCGGCGCTGGTCGAACGGGTCGACGAGGGCATGGCGCGGAACACGGCGCGCAACCGGGCAGCGCTCAAAATCGAGGTGCTCGCCGAAGCGGCGCGCAGCCCGGGCATGCTCCAGACCCTGTGCGAGTCCGATCGCCTGGCGATGAGCACGCTCAAGCAGACGCTGATTGCCGCCGTTCCGGCGCTCGCGGCCGAACCCGCGCTGCTCGACGGTCGCGCCAATCTGATCGCCGCGCTGTTCGACGGACTCGCGATCCGCGCTCTGGTCAACCCCGACTTCGACCGCGACGGCCTGCTCGCAGCACTGCGACTGACCATCGAGACGCTGCTGCGCGAGATTCCCGCCGGCCGGCGCGGGGCGGCCTGAAGCGCGCCGCTATCCGCCGCGTCGCCCGTCTCGAGCGCGCAATATCGACCATCCCCGGCCGGCCTTGCGCCCTCGAATGCCAGCCGCTCAGGCGGTCTGCGCCAGCAGACCGCGGTAGCGCTGGCGCAGCTCGTTCTTGAGGATCTTGGCCATCGCGTTCTTGGGCAGCTCGTCGACGAACACCACGTGCCGCGGGCACTTGTAGTCGGCCAGATGTTCGCGGCAGAAGGCGTTGATCTGCTTGGGATCGAGCGCGCCGACGCCCGGCTTGGCGTCGCGCCGCGGCACGATCACGGCGAGGATGTCCTCGCCCAGATCGGGATGCGGAATGCCGACGACGGCGGCTTCGAGCACTTCCGGGATCTCCAGCAACACGCGCTCGACCTCGACGGCGAAGATGTTGTAGCCGCCGCGCAGCACCATGTCCTTCTTGCGGTCGGTGATGTAGACGAAGCCCTCGGGGTCGACGTAGCCGACATCGCCGGTGTGCAGCATGCCGCCGCGCCACAGCTCGGCGGTGAGGGCGTCGTTCTTGTAGTAGCGCCGGTGCGAGACATTGGAGCGGAAGCAGATTTCGCCGATCTGGCCCTGCGGCAGCGGGCGGTCGTCGTCGTCGACGATCACCGCCTCGCAGCCGGCCGGCCGGCCCACGCAGCCGGGCCTGCTCAAGATGTCCTGCGGGTCGGGGCCGAGCATGCAGGCGGCGCCCAGGCCGCCCTCGGTGAGCCCGTAGCCGTTGAGCATGCGCACGCCGGGCCAGACCTGCAGCATCTTGCGCACGGTGTCGGGCTGGATCGGCGCGGCGCCGAAGAACACGAACTTCAGCGAGCTGTAGTCGTGCTGGCCCAGGCTCGGATGCTTCATCGCCAGGTTGAGCATGGTCGGCACGCCCATGATCGAGGTGGCGCGGAATTTCTCGATGCTCGCGAGCAGGGTTTCCGGGTCGAAGCGCGGCAGCGCCACCTGGGTGATGCCGGCGCGCGCGCACATCAGCATCAGCCCGTGGCAGCCGGTGAAGCCGAACAGCGGCACGGCGTGTAGCAGGCGCTCGCCGAACAGCGCCGCCAGCGCCTGCGTGATGCTCGGCTGGCCCGGCGGCGTGGGCTGGTCGGCGAGATTGCCCTGCGGCACCAGCACGCCCTTGGGCATGCCGGTGGTGCCCGAGGTGTAGAGCAGGTCGGCCGGATCCTCCATGCCCGGCGCGGGTTCGAGCGGCGGCAGCTCGATGGGGCCTTCGAGGAGACTCCCCAGCGCGTCGAAGCCGGCCACCGGCGTGCTGCCGGTCACCAGCCAGCTGTGCAGCTTCAGCTCGCTGCGCGGCGCAGACCCGGTCAGCGCGGCGAAGTGCGCCGTGTGCTCGGCGCCGCAGATCAGCGCGACCGCGTCGCTGTGCGCCAGCACGTATTCCTTCTCGGGCGCGGCCCAGCGCACGTTCATCGGCACCGGGATGGCGCCGAGCTTGTGGATGCCGAAGTAGCTGGCGGTGAAATGCGCCGCCTGGGCATTGTCCAGCGCCATCGCGACGGTGTCGCCGCGACGCACGCCGCGCTGGTGCAGGCGCGTGGCGATGCGCCCCGCCGCCTCGTCGAGCTGGCGGAAGCTGAGTTCGCCGTCGGCAGCGATGACGGCGGGCTTGTCGGGGGTCTGCGCAACATTGCGCAGCAGCAGGTCGATGACGGCCATGGGACTCTCCTCGTTCGTGGGCTGTGGTGAATGCAGGGCTAGCGTTTTGCGGAAACCGGTGCGCCGGGGTCGAATTCGCTGATGCGGTAACCGGCCTCGATCGGAATCCGCAGGCGTGGACCCTGCGCCGTCGCGACCAGCTCCGGCAGCACGCGGACGACCGGCTGTGCGCGCGCGGCGGCAAAGGCCTCCGCGACGCTGGTGCTGTAACCCAGGCGCTGCAGGTTCAGCCGCGTCGGCGCGATGATGGTGCGCTGGCCGGCGGCGGCCTGTGCCAGCGCATCGGCCGGCCGGATCCAGACCGAGTCCACCAGCTCGCGGCCGTCGTGGCGCGCCAGCTGGCGCGCCGGCGGCGAGGCCAGGAAGAACCAGGTGTCGAAGCGCTTGGGCATCATCACCGGGGTGACCCAGTGCGCAAAGTCCACCAGCAACTCGCAGGCCAGCTCCAGGTTCTCCGCCCGCAGCATCTCGCCGATGCCCAGCTCGGCGCGGTCGAGCGGGCCGCGGTAATGATCCAGGCGCTCCAGCCGCTCCGGGCCGAGCAGCTCGGCGCTGCCGCGCTCGCGCGCCAGCAGCAGCCCGCATTCCTCGAAGGCCTCGCGCAGCGCGGCGATGCGCAGCGCGGCCTGCGCCTCGTCCAGGCCCTCCAGCCCGCTGGCATACGCGCGCGCCAGCGGCTCGCGGTCGCCGGGGGCGAGCTTGCCCCCGGGGAACACCAGCGCGCCCGAGGCGAAGTCGATCTCGTGATGGCGCAGCACCATGAAGACTTCCAGTCCCTGCGCGCCGTCGCGCAGCAGCAGGAGCGTGGCGGCCGGCTTGGGCGTAACCGGTGTGGCAGGGGAGGGCGTGGTCATGAGGGCTGTGCTCCGGTGAATGGGATGGTGCCGGCCGGCGCGGCGCCGGCCAGGACGCCGGCCTGCTGCAGCGCGGTGATCTGGGCGGCGGACAGGCCCAGGGCTTCGAGCGCGGCCTGGTCGTCGGCGCCCACGGCGCTGGCGGTGCGCGTCAGGCGCGCGCCGCGGCGGCCGTCGGCCCAGACCGGGAACGGGATGTGCCGCTGGCCGTCGCGTTCCAGGACCAGGGCGCGCGCCAGGGCCTGCGGCGTGCGTCCGGCCTCGGCGGGCGCGAGCAGGCGCTGCACCGGCACGTCGTGGCGCGCGAAGCGCGCCAGCCAGTCCTGCGCGGGCCGGCTGCGCAGCACCTCGGCGATGCGGCGGTGCAGGGCGTCGCCGTCGGCCAGCCGCCCTGCTTCGTCGGCCCAGGCGGGCCGGCCGAAATCGGCGGCGAGATCGGCGGTGGCGGCGACGAAGCCGGCCCAGAAATGCGGCTCGATGATGCCCAGCGCGAGGGCCTGGCCGTCGGCGGTCTCGAACACGTCGTTGGTCGGGTAGAGGTGCGCGCGCGAAGGGCCGGTGGCATCGAGCCCGTGGCGGGCCGCCGACCAGGCGAGCGCGGCGTCGGCCAGCGCGAGGTCCAGATAGCGACCGCTGCCGCTGTGCTGGCGCTCGTGCAGCGCGGCGAGAATGGCGATGACGGCGAGGCTGGCGCCGGCGAGGTCGGCGACCGGCAGGCCGGAGCGCCGCGGCGGCCCCTGCCAGTGCCCGGAGAACATCAGCGCGCCGGAGGCGGCGAGGTAGTTCAGATCGTGCCCCGGCCGGTCGCGGTCGGGTCCGGACTGGCCGTAGCCGGAGATCGAGCAGTAGACCAGGCGCGGGTTGAGCGCCGCGAGCCTCGCATGGTCCACGCCCAGGCGCGCCGCGACGCCCGGGCGGAAGCCCTCGACCACCACGTCGGCCCATCCGGCCAGGCGCTCGACCAGCGGCCGCGCCGCCGGGTTCTTGAGATCCAGGACCAGCGTGCGCTTGTTGCGGTTGACCATGGCGTGCATGGGGCCGGCCATGCGCCGCGCGAAGTCGCCGCCCGGCGGCTCGATCTTGAGCACCTCGGCGCCCAGATCGGCCAGCGTCACGGTCGCGAAAGGTCCCGGCAGCAGCAGCGAGAAGTCGAGCACGCGCAGACCCTGCAGCGGCAGCCAGCCGTCCGCGGCGGCGTTCATCGGGCGCTCCCGGAGGCGAAGTGCCGGCGCAGGCCGAGGCCGAGCTGCCAGACGTCCAGCTCGGCGCGCAGGCGCTGATCGGCCTCGTCCGTGCCGGCGTCGATGTGCGCAGGCCGCAACTGCAGCTGCACCTGGCTCAGCGGATTGCGTCCTTCGACCGCTTCGGGCAGCGCGCGCTGCAGCATCAGGTCGAGGCCCCAGCGAGCCGAGCCGGCCCAGGACAGCCCGGCCGCGAGATGACGGCGGCTGGTGGCCGGGGCCACCATCGCGGCGAGCGCCTGTTCGCTGGCCATCGGCCGGCGGCTCTGCGCATAGCCGAGGCGCAGCGTCAGACGCCCGTGCCGGTACTCGTAGCCCGCCTTGTAGACGGTGAGATTGCGCCAGCCCAGTCCCGGTCCCTGCGTCCCGCCAAAACAGGATGGCGAGGGAGTCGCGCCCGCAGCCAGGGGCAGGGCAAGCCCGGGCAATCGCGGCAGCAGGCACTGCTCGGTCAGGCGCTGCGCATCGACCGGATTGGACAGGGGGCGGCTGTCCTCGTAGCGGATGTGCTCCACGTCGAGCAGCAGGCGCTGCCCGGCGACCGGACCGAGCGCGATGCCGCCGTGGACGCTGGACGGCACGTCCAGGGCCGCGCCCGGCAGCAGGCCCGCGTAAGACTCGGAGTCGCTCATGCGGATCGGCGTCTGGTAGGCGGCACCGGCGGCAAAGCTGCCGGTCGGCTGCCAGAGCAGGCCGATTCGTCCGCCCAGGCCCCAGGACAGCGCGTAACCGCGGTCGCTGGTGGCCGCGGGATCGTTGGAAAAATGCGCCAGAGCGGCGAAGCCGTCGATGCGCAGCGCCTGGACGGCGAGCACCGGGGCGATTCCCAGGCTCAGGCCGTGATCCAGCGCGTAGGCGTAGTGCGTGGCGAGAAACGCCTGCGCCAGCCTGAGCCGCATGCTGCTCCGTCCGCCGCCGCACAGACCCAGACGGTCGGTGCTGCCCGGCAGCGGGTTGCCGCCGCCGAGCAGACCCTCGCAGCTCGCGGCGACACCCGGTATCGAGCCGGCGTAGGTGGCGCGGCCTTCGTCGGCCTCGGTCGCCAGGCCGGCGACGCTCAGCGACAGCCCCCACGCCGAGCGCGGCGTGGGGCGGCGGTTGTAGGCGAACTGTGGCCCGGGCAGCAGGCCGGAGACCGACTGTTGCGCATCCGGGGAGAAGGAGATCACACCGGGGCCGGTTCCGGGCTCGCCGGCACGGACCCGCCCGTCCGGCAGTCCGAGGTCCAGACCCAGCGCGAGCTGCGTATCGAGGCTTGCGCCGGCGGCCGGATTGCGTACGGTGGCGAACGCGTCGGCGGCGGCTGCGCTGCCGGCGCCCGCCAGCCCGTTCTGCACGGCGCCGGTGCCCAGCGGCACGAGGCCGCTGGCGGCCCGGCCGGGCGCCGGATGCAAGGCTGCGGCCGAGAGCATGGCCGCCAGCGGCAGGCCGGCGCGCCCGCATGCGCCCCTTGAGCGCCTCCGGGGTGCAATGCGGCGCTTGGCCGGCATGGCGGACGGTGCTGCTCTCATGCTGGGCCAATGACCGCGAACCTGGGCAGGGTCACCTCGGGTGTGACCGCGTCGAGCTGCAGGCGCACGCGCTGGCCGATGCGCACCGACTCGACGTCGCCGGTGAGGATATTGCTCATCAGGCGCGCGCCCTCGTCGAGCTCGATGACGGCGACGACGTAGGGGACCTCGGCCTTGAAGGCCGGACCGGCGGCGCGGCGTGCGACGGTGTAGCTGTAGATCGTGCCGGTACCGCGGGCGGCGGCCCAGTCCAGCGCGCTCGAGCCGCAATGCGGGCACAGCGCGCGCGGGTAGTGGTGGTGGCGGGTGCAGTCGCGGCAGTGCTTGAGCAGCAGCCGGCCCTCGCGCAGGCCGTCCCAGTACGGCCGGCTTTCCGGGTCGATGACGGGCAGCGGTTTTTCGTAGGGTTTTTCGGACATGGCGCGCGCTCTTTCAGTGATTGGCCAGGATGCAGGTGGCGCCGCTGGAGAGCGTGCCGCCGGTGCCGTGGACCAGCGCCGTGCGCGCGTTCGCCACCTGGCGCTCACCGCATTCGCCACGCAGCTGGCGCACCGCTTCGATCAGCAGGAAGATGCCGTACATCCCGGGATGGGCGTAGGACAGGCCGCCGCCGTTGGTGTTGAGCGCAAACTCCCCGCCGGGCGCGGTGCGCTGTCCGGACACGAAATCCCCGCCGGCGCCGCGCTCGCAGAAGCCCAAGGCTTCCAGGCTCAAGAGCACTGTGATGGTGAAGCTGTCGTAGATCTCGACGACGTCGATGGCGTCGTGGCCGATTCCGGCCATGGCGAAGGCGGCGCGCCCGGCGATTTCCGCGGCGGTCAGGCGCGCGAGGTCCGGCATCGCCGCGATGGTCCAGTGCGTGGCGGCTTCGCCGTAGCCGCGGATGTAGACCGGCCGGCGGCCGAGGGCGCGCGCGTGCTCGGCGGTGGTCATGACGATGGCGCCGCCGCCGTCGGTGACCAGGCAGGCGTCGAGCAGGTGCAGCGGGTCGCAGATCATCGGGCTGGACAGCACCGCCTCGATGCTCAGCGGCTCGCGCATGGTCGCACCGGGGTTGAGCTGCGCCCACTTGCGCGTCGCCACCGCGATCTCGGCCAGCTGCTCGGAAGTGGTGCCGTATTCGTACATGTGGCGCATCGCCGCCATGGCGTAGCCGCCGATGGGCGTGGGCATGCCAAACGGCGTCTCGTACTGCATGGTCAGCAGCGCCGGCCGTCCGCCCAGCGTGCGGCTCTGCTCGCTCTTCTGCGTGCTGCCGTACGTGATCAGCGCCACCTCGCAGCGCCCGGCCTCGATCGCCATCGCGGCGTGCGCGACGTGGGCCTCGAAGGCCGAGCCGCCGATGTTGGTGCCGTCCATGAAGCGCGGCGCGATGCCGAAGTACTCGGCCATGGTCGGCGTGATCAGCTGGCCCGGTCCCGGCACGCCCCACATGCCGGCGCAGAGCAGGCCATCGACGTCGCGCATCGACAGGCCGGCCTCGTGCAGCGCGGCCGCGGCGGCCTGCGCCTGCACCTGCAGCACGGACATCGGCTCGATCAGCCTGCCGTCGCGCAGCGGCACGTCGCCGACGCCGAGGATCACCGCTTCTCTGGATTTCACGGTTGTCATGAACGCGGGTTCTCCGCTGAGGTTTTGGGGGCGCGCTCGCCGAGCCGCGGCGGGCCGCCGAGGCGGGTGACGCCTTCCGCCGCCAGCGACTGGATCTCCTCGGCCGCGTAGCCGGCGTCGGCCAGCACCTGCGCGCTGTGCTCGCCCAGGCCGGGCGCGGGCGCCAGCTGCGCGGCGCGGCTCTGCCCGCGGCTCTGCTGCACCGGCAGCTCCGGCATCGGCAGGCCGGGCACCGCGGCCTGGAAGGCGAGCCGGTCGTGCAGGGCCGGGTCGGCGAGCATGTCCGGCACCGTGTTGACCGGCCCCGCGGGGATGTCGGCGGCGTCCAGGGCCTGCAGCCAGTGCTGCGCCGGGCGCGTGGCGAAGATCTCGGCCAGCGCCGGCAGCAGCAGCCCGCGGTGCGCCACACGGGCGGCGTTGTCGGCATAGCGCGGGTCGCGCGTCCATTCGGGCCGGCCGATCAGCGCGCACAGCCGCGCAAAGGCGGCGTCGTTGATCGCCGAGACGGTGAACCAGCGGTCGTCCGCGGCGCGGAAATGACGGCTGGGCGCGACGATGGGCGGATTGATCTCGCGCGTCACCCGCCCCTCCAGCGCCGCCTCGGCGATCTTGCTGCCGAGGAAGTTGAACATGGTGTCGATCAGGGCCAGCTCCAGCTTCTGGCCGCGGCCGCTCTTGTGGCGCTCCAGCAGCGCGGCCATCACGCCCAGGGCGCCGCACATGCCCGAGGCCACGTCGACCACCGGCAGGCTATTGCGGATCGGCGGGTCGCCCTCCTCGCCGGCGCCGTAGAAGCCGCCGGCCACGCCCTGCACGACGCTGTCCACGGCCGGCTTGAGCCGGTAGGGGCTGTCGCTGCCGTAGGCGGTGACGGTGTAATGGATCAGGCGCGGATTGAGCGGCGCCAAGTCCTCGTAACGCAGCCGCGCGCGCTCGGCGAAATCCGGCCGGAAGCTGTGGATCAGCACGTCGGCGCGCGCCACCAGGCGCTCCAGCACCTCGCGCCCGCGCGGCTTGCGCAGATCCAGCGCCAGCGACTCCTTGCCGCGGTTGGTCTGCAGGAACAGCGCCGCGGTGTCGCCGCAGAACGGCGGGCCGAAGCTGCGGCCCTCCTCGCCGGAGAGCGCCTCCAGCTTGATGACGCGCGCGCCGTAGTGCGCCAGCACCATCGCGGCATAGGGCCCGGCGATCAGCCGCGACAGGTCCAGCACGGTGATGCCTTCCAGCGTCATGCGGGCGTCTTGGGCAGGAAGCAGACGGTTTCGGTGAAGTCCGCCAGCTCCTCGCCGCGCTGGTTGATGATGCGGTGGCGGATGTCGAGCAGGGTATAGCCGCGGCGGGTCTTGGGCCGCCGCCGCGCCTCGCCGACGACGTGTATCGTGTCGTTCGGGAACAGCGCCGCGCTGAGCCGGGCGCTGACGCCGGTCATGCCGCCGAACTCGCCGGCATCGGCGCCCTCCAGCGCGCGGTCGATCACGTCCTTGATGATCGTCGCCACCAGGCCCATGCCCAGCGAAATCACCATCGGCCCCGGCGCGAAGCGGCTGCGGTGGCCCTCCGCGAGGTGGTCGCGGATGTACTCCATGTCGATGAAGAAGGGCTCGTGCAGGCCGATCAGATTGACGAAGTTGACGATGTCGGTTTCGGTGACCGTGCGCCGGTGGCTGTGAAACGGGATCGCCGGCGCATCGTCCGGGCCGGTGGTGTTCATCGGGCCGGTGGTGTTCATAGCGTCGCGCGTCGGCGCCATGAGAGCCCGGAGCCGGCCCGCGGGGTTGATGTACGCTGTCTCATGTCTCCTCCTTGAAATAGTCCGGCCGGCCATTGGTCCAGGTCTCGCCCCAGAGCGTGCCGCCGCCGTCGACGCGCAGCAGTTCGCCGGTCAGGAACTTGCCGCTGGCGGCGCTGAAATAGACCACGGCTTCGGCGATGTCCTGCACGTCGCCATTGCGCTTCATCGGGTTGGAATGGCGAAAGCGGGCGGCGTGCTCGGGCCGGTAGTTGCCAAAGCCGCTGCTCTCGATGGTGCCCGGCGCCACGCAGTTGATGCGGATGCGGTGCGGGGCCCATTCCAGCGCCAGCGAGCGGCTCAGGGCGATCACGCCGCCGCGCGCCGCCGCGCTGTGCGAGATACCCGGCTGCCCGCGGTCGATGACGATGACGATGTTGACGATGCTGCCCGGCGCCTCGTCGCGCACCCAGCGGCGCGCGGCGTTCTGCATCATGTACCAGCTGCCGTTGAGATTGGTGTCGATCACGGCGTTCCAGCCCTTGACGCTGTAGTCCAGCGCGGCCTGGGGAAACTGGCCGCCGGCGTTGTTGACCAGCACGTCGAGCCCGCCGTAGCGCTCCCACACCGCGTCCATCATCGCGCTCACGGCCTCGGGGTCGCGGATGCTCATGGCCTGCGTCATCACCTCCGGGCTGCCGAGGCGGCGCAGCCAGTCGGCGGTCTCCTGTAGCGGCTCCGGCCGGCGGCCGCAGATCGCCAGCCGCGCACCCAGCCGCGCGAAGAGAAAGGCGATGGCCTTGCCGATGCCGCTGCCGGCGCCCGAGACGAGCACGCGCCGGCCGGCGAACAGGCCGGGCGCATACACCGTCGGCAGCGCGGCGAGCTCGGCGTCGCGATAGCCGTAAGCCGGCGCCTCGGCGGCCGGGCCGGATGCGGTCGTGCTCATCGGCGGGGCTCTCTAGCGGCCCTTCCACTGCGGCTTGCGCTTCTCGGCGAAGGCCTTGGGGCCTTCGACGGCGTCTTCGCTGGGATAGACGTGACGCTCGTAGTAATCCCAGGCCGCCTGCAGGCCGGGTTCGCAGCCCAGCGTGGTGGCGTCCTTGAGCACCTTCTTGCCGGCCATCACCGACAGCGGCGCGGCATCGGCGATCTTGCGCGCCAGCTCCAGTGCGCGCGCCTGCACCGCCGCGTCGCTGTCCTCCAGGTAATTGAGGAAGCCGACGGCATAGAGGCGCTCGGCCGGCAGCATCTCGCCGGTGAGCACGGTTTCCATCAGCTGCGCCTGCGGCATCATCCACAGCAGCGGCACCGCCCAGGGCGAGCCGCGGCCGACCTTGACCTCGGTGATGCCGCCGCGCGTGCCGGCCAGGCCCACGCGCAGATCGCAGTTGAGCGCGAGCATCATGCCGCCGGCCGGAAAGTGGCCGTTGATCGCCGCGATCAGCGGCTTGCGCACCTTGCCGATGCCCTCACTGCGCAGGTCGGCGAAGAACTCGAGGATGTCCTTGCCGGTTTCGGCTTTCAGGCGCGCCGCCTCGCGCAGGTCCATGCCGGCGCAGAAGGTGCCGCAGTAGCGGCTGGTGAGAATGGCGACGCGCACCGCGGGATCGGCGTCGATGCGCTTCCAGGCGTCGGCCAAGAGGTGCGTGAGCTGCGGCGAGAGCGCGTTGCGGCGCTCGGGGCGGTTGAGGGTCAGGGTGGCGATGCCGTCCTCGACCGTGTAGAGAAGCTCCTGCTGTTCAGTCATGCGAAGTCTCCTGGGAATATTCGCCGCGCGCGGCGGTCGGGTCATGCAGCCGCCGGCGGCGGGCAGCGGACAAGGCTCCCGCGGCGCGGGGCGGGACGACCGCTCGCGGCGAGCCGGCGAAGATGCACGCCGCAGACAGGCGGGCAGGCGCAGGCGCGCTCATGGGGCGGGCACTCGGCTGAGTATGGTGGAGGCCCAGGACAGTCCGACCCCGAAGCCGGACAGCGCCACATGGCGGTCCTCGGGCAGCAGATGATCGGCCAGCACGATGGGGATCGACGAGCTGACGGTGTTGCCGTAGTCCGCAGCATGGAATTGCGTGCGGTCGGCGAGTCCCAGCGCGTCGCCGATGTTTTCCACGACCACACGGCTGCCCTGGTGGAGCACCACGCGGTCGATCTGCTGCGGGCTCAGGCCGTTGATGTCCAGCACACGGCGCAGGCTGCCGGGAACCGCGCTCATGGAGAACTGCAGAACGGCGCGGCCATCCATGAACAGCTTGCCGCTCGCGGCATCCACCTTCAGCGAGCCGGCGCGGCGTCCCTCGGTGCCGAAATCGAAGCGCCCGAGGCGCCACGTCGGCCGGTCGTTCAGCAGCGTGGCGGCCGCGCCGTCGCCGAACAGCAGCGCCGTGCGCTTGTCGTCCGGGTCCACGATCTTGGAGTAAGGATCTGCGGTGATCAGCAGCCCGTGGCGCAGGCCGTTGGACTCCATGAAGCTGCTCACGATCGACAGGCCGTAAACGTAACCGGAGCAGCCCAGGCCGATATCGAAGACGGCGCAGCCGGGTGCCAGGCCGAGCCGCGCGTGCACC
Source organism: Pseudomonadota bacterium (assembly GCA_040754295.1). GTDB lineage: Bacteria > Pseudomonadota > Gammaproteobacteria > Nevskiales > Nevskiaceae > Solimonas. Next base: position 3,675 of record JBFMCQ010000040.1, on the reverse strand, counting down.
AGGGCGGAGCAATGCGGCAGGCCGCGGCCGTCGGGGTTCTGGGTGACCACGACCAGGCAGTCGACCTGTTCTCGCTCGACCGCGCCGCGCGCGAATAGCGCCTCGGCCGCGGCCGTGGCGAGGTCCGACGTGTCCTGCTCCGCCGCGCGGCGCGCGATCTGTCGCACGCCGATGCGGCGGTCCAGGGTGGCGGGCGGCACGCCCAGCCGCTGGGCGCGCGCGGCATTGCCGATGCGCCGGGGCGGCAGGACGTAAGCGATGTCCGCGATGCCGATCATGGCCTGCCTCGGGCCGCGGATCTGTGCGGTGCACGATGATGCACGGGCCTCTGCCCCGTCGGTCCCTGCGCCATTCAGTAACTCTTGGGCAGACCGAGCACGTGCTCGCCGATGTAGTTCATCAGCATCTCGTTGTTGATCGGCGCGATCTCCATCAGCCGCACCATGGGCCAGAGCGTCACCACGTCGTAGTCGCGGTCGAAGGCGTAGCCGCCGTGGGTCTGGATCGCCGCTTCCACCGCCGCCACCGCGGCGCGCGAGGCCAGCAGCTTGGCCATGTTGGCGTGCGCGCCGGCGTCCTCGCCGGCGTCGAAGCGCTCGGCCGCGGAGTAGGTCATCAGCCGCGCGGCTTCGAGCTCGGCCTTGGCCAGGGCCATCCGATGCTGCAGCGCCTGGTAGCTGCCGATCGGCTTGCCGAAGGGTTTGCGGTCGCGGGCATAGTTCACGGCCTTGTTCAGGGCGTAGTCGCCGATGCCCAGCGCGGCCGCGGCGGCGAGCAGGCGCTCGGAGTTGAGCCCCTCGAACATCAGCTTGGCGCCCTTGCCCGCCTCGCCGATCAGCGCATCGGCGGGCAGGCGCACGTTGTCGAAGAACACCATGTACTGGCGCTCCGCGGTCTCGACCTGGATGTTGAGCTTCTGCAGCGTGATGCCCGGGGTTTTCATGTCGACCACGAACAGCGACATGCCCTCGGTACGGTGTTTGACCTCGGAGGCCTTCTGCGTGCGCGCGATCACCAGCATGATGTCGGCGTCGCGGGCGCCGGAGATGAAGACCTTCTGCCCGTTGAGCACCCAGCCCTCGCCGTCTGGCGTGGCGAGCGTGCTCATGTTGAAGCTGTTGGTGCCGGCGTTGGGCTCGGTGATCGCGAAGCACAGCTTGACCGAGCCGTCGCAGGTCGGCGTCACGAATTTCTTGATCTGCTCCGGCGTGCCGTGGCGCACGATGGGCACGCGGCCCAGGCCGGTGACGACCAGGAACAGGGTCGGTACGCCGCCCAGCGCCAGCGCTTCGGCCAGCGCCACGATCTCCACGACGCCGCCGCCGGAGCCGCCGAACTTCTCGGGCACGGACAGGCCCAGCAGGCCGTATTCGCCCAGGGCCTTCCACATCTCGTCGGGGAAGCGATCCTGGTCGATGCACTCGCGGATATAGGCGCGCGGGTATTGCTCGGAGATGCCGCGCGTGGCCTCCTGCACCTGGCGGATGCGGCTGGCGAGGGACTCGGTCGGGACGGGAAGCTCGTTCATGGTGTCGTCGTCTTGGTGGGTGAGGGGAGAAAATCGTCGTGGTCCAGCGGCAGGCGGGCGCAGACGCTGGCGGGCACGCACAGGCCGCGTTCCGTGGAGAGCGTGATCTCGAGGTCGACCAGCCCCAGCTCGGCCTCGCGATAGCAGCGCAGAATCCGTCCCTGGGCGCTCAGCGTGTCGCCGGGATGCGCGCTGGCGACCATCCGCATGCGGCGGCGGCGCACCAGCGTCCGCGGGCCGCCCCAGTCGGTGACGAAACGGTCGATCAGCCCATGGAAGAAGATCGTGCTGGCGTAGATGTCCGGCTGGCCCTGCGCGCGCGCGTAGGCCGGGTTGTGATGGCCCGGGAAGTAATCCCAGGTCGCGGCCGCGTTGAGGATGATGCGTGCGTAATCGATGGGAAAGTGCAGCGGCGGCAACAGCTCGCCTTGCCGAACTTCGGTCCAGTACTTCTGCGGGTAGCGCTCGTTCATGCCTCGCTCCCGGCCGCCTCGTAGCGATACAGCACATTGGTGATCGCGGCCACCGGCTGCCGTGCCGCGTCCAGCAGCAGCAGCCGCGTGGTGACGAAATGGCCGCGCCCCAGGCGCGTGTGCTTCTCCGGCGAGATGTCGACCATCTCTTCGCACAGGCTCAGGCGCTCGCCCCAGCGCAGCGGCCGGAACAGCTCGCAGTCGGTTTCCACGTTGATCAGGGTGCGCCCGGGCAGCGGCACATCGAGCGCCATGGTCGGCACGGCGCTGCGTCCCCCCGGCTTCCAGGGCAGCGGCATCATCAGACTCATCAGCATGCCGCTGGGTGCCAGCGGTGCGCCGAAAACCTCGCCGGCCCATTCGGCGTCCCAGTAGGCCGGGTTGCCGTCCTCGCACAGCGCCGCGAAATACTTGCAGCGCGATTCGTCCACCGCGGTGTCCATGGGCCGCGGTTCGTTGCGCCGCCCGATCCACTGGCGCGCCTCGTCATAGCTGCCCAGGGCGGTGCCGATGTCGGTTTGAGGGTGAGCAGGGCTCATGATGTCGCACTCCGGGAATACCAGGAATACCAGGCCCGCCAGCAGCAGGGTCCCGCGACCGCATGCGCGTCATCGGACGCCTCAGCCGATCATGCTGTAGCCGCCGGAGACCGACAGCACCTGTCCGGTGATATGGCCGGCCACCGCGCTGGAGGAGAGGAACAGCACGGCGTTGGCGATGTCGCGCGGGCGCCCGACTTTCTTGAGCGGCAGCGTGGCCGCCACCTTTTCCAGCTGCTCGGGGGTGAACAGCGGTTTGGTCCACATGCTGGCGCTGCCGACCTCGTCGTCGGTTTCGGGGATGGTCACGCCCGGGCAGACGCAGTTGCAGCGGATGCCGTAGCGGCCGTTCTCCTTGGCGATGGTCTTCATGAAGCTGTTGACGGCGGCCTTGGTGCCGCCGTAGACGGCTTCGCGCGGCTCGCCCTGTCGGCTGGCATCGGAGCTGATCGACACGATGCTGCCGCTCTTGGCCGGGATCATCTTTTCGAGCGCGGCGCTGGTGCAGTGGATGACGCTCAGGTAATTGATGCGGATGACCTTGTCCCAGAACTCGGGCGTCGTCTGCGTGAAGAACATCAGCTGGTCCCAGCCGACGTTGTTCACCAGCACGTCGATCCCGCCGTGACGCGAGGCGGCCAGGTCCATCAGCGCCTTCACCTGATCGAGCTGCGTGGTGTCGGTCTTGACGACCTGCACCGCGGCCGCGCCGCGCGCGCGCGCCAGTTCGGCGACCTTGCCGGCCTGCGCCTCGTCGATGTCGCCGATGGTGATCCTGGCGCCTTCCTCGGCGTACGCGAGGACGATGGCCCGGCCGATGTTGGAGCCTCCGCCGGTGACGACGACCGACTTGTTGGCGAGTTCGAGATTCATGAGCTGCGTGCTCCTTGGCACTTTGATGGACCAGTCTTCAGCACCGCGAAGGTGCGAGCCGATGGCGGACGAAACCGACGGGAGACTTGACTCTGCGCCGGCCTGCTCTATGATTCTATCAAATGATAGTTAGATTGTGTATCCTGTCCATAACAGCGCTTGACTGCCGCGCGAGTCGTGTAATCTGAGAAGCCCCTTATCACCGCTACCCGATGGCCAACGTGACAAGAAAAAAGAGCGCCGCAGCCCGGGGCCGTGATTC
>JBFMCQ010000039.1:0-30219 GCA_040754295.1 Pseudomonadota bacterium | reverse complement strand
GTACTCTCGGTCGAATACCGTGATGTCGACGAAGTCGTCGGCAGTGGCGCCCTCGTTGTCGGTCACGGTCAGCCGGAAGCGCAGCACCGCGGTCGATGCGACCTCCGGTGCAACGAAGTCGGGTGAGGGCGTATCGGCGCCGGTGAGTGAAACGGGGACGCCGCCCCACTGGGCCCACTGATGCTGCACGATGGTGCCATCGGTATCGGTTCCGCTTCCGGCAAGCTGAACCGTCTGTCCCTCGACGGTGATCTGATCCGGACCTGCGTCGGCAACCGGCTGCGCATTGACCCTGCGCACCGTAACGTCGACCGCATCCGAAGCGGTCGCGCCGTCGTTGTCGGTGACGATCAGCTCGAACGTGAGCACGGTATCTTCTGCGACGATCGGCGCGGTAAAACTCGCGGACACGGCGTTCGCGCCAGTGAGCGTGACCGCCGGACCGGCCGTCTGCATCCATGCGTAGGCGGCAATTGAGCCATCCGGATCGGCGGAACCGGAGCCGCTCAGAGTCACGCTCGTCCCCTGATCGACCGTCTGATCCGCCCCCGCATCGGCCGTCGGCGGAACAACGACGTTGCGCACCAGCACGTCCACCGTGTCCGTGCCGGTGAGGCCGTCATCGTCGGTCACCGTCAGCAGGAAGGTGAGGCTGGTGTCCGCTGAAACCGCCGGTGCGGTGAACGTGGCCGAGGCCGAACTCGCGCTGCTAAGCGTTACGGCCGGCCCCGCGCTTTGGGTCCAGGCATACGCGACGATGGTGCCATCCGGGTCACTGGATGCCGCTCCGGTGAGCGTGACCTGCGAGCGTTCGTCGACCGCCTGATCCGGTCCGGCGTCGGCTGTTGGCGGCACTTCGGCGTTACGGACGAACACATCGACGGTATCGCTGCCGGTGAGGCCGTCGTTGTCGTTCACGGTCAGCCGGAAGCGCAGCAGCGAGTCCTCCGGCACGAGAGGCGCGGTAAAGCTCGGCGTGGCGGTGTTGGCGTCGGCCACGCTGACGACATAACCGCCGATCTGCTCCCAGGCGTAGCCCTGGATCGTCCCGTCCGGATCGGCCGAAGCAGTGCCGTCCAGCGTCACGCTCGATCGCTCATCCACGGTTTGATCCGGACCGGCATTGGCGATCGGGTCGTTGGTATTGCGGACGACCACATCCACGGTGTCCGTGGCGCTCGCACCTTCATTGTCGGTCACCGTGAACTCGAACGTCATGACGGAATCCACCGCAACAGAAGGGGCGGTGAAGCTGAGCTGTCCCGGATTCGGCGCGGTCAGGAACGTGGAGGGACCGGCGATCTGCTGCCAGGCGTAGGTCTGGATCCAGCCATCCGGATCGCTGGACCCGCTGCCGTCGATCAGCACGGCCGCGCCCTCGTCAACGCTCTGGTCCGGTCCCGCGTCGGCGGTAGGCACGAGATTGTTCTTGAGCACCGTGACATCGACAGTATCCGTGTTGCTGTCGCCGGCGTCGTCTTGCACCGTCAGCTCGAACGTAAGCCGCGTCTGCACCTCCACGCGCGGGGACACGAACGTCGCTACCTGCGAGCCTGCACCTTGAAGGGTGACGGCGGGTCCGGCGATCTGTCGCCAGGCGTAGCCGACCACGACCCCGTCAGAATCACCGGAGCCGCCGCCGTCGAGCGTGACCTGTACGAGCTGATTCACGGTCTGGTCGACGCCCGCGTCGGCGATCGGCGGTTGACTCAGACTGATGCTTACCCGGGCTGTCGCGGGCGCCGAGTACAAGGCGCCATCGCTCACGGTGAGCGAGACCGTGTACAAACCCCGCTCCGAGTAGGTATGACTCGGCGTAGCGCCGCCGGCGCTGTTGCCATCGCCGAAATCCCAGGCAAAGCTGAGTGGATCGTTCTCGGGATCGGATGAAGCGCCGCCGTCGAAAACCACCGGCGATCCCACTTTGCCCGCGTAGGGTCCACCGGGCCGTGCGGTCGGCGCACCGACGGTCTCGACGGTCGCGGAGGCGTAAGCCGACTCGAACACCAGTGGGAAAGGCTGCGGCCGGTCGATCTCGATGGCGAACAGCGCGTCCGTACCCAGCGGATCGGTCGTCGGATAGGGCTGGTCGGCGCTGTCGAGCAGATACAGCGCGAAACTGTCCGGGAATGGCTCGAACAGCCCGTTGCGGCTGACGCGCAACAGGAAGCGCAGCTCATTGCCGAAGATCACCGCCTGCGAAATGAGGTTGGCGAAGGCAGCGTCGCCGATATAAGCCGGCCCGGGCAGGAACGAACCGGAGGCGTCTCCGGTGAGCGCCGGATTCAGAATCACGTCGCCGTCGCTGGTGAACTCGAGAATGTTGAAGTAGTTGTTATTGGCGCCATCGCCGTCGACGACACTGGCCACGAGCTTTCCACCGCCGGCCCGGATCGGCGAGGTGGTCACCGTGACGCGATAGGCCAGTTCGGGTTCGGCCGGCACGACGTAGAAGCGGCGCGCGCTCGCGTCCTCCAGCAGGCGCTGCCGGTAGACGAACACGGTCGCGTCCAGGCCGTCCGGATCCTCGACGCCGACGACGGCATTGCCGCCGTAGTCGTATTCCGCGCTGCCGAAGACGACGTTCTGCCAAGCCAGAACGATGTCGTTGGAACCTTCGTACAGCGTGGCTTGAAAACTCACTGTGCCGGCTGCGCCGAGCCGTGAAACGTTCATCCAGGAGACTGTGAACGCGCGTGACGGCGACGTCCCTTGAACCAGAACCGACACGCTGCCGGTTGTGGGATCGAGGTCGTCCCACAGAACCGCGATGACATCGTTGGGAAATGCTGGATCGGGCAGCCGCCCGTTACCTGCCGTCCCCTCCGGCGCGCCGAAGGTCAGCAAGCCATTGGCACTGATGTTCAGCGTGTCGCGCGGCAGACCGTAAAAGTCGAAGGTGAAGCCGATCGGAACCGTGATGCTGTCATCATCACCCAGCGTGTACGTTGTCCCTGCGGACGTGTCGATCCAATCGTAGGGGACTTCCTGATGCTGGTAGCGCACGCGCTGCCGCACGTGCCCGTTCAGGGTCCGGGTCAGGTCAGCTCCTGAAGCGGATGATGCCGTCAGTGTGACGCTGCTGTTCTGGGTGATGCTCTGCGGCACCCAGTAGTTTGCATAAATGCCGTCGTCTGCTGCCGCATCGCCATGTAGTCCGTCATCGAACAAGGTGAGCGCGGTGTCGCCGTTCGCGAACGTGGCCTCGGCCTGGTAGCCGGTCGCGGCCTGCCCGCAGCGAGTCAGCTGCACCCGCACCAGCGTAGGGTCGCCGGCCAACACGGCGAACGCGTCGGCGGGTGTGCGGACGCCCATGACAACCGTGTTCTCGTCGCAGTCGAGCGCGTTCGCTGCATTCAAGCGCGCGCTGGTGCCCGTCACGCCACGCATGGCAACCGTTTGCTCGGCGCGGTCGAGCAGAAGGGCCTTCAAACCGCTTACCGTCAGATCTGGCAGTTGTGCGAGGAGCAGCGCCGCCGCGCCGCTGACATGCGGCGCGGCCATCGATGTGCCGCTGAAATATGCGTACCGTCCTTCCGGAAAGGCACCGAAGATGTCTTCTCCGGGGGCACCGAGATCCACCGAGTTGCGGCCGAAGTTGGAGAAGGCAGCCTTCGCATCCAGCGGCGTCGTAGCCGCCACCGAGATGACGTCCTCGAAGCTTGCCGGGTAGAACGGCGTCACGTCGTTGTCGCTGCCATCGTTGCCAGCGCCAGCGACGACCAGCGCGCCTGCCGCCGTAGCAGCCGCCGCCGCGTCACGGAGCGCCTCGGACTCTCCATATCCGCCCCAGCTGGCATTGATGATCCGAGCTCCGTTTTCGACCGCGTAGGCGATCGCGCGGACCGCGTCGGCGATGTCTCCTGCGCCGTTTTGATCGGCGAACTTCAAGGGCATGATCCGCGCGCCCCACGCGACACCGGCGACGCCGACGCCGTTGTTGCCAACGGCGGCAGCTATGCTGGCGACATTCGTCCCGTGGCCGTTCGTATCGGATACGTCTCCCGTCTCTGCCAGAAAGTCATAGCCGTGTACGTCGTCGGCATAACCGTTACCGTCGTCGTCGATTCCGTTGTCCGCAATTTCGCCGGGATTGATCCAGATGTTGTCCGCCAAATCCGGGTGAACGATGTCAACACCCGTATCGATCACGGCAATGACAACCGAGGCAGATCCGGTCTGCAGGTCCCACGCGGGGACGGCATCTATGTCGGCGCCGGGAGCACCTCCATTGGCGCCTGTATTACGCAGCCCCCATTGCAGCGAGAACGACGGATCGCTCGGCACGGCCGTGGTGTGGACCAGGTAGTTCGGCTCCACGCGCTCGACGTCCGGATCGAGCAGCAATTGCGCCAAGGCGGTCTTCACGTCCATGCCGGGCGGCAGTGCAACGCGCATCCACCTGTCCAGATGGCCGCGGAGATGACCGCCCTCTGGAGCCAGTCGGCGGACCGAGACCGCCCGCTTGCCCAAGGTGACGATTCCCGCCTTCGCAGCTGCCAAGCCCGGCCTGAGCTTGACAAGGACCTCGTCCGCCCGGTGCACCGGCCGAACGACGTGAGGCGCGGAAGCAACAGCGCCTGGCGAGCTCTTCGTGTCGGATTGGCAGCCGGTGAGAACGAGCAGTCCAATCGCAAGCGTCACGCATCGCCGCACCGCATTGTTCATCGTCGCCTCCCTTGTCGATATCGGCGCAGATCCGGATCGACCGACGGACGCCGCCGCCTACTCCTGTGCGTTTGCTCTCACGACTCGCGGCCGATACCCGATCGGGGCCTTGGTTCGAGACAGGAACCTGACGATGACCGTCGCTTGACCACCGGGCTCCAGGCGGAGAGCGCCGCCGCGTTCCGCCAGCCTCATCGATTTGGCACGAGCGCCTGCGACGGTCGAGGAATCGAGCAGCTGGACGTCCTCCGGAAGCCCGTCGAGTACGAGGGCCAGATCGTCGTCAATTGCGGCAGATCCGAGATTCGTAACCGTAATCGCCTGGACCAGCTCGCCAGTCCGCAAGTCCGCTCTAAAGCCGCTCGCATGTATATGGAGCGGCAGCGAAGATCGTGAAAGCTGCGGAGAAGAGAGTGGCTCAGCGGCTGTAACAATGGGCGCTAGCGCCCAGATGCCGATCAGAGCGAAATGGCAGCGACTGCGATTCGCCATCCTACTCCCCCCCTTTGCGCAGATTCCGTCCCGCGGTAAACCGTATCCTTCGAGTGTGGCGGTTTGATGTAAGGCTTGTCGGATTTTGCGTGTGCGCTGGAGGCGGCAGCCGCGGTTCTCAGCCACCGCTGCGCCGCGCGCCGCTGCGCAGTCCCGGACGTGAAGCGCACGCGGTCGCCAGCGCCACCGCGACCGCGAGCTGCGCCGCTCAGCGCGCAGCGCGCGCGTGCTGGGCGATGACGTCGGCGACGACCATGCTCACGCGCTTGCCCATCGGGATGTGCAGGAACTCGTTGGGGCCATGGGCGTTGGAGTGCGGGCCGAGCACGCCGGTGATCAGGAACTGCGCGTCCGGAAATTTCTCGCCGAGCATGCCCATGAAGGGGATCGTGCCACCTTCGCCCATGTATACCGGCGGCATGCCGAAGTAGCGGCGCGACGCACTGTCGACCGCCTGCTCCAGCCAGGTCGCCAGCGTCGGTGCGTTCCAGCCGGTGGTCGACTTCTCCAGCTCCAGCGAGACTTTCGCGCCGTAAGGCGGATCGGCTTCCAGCAGGCGCTTGAGCGCCTGCGACGCCGCGTTGCCGTCGAGCGTCGGCGGCAGGCGCAGCGACAGCTTCAGCGTCGTGAACGGGCGCAGCACGTTGCCGGCGCTGCCAAGCGGCGGCAGACCGTCGGCACCGGTGACGGACAATTGCGGGCGCCAGGTGCGGTTGAGGATCAGCTCGGTGAGATCCGCGTTCGCCGGCTGCATGCCGTCGACGAACGGAAACTTGGCGTAGACCTCGCTGCCCAGCGTCTGCGCGGCGAGCTGCGCCTGCTCGATGCGCTGCGGCGGAATCTCGACGTAGAACTCGTCGGGCCGGATCTCGCCGTTGCCGCTGTCTTCGAGCCGTGACAGCAGCTCGCGGACGATGCGGAAGCTCGACGGCACGATGCCGGAGGCGTCGCCGGAGTGCACGCCTTCGGTGAGTACGTCGACGCGCAGATTGCCCGCGGCCATGCCGCGCAGGCTCGTCGTCAGCCACAGCTGCTCGTAATTGCCGCAGCCGGAATCGAGCGCGACGACCAGCGACGGCGTGCCCAGGCGCGGCGCCAGGTGCTCGAAATAGAACGGCAGATCGTAGCTGCCCGACTCCTCGCAGGCTTCGATGAGGATCACGCAGCGCGCCTGCGGCAGCTGCTGCTCGCGCAGCGCCAGTAAGGCCGCGAGTGCGCCGAAGATCGCGTAGCCGTCGTCGGCGCCGCCGCGTCCATAGAGCCGGTCGCCCTTGCGCACCGGCGTCCACGGCCCGAGGCCCTCGGCCCAGCCGCTCATCTCCGGCTGCTTGTCGAGATGGCCGTACAGCAGCACGCAATCGTCGTCGCAGCCGCCGTATGCCGCCGGCACGTCGATGAAGATCAGCGGCGTGCGGTTCTCCAGCCGCAGAACCTCCAGCGTCGCGCCCGGCAGAGCGCCGAGCTTGCTCCGCGCCCATTGCTCCATCAGCCACACCGCATCGTCCATGTAGCCGTGCGCCTGCCACTGCGGGTCGAACAGCGGCGACTTGTTCGGGATGCGGATGTACTCGGTCAGCTGCGCGACGATCTCGTCGTCCCACAGTGTCTCGACGAAGCGCTGGATGCGGTCGGTGTCCATGACGTTCGGCCCAAGCGACAGGGGAGTCGTCAGTTTAGTGTCGCCGCGCAAGGGGCGGGTTCAGGACAGATTGACGATGCGGGCCTCGATGCGGCCGGCGCGGATGCGCGCGCGCGCGAGCGCGACCGGCAGACGAAAGCGCCGCGGACCCGCACTGCCCGGATTGATGAAGAGCACGCCGTGGCGCTCTTCGATCGACGGTCGATGTGAGTGACCGCTAATGATCGCGTGCACGCCCGCGGCCGCTTCCGGCTCCAGCCTTGCGCGATCATGCAGCAGCAGAAGGCGCAGGCCGCCGGCGTCGACGATCGTGCGCTCGGGCAGCTGCGCCGCCCAAGCCGCCGCATCGTTGTTGCCGCGCACCGCAACCACCGGGGCGAAAGCCTCGAGCTCGCGCAGCAGCTCCGGTGCGCCGATATCGCCGGCGTGCAGAATCAGCGCACTGCCGCGCAGCGCCGCGAGCGCCTCGGGCCGCAGCAGGCCGTGCGTATCGGAAATCAGTCCGAGCTCCATACCCAGGCCGCAGCAAGCCGGAGACCCGCGCCGACCGCGGCGGCTCAGCGCAGCAGTTTGAGCATGCCGCCGACGATCGCCGGATAGCGCTCCGGCGCCAGCCGCTGGATGCGCTCCAGCAGCTTCGCGTCGGCGCCGATCAGCAAGCGCGGCCTGCGCCGCTCGATGCCGTCGACGATCGCACGCGCCGCATCCGCGGCGCTGGTGCGGGCGATCTTGTCGAACTGCTCGACCACGACGCTTTTGTCGGTGTTGCCTTCGGTGTCGACGTAGATTCGGGCGTTGCGCACGATGTTGGTCTTGATGCCGCCCGGATGCACGGTCATCGCGAACACGCCGCTGCCGGCGAGCTCCTGGCGCAGCGTCTCGGTGAAACCGCGCACCGCGAACTTCGCGGCGTGATACGCGCCCTGCGTCGGGATCGCGATGATCCCGAAGATGCTCGACAGATTGACGATCGCACCATCGTCCTGCGCGCGCAGGATCGGCAGGAAGGCCTTGGTGCCGTGGACCACGCCCCAGAAGTTGATGTTCATGAGCCACTCCAGGTCCTCGTAGCTCATGTTCTCGATCGTCTGCGACAGCGCGACGCCGGCGTTGTTGATGACGACGTGTGCGCTGCCGTAGGTATGCTTCACGTTCGCGGCAAACCGATGCACCGCGTCGCGGTCGGCCACGTCGAGTTGCTCGGTGTAGGGCGCCGGCGGCAGCATTGCGGCGGTTTCGGCGAGTGCGGCTTCGTCGACATCGGCGAGCGCCAGCCGGCAGCCTTTGCACGCCAGCTCGACCGCGAGCGCACGGCCGATGCCGGAGCCCGCGCCGGTGACGACGGCGACCTTGTCCTTGAGTGCGTACATGCAATTCCCCCGGGGCAAGGCGCGCATCTTAGGCGAAGGCGGCTGGGAATGACGCTTACCGCGCCCAGTCCGGTAAGGCGAAGCTCTGCTCGAGGAAGCGCGCGTCGTCGAAGTGGCTGCGGCCGACGAAAGCCGTCGCGTGCCGGCCCCACTGGCGCATCGCGCCGGGCTCGTACACGCCGCTGACCCACAGCCACCAGCGCTCGGCGCGCTCGCTGCCGTCGACGAGGCCGTCGGCGGCGAACAGGCTGCGCGTGCCGCCGCGTCCGTCGGGCAGGCTCAGCAAGCTCTCGTACGGGCGCAGCGAGTAGCGCCGGCGCTCGCCGGCCGCGCCATCAGCCGCGACGACGCGGCGCAGGTAGTGGGTCTGCGACTGGATGCGCAGCGCCGGCCGGCCGGCGGGCACATCGGCCTGCGGCAGCAGCACCGGCTCCTGCCAGAAACCGCCGTGCGCAACGCGCTCGAGCGGCTGCACCGGGAAGCTGTAGCGATAGCAGCCGCAGGGATGGATCGTATCGTAGACCAGCGGCCGGCCCTGAGGGTCGAGCACGACGCGCCAGACGACGCCGTCGAGCGCGCCGGCATACGGATCGAAGGACTTCTGCGGCGGCCGCTCGGAGAACCAGACGAAGTAGACCAGCGCCGGCAGCACCTGTCTGCCAAAGCGCGTGTACTGCGGCAGGAAGTACGTCACCGGCCGCGCGGGATCGGCCGTCGGCGTACCGTCGCTGTGCCATGCCGGGACGCCGGGCAGATCGTAGTCACCGCCGGTCTCGATCCACCAGACCGGCGCATGGCGCGCGGCGAGTCCTTGCCACTGCACGGCGTCGAGCTGCGGGATGCCCAGCGCGTCGCGCGGTGCATCGGCGAGCGCGCCGGGGGGCGCCGCGTCGCCGGCTTCGGTCGCTTCGATGTCCGCGGTCCAGACGACGAGCGGACCGGGGCTGTCGAGCGCGTCCAGCGGCGCTGCGTAGTCGTCGCGCACCTCCTCGTGGTAGTCGGAGATGCCGAGCTTGAGGAACGGCACGGCGAACGGATAGAGGCCGAGCGTGCGCGCCACCAGTGAGTAGTCGTCGCCGACGCGCGCCCGGGCGCGCAGGTGTGCGCGCTGCTGCGGCGTGGCGAGTTCCAGCGCCGCGAGCGTCTCGCCGCAGCGGTCGGCGCGTGCAAGCTCGGCCTGCAGCTCGACCTCGCCGAGCTGGCGCAGCTCGGCGGCGCGCGCGTCGCGATCGGTTGCGCGCAGCTGTCGCAGCCAGGCGGCGAAGGCGGCGTCGGCATCGACTTCGCCGGCGAACGATGCGAGGAAGCGGTCGACGCGCAGATAGGGATAGCCGGGCACGCGCCGGCGGCGGCCGTCGTGCGCCCCGGCCTGCGCGACGCGCGCGTCGAGCTGCTCGAAGTAGCTGCGGCATTGCGCGGTCGCGGCCTGCGGCGCCGGCGCTAGCGCGGCACAGCCGCAAAGCGCCAGCAGCGCGCCGGCGATCGCAGTCCGGGGCAGCAGGCCGATCGCCGGCATCAGCCTGCGCCGCTGCTTTCCTGCTGCTCGACTTCGCGGCTCTCGGGGACGAGCAGGCGCGCGGCGACGATGCCCAGCTCGTAGAGCAGGTAGACCGGGATCGCCAGCATGAACTGCGAGACGATGTCGGGCGGCGTGAAGATCGCGCCGACGACGAAGGCGCCCACGAAGACGTACGAGCGGATCGCAGCCAGCTTCGCCGGCGTGACGAAGCCGGTCTTGACCAGCAGCACGAGCGCGACCGGCGTCTCGAACGACAGTCCGAACGCGAGGAAGATCGCGATGACGAAATCGAGATACTTGCTGATGTCGGTCATCACCGAGACGCCTTCCGGCGCGACGCTGATGATGAAACCGAATACCGTCGGCAGCACCAGGAAGTAGGCGAACGCGATGCCGACATAGAACAGCAGCGAGCTCGACACCATCAGCGGCACGACCAGACGCTTCTCGCTCTTGTACAGGCCCGGTGCGACAAAGGCCCAGGCCTGGTACAGCACCCACGGCATCGCGATGATGAGCGCGACGAGCGCGGCGAGCTTGACCGGGGTGAAGAACGGGGAGGCGACCTCGGTCGCGATCATCGAAGTGCCTTCGGGCATCAGGCTCAGTAGCGGCTGCGCGAGCCAGGCGTACAGATCCTTGGCGAAGAACAGCAGGGGCGCGGCCACGACGATCACGCCCAGGATCATCTTCAGCAGGCGATCGCGCAGCTCCAGCAGATGCGCGATCAGCGGCTGCTCGTTCTTCTCGGGGTCCGGATCGGCCATATCAGGGTTTGGGCGGCAGATCCTTGCCGGCGTCGGAAACGGTCTTCCTGACACTGTCCTCGACGACGCGGCTCTGCTCGCGCATCGCCCTGTTGGCTTCCTCCAGCTGCTTCTTCAGCTCGGCGAAGCGCGCCTCGCGGTCGAGTTCGCTGGTGAGGTTGCGCAGATAGCCGCGCGCCTGACCGGTCCAGCGACCGACCGTGCGCGCCACCTTGGGCAGCCGCTCGGGGCCGAGCACGATCAGCGCGACGACGAAGCACAGCAGCAGCTCGGTGAAGCTGATGTCGAACATGGCGCGGGCGCGATCCGGCAAGGGCCGGGGGGCGGGGCTTCAGACCTTCTGGTTGTCGGGCTTGACCTGCGCGTCGTCCTTGCGCGGCTCGGTCGAGGCGAGCTGCTCGGAAACTTTGTCCGCCTCCGCTTCGCCTTCCTTCATCGACTGCTTGAAGTTCTTGATCGCACCGCCGAGGTCGCCGCCGAGGTTGCGCAGCTTCTTCGTACCGAAGATCAGCAGCACGACCAGCAGCACGATCAGCCAATGCCAGATGCTCAGGGTACCCATAAGATTTACCTCGTTTCGTCTTTCGTGCGGGCCGCCTTTTCGGCGTGACCCGAGGTGCCGAAGCGGCGCGCCAGCTCGCCGGTGAGGCGCTCCAGCGGCAAGCCGCGCTGTGCCATCAGCACCAGCGTGTGAAACCACAGATCCGCGAGCTCGTGAATCAGCTGCGCATCGTCCGGGTTCTTCGCCGCGATCAGCGTTTCAGCGGCTTCCTCGCCGATCTTCTTGAGGATCGCGTCCGTTCCCTTCGCATACAGCGCGGCAACGTACGACGCCCCCGGCTCCGCGGTCTTGCGGGTTTCGAGAACGCGGCACAGGTCGCCGAGAATGTCGGTGGGAGCGGACAAGGATCGCATCCGGAGATTGCGGTTGTGGGACAGTTTACGCCTGCACGCGGGCCTGCGCGGGCGGGCGCAGCGCCGTCTACAGGCGCACGCGCACGCCCTTGTCCGCCAGATAGCGCTTGGCTTCGCCCACCGTGTACGTGCCCTGGTGAAAGATGCTGGCGGCAAGCACGGCATCCGCGCCGCCGGCGGTCAGGCCCTCGCGCAAATGCTCGAGCGTGCCGACGCCACCGGACGCGATGACCGGCACGCTGACGGCGTCCGAGATTGCGCGCAGCAGCTCCAGATCGTAGCCGGCCTTGGTGCCGTCACGGTCCATGCTCGTGATCAGCAGCTCACCGGCGCCGTGCTCGACCATGTTGACCGCCCATTCGATGGCATCGAGGCCGGTCGGGCGGCGACCGCCGTGCGTGAACACCTCCCAGCGCAGTGGCTCCTCCTTCGCGGTCTTGCGCGCCAGCGGCAACTTCTTCGGCACGACGCGCTTGGCGTCGATGGCGACGACGATGCACTGCACGCCGTAGCGCCCGCCGGCCTCGGTGACGAAGGCGGGATCCTCGACAGCGGCCGTGTTGATGCTGACCTTGTCGGCGCCCGCGGAGAGCAGCGCGCGCACGTCGGCGCAGCTGCGCACGCCGCCGCCGACGGTCAGCGGGATATAGATCTCGCGCGCGACCTGCTCGACGGTCTGGAACAGGATCGGCCGGTCCTCGTGACTCGCGGTGATGTCGAGGAACACCAGCTCGTCGGCGCCCTGTGCGTCGTATTTGCGCGCGACTTCCACCGGATCACCGGCGTCGCGCACGTCCTCGAAGCGGACGCCCTTGACGACGCGGCCGCGGTCGATGTCGAGGCAGGGGATGATGCGTTTGGCGAGCACGGGAGGGGGGACGGGAGACGGGAGAGGGGAGACGGAGAAGCGGGCCGGGCTGTGTCTGCCGTCTCCCCGCTCCCGTCTGCCGGGATTTACGATTGCGCGATCTTCACCGCTTCCTTGAAGTCCAGGCTACCCTCGTAGAGCGCGCGACCGATGACCGCGCCGCAGACGCCGTCGCCTTCGAGCTCCTTGAGCCGGCGGATGTCGTCGAGCGAGCTGACGCCGCCGGACGCCAGCACCGGCGTCTTCAGCGCGCGCGCGAGACTGCGCGTGGAATCGACGTTGAAGCCCTGCATCATGCCGTCCTTGGCGATGTCGGTGTAGATGATCGCTTCGACGCCGTCGCGCTCGCAGTGCAGCGCGGTTTCGATGACGTCGTGGCCGGTCAGCTTGGCCCAGCCGTTGAGCGCGACGCGGCCGTCCTTGGCGTCGAGGCTGACGATGATGTGCCGCGGAAACTCGAGGCACAGATCGTGCAGGAAGTGCGGCGCGTTGACCGCCTTGGTGCCGATGATCACGTACTGCACGCCGGCGTTGAGGTAGCGCTGCACGGTCTCCTCGTCGCGGATGCCGCCGCCGACCTGGACCGGCACCTCGACCGTCGCCGTGATCTCCTCGACGACGCCGATGTTGACCGGCACGCCCTTGGTCGCGCCGTCGAGGTCGACGATGTGCAGCCGCTCGGCGCCGGCATCCGCCCAGCGCCTAGCCACGGTGAGGGGATCGTCGGAGAAGACGGTCACGTCGTCCATCCGGCCCTGGCGCAGGCGCACGCACTTGCCGCCCTTCAGATCGATCGCGGGTATCAACAGCATCGGCTGCAGGAGATGTCAGGTTGGGAAACGTGTCGGTGCGTGCAACGGCCCGTTGATGTGTGCGGTGGGGCTTTCGATTCCTGACGTTGACCTGAACTGTGCCGAAAACCTCGGCCGCTGGCAAGAGCGCCGCCGCAGGACGGCTACGGGCTCCACTGCATGAAGTTCGCCAGCAGCGTCATGCCGAGCCCCTGCGATTTCTCCGGGTGGAACTGGAACGCGGCGATGTTGTCGCGCGCGATCGCCGCCGCGAACTCGTGGCCGTATTCCGCGGTGCCGAGCACGTGCGCGGCGTTCGCCGGCTGCGCATGGAAGCTGTGCACGAAGTAAAACCAGCCGTCGTCGGGGACACCCGCCCACAGCGGGTGCGCGCGCGTCTGCCGCACGCGGTTCCAGCCCATGTGCGGCACCTTGAGGCGCACCGCGGCGTCTTTCGCCGGATCCGGAAAGCGCACGACCTTGCCCGGAAACAGCCCGAGCGCGGGCACGCCGTCGTTCTCGTCGCTCCATTCCAGCATCACCTGCATGCCCAGGCAGATACCGAGCATCGGCTTGCTGCGCGCGGCCTCGACGACCAGCTCGTTGAGCTCCAGGCGGCGGAGCTCCTTCATGCACTCGCGCACGCCGCCGACACCGGGCAGCACCAGGCGATCGCAGGCCTTCAGCTCCTCGGGGTCGTAGCTGATGACCACCCGGCTCGACGCGCCGACGCGCTCCAGCGCCTTGCCGAGCGAGTGCAGGTTGCCCATGCCGTAGTCGATGACGCCGATTGCTGCTGCCATGGAAGAAATGCCCGGACTGCGGCGGCCCCGCCGCTGCATGCGCGGCTACAGGCTGCCCTTGGTCGATGGCGTGACGTTGCCCAGGCGCGCGTCCTGCGCGACGGCCATGCGCAGCGCGCGGCCGAAGGCCTTGAACACCGTCTCGACGATGTGGTGCGCGTTGCGGCCGCGCAGGTTGTCGATGTGCAGCGTCGCGCGCGCGTGGTTGGCGAAGCCCTGGAAGAACTCGCGGAACAGGTCGACGTCGAAGTCGCCGATGCGCGCGCGCGGAAACTCCACGAAGTATTCGAGCCCCGGCCGGCCCGACAGGTCGATCACGACGCGCGACAGCGCCTCGTCGAGCGGCACATAGCCATGCCCGTAGCGGGCGATGCCCTTCTTCTCGCCGAGCGCCTTGTCCAGCGCCATCCCCAGCGTGATGCCGATGTCCTCGACGGTGTGGTGATCGTCGATATGGCGGTCGCCGCTGGCCTGGATGTCGAGGTCGATCAGCCCGTGGCGCGCGACCTGCTCGAGCATGTGCTCGAGAAACGGAATGCCGGTGTCGAAACGCGACGCGCCCGAGCCGTCGAGGCTCAGGCTGACGCGAATCTGGGTTTCTCGGGTGCTGCGTTCGACGCTTGCGGTGCGTTCGGCCATCGGGGCCCGGGCTGGCGCGAAGGGGCGGCTATGGTACTCCTGAGTACCGGGAATTTGAACATCCTCCGGCGCCCTCTTGCTTGATAATGCCTCGTCAGGCCTCCGGGCCTGCCCGGTCGAGCGCGGATCCTAGCTAAGCTTAGGGGACTGCGTCGCCATCCCGGAAGACAGGGTGAACATCAGCGCGCCTCGATCCAGAAGGTCACCGGGCCGTCGTTGACCAGCGCCACCTGCATGTCGGCGCCGAAGCTGCCGCTGGCGACCGGGGTCCACGCCCGCTGTGCTTCTGCGACGAGGTATTCGAACAGTTGCCGCGCCTGCGCCGGCGCCGCGGCCGTGGAGAATCCGGCGCGCGTGCCCTTGCCGGTATCGGCGGCGAGCGTGAACTGCGGCACCAGCAGCAGAGCGCCGCCGGTGTCGCGCAGCGCGAGGTTCATGCGTCCGCTGGCGTCGGGGAACACCCGATAGCCGAGCAGGCGCTCGAGCAGCCGCTGCGCCTGCGCCGGACCGTCGTCGGGCCGCACGCCGACGAGGACGAGCAGACCCGGTCCGATCGAGGCCGTGGTCGTGCCGGCGATGCTCACCGACGCCCGGGTGACGCGCTGCAGCAGGCCAATCATCGTGCGGGTTTGCTCCTGGATGGGAACCGGTGCTTCGTCCGTGGACCCGGCTTTCAAAGCAGGCCCACGGGGCTCTGGGTAGCGGCGGATACAATGCCGCGCCATGCGCGCATTGTTCCATGTCCTCGCCCATGTGCCGCTGCCGATCCTGCAGGGCCTGGGCAATCTGATCGGCTGGCTGTTGTGGCTGTTTCCGAACGGCCGGCGCCGTGCCGCTTACCGCAACATCGGGCTGTGCCTGCCGCAGCTGACGGCCGCCGAGCGGCACCGGCTGGTGCGGCGCTCGCTGTGCCACGAGCTCAAGACGATCCTCGAAATGCCGGTGGTCTGGCTGGCGCCGGAACGCCGGGTGCTGGGGCTGGTGAAGGAATGGCGCGGCGGCGAAGTCATCGACGAAGCGCTCGCGCAGGGCAAGGGCGTGCTCCTGCTGACGCTGCATCAGGGCAACTGGGAAGCCTGCGCGATTCCGTTCTCGAAGCGCTATCCGACCACCGGCCTGTACAAGCCGCAAGGCGGCGCCATCGACGCATTGTCGCTACAGGGGCGCTGCCGCTTCGGCGGCAAGATGCTCGCGGCCGAAGGCGGTGTCGGCCGCGGCGTGATCGAGGCGCTGCGGCGCCGGGAGACGGTCTATTTCATGCCGGACCAAGACCCGCCGCCGGGGCGCGGCGTGTTCGCGCCATTCTTCGGCGTCGCGGCGCATACGCCGACGCTGGTCGCCAAGCTGCTGCGGCGGAGCGGAACGCCGGTGGTTTTCTTCTACGGCGAGCGTCTGCCCTGGGGCCGCGGCTTCATCGCGCACTGGTTCGCCGCGCCGCCGGAGATCTACAGCGAGGATCTGGGCACCTCGGTCGCGGCGATGAACGCCGGTCTCGAGCGCTGCGCGCGCGACTGTCCCGAGCAGTACTGGTGGGGCTACAAGCGCTTCCGCCGCCGCCCGGAGGGCGAGCCGCGGATCTACTGAAGCCAAAAGCGGCCGATCCGAAGGCCGCGGGCTTGAACCTGCGGTCGCCGCCCTTACAATCGCGGCGCACCGGAACTCCGCGGCGCGGCTGCAGTCAGAGGCTGCGCCGTTCCCACCACAAATCGAATCAGGGGCATGGATAACGAAGTGCTGATCGAGGCGCGCGCGCTGACGCGCCGTTACGGGCCGACTATCGCCGTCGACGACCTTCACCTGACGCTGCGCAAGGGCGAGATCCTCGGCCTGCTCGGCCCCAACGGCGCCGGCAAGTCGACGACGATGAAGATGCTCACCGGCAATCTCGCGCCCAGCAGCGGCGAGATCTTCATCAAGGGCCAGTCGATGCACGACGAACCCAAGCGCGCCAAGCAGTACCTGGGCTACCTGCCGGAGCAGCCGCCGGTCTATCCCGAGCTCACCGTCGACGAGTATCTGAGCTACTGCGCAAGCCTGCACGGCATCGCCAAGGCGGCGCGCGCCGGCGCGGTGGCCTCGGCGAAGCGCGACTGCGGGCTGTCCGATGTCGGCCATCGCCTCGTCGGCAATCTGTCGAAGGGCTATCAGCAGCGTGTCGGCATCGCCCAGGCGATCATCCACCGCCCGCCGGTGGTGATTCTCGACGAGCCGACGGTCGGCCTCGACCCGATCCAGATCCGCGAAATCCGCAAGCTGATCAAGGATCTCGGCGCCAACCACAGCGTCATCCTGTCGAGCCACATCCTGCCCGAGATCCAGGCCGTCTGCGGTCGCGTGATGATCATCGCGCGCGGCCGGGTCGTCTACAACGAGTCGCTCGAAGCGACCCGCGTCGGCCGCATGGGCGCGATCACGGTCGGCCTGCGCCGTCCGCCCGAGCCCGCCGTGCTCGGCGCGGTGCCCGGCGTCGCCAGAGCCGCGCCGCTGGGCGACGGCCGCTTCCGCATCGATGCCGCCGGCGGCGCCGATCCGCGCGAAGCGCTCGCGCAGGCCGCGGCGAGCCAGGACTGGGGTCTGTACGAGCTGACGACGCACACGCAAACGCTCGAGGAGATCTTCGTCGAACTGACCTCCGGCGAGGAGGCGCGGGCCGCATGAGCAAGGTATTCAACATCGCGCGCTGTGAGCTGCGCCGCATCTTCCTCTCGCCGCTGGCCTGGGCCGTACTGGCCATCGTGCAGTTCATCCTCGGCTTCGTCTTCATCAACCTGCTGGCCGAATACGCCGCGAACGCGGGCATGACCGGCGACGAGTTCGGCGTGTCCGATTACATCGGCGGCTCGCTGTACGGCTTCGCGACGATCCTGCTGCTGCTGATCATGCCGCTGATGACGATGCGGCTGCTGTCCGAGGAGCGCAAGGCCAACAGCATCACGCTGCTGTTTTCCGCACCGGTCTCGCTGACCGAGATCGTGCTCGGCAAGTTTCTCGGCCTGCTCGGCTTCATCGCCGTGATCGTGCTGCTGCTGGCGCTGATGCCGCTGGCGCTGCACTGGTCGACCGATCTCGACTGGGGCCGGCTCGCCGCCGGGCTGCTCGGCCTGTTCCTGCTGATGATGGCCTTCGGCGCAGCGGGGCTGTTCGTGTCGTCGCTGACGCGCGAGCCGACGATCGCCGCCGTCGGCAGCTTCGGCCTGCTGCTGGTCGTCTGGCTGATCAACATCCTCGCCTACAACGACAGCATCCCGTTCAAGGAGCTGTTCGGCTATCTGTCGCTGATCGACCATTTCGAAAGCCTGCGGCGCGGTGTTTTCGATACCGCCGATGCGATCTATTACCTGCTGTTCTCCGGCTTGTTCCTGTGGCTGACGGTGCTGCGCCTGGACATGGAACGCAACTGATCGGAACCGTGACATGACCAAGAAGCAGACGCTCATCCAGCAGCTGATCAACGGCGCGCTCGTCGTCGCCGTCATCGTCCTGCTCGGCTTCCTCTCGGTGCGCTTCAAGGCCGAGCTCGACTGGACCGCGAACAAGCGCAACACGCTGACCGACGCCAGCGTGCAGCAGCTTGAATCGATGTCCGATCCGATCACCTTCCATGTGTTCGCGCCCAGCGGCGCGGAATCGCGGCGCGCGGTCGAGGAGGACCTCGGCAAGTACCGGCGCGTGAAGGACGACATCGTCGTCGAGTTCATCGACCCCAGCGCGTCGCCGCAGAAGGTGCGCGACTTCAACATCAACTTCGTCGGCGAAGTCGTCGTCGAATACCAGGGTCGCCGCGAGAACCTGCGCGCGACGACCGAGCAGGCGATCACGACGGCGCTGCAGCGGCTCGCGTACTCCGGCGAGCAGTACATCGTCTTCCTCGAAGGCCACGGCGAGCGCTCGATCAACGGCCAGGGGCCGGAGAGCTACGCGCGCTACGCGCAGGCGCTGCGCGACAAGGGCCTCAAGGTGCAGGCACTCAATCTGGTCGAGACGCCGAGCATTCCCGACAACACCAGCGCGCTCGTCGTCGCCGCGCCGCGCGCGCAGCTCCTCGAAGGCGAGGTGGCGCTGATCCGCGAGTACGTCGAAAACGGCGGCAATCTGCTGTGGCTGAGCGATCCCGATGTTCCGGCCGGCCTGGAACCGCTGGCGCAGGAGCTGGGCATCGAGTGGGAAAACGGCTACGTGATCCTGCCGGAGTACCAGATTCTGGGCACCGGCCATCCCGGCTTTTTCGCCGCAATCGGCTATCCGCCGAACCCGGTGACGCAGGGCCTGGACCTGGTGACGCTGTTCCCGCTCGCGCGCTCGCTGCGCAGCGCCAGCGACGCAGGCTGGCGCGCGCAGCCGATGCTGCAGAGCTCCGAAGCGGCATGGCTGGAAACCGGCGACATCGAATCAGGCCGCGTCGCGCTCGATGAGCAGGATATTCGCGGGCCGCTGACGATCGGCATGACGCTGACGCGGGACTACAAGCCCGCGGAGGCGCCCGGCGAGGCCCAGAACGACGACGCGGCGGACGGCGAAGACGGCGCGGACGCAGCGGCCGCGCGCCCGCAGCGCATCGTCCTCGTCGGCGACGCCGACTTTCTCTCCGACGCCTACATCGGCGAGCTCGGCAACCAGCAGCTCGGGCTGAATATGGCGCAGTGGCTCGCCAGCCGCGACGCGCAGCTCAACATCGACGTCAAGAAGGCGCCGGACACGATGCTGTACCTGCCGGGCTGGGCGATGATGACGGTCGCCGGCGTGTTCGTGCTGCTGCTGCCGCTGGGCCTGCTCGGCTTCGGCGTCGCGCGCTGGGCGGTCCGCCGGCGCAAGTAGGGAGGATCGCGATGAAGCGTACGCAGCTCAACGTCGCGCTCGCGCTCGCCGCGGTCGCGCTCGGCACCGCGCTCTGGCTCAGCCGCGAGCAGCCGGAGCCGAAGCCGCCGCTGACGCCGCTGGCCGAAGACGCGCTGCACACGATCGAAATCGCGCATCCGGACCGGCCGGTGATCCGTCTCGAAAAGCGCGGCGACGACTGGCGGCTGACGGCACCGGTCGACGCGCCGGTCGATGCCTTCGAGCTCAGCAGCCTCACCGGGCTCGCCGACCTCGAGGTGCAGCGCAGTCTGCCGCTGGCCGAAGTGCAGCTCGCCGAACTCAAGCTGGACCCGCCGGCCTACACGATCACGCTCAACGACGTGACGCTGGGCTTCGGCGACACCGAGCCGATCGAGTTCCGCCGCTACGTCCGGGTCGGCGACGAAGTGCGGCTGATCGCAGACCCGCCGAGCGCGGCGCTCGACGCCGATTACAGCGACCTCGTCGCCAAGGAGCTGCTGCCGGCCGCGGCGCAGCTGCAGCGCATCGAAGTGCCGGGCCTGGTCGTGCAACGCGCCGCGGACGGCAGCTGGACCGCCGACGGACACGCCGACGCCGGCGCCGATCAGCTGCAGGGTTTCGTCAGCGCCTGGCGCGGCGCGCGCGCGATGTGGAACGCGCTGCGGCCCGAAGACGCCGGTGACGACAGCGGCGAGCCGGTGCGCCTGGTGCTGCAGGACGGCAGCGAAGTGCGGCTGCGCGTCGTCGAGCGCGAGCCGCAGCTCAAGATCGACCGCGCCGACTACGGGATCCGCTATACGCTGTCGAAGGCCGACGCCGACAAGCTGCTGAAGCTGCCGGAGCCGAGCCCGGCGCCGACCTCGACGCCTACGCCTACGCCCACGCCGAGCCCGACGCCGCTGCCGTAGGATGCGCTGAAGCGCACAAAACCGCATCGGCTCGGACCACGATGCGCTCGCCTGCGGGCTTACCACATCCCATGCGGACGCGCACGCCATGCCCGAGCTTCCCGAAGTCGAAACCGTGCGCCGGGGCCTGGAGCCGCAGCTGGCCGGCCGGCGCATCGAATCGGTGCAGGTGCGCGAGCCGCGCCTGCGCTGGCCGGTGCCGGCGCAGTTGCCGCAGCGTCTCGCCGGGCGGCGCGTCGAGCGCATCGAGCGGCGCGGCAAGTACCTGGTCGTCGCGCTGGACTCCGGCGATCGCGTGATCCTGCACCTGGGCATGTCCGGCCGCATCCGGGTGCTCGACCCGGACACCCCGCTGCAGAAGCACGATCACGTCGACTGGCGGCTCGACAGCGGCCGGCTGCTGCGCTTTCACGATCCGCGGCGCTTCGGCGCGATGCTGCTGTGGCCGGCGCAGCAGGCGAGCCACGCGCTGCTCGCCGGCATGGGGCCGGAGCCGTTCTCCGACACCTTCGACGGCGCGTATCTCTACCGGCTCTCGCGCGGGCGGCGCGCGGCGGTGAAGAACTTCATCATGGACGGCCGTGTCGTCGCCGGCGCCGGCAACATCTACGCCACCGAGGCGCTGTTCCGCGCCGGCATCCGCCCGACGCGAGCCGCCGGGCGGCTCACGCGCGCGCAGTGCGTCCGGCTCGCCGGGAAGATCCGCGAGGTGCTCGCCGAGGCGGTGAGGCTCGGCGGCACGACGCTGCGCGACTTCGCCGGTGCCGACGGCGCCTCCGGCTACTTCCAGCAGTCGCTGGCCGTCTACGGCCGCGACGGAAAAGCCTGCGGCGCCTGCGGCAGCACGATCAAGCGCATCGTCATCGGTCAGCGCTCCTCGTTCTTCTGCCCGCGCTGCCAGACCTGAGCGGATCACACGAAAAACCGCACTTCCGCCGTCTCCCTGGCGGGCCCGGTCCGGCGGCGCAGCGGCAGCAGGCCGATCAGCCCGCCGGCAGCTGGCGCACTAAGGCGCGCGGCGACATACTGATTAGTATGTAATGCCGAGGACCAGCGATGTCTGATCTTTTATCACAGCCGCTGCCGCTGCCCTGCGGTGCCGTGCTACCGAACCGGTTGTGCAAGGCGGCGATGACCGAGGGGCTGGCCGACGCTTGGCTGCGCGCGACGGAGCGCCACGTCAGGCTGTACCGGCGCTGGAGCGAGGGCGGCGCCGGCCTGCTGCTGACCGGCAACGTCATGATCGACCGCCGCGTGCTGGAGCGCCCAGGCAATGTCGCGATCGACCGCAACGGCGGCTTCGCGCAGCTCCAGGCCTGGGCGCGCGCCGGCACCGTCGCCGGCAACCAGCTGTGGATGCAGCTGTCGCACGCCGGCCGACAGTCGCCGCGCTACGTCACCGGCGAGCCGCTCGGGCCGTCGGCAGTGCAGCTGGAGATGCTCGGCAACTACGCGCGCCCGCGGGCTCTGCGCGAAGACGAAATCCTCGACTTTATCCAGCGGTTCGCGCGCGCCGCGGTGACGGCGCGCGAGGCCGGCTTCACCGGCGTGCAGATCCACGCCGCGCACGGTTATCTGCTCAGCGCGTGGCTGTCGCCGGTGACCAATCGTCGCGACGACGCCTGGGGCGGCAGTATCGAGAACCGCGCGCGGTTTCTGATCGAGACGCTGCGCGCGACGCGCACAGCCGTCGGCGCGGACTTTCCGATCAGCGTCAAGCTCAACTCCGACGACTTCCGCAAGAACGGCTTCTCCCATGCCGAGTGCCTGCGCGTCGTCGAGCTGCTGAACGGCGAATCGGTCGATCTGCTGGAAATCTCCGGCGGCACCTACGAGCAGCCACGCCTGCTCGGTTTCGCCGGCCGCCGCGAAAGCGCCGAGCCGCAGCGGCAGAGCACGATCGCGCGCGAAGCCTATTTTCTCGACTACGCCGCGAAGATCCGCACGGTGGCGAAGATGCCGCTGATGGTCACCGGCGGCTTCCGCACGCGCAGCGGCATGGAGGCGGCGCTGCAGGAAGGCGCCTGCGACGTGATCGGTCTCGGCCGGCCGTTGTGCACCGATCCGGATTTCCCCAAACGCCTGCTCGCACGCGAAACCGACGAGGCGCCGCGCTACGAGAAGACCGTGAAGCTCGGCGCGAGCCGCTGGCTCTCCGCGGCGTCGCCGGTCTTCTTCATCAAGATCGTCAACGTGCTCGGCCAGCAGGGCTGGTACTACCAGCAGCTGTTCCGTCTCGCCGACGGCCTCGACGCACAGCGCGACCGCGGCATCCTGCGGTCGCTCTTCGCCTACCTCTGGGACGAGCAGAAAACTGCCTGGCGCATGCGCCGCGCGCGGCGCTGCCTCGATGCCGGCGTCGAGCCGCCACCGCTCAGTTCAGTACACCCGGCAGAGCGAGCCGGAACGGGCTGATCAGCGCGTCGAAGGCCTCGGCGGTGTCGATCACGACCATGTTGAACTCGCCGTGCATCGTGCCGACGGGCGTCGTCAGCGGGCAGGCGCTGGTGTACTGGAACTCCTCGCCGGGTGCGAGTCGCGGCTGCTGACCGACGACGCCGGGCCCGCGCACTTCCTCGACGCGGCCTTCGCCGTTGGTGATGACCCAGTGCCGCGAGATCAGCTGCACGAGGTCCTCGCCTTCGTTGCGGATCGTCACCTGATACGCGAACAGGTACTCGCCGCCGGCCGGGTCGGACTGTTCGGCGACATAGCGCGGCCGCACGATGATGCGCACACCCCGGGTCACCGTATCCGACATGTTGTCCTCCGCGTCCGCGGTTACTCAGAACATGCCGGTGGCCAGCCTGGCCGCGTCCGACATCATCGACTGGTTCCACGGCGGGTCGAACACCAGCTCGACGTCCGCTTCCTCGATCGTCGGCAGCGCCAGCACCTTGCTCTTGACGTCTTCGACGAGGATCTCGCCCATGCCGCAGCCCGGCGCGGTCAGCGTCATGCGCACGCGGGCGCGGCGCTTGCCGTCGCCGAGCGGCTCGACCTTGCACTCGTAAACCAGGCCCAGCTCGACGATGTCGACCGGAATCTCCGGGTCATAGCAGCTGTGCAGCTGCGTCCAGACCGCTTTCTCCAGGTCCGCGTCGCTGGCGTCCGCGGGCACGTCCGGCCCTTGCTGTACGTCCTTGCCGATCGCGTCCGCGTCGCGGCCGTCGATGCGGAACAGGTGGCCTTGCACCTGCACGGTAAAGCTGCCGCCCAGCGCCTGGGTGATTGCCCCCTGTGCGCCTTCGGGCAATTCGACCTTGGTGCCCTGTGGGATCAGAATGCCGATGACATCCCGGGTCAGGGTGACGGGTTCGTAGAGTGCACTCATCGCGGGTATCGGTGCGGCGCGCGGCGCCGCGGCCTTGGGGGATAACGGTAGCCGAATCAAGTTTAAACGTCCGGGGCCTGGACCGCATCCAGGCCGCGGCGCGGGGGCCGCGCTCGAGCGCGGCCCCGCCCCGGATCCGCTCGTGGTGCGCGACGCCGAAACCCTGCATCATGCCGGCCTCGTCACTGTCATCGGCAATCGCCCGGTTATGAAGAAAGGAACCGCTCTGCTCGCGGCACTGGCGCTCGGGTTGAGCGGCGGCGCCGCGTCCGCGCACGAGATCGAGACGGCGCCGACGATCGCCGTCAGCGGTCACGGCGAGGTGACGACGACGCCCGACCGGGCGCGGCTTTCGCTCGCCGTCGACGCCGTCAACGACGAGCTCAAGATCGCGGAGGCCAACGTCAACCGCGTCGTGCGGCTGTATCTCGACGAACTCGAACGCCTGGGGATCGACGACAGCGACATCGCCACGACCAGCGCTTCGATCCAGCCCGAGCTGGTCTGGGACGAGAAGGAGCGCCGGCAGAAGCTCGTCGGCTACCGCGTGCGCCGCGACATCCGGCTGCTGATCCGCGATCTGGCCAAGCTCGGCGACGTGATCCTGCAGGCGACGCGCGTCGGCGTGAATCACCTCAGCCCCCCGCAGCTCGAATCGAGCCGCGAGGAGGCGCTGAGCCGCGATGCACTAGCCAAGGCGGCCGTGAATGCGAAGGCGCGCGCGACCACGCTGGCCCAGGCGCTCGGCGTGGAGCTGGGTGCGGCGCGCATCGTGCGCGAAGCGCTGCAGATGCCACCGCCGGTGGCGTACAAGGCGATGGCGGTGCGCGCCGAGGCGGCCTACGGCGCCGGCGGTGAGATGGGCGTGATGACCGGCGAGATCCGCATCGGCGCCGATGTCTCGGTCGAGTTCGATATCACCGGACGGTAGATCGGGCGACGCCCGGCAATGGCTCGACCGACATGCACCCGAGCCCGCTTGGTGGGATAATCCGCCGCTTTCCCCGGCTGCGTGGGGCACACCGTGCCGAAGAAAGCAAATCCCCTGGTGGGCGTGATCATGGGGTCCCGATCGGACTGGGACACCATGGCGCATGCCGTGGAGGCGCTGGAGAAGCTCGGCGTGCCGTACGAAGCGCGCGTCGTCTCCGCGCATCGCACGCCCGATCTGCTGTTCGAGTACGCCGGCGGCGCGCAGAGGCGCGGGCTGAAAGTGATCATCGCCGGCGCCGGCGGTGCGGCGCATCTGCCGGGGATGTGCGCGTCGAAAACGCTGCTGCCGGTGCTCGGCGTGCCGGTACAGTCCAAGGCGCTCAGCGGACTCGATTCGCTGCTGTCGATCGTGCAGATGCCGGCGGGCGTGCCGGTGGGCACCCTGGCGATCGGCAAGGCCGGTGCCATCAATGCGGCCCTGCTCGCCGCGGCGATCCTCGCCGACCGCGATCCGGCCATCGCCCGCCGTCTGGCGGCGTTCCGGCGCGCACAGACGCAGGCGGTGCTCGATGACGAGCCCTTGAGCCTCAAATGAAGATCGGCATTCTCGGCGCCGGCCAGCTCGGACGCATGCTCGGGCTCGCCGGTTATCCCCTCGATCTGGATTTCGTGTTCCTCGATCCCGCGGCCGAGGCCTGCGCAGCCCCGCTGGGCGAGCACATCTACGCCGACTACGACGACGAGAACGCGCTGGCCGCGTTCTGCGGGCGCATCGATCTGGCGACCTACGAGTTCGAGAACGTGCCGGCGAGAACCGCCGAGTACGTCAGCGCGCGCGTGCCGCTGCTGCCGCCGCCGGTGGCGCTCACCGTCGGCCAGGACCGCCTCTCCGAGAAAACCTTGTTCGACCAGCTCGGCATCCCGGTGCCGCGCTACATTCCGGTGGCAACGCGCGAGGCGCTGGACCTCGCCGTGCGCGTGATCGGCCTGCCGGCGGTGCTCAAGACGCGGCGACTCGGCTACGACGGCAAGGGGCAGGCGGTCCTGCGCAGCGCCGACGACCTCGCGCCGGCGTGGGCGCGGCTCGGCCGCCAGCCGCTGATTCTCGAAGCCTTCGTGCCGTTCGAGCGCGAGCTGTCGTGCATCGCCGTGCGCGGCCGCGACGGCGAGCTCGCCTACTACCCGGTGGTCGAGAACGTGCATCGCGACGGCATCCTGCGCACGGCGGTTCCGCGTGCCGGCGATCCGCTGCAGGCGGAAGCCGAGGGCCATGCGCGGCGCGTGCTCGAGCACCTCGGCTACGTCGGCGTGCTCGCCTTCGAGTTCTTCGTCGCCGGCGGACGCCTGCTCGCCAACGAGATCGCGCCGCGCGTGCACAATTCCGGACACTGGAGCATCGAGGGCGCCGAGTGCTCGCAGTTCGAGAACCACCTGCGCGCGATCACCGGCCTGCCGCTCGGCTCGACCGTGCTGCGCGGGCATCCGGCAATGGTCAACTTCATCGGCCGCGCACCGGCCGATGCCGCGCTCGCCGCGATTCCCGGCGTGCACATCCATCACTACGGCAAGACGCCCAAGCCACAGCGCAAGGTCGGCCATGCGACGATCACGGCGGCCAGCGCCGAGCTGCTCGCCGAGCGGCTGCAGCGCGTGCAGGCGCTGGTGCAGGCGGCGGAAGACTGACGCTGCGGTGAGCGGCAGCGAGCCGCTTCAGAGCCGCAGGGCCGCTTTCACCTCCAGCCACAGCTCCGCATACCCCAGCAGTGCCGGATCGTCCGAGGGCGCGTAGGCCGCCATCGGCGCGCGGTGCTCGCCCATGCGCTCGACCATCGACGAATACGGGATCACCGAACGGAACGCGCGCGCCATTGACGCCGGCGGCTGCTCGGTGAGTTCGCGGTGCAGGCTGCGGCGGCGGTCCGCCATCGAGAAGAACGGGCGCAGCTTCTTCGCGTCGAAGCCTTCGTGGCGGAAGTAGTCCTGCACCTGCTCGAGCGCGCGCAGCGACAGCCAGGTCGGCAGCACCGGTACGGCGACGAGATCGGCGGCCGTGAAGACGTTGTCGGCCAGATGCGAGAGGCTCGGCGGGCAGTCGAGCACGATCAGCGCGTATTGCTCGCCGAACGGCTTGAGCAGCCGCTGCAGCACTTCGCGCGGCGGCTCGACTTTTCTGAGGAGGATGTCGAGATAGCGGTACGAGAAATCCGCGGGGATCAGCTGCAGGTTCGCGTACGGCGAGGCGGTGACGAAGCGCTCGAGCGCCGTCTTGCCCTGCAGCCAGTTCTTCGGCGGCGAGTCCAGCGGTGCGCCGAGGAAGTACCAGCTCGCCGCGCCCTGCGGATCGAGATCCCAGAGCAGCGTCGGCACGTCGTCGGCGGCGGCGATGTAGGCCAGATTGACCGCTGCCGCGGACTTGCCGACGCCGCCCTTGAGATTGTGCAGCGCTATCGTCTTCATCCCTGTCCCCTTTCAACGACAGGCGGCCCGCGACCCTCTCGATTCCGCCTGTCCTCGTCGCACCGCTTCGTCAGTCGCGGAAGCTGCGCAGGTCCCCGCCGTACGCCACAGTGACACATTTCGCGCCGGTGTTCACGGCGGCGGTTGCCGACATCATGCTCGCCAGCAGCTCGACGTCCCGCGCCTGCGCCGCGGCAGCGAGGCGCGCGTAGCCGGGCAGCTGCGGGATCTGCGCCGGGTCGCCGGCGTAGCTGACGCAGACATGGCGGGTGTCGATGCCTCGCTCGATCTGCCGCGCCACGTGCTGGAACATGCGCTCGACGGCGCGCTCGTAATTGCGGATGCGCGCGACCGGCTGCGTCTCGCCGCGGTAGCACAGGATCACCGGCTTGATGGCTAGCGCCGAGCCGATCGCGTAGCTGATCAGACCGACGCTTTTCTCGCCCTTGCGCGTGCCGCGCGTGCGGATGTAGTGGAGATCCCAGGGCACCAGGTAGCCGCAGATGTTCTCGCGCAGCTCGTCGAGGCGGCGGCGGATTTCATGCGGATGCGTGCCGAGCCGGGCGAGCTTGGCCGCCTCGGCGACGAGCACCGCGGTGCCGGAGAACAGGCTGCGCGAATCGACCACGCGCAGCGCGAACGGATCGTGGATGCCGGCAGCGGCGCGCGTCGACTTGTAATCGGCGAGGATCGCAAACGAGGCCTTGGTCGCGTTCTCGAACATCGGGGCGCGCGTTGCCGTGATCGTCACGCAGAACACGTAGTCGTAATCGAGAACGATGCGGTCGAGGAAGCGGTTGCGGATTTCGTCGGCAGACAGCGGCTGGGTCTCGGCATCGAGAGCCTTGTCGGGGAGCTGTTCGGTGTAGAACTTCAGCGTGCGCGCCGGATCGCGGTCGTCGATCAGCGGGCTGTCGCCCAAGCCGATCGTCATCGGCAGGATGCCGATTCCGTACTCGCTGATGAATTCCGGCGGCAGATCGCAGGTAGCGTCGGTGACGACACCGATGCGCATGACATCTCCTCGGCTGCGGCGTTGGCGTCAGTGTACGCGCTGCACGCCGCGCGTTTCACGGCCGCGGCGGCGCACGCAGCCGGTCGAGCTGGAAGCGCCGCGACAACAGGCGGTCGCGCAGCTCAGTCGGCAGCCAGCGCGCGAGCGCCGGCAGCAGGCGGCTACCGTTGCCCGCACGCAGCAGCTTGGGCGGCACCGGTGAGAGCAGCGCATCGGCGAGGCGCTGTGCGAACGCCTCCGCCGGTGTCGCGTGCTGTTGCGAGGCGTTGGCGCGCGCGGCGATCGCGGCCGACACTGCGGCGTAGAGGGACGCCTGCGTGCGCGTCGATGCCAGCGACCGAGTCGCGGTGGCGCCGAACTCGGAGCGGATCGCGCCCGGCTGCACCGTCATCACGCGCAGGCCAAACGGCGCGAGCTCCATGCGCAGGGCGTCGGACAGCGCGTGCACCGCCGCCTTGCTGGCGCAGTAGGCGCCGGAGAACGGCGTGACCAGCACGCCGGAGACGCTGCCGACATTGGCGATCAGCCCCGCGCGCTGCGCGAGCATCAAGGGCAGGATCGCGCGCGTGACCGCCATCAGGCCGACGACGTTGGTTTCCAACTGCGCGCGCAGCGCGGCGCTGTCGATGTCGAGCAGCGGTCCCATCTGGCCGTAGCCGGCGTTGTTGACCAGCACGTCGACACGTCCGCCGTCGGCACGCAGCCGCTCGGCGAATGCCTCGATGCTCGCCGCATCGCAGACCTCGAGCGGCGCCGTGCGCAGGCCCCGCTGCGCCAGCTCGGCGAGTGTTTCCGGGCGCCGCGCGGTCGCGTAGACGACGCAGCCGCGTGCATGCAAGGCCAGCGCCAGCGCGCGGCCGATGCCGGACGAGGCGCCGGTGACGACGGTGACCAGACCGCTTTTCATCTTCGGGTGCCGGCGCAGGCTTCGAGGCTCAGAGATCGAGGTTGCCGACGAGCAGCGCGTTCTTTTCGATGAACTCGCGCCGCGGCTCGACCTGCTCGCCCATCAGCGTCGTGAAGATCTGATCGGCGGCGACGGCGTCGTCGACGTCGACCTTCACCAGCCGCCGGTTCGCCGGTTCGAGCGTGGTTTCGCGCAGCTGCTCCGGGTTCATCTCGCCCAGGCCCTTGTAGCGCTGGATGTGCAGACCGCGGCGCGCTTCGCCGAGCAGCCAGGCGTAGGCGTCGTCGAAGCTCGCGACCGCGGCACTGCGCTCGCCACGTCGAACTTCGGCACCGGCCGCGACCAGCGAGCGCAACCGGTCGCGCAGCTGGGCGATCCGCGCGTATTCCGGCCCCGTGAAGAAATCCGTATTGAAATTAAATGTTTGCGTGTTTCCGTGGATGCGGTGATCGACTTTGAGCAAGGGTGCCTCGGTGCCCATGCGCGCAGCCACTTCGAAGCGCCCGCGCAGCCCTTCGCCGTTGAGCGCGGCGGCGAAGCGCTCGCCCCAGCGCTCGAGCGCGCTTGCTTCGGTCGGGACCGGCGCCAGCCGCGCGAGCGTCGTCAGCACGTGCGCGTCGTAGCGGCGCGCGAGACGCTCGATCAGATCGGCGACCGCGGCGTAGTCACGCACCGCTGCGACCAGCGTCTCACGCGGCACTTCGGTGTCGCCGGCGACGAGGCGGGCGCCGTCGAGCGCAGCGCCGATCAGCCACTGATTCAGCTCCTGGTCGTCCTTGACGTAGGTCTCCTGCTTGCCGGCCTTGACCTTGTACAGCGGCGGCTGCGCGATGTAGATGTGGCCGCGCTCGATCAGCGCGTACATGTGCCGGTAGAAGAAGGTCAGCAGCAGCGTGCGGATGTGCGAGCCGTCGACGTCGGCGTCGGTCATGATGATGATGCGGTGGTAGCGCAGCTTCTCCGGTTTGAAGTCGTCCTTGCCGATGCCGCAGCCCAGTGCCGTGATCAGTGTTGCGACTTCCTGCGACGAGAGCATCTTCTCCAGTCGCGCGCGCTCGACGTTGAGGATCTTGCCCTTGAGCGGCAGGATCGCCTGGAACTGGCGGTCGCGGCCCTGCTTTGCCGAGCCGCCGGCCGAGTCACCCTCGACCAGGAACAGCTCGCACTTCGCCGGGTCCTTCTCCTGGCAGTCGGCGAGCTTGCCCGGCAGGCCCACGCCGTCCATGACGCCCTTGCGCCGCGTCATCTCGCGCGCCTTGCGCGCGGCTTCGCGCGCCATCGCGGCTTCGACGATCTTGCTGCAGATCGTGCGCGCCTCGGTGGGCTTTTCGAGCAGGAACTCGGCGAGCTTCTCGCCGACGACCTCTTCGACCGCC
>JBFMCQ010000038.1:0-30590 GCA_040754295.1 Pseudomonadota bacterium | reverse complement strand
CTCACCCGACTTCGTTGCACCGGAGGTCGCATCGACCGCGGTGCTGCGCTTCCGGCTGACCGTGACCGACAACGAGGGCGCCACTGCCGACGACTTCGTCGACATCACGGTATTCGACCGAGAGTACAACACGGACGGGGACGGCCTGCCCGACGGCTGGGAGTTCCAGTACTTCGGCGATATCACGAGCCAGAATGGCTCCGGCGATCCGGACAGCGATGGGCTGACCAATCTGGAGGAATACAACAGCGGAGCAGATCCGACCGTTGCCGACGGGATCCCACCGGCGGTGAGTCAGGTCAGCGCCCGGGCTGGCGACACGGACGTCATCATTGAGTTCGACCGCGCGCCTGCCGCGACGCGCTACGACCTATACTGGAGTGCGTCGCCCGGCGTTTCCAGCGCCACGGGAACCCACATCGCCGACGTGACGAGCCCGTATATCCACTCCGGCCTGAGTAACGATACGGCCCACTACTACGTGGTAGTCGCCGCCAATCTGCACGGCCAAAGCCCGGATTCGCCGGAAACCAGTGCCACGCCACGCGCGCGAACCTGGGCGATGACGACCACAGCGTCGTCGATGTCGGGACAGCTTCCGAACATCGCTCGCGATGACCAGGGCAACGCCGTACTCGTCTATTACGCCGATGGCGTCGGTAACACGATCCCGCCTCCACCACCCAAACTCTACGCGGTCCGTTACAGCCGGCAGGCCGGCTGGGGCACGCCCGAGCTGCTGGCGAGCCCGACGTACTATCTGGGCGTTTTCGATACCCAGCTCCAGGTTGCCATGAACAGCCGCGGCGATGCCGTGACCATCTGGATCGAGGACGACGGAATTCGCCGGAACTTGTGGTCGCGCGTCTTGCCCGCCAGCGCAACGCAGTGGCAGACGGCGCAGCTGGTTGAGACCTTCGACGGTAGCGGCGGCGATCGGGGCGAGGTCTTCTCCGCGCACGTCAGCATCGGCGACGACGGGCTGATGGCAGCTGTGTGGACGCAAGGGGTTCCGACAGGCACGTACGCCAGCCTGCGAACGCTCAGCCAGCCTTGGAGTCCACGTCGCCTGATGGGTTCAGGAGGCTACACGGACGAAGTGAACGCGGCAGCGGATGGGAGGGGCGGAGCGTTCGTGACCTGGACCAGCGGCTCCGCAGTGCTCGGGGCGCGCTACTCCAAGGGCGCGTGGGACGCACCGGCGACGCTTTACGACGACAGCGGGTACAGCGTCTCCATCCCGCGAATCGGCGCCGATAGTCAGGGGAATGCAGTGGTTGCATTTGTCGCGGCGAAGAACGGCAAACGCACGACCTACGACATCAGAGCGACTCGCTACCGTGCTGCGTCGGGCTGGGATCCAGCGTCCCAGGTGATCGACGCCGGCAGCGCCTTCGTGGACCCCCTGCGGCTGGATGTCAGACGCACGGGTGAAGCCGTTGTCGCCTGGACGCAGAACGACCCGTACGCAAACTTCATGGCCGCGAGCGGCGCATGGTCCGGGCCTCTGAAACTGCGCAAAGGCGGCGTGCTGTTCGACATGGCGAGCGATTCGGCCGGACGCGCGCTGGCCGTCGTACGGAAGACCGACCGCAAGACCGGAGATTCCCTGTACTGGGCACCGGTCACGCCATCCGGTTGGGGATCCGCCACGCTGCTGGCGCCCGGTGCCGTCAGCGGACGCCTGGCGGCCGATGAATATGGCAACGCCATCGCGGTCTGGCCGTGCGCTGGAATCTGCAGCGCGACCTACGAGGTGCGCGAGCCATGAAGCGCGCCACAAGCAGCAGGTCAGTATGGGGGGACATGTCCGTGAAATGTTCGAAGCGGCTGACGTCAGAAATCGTCAGGGTCTTCAGCGTTGCGGTGATCGCAACCGCTGTTGCGGCATGCAGCGGCGGAGGCACAGCGGACGAAGCGCAGGCTGATCCCGTTGACGGCCCCGACGGCGTCACACAAGGGTCGCCGGGGAACCCTGGTGCGCCCCCAGACACGGACGGCGACCCCACGCAGAATGCGCCGAGACTGGTCGTTCAGGGGACCGCCTCCGTCCCGTCATCGGGAACGGACTGCGAGCTTCCGCCGGGAAGCGGAGTCATCGACATCGCCGGTGTGCCCGTCGGCCCTGAGCATCGGGTGTGGATCCGCTACGCGTTTTCTCAGCCGGTGACGCAGACCTCGACCTTCGACGTCTGGTTTGAAGGTGACGATACGCAGCGGGCGCAAACGTATGGCGAAGACGGCAGTCCAGGGAGGGTCCAGCTCACTATCCGGGAGGGCGAGACCCTCAGCGATCCTCCGTTTCAGGTCGAAGGCATTGCGGTCGGCCAGGCGATGCTGCGCCGCGGTGCGTTCGGCCCGTACCCCGCCACGGCGACGCCGATCATCGTGTGGGCCTTGGACGATATCGTCGATTACAACGATCTTGGGGAAGCCGACACCTGCTACGACCCCGGACGATCACCCGCGCTGTGGCCGGACATGACAAGACGCACAAGCTGCGGGAGCCGGCCACTGACGATTGCGACGGACGGCGCCACGCTACAGCTGGCGCGGATCAAAGCGGGCGGTATCGGCAATGCCTGTTTCACCGTACTGCGCGACAACCCGGTGAAGGGGTCCGACAAGGAATACTACGGAACGTTCAGCGATCCGATTGTCGGCGATACGTCGACGACATACCCCGCCACCTACGTCGATACGATCGCGTACACGGCACCGGGCGCCAGCAGTGCGACGCATTGGGCGTTCGGGACGTATACGCCACCAACCGACTTCTTCGAGCCGGAGCAAACCCGCTTCGTCGAGGTCGAAGTGCAGTTCATGCCGAGATGGCCGGACGGCAGCCTTGCACGGACCAACCTGACGGCGGTCAGAGGGACTCTCCTGGCGCTGCGCAGGCCACCGGTGATTCTGGTCCCGGGGTTGTGGAGCGCGGAAGCAGAGACAACGTGGTCCGCGGCTTTTCGGGCGCCAAGTCCAGCAGACAACCGACTCGTTCGTCCTGTCGATTTTCCAGATTGGAGCGATCGGCCGATTACGGATAACAGAGTCCAGGATCGGATTCGGGCTGAAATCGAGAAGGCGGTGGCAGAAGAGCGGAACGAGCTTCGTGCGGTCACCCAAGTAGATCTGATCGGCCACAGCATGGGCGGGCTGCGGTCTCGCGCGATCATCGCAGATCCGTCCAACAAGGATGCCGAGAACTTCGGAAAAGGTGAAGTCCGAAAATTTGCGGCTCTGACCTCGCCGCAACACGGCTCGCCCTTCGCAAATATGGTCATCAATGTTCATAGGCAGCTGTCGGATGCCGGGAACAACCACAGCGGTCTTCTAAACCGTTTTGAAAGAATCGTGAACGCCGCGGGCGGCAATGTTCATCGTGGCGCTATCTGTGATCTGGCGGATAATTCGCCGGCCCTGGCATACGACACGCAAACTGATGTTAGGAGCATGGCGTTTGTCTCGTCATACGGCCCGGAAGACAGATGGCAGCTCCTGCTCAACCTGGCTCTCAAAGTCTCCACCGTCACGCTCGACGAGCTCCTGTCGGGAACTTCGGTCAAACAAGACGAAATCGACATATACGTGTTTCATGGTCCAAACGACACCGTCGTGGACGTGCCCAGTCAGCTGGCCGGTTTGCCGGAGGGGGGTAACTTCTCGAACCATCCGCACTCCTTCATTCCCTTGTGCTGTATAGGCGTGACGCTCGCTCCAGAAGTCGCCGACACGATCTACGAGAAACTGGATCATTCTGATGGATGGGCAAACTACATCCCGGGCTTTTCCCCATCGCAGGCCGGGGCAGTACCGCGCCTACCTGTGGTCGGTAAAGGGCTCGATCAAGATGGAAATTGGATAGACGCCGAAAACTTCCGGTTGCAGTGCGAGACAGACGTCGGTGGCATGGGGCCGCCATTGCTTCGCCCAGACGATCAGCATTAATGAGACCAAACAGGAGTTCACATGCTAATGTCCAAGAATCGGGTCCGACGCCTTGCTCTGGTTGCCGGCTTTGCGGCGTGCGTCGCAGCAAACGACATCGGCACCGCACGTGCTCTTGATTTGTACGGATACGAGAACGACCCGAGAATCACGGTGCTGGAACCCGCTGAGGGCGCCACCGTGGCGCCCGGACAAGATGTTCGTATAAGAGTCGAGCTCGATGCGGCACTCTTGCCCGCCGACGTGATCGTCTTTTACTCCGGCGTACTCACCGGGCCTCCCTATGAGGGCTACATTCACGTCCCCACAGACGTTACTGGCGAACTGGAAATCGCCGTGTCCGTTCGTAACAGTCAATCTGAACTGGTTGCCGATCGCTTCTTTGCTCTCAACGTAATTCCCACCGACCCACCGGAAAGGATTGACGTGAACCCGGAGTCTGTGACGCTGAACTTTCCTACTACCCCTCACGAGCAAGAGGTCAAGCGACTCACAGTTGCCGGGACGTATGCGGGAGACGTGGTGCGATCAATCAGCGGAACGCAGTTCGGTACCACCCACACGTCATTGACCCCGGACATCGTCACAGTGGATTCGTCCGGCATCCTCACGCCGGTTGCGCCCGGCTACGGGTATGTCGAAACGCGCAATGGCGAGGCCAAGGCCATTACCGAGGTTACGGTCCAGACGGCCCCGCGTGTCTATCCGCCCGCACTGGATAAGACGGACAGTGCTCAGTTCACGTATTCCGGCATTCGCCAGGATCCGGTGACTAAGAGGTTTACGCAGCAGGTCTCGGTGAAGTATGTCGGGGAGCTGCCGTGTCCGCGGCCCATCCAGATCGGACTCAGGGACATCCCCGAGGGGGTTGAGATCCTACGAAGGAGTCACGTCGGCCGCGGCGAGCCTGCGATCGGTGTGCCGCTGGTCCCTGTGGAGGTCGAAACCCAGGAACGGGTGTACATGCTGCCTGGCGAGACCGGTATAGCGACTCTGGAATTCAGGAACAGGCATGGTCGTCCGATGACCTACTCACCATCCTTGTACTGCGGGCATGTGCCGTGATGGTCTCCCCCTGAGGGCCTTCACTGAGAGCCGGAGGCCCTTTGCCAAACTGCAGCCCGTGAGAACCGTGTGCTACGCGGCGCGCAGCGCCTCGATCACCGGAGCCGTCTCCGGGCGCACGCTGCGCCACAGCTCGAAGGCCGCCGCCGCCTGCTCGACCAGCATGCCCAGGCCGTCGGCGACGCGGGCGGCGCCTTGCCGCTGCGCCCAGGCGCGGAACGGCTCGAAGGCCTTGCCGTAGGACAGGTCGTAGCAGTCGCCGCCGTCCGCGAGCAGCTGGCCGGGCAGCTTCACCATCTCACCGCCATGGCCGGCGGAGGTCGCGTTGATGATGAGGTCGTAGCGATCGCCCTTGAGCGCGAGATGCGTGCACGGGCGGATCGGGCCAAAGGCCTTGAACGCCTCGGCGAGCGCTTCGGGTTTCCACGGGCTGCGGTTCGACACGACCAGTTCCCTGGGCCGCTGCTGCAGCAGCGGCGCGAGGATGCCGCGCGTCGCGCCGCCGGCGCCGAGCACGAGCACGCGGCGGCCGGCCACGGCGAAGCCCAAGCGTTGCAGATCGCGCAGCAGGCCCTCGCCGTCGGTGTTGTCGCCGCGCCAGCCGGTTTCGGTGCGGATCAGCGTGTTGACCGCTCCGGCGAGCTGTGCGCGCGCGCTGAGCGCTTCGCAGGCCTCCAGCGCCGCGAGCTTGTGCGGCGCGGTGACGTTCAGCCCGGCGTAGCCCTGCTCGCGCAGCGAGCGCAGCGCCGCTGCGAACGCGTCGCGCTCGGCCTCGACGGCGTCGTAGACCAGCGCCTGCCCGGTCTGGCGCGCGAAGCGGGCGTGGATGAACGGCGACTTGCTTTGCGCGACGGGGTAGCCGATGACGGCGTAGCGATCCATTCGTGAGGCGTGAGGCGTGAGGCGCTATGCGCCGAGCCAGACGGCGGCGTCCTTTGCGAAGTACGTCAGGATCATGTCGGCGCCGGCGCGACGCAGGCAAACCAGCGCTTCGAGCGCGACCTTCTGCTCGTCGAGCCAGCCGTTCATCGCGGCGGCCTTGAGCATGCTGTACTCGCCGCTGACCTGGTAGGCCGCGACCGGCACCGCGAACGTGTCTTTCACGCGGCGGATCACGTCGAGATAGGGCATGCCGGGCTTGACCATCACGACGTCGGCGCCTTCGGCGAGATCGAGCGCGACCTCGCGCAGCGCCTCGTCGCCATTGGCCGGATCCATCTGGTAGGTCTCCTTGCCGCCCTTGCCCAGGCTGCCGGTAGTGCCGACGGCGTCGCGGAACGGGCCGTAGAACGCCGAGGCGTACTTCGCCGCGTACGACAGGATCAGTGTGTTCCTGTGGCCGTCGCGCTCGAGCACCTGGCGGATGTGGCCGATGCGGCCGTCCATCATGTCCGACGGCGCGACGATGTCGACGCCGCAGCGCGCGTACAGCAGTGCTTGGCGGCGCAGGATCTCGCAGCTGGCGTCGTTGTCGACGTCGCCGCTGGCGTCGAGCACGCCGTCCTGGCCGTGGCTCGTGTACGGATCGAGCGCGACGTCGGCGACGACGCCCAGCCGCGGCACGGTTTGCTTCACCGCCCTGATCGCGCGGCACATGAGGCTGTCGGGATTGAGCGCCTCGTCGCCGTCCGGCGTCTTGCGCTCCGCCGGCGTGACCGGGAACAGCGCCACCGAACGCAGGCCCAAGGCGTACAAGGACTCGCACTCGGCGACCAGTGCGTCGAGGTCGTGGCGCAGGACGCCCGGCATCGTGCCGACCGGCCCGCAGAGCGCGCCCTCGGCGACGAACAGCGGCTGGATCAGCTGTGCCGGCGCCAGGCGCGTCTCGCGCACCATTTCGCGGATGAAGCCCGCCTGGCGCGTGCGGCGCAGGCGCGTGCTGGGATAAGAACCGATGGCCACCGTCGGCGCCCGTGTTGGAGGGTTGGAAGGTGAGATTATAGCGACGCGTGCGCGCACACCCGGCGCGCCCTTCGACCGAGTTTGCGGATGCCCGAGCTGCAGACCCTGCTCCGTTTCGCGATCTTCATCGTCGTGCTGACGCTGCTGCTCGGCGCCGAGCGCCTCTGGCCGCGGCGCAGCGGCGGCGATCGCCGTGCACGCTGGCCGGCCAACTTCGGCCTGGTCGTCGTCGACAGCCTGCTGCTGCGCCTGCTGCTCGGCGCCGGCGCGGTCGGCGTCGCGCTCTGGGCCGAGCAGGCGGGGTTCGGCCTGTTTCACTGGCTGGCGACGCCCGGCTGGCTCGCCGGGTCGCTGTCGCTGCTTCTCCTCGATGTGCTGATCTACTTCCAGCATCGCGCGTTTCACGCCGTGCCGCTGCTGTGGCGCCTGCACCGCGTGCACCACAGCGATCTCGCCTTCGATGCGACGACGGCGCTGCGCTTCCACCCGGTCGAGATCCTGCTGTCGATGCTGCTCAAGATGGGCGCCGTCGCGCTGCTCGGCGCGCCGGTCTGGGCGGTGGTGACGTTCGAGGCGCTGCTCAACGGCGCGGCGATGTTCAACCATGCCAATCTGCGCATCCCGGCGCGCGTCGACGGCCGGCTGCGGCTGTTCGTCGTCACCCCGGACATGCACCGCGTGCACCACTCGGTCTACCGCGAGGAAACCGACTCCAACTTCGGCTTCAACGTGCCGTGGTGGGATCGCCTGTTCGGCACCTACCGGGCGCAGCCGCGCGACGGCCACGACGCGATGCGCATC
Organism: Pseudomonadota bacterium; assembly: GCA_040754295.1. Lineage (GTDB taxonomy): Bacteria > Pseudomonadota > Gammaproteobacteria > Nevskiales > Nevskiaceae > Solimonas. The sequence goes on along the minus strand of JBFMCQ010000038.1, from coordinate 22,874 downwards.
GGCATCCCCGCCTTCCGCGAGCCGGGCGAGCACACGCTGTGGCGCCTGCTCGGCCAGCCGCTCCGGTAAACTCCGCGACGTTTCCAGCACGACCACCGCATGGCCGACGCCGATCAGCTGCTGCGCCTGCTGCACGCGACCGCGAACGGCGATCAGGCCGCGTTCCGCCGGCTCTACGAGGCGAGCAGCCCGCATCTGTTCGGCCTGCTCCTGCGTATTCTTCAACGTCGCGACTGGGCCGAGGAGGCACTACAGGACTGCTATCTGAAGATCTGGCAGAAGGCCGACACCTACGCGCCGGACAAGGGCACGCCGCTGACCTGGCTGATGACGGTCGCACGCTACCGGGCATTGGATCTGCTACGGCTGAAGCGGCCGGAAGTCGAGCTGCCGGACGACGGTGGAGAGGCGTCACTGAGCTTTGCCGACGACGGCGGCGACGCGGACCCGGAGGCGCGAGCCGTGGAACGGGAAGGTCTGGGCAGGCTGGATGAGTGCATGAAAAGTCTGCAGCAGGAGCAGCGCCGGAGCGTGCTACTCGCATACTACGAGGGCTACACTCACCAGGAGCTGGCGCGCGTCATGCGCGTGCCGCTGGGCACGGCGAAGAGCTGGGTGCGCCGTGGCCTGCAGCGCCTGCGCGACTGTCTCGAGACATGAAGTACGACGCCCCCCGCCTTGCGCAGCAGCTCGCCGCCGAATACGTACTCGGCACGCTGCATGGCCGCGCGCGGCGGCGCTTCGAGCGTCTGCTCGCGACGCGCGCCGACCTGCGCGCCGCGGTGCATGCCTGGGAGCGGCGCTTCGCCGGCCTGCACACCGGTTTCACGCCGCAGACGCCGCGCGCCGAGGTCTGGGCCGCGATCGAGCGCGCGATCGGCGCACCGAAGACCGCGCCGCTGCGCCCGCCGGCCGCGCGCGGCCTGCGCTTCTGGCAGACCTGGGCGGCGCTGGCCACGGCGGCGTCGGTGGTCCTCGCCTTCGGCCTGTATCGCGAAGCCGGCCGCGAGCCTCCGGTGCAGATCGTGCGCGTCGAAGTGCCGGTGCCGCAGCCGATGCCCTACGTCGCCCTGTTGCGGCCCGAGCGCGGCGACGCGCAGTGGCTGGTGACGCTTTCGCCCGAGCGCGGCATGCTGCGCGTCAGCTGTACCGGCAACTACCCGCTCGACCGCGGCGAAAGCCTGCAGCTGTGGATGATCGGCGAAGACGGCCGGCCGCATTCGCTGGGCATGCTGCCGATGCGCGACGACGAGGAAATGACGATGCCCGTCGGCGACATGCCGATGCCGGAGAAGCCGATGCTCGCCGTTTCGCGCGAGCCCGCCGGCGGCTCGCCGACCGGTCTGCCGACCGGCCCGGTGATCCTGACAACGCCGGCGCAGCGGGCGAGCTGAATGGAGGTATCGACATGCTCCCTCAACCGGGTGGCCCGACGCACCGTCTGCCGCGTCAAGCCGACAGGTGCGTCCCGATCCACGCCCGCAGATCGGCCGTGACCTCGTCGCGGCAAAGGTCGTTGAGCAGCTCGTGCCGGCCCTCGGCATAGAGCTTCAGCGTCACGTCGGTGAGGCCGGCTTCGCGATACAGGCGCTCGAGGCCGCGCGCGCCGGCTGCGCCACGGCAGGCCGGGTCAGCGGTGCCGTTGATCAGCAGCACGGGCAATGATTTGGGGATGCGCGCGAGCCGCCGCGGCGCGCGCAGCGCGGCGCCGGCTTCGAGCAGCTCGATCCACATCGCCGTCGAGCAGCGGAATCCGCACAAGGGATCGCGCAGATACCGGTCGACCTCGGCGGCATCCCGCGACAGCCAGTCGAACGCGGTCCGCGTGGGCCTGAAGCGGCGATTGAAGTCCTTGAACGCCAGCGCCTCGCCGACGACGCTGCGGCGGCGGCGCCCGAACCACAGGGCTTCGGCGCGAACCAGTACGAGCCCGATGGCGCGCAGCGGACCCATGTCGGCGCAGCTTGCCGATAGCACCGCACCGGCGAGGCCGCCGCCGTGCTCGACGAGGTAGTGCTGCAGCAGGTACGAGCCACGGCTGTGGCCGAGCATGAACAGCGGCAGACCCGCATGCCGGTGCTCGATGGCGGCGCGCACGGCGTTGATGGCCGCTAGCGTGAGCTGCCAGCCGCCGCTGTCGGCGACGTGGCCGAGCTCGTCGGCCGAGCGCACGCTGCGCCCATGCCCGGGCAGGTCCTGCGCGTACACCGCGATACCGTCCGCGGCCAGCGCTGCGGCCAGACGCGCGTAACGGCCGGCGTGCTCGGCCATGCCGTGAACGATCTGCAGGCAGGCGCGCGGCTCGCCGTCGGGCAGCCATGCGTAGACGTGCGCGAATGCGTCCTTCCCGAGATCCAGCTGGAACTGCGTGGCACGCACGTGTACCTTTCCCCCGAGTCTTCCCGCCGCGACGGTGGCTGGCGCCGCTCCCCGCCGCGCAGTTTCGCACACCGGAGGCATCGCGATGACGGTTTTGCTGGCAATCGACCAGGGTACGACGAGCACCCGCGCCATCGTTTTCGACCGCAGCGGCAACAAGCTGGCGACCGCACAGCGCGAGCTGCCGCAGCATTTCCCGAAACCCGGACAGGTCGAGCACGACGCCGAGCGCGTCTGGGACGACACGCTGGCCTGCGTGCGCGACGCGCTCGAGACGGCCGGTCTGGGTGCGAAGGATATCGCCGGCATCGGCATCACCAATCAGCGCGAGACCGCCGTGGTCTGGGAGCGCGCCAGCGGCCGGCCGATCCACCGCGCGATCGTCTGGCAGGACCGGCGCACCAGCACCTTCTGCCAGAAGCATCAGGACCGTTCCGACTGGATCAACGGCAAGACCGGCCTGATCCTCGATCCGTACTTCTCGGCGACCAAGATCGCGTGGCTGCTCGAGCACGTGCCGGGTGCGCGCGAGCGCGCCCAGCGCGGCGAGCTCGCCTTCGGCACGATCGACAGCTGGCTGATCTGGAAGCTCACCGGCGGCAAGCGTCACGTCACCGACGCGACCAACGCCTCGCGCACGGCGCTGTTCAACATCACCACGCAGGACTGGGACGACGAGCTGCTCGCGTTCTTCGGCGTGCCGCGCGCGATGCTGCCGGAGGTGCTCGATTCGGCGGCGAGTTTCGGGCGCACCGCGGCCGCGCTGTTTGGCGCGCCGATCACCATCGGCGGCGTCGCCGGCGACCAGCAGGCAGCGACGATCGGCCAGGCCTGCTTCGAGCCGGGCATGATCAAGTCGACCTACGGCACCGGCTGCTTCATGGTGCTCAACACCGGCGACGAGCTGAAGCTGTCGAAGCACCGCCTGTTGTCCACGATCGCCTACCGGCTTGGCGGGCGGACCACGTACGCGCTCGAAGGCAGCATCTTCGTCGCCGGTGCTGCCGTGCAATGGCTGCGCGACGCGATGCACCTGGTCAAGGCCGCCGGCGAGACCGAGGGCCTGGCGAAATCGATCGACGACACGCAGGGCGTCTATCTGGTGCCGGCGTTCACCGGGCTCGGCGCGCCGTACTGGGACCCGGAAGCACGCGGCGCGATCTTCGGCCTGACCCGCGACAGCGGTATCGCCCACATCGTGCGTGCCGCGCTCGAATCCGTCGGCTACCAGACGCGCGATCTGATGCAGGCGATGGCCCAGGACGCCGTGGCCCCCAGGGAACTGCGGGTCGACGGCGGCATGGTCGTCAACGACTGGCTGACCCAATGGCTCGCCGACATCCTGCAGATGCCGACCGTGCGCCCGCAGACGGTCGAAACCACCGCACTCGGCGCCGCCTTCCTCGCCGGCCTGCACGCCGGCGTCTATTCATCGCTCGACGACATCGCGCGGCTGTGGCAGGCCGAGCGCCGCTTCACGCCGCAGATGCCCGCCGCCGCCGCCGACCGCCTGTATGCCGGCTGGAAGGACGCGGTCGCGCGCGTGCGCTCGGCCTGAAGCCCCAATCCGGCGGGCCGCGCAGCCCGCATCGCGTGATCCGGCAATTTCGACCATAGGCGAAAATCACCGCGGCGTTTTTTGCCTATGGGCGAAAATCGCCGTATACTGCACGGCATGGCGATCATCGACCGATACATTTCGGCGCAGGTACGTGCCGATCTGGCGCGCAAGATGGTGTTCGTCGCCGGTCCGCGGCAGGTGGGCAAGACGACGCTCGCGCGCGGCCTCATCAGGTCGCCCGGCAGCTATCTGAACTGGGATGTGCCGGAGCATCGGGAAAAGATCCTCAAAGGTGAGCTGCCACCGAGCAAACTCTGGGTTTTCGACGAGATCCACAAGTACCGCAGATGGCGCGGCTATCTGAAAGGGCTGTACGACGGGCGGCGTGAGGGGCAGCAGATTCTGGTCACGGGCAGCGCGCGGCTCGATCTGTACCGCTTCGGTGGCGACTCGCTGCAGGGGCGCTATCACATGCTGCGTCTGCACCCGCTCTCGGTTGCCGAGCTGGGCATCGTGCAGCCGAGCGCATTTGCCGATCTGCTTGCGCTGGGCGGATTTCCGGAGCCTTATCTCTCCGGCAGCAGGACGGAAGCGCGGCGCTGGTCGCGCGACTACCGCACTCGCCTGATCCGCGAGGACATCGCCTCGCTCGAACGGATCCAGGATCTCGGTCAGCTCGAGCTGCTGGCTCTGCGCCTCCCGCAGCTCGTCGGCTCACCGCTGTCGATCAACGCCCTGCGTGAGGACCTGCAAGTGAGCCACAAGACGGTGAGCAGCTGGGTCGACGCGCTGGAGCGGCTGTACGCGGTTTTCCGGCTCGCCCCGTTCGGCGCACCCCGCATTCGCGCCGTCAAGAAAGAGCAGAAGCACTACCAGCTGGACTGGTCGCTGGTGCAGGCCGACGCGCCGCGCTTCGAGAACCTGGTTGCCTGCCATCTGCTCAAATGGGTGCACTACCGCCAGGACATCGCCGGCGAGGATCTGGAGCTGCACTACTTCCGCGATACCGACGGCCGGGAAGTCGACTTCGTCGTCGCCGAGCACGGCCGTCCGCTCAAGCTCGTCGAATGCAAATGGTCCGACGCGGACGTCGATCGCAGCCTGCGCTACCTGCACGCCAAGTTTCCCGACGCGGAGGCCTGGCAGGTTTCGGCCGTCGGCCGAAAACACTATGTCACCCCGGATGGCATCCGCGTCGCGCCGGCGCTGGAGCTTCTGCGGCAGCTGGTATGAGCGCCGGGACCGGTTGGGCTTCAACCGAGAAAGCTCGTCTGCCGCGGATTGCGCGTTCGCCCTCGGCGACAAGCCTTTCGCGGGCTCCGATCCGCTTACTCGATGCGCGTGATCCGGGTCAGCACGTAAGAGACGCCGGAACGGCCGGGCTCGACTTCGAACTGCACCTCGACTTCCTCGCCGGCCTGGGGCTTCCAGCCCACGGGCTCGAATTCCGTGCGCCTGCGCGCGTAGGCGAAGCGCGTTTCCTTCGAGGTTCCCTTGAGCCTGGCGAAGATGCCGCTGCGGCCGCTCTCGGTGACGAGCACCCGCATCGGGCTGACCATCTCCTTCGGATCTACGCTGTTCGGACCGAGCTTGACGAGCTTGACGTTGGACGCGACCAGCTTGCTCTTCTTCTCGAACCAGGTGACCTGCACCCGGTCGCCGGCAGTGGGGCGCCAGTCTTCAGGCGTGTAGCGGGTGTCGCGCTTGCCGATGAGGTACACCCGATCGAGTCCGCCGCTTTCCTTGAGAATGAACTTGCCGAACCCCATCTCGCCGATGGTGCCCTCGGAAACCTGGTCCTGAGCCAGTGCGGCCAGCGGCGCCAGCAGCAGCGCAACGAGAAACAATCTGAACGAACGCGGCATGGTGGGGCTCCCGGTTTGCTACATCGTGCGGCGGAAGATCAACGAGGTGTTGATGCCGCCGAAGGCGAAATTGTTGTTCATCACGTGCTCGGTCTGCAGGCTGCGCCCGCCGTCGACGACATAGTCGAGCTCGCCGCAGCGCGGGTCGAGATTGCGCAGATTGAGCGTCGGCGCGAACCAGCCGCGGTTCATCATCTCGATGACCCACCAGCTCTCGATCGCGCCGCAGGCACCGAGCGTGTGGCCGATGTGGCCTTTCCACGACGCCGCCGGCACGGCGCGCCCGAAGTAGCGGCGCGTCATGTTGGATTCGGCGATGTCGCCCTGCTCGGTCGCGGTGCCGTGACAGGAGACGAAGCCGATGTCGCGCGGCATCAGACCGGCATCCTTGAACGCCAGCGTCATCGCGCCGCCCATCGTCTCCTGATTCGGATGGGTGGCGTGGTCGCCGTCGGACGTGCTGCCGAAGCCGACGATCTCGGCGTAGATCTTCGCACCGCGCGCCTTGGCGTGCTCGTACTCCTCGAGCACCAGCGTCGCCGCACCTTCGCCGATGACCAGTCCGTCGCGGTCCCTGTCGAAGGGCGCGGGCGTGGTTTTCGGGGCGTCGTTCTTCAGGCTCGCCGAGAACAGCGTGTCGAACACCGCCGCCTCCGAGGGGCATAGCTCCTCGGCGCCGCCGGCGACCATCATCGTCTGCATGCCGTACTTGATCGCCTCGTAGGCATAGCCGATCCCCTGGCTGCCGGAGGTGCAGGCGCTGCAGGTCGGGATCACGCGGCCTTTGAGGCCGAAGAACAGGCCGATGTTCACCGCGGTCGTGTGCGACATCATGCGCAGGTAGGTCGTCGCGTTGAAGCGGCCGAGCTTGCCGGTGATCATCAGGCTGCCGAACTCGCAGACGGCGTCGGTGCTGCCGGTGCAGGAGCCGTAGGCCACGCCCATCGCGCCGCTCCTGATCTCGGGGTCGTCCCTGAGGCCGGCGCCCTCGAGCGCCAGCTCGGCCGCACGCACCGCCAGCAGGGAGACGCGACCCATCGTTCGCGTGACCTTGCGCGTGTAGTGCGGCGGCGGCCGGAAGTCGCGCACCGGCCCGCCGAGGCGCGTGTTGACCTCGTGGAAGCGGTCCCACTCCGGCATCTTCTCGATGCCGCTGACGTTGTTGCGCAGGTTGCTTTCGACCGTCCCCCAGTCGCAACCCAGCGCGGTGATGCCGGCCATGCCGGTGACGACGACGCGTTTCATCTACGACTTACCCCACCCCGAGAGGCCGGTCAGGCCTCGACGAATCAGAACATCCCACCGTTGACCGAAATGACCTGCCGCGTGATGTAGCCGGCCGCATCCGACATCAGGAATGCCACCAGCGCGGCAACCTCCTCCGGCTCCCCCACGCGTCCGGCCGGTACGAGCTTGAGCGCTTCGTCCAGTGGCACGCCCTCGATCATATCCGTGCGGATCAGGCCCGGCGCGACGCAGTTCACAGTGATCCGACGACTGGCCAGCTCGACGGCCAGGGCCTTGGTCGCGCCGATGATACCGGCCTTGGCCGCCGAGTAATTGACCTGACCGCGGTTGCCCATCAGTCCGGACACCGAGGCCAGCGTGACGATGCGCCCCGGCCTGCGCGTGCGGATCATCGGCATGATCAGCGGATGCAGCACGTTGTAGAAGCCGTCGAGATTGGTTTGCATCACGGCATCCCAGTCTTCGTCGGAGAGCGCCGGAAACGCGCCGTCGCGGGCGATGCCGGCGTTGCAGACCACGCCGTAGCAGGCGCCGTGCGCCTCGAGGTCGGCGCTGAGCACGGCGCGGGTCTGCTCGCGGTCGGCGACGTCGAAGCGCAGCACGCGCACCTGTCGACCGAGCGCCTCGACCTGCGCGCGCGTCGCCTCGGCGTCACGCCGGCAGTGCAGCACGAGGTCGTAGCCGGCACGCGCGAGTCCGACGGCGATCGCCTGGCCGATGCCGCGGTTGGCGCCGGTGACCAGTATCCAGCCGCTCACTGGTGTACCTCTATCAGTTGAGAGCCTGCTGTCGCTTGCGGTGTAGTGCTCTCTCTTCCGTGCGCCTGCCACGACCGCCTGCGTCGCTTGCCGCTCATGGCTGCTCCTCGTAGATTCGATCCAGAAACGACCGGATGTGCTCCGGCTGATAGGCCTTGATCTGTGCGCGGCACCACACCGCGTCGCGATCCCCGAGCCGGCAATCGTAGACGCCGACGCCCTCGGCGTCGCGCACCAGCAGCTCAACGTTGACGTGCAGGCGCTCGCCGGTGCGGAACCACGCACGCTCGGTGTCGTAGGCGCGCGTACCCAGCAGCAGGCCCACCTCGATCGGCAGGCCGGCTTGCATCCGCAGGTGCCCGGCGTGCACGCCGAGCGTCTGCGCCATGTACTCGATGCCGACCCAGCCGGGGACGCCGTGACCGGGTTCGTAGAAGCGCGCCTGCGGGTGGATGCGTACCAGGCATTCCGCCGCTTCGTCTTCGAGCCGCAGGATCTCGTCGAGCAGCACCATGCCGGCGCCGTGCGCCAGCAGCGCGCGCGGATGCGGGTAGCGGGGCGTCACTGCGCGGCCTCCGCCAGCGGCCGCGAGCGGATGTCGAGGCTGTAGCCATGCTCCAGATTGACCAGCCACAGCCGGCCGTTCCACGGATCGGCGTCCGCGTAGTGGACTTCGGCGACGATGCGCTCGCCGCGCTGCAGCCGGCGCAGGCCCGCGCGCGGCTCGAGCACGCGCACGCCGTCCGCCACCGCCGCCTGCAGCGCGGCGAGCGGCCAGTAGGCGAGCTGCAGGTCGGCGAGGATGTGCTGCGGCGCGAGCTGCCGGGGCGCGAACGGCGCGCGCTCGGCATGCAGCTCGGCCGCGGTCTGTTCGAGCGTGAAGACGCGCTGCCCGAGTGCGCTGACGCAGACCACGCGCAGCCGCTCCGGCACGATGTCGACGATGCACTGCAGCGTCGCTTCGCGCGCGCCGTGCGCCGCATGCAGGACCTGCTCGACACTATGGCTGGCGCCGAGGCTCGCCGGCGGCAGCAGCGACGGCGCGGCTGCAGGCGGCGGCGGCAACGCCGCGCAGGCCGAGAGCAGCGCGCCGGCGAGCACCGCAGCGCTGCGGCGCGCACCGGGGATGCGGCCGCGGCGGCCGATGACGCACCCGGCGATGAGGCCACGACTCACGCGGTGTCTCCGTACGAGGGGGCGCTCGCCGCGATGGCCAGCAGCCAGGTCGAGGCGACGCCGAGCAGCACGGCCAGCCCGAGGCTGCGAATGAACGGCGTGACCGAAACCGACAGCATGCCAAACGACAGCAGCGTCGTCACCGCGGCGATCGAGATCGCGAGCAACGTCACCGGACGCGCGGCCGCGCCCTCGCGCAGGAAGATCCCGTAATCGACGCCCAGTCCGAGCACGAGCAGCAGGCCGAGCACGGTGAACAGATTGGCCGGGATGCCGAGCCAGCCGTGGACCGCGAGCGTCAGCAGGCCGCCGCCGACCGGCGCGATCAGCTGGCGCAGCGCCGTGCGCGCGCCGTAGCGCAGCGCCAGCGGCACGGCGATCGCGAGCAGCACCGCACCGAGCCCCACGAGCGCCATGCGCCGGTAGTGCTCGAGCACGGTGCTGATGTCGGCGACGCGGTCGATCAGCATGACGCCGTCGACATCCGCGGCGGCGAGCGCGAGCGCGGCGACGTCGCTGACGCCGTTGAGCGCGACGACCGAGGCCACACCGCGCGCCGTGGCGCCGATCCACAGCGCGCGATACGGCTCCGACAGCGGGCTTGCGAGCCAGTCCTGCAGGGCCAGCGGCTGCTGTGCGCCGGCTTCGAACTCGGCCTGCAGCCGCACGCTCGCCGCGTCGTCGAAGCCCAGCTGCGCGAGCAGACGCACGAGCGGACCCTGCGCGCCATAGACCTCCCGCGCCAGCAGCGCGCGGTCGGCGCGCTGCCGCGCGATCGACGGCACGCTGGACGACAGCGCCAGATAGCCGGCGAGCCCGCCGCGCTCGACGAGCAGGTCGAGCCGTTGGCGCAGCGCCTCCTCGCGCTGCAGCAGCGCTTCGGCGTCCGCGCCTTCGACGAGAAAGAAGCGCGTATCGATGCCGCCACCGATGCGCTCGCGGATGTGGGCCTCGTCGGCGGCCAGCGCCGGCGGCGTCGACTGCAGCGCACGCACATCGTCGATGAATGTCAGCTGATAGAGGCCACCGATCAGCAGCGCCGCCGCCGCCGCCGCCAGCAGCCCCAGGCGCCGGCCGGCGGGGCGGCGTATGCCGGCCAGCACGGTGAAGCCGCGGTGCAGTCCGCGCGGCATCGGCCGGCCGCGGCAGCCGGCGACGAGCGGAAACGCGAGCAGCACGCTGATGCCGACGGTGAGGATGCCGGCGACCGAGAACACCGCCATCTGCCGCAGCCCCGGAAACGGCGGCACCAGAAAGGCGAGATAGCCGAGCGCGGTCGTGCTCATGCCGACGACGATCGCCGGACCGACGTGCCGCAGCGCGCGCTCACCGCTCCAGCCCGCAGGCTCGCGGAAGCGGTCGGAGAAGAAGTGGATCGCGTAGTCGACCGCGACGCCGATCAGACTGGAGCCGAACACCAGCGACAGCAGATGCACCTGGCCGAACAAGCCATGCACGGCGCTGATCGAAGCCAGCGTGCCGACGCCGAGCGCGCAGACGACGAGCAGCAGGGGTCGCAGCGAGCGGAAACAATATGCGAACACGGCGAATACGCCGGCCAGCGACAGGCCGCCGAACAGCCCGATCTCATGCCGCGCCCGCTGGCTGTTGACGATGGCGTGCCGCAGCACACCGGAGCTCGCCACGCGCGCTTCCGGCACGGCGGTGCGCAGCGCATGCTCGGCGGACGCGAGCGCGTCCGCGGCCTTGTGCTGGGCGCCGATCGCGAACGGACTGTCGCGCAGCACAGCGGCGACCAGAACCGCTCCGGGGTGGCCGTCGGCCGGCGTCAACACGCCGTCGCGCAGCGCCAGACGTGCGCCCGGCTGCGTCAGGCCGAGCAGGAAGTTGCCGTAGAGCTTGAGCGGGTCCTCGGCGAACGGCCGCACGCGGATCAGTCCGGTCGGCGTGTACAGATCGCGCAGCGCGGCCTCGACCAGCGCCTCGCCGCCCTCACGCTGCAGCAGCTCGCGGTCCTGTTGCGACAGCAGGCCGCCGCGGTGCGGTCCGAACTGTGCGTCGATGGCGGCCCAGTCGACGTGGCGCTCGAACTCGATCGCTTCGAAGGCGTCGCCGCGCGCGAGCGCGGCGGCGAACGCGGCGCCGGCGGCGCGTGCGCGCGCGAAGTCCGGCGCTTCGATCAGAAAGATGCTGCGCCGGCCGGCCGCGGCGGCGAAGCGCGCCAGCGCCTGCTCGACCACCGCATCGGGCGCCGTCTGCGGCAGCATCGCGGTGATGTCGGACTCGATGCGCAGCCGCGGCGCAAGCTGCGTGACGAAGAGCCAGACCAGTACGGCGACCAGCGCCAGCCAGACGGCGAACCGCAGACGCAGGGCGCTCACGTCAGCGGCGCTCGAATCGGGCCCGATCGTGTTCCGCCAGCGCCGCCGAGATCCGCGTTTGCGTCAGGTCGATGCGCGTCGAATCCCCGCCCTGCTCGCGCAGGATCACCTGTGTCACGCTGGTGTCGCCGCGAATTTCGATGCTCTCGAGCGCACCGAGCCGCTCGCGCGGCAGCAGCCCGAGCACCCAGCGGCCGTCGCCTTCGCCCATGGCGTAGGGCTCGAACGTGGCGGAAAGCCTGCCGAAATCCAACGCGAACACGGCGAAGAACACTTGGGCGATCGCGCGCACGGCGGGCTGTGTCGCGGCATCGATGCGCTGCTCGCCGGTCGCACTGCGCTGGATCAGCGCATCCGGTGTGATCAGCAGCTCGGCGGCGAACGGCTTGTCCGTGCGCCAGGCGATGCCGAGCGCGCGCGCGAACAGGAAGTCGCCTTCGGAGACCAGCGGTGCCGGCAGCCCGGCGAGCTGCTTGGTCTGCCGGTAGCGGCCGTGCAGGCTCTGCGCGCTCGCGAGCGCGGCGGTCGCCGGCGCCAGCGTGCGCGCCAGCTCGGCCGCGTCGGCCGGATGCTCGAACACGCTGGCCAGCGCCGGCAGCGGCGCGAGCAGCGATGCCGCCAGCAGCAGCGCGCGGATCACGCCTTGACCCCGAGCTTGCGCGCCAGGATCTCGGGCGAGTTGAACTGCATTTCGAAGCCGGGCATCGTCACCGCGACCTGGATCGTGTGTCCCTTGGCGAGCTTGTCGGCGCTGTCGGCGTCGCGGATCTCGTAGAGAATCTTCAGCCGGTACTCCCACTCGCAGATCGCCGCCCGCACGCGCAGCCGCTGGCCCAGGCGAATCGCCTTGAGGTAGCGCACGTGCAGATCGATCACCGGCCAGGCGAAGCCGGAGTCGAGCATCTGCTGGTAGCCGTAGTCGATCGAATCCATCAGCGCGCTGCGCGCCTGCTCGAAGAACCGCGGGTAGTGGCCGTGCCAGACGATGCCGAGCGGATCGCAGTCGTAGAACTGCACCGGCACGCCGACTTCGGACTGCGCCAGGGCGCTCACGGACGCGCCTCCAGCGCGCGCCGGCGTACGCCAAGCCGCCGTGCGAGCAGCTGCGGCAGGCGCAGCAGCATGCCGGCGAACAGCCGCGCGTGCATGCGCGAGATGCGCAGGTTGTCGCGCAGCAGGTCGAAGTGCGAGACGCCGTCCGCGGGATAGGTCACGCGCGTGGGCATGGAAATCACGTCGGTGCCGTCCCAGAACAGGCGCACCATGATCTCGGTGTCGAACTCCATGCGCCGGCCGACGCGCTGCGTGCGCCAGATCCGCAGCGTCGGTGCCAGCGGGTAGACGCGGAAGCCGAGCATCGAGTCGCGGATGCGCAGCGACAGCGTGTTGATCCAGACCCAGATGTGGGTGAGGTAGCGACCGTACCGGCGCGCGCGCGGAATGCTGGAATCGTAGCGCGGGATGCCGGTGATCAGCGCGTCGGGATGCGCCTGCGCGAGCGCCAGCAGGCGCGGAATGTCCGCGGCCTCGTGCTGGCCGTCGGCGTCGATCTGCAGCGCGTGCGTGAAACCGGCCGCTTCGGCGGCGGCGAAGCCGGCCATCACCGCCGCGCCCTTGCCCTGATTGCGCTCGAGGCGCAGCAGCCGCAGCCAGCCGGCGTGGGCCTCGGCGAGACGGTCGAGCGCGCGCGCGCAGGGCGCGTGGCTGCCGTCGTCGACGGCGAAGCAGGTGAGGCCGTGCGGCGCGAGCGCGGCGATCGTCGCCGCGATCGCGCCTTCGTGGTCGAAGACCGGAACGACGATGCAGGGTTTGAACAGGTGCGTCACAACCGCGGAGCGCTCAGATCGTGGCGGCGGTGAAACGCAGCCGGCCGGAGGAATGAACGCGCCCGGCGTCGACGTAGCTGAACGAGACCTCCGCCGGGCCGAGTTTCTCCAGGCGCAGCGTGGCCGCCTGGCCGGGCCGCAGCGGCTGCATGAACTTGAGCGCGGAGACGCGCGCCAGCGCGCCGCGGATGCCGCATTCGCGCTGCGCGGCGCGCACCGCCCAGCCCAGCTGGACCACGCCCGGCAGCATCGGATAGTCGGGAAAGTGATCCGGCAGCACGTCGAGTGCAGGGTCGATGACCAGCCGCAGCTCGACGACGTCGCCGTCACGGCGCACCGCCTGCGGCTCCAGCTCGGCCAGCATTCGGTCAGGGCGCTGCGAACAGGGACTGCACGGCCTCGACCACGTCGCCCACGGTGCGCACGTGCTTGAAGTCTTCGGGACGGACCTTCTTCCCGGTGTAGTCCTTGAGCTGCAGGATCAGGTCGATCGCGTCGATGCTGTCGACTTCGAGGTCGTCGTACAGCTGCGCCTCGGGCGCGACTTTGGCGGGATCGACTTCGAACAACTCGACGAGCAGGGTTTTGACGCGCTCGAAAATCTCGTCTTTCGTCGGCGTTGACATGGCCGTGCGGGCTCTGATCTGAATGGCGCTATTGTGTCACGGCTCGTCCGGACGGTGCGATCGGCGCTGCGCCGCCGCGGTGCAGCTCGAAGTAGCGCGTCCAATCCCGCGACAGGCGGCGGGCGGCGATCGCGGTGCTGCGGGCCTCGCGCAGATAGTGACTCACGTCGACCGGATCGCCGACGACGATGCGGAAATGCCCCGGACGCGCGGGCACGCGGTGCCAGGGCACGTGCTTGCTGAGCATGATCGGCTCGCACTGGATCGTCACCGGCAGCACCGGCACGCCGGCTTGCAGCGCGATGCGCGCGCTGCCGTGCGGAATGTGGATCGGCTGGCCCGGCACCGAGCGCGTGCCTTCAGGAAAGATCAGCAGCGAGTTGCCGGCCCTGAGCGCGGCCGCACAGTCGTCGACGAGCTGCGTCGGCGGCGCGCCGCTGCCGGAGCGATTGCTGATGTAGCCGGCCCAGGTGATCGGAAAGCGCGTGAACGGGTTGCGGAACAGCGCTTCCTTGACGATGCAGTCGACCTGCGGGATGTAGCCGATCAGCAGCACCACGTCGATCAGCGTCGGGTGGTTGGCGATGATCAGCTGGCCGCGCTGGCGCAGCTTGCCGGCACCGTGGATCTCCCAGGAAATCACGCCGGCGAAGCGCATCAGGCGCGAAAACGCCGAGAACCAGCGCGACACGATCCACTGCGCACGCCGTTTGGCCACCGCCGGATCGCGCGTGCTCAGACAGGCGGCGGGAAACACGGTTACACCGAACAGCAGGCCGACGACACCGAAGACCAGGAAACAGAAGCCGGTCGCGGCCTGCCGCCAGCGCCGGTCCAGCCAGGCGCCGGCCTGCAGCGGCAGTGTGCGCGCCGCGTTCATGTGCTTGCGTCGATCCGCAGCACGGCTTCGACTTCGACCAGGAGGTCGCTGCGGCAGATGTCGCCGCGCAGGCACAGCAGCGGCGCCTGCTCCGGCCCGCGCAGGCGCGCCAGCAGCGGCTGCAGCTCGTCGAGCAGGTCGCGGTCGCGCAGATAGAGCTTGAGCGACTCGGCGCGGACCCGCGCCGAGCCCGACCCGCCGCAATGCGCGACTACGGCGTGGGCCGCGACGGCCTCGAGATTCGCCATGGTCTCCTCGAGCTGGCGCAGCGGATCGCCGCGGTGGCGGCTCTCGTGGCCGACGACGCTGGCGGTGCCCGACACCAGCAGGCGTGTCGCGGCGCCTTCGCCGATCAGCGTCGCGCGCGCGAAGCTCGGACTGCGCGGCCCGTACTGCCGCGGATAACGGTAGGCGCTGACCTGCCGCGGGTTCTCCACCGGTTGCCCCGGGGTCTTTGCGGCGAGGAAGTAGATCACCAGGCCCGGCTCGTAGGTGCCGATGGCGGTCGCCGCCGGCAGGCGCTGCTCGAAGCCGGGCTTGAGCGCGAGCGCGCGGCTGCGGCCGGCGCTGAACAGGCGATAGCGCTCGCGGTCGCCTTCTCCGGCGTTGATGTCGGCGAGAAAATTCCATATCCGCAGGCAGTGCGGATAGCCCATGCGCTGCAGCAGCTGCTCGATGCGCACGTACAGCCGGAGCGTGGCGCGCTCCAGGTCGACCAGCTCGGATTCCGCGAGATAGATGTTGCCGAACAGCACCTCGCCGTTGTGGCTGTAGCCGAAATCGTCCTCGCGCCCGAACGCCACCGGCCGGTCGCTCAGCCACTGCTCGGCCCAGCACGGCTCGCTGAGCGGGTCGAGCGCGACGACCACGCGTCGCGGATCGTCGGGCCGCTGCAGGCCGAGGCCGAATTCGACACGGCCGAGCAGGCGCTCGTGCGGAGCATCGTCGGTCGTGTAGCTGCCGCGAAACGAGCGGCTGTAGATCACTGGCGTGGCCATGATGCGGCGTCGGCTGCGGCGGATGGTGTTCTGGATTCGGGCATCCGCAGGGGACGACCGCGGAGGCCTGGAGGCGCACGGCTTGCGGCGCAAGGTGCCGGACCGTACGACAGCGGCCAGTGTAGTATCTTCACAACGAAGTTCAGCGTGCCCGGACGGCTGGATGGCTCGACCCGCCGGCTGCGGAGCTGGTGATCACTCGTCCCACCGTCCAGTGCATCCGGGTGCCGACAAGGCCCGGCCGGTTCGGCATTATACGGGGCGAGCTTTTGGAAGACGTGAATCCCGGAGTCACACTGATGTTTACGACGGCACAGAGCGCCGCGGAGCGCGAGCTGGCACAGCTGCTGGTTTCGGCGCTGAATCTGGAGCATATCGACGCGGCCAGCGTCGATCCCGCGGCGCCGCTGTTCGGTGCCGACCGCGAGGGTTGGGGTCTGGATTCGATCGACGCATTGGAAATGGCCCTGGCGATCAAGCAGCACTACGGGGTCGAGCTGCGCGCGGAGGACGAGACGGTGAAGAACGCGTTCGCCTCGCTGCGCGCGCTCGCCGCGCTGGTCGCGGAGCGGCGCGCCTGAGCGGGAGCGCAGGCCGGCCGGCCGGCGCCGCGATGAAACTGCTGCCCGTCGTGCTGATCGCGGCCTACCCGGCGCTGACCCATGCCGGCGTGATCCTCGACGCGCCTTACCTTCCGCTGGCCGGTCTGATCCTGCTGCTGTCCGCAGTGCTGTTCAAGCCGCTGGCGCGGCTGCGGCTCTGGGCCTGGCTCGGCCTCGCGGCCTGCACCGCCGCGCTCGCTGCGCTGGCGCGCGCCGAGGCCGGCCGCTACGCGATCTATCTGCCGTCGCTGCTGATTCCCGGTGCGCTTTGCATCCTGTTCGGCGGCACGCTGCGCGCCGGCGCCGAGCCGCTGATCAGCGCGCTGGCGCGCAGCGAGCGCGGCGGCACGCTGGCGCCCGATCTCGTGGGCTACACGCGCCGGCTCACGCAGCTGTGGACGCTGATGTTCGCGCTGATGTTCGCGGGCGCCTTGACGCTGATCGTGCTCGACGAGATCCGGCTGTGGTCGCTTCTGACCAACGTGCTCAATTACATCGCGGTCGGCCTGCTGCTCGTCCTCGAGTACGTCTACCGGCGCTGGCGCTTCCGCCATCACCCGCATCCCGGTTTCTTCGAGCACCTGCGCACGGTCGCACGGACCCGCCGCGGTGTGAGCTGAATGCCGCGCCTGCCCCTTTTTGCCGGCTTTCGTCCCGAGGCGCCGGCGGTATGGCACCGCGGTGCCGTGATCTCCCAGGGGCGTTTCGTCGCGCAGGCACAGCGGCTCGCGCAGCAGCTGCCGGCGGCGCCGTACGCGATCAATCTGTGCGCCGATCGCTATCGCTTCATGCTCGCGTTCGCGGCGATATGCCTGCGCGGGCAGACCAACCTGCTGCCGTCGAGCCCGGCTACGGGCGCGGTCGAGGCCCTGCGTGCGCGCCATCCCGACAGCTACACACTGACCGACGGCATGCTCGACGGACAGGCCGACGGCAGCGCCCAATACTGCCCCGACATCGCGGCCGCGCAGGTGGCTGCCGTGCTGTTCACGTCCGGCAGCACCGGAACGCCGCAGGCGCATGCCAAGTCGTGGCGCACGCTCAGCGTCATCGCGCTGCATCTTTCGCAACGGCTGCTCGACGAGCGACCGGCGCACATCGTCGCCACGGTGCCGCCGCAGCACATGTACGGCCTGGAGACCACGGTACTGATGGCGCTGGGCGCGGGCTGCACGGTGCACAGCGCTCGCCCGCTGTTCCCGCAGGACGTCGTGCAGGCGCTCGCCGAAGTGCCGGCGCCGCGCGTGCTGGTGACCACGCCGGTGCACCTGCGCGCGCTGGTGGAATCCGCCGCGGCGCTGCCGCCGCTGCAGTTCATCCTGTCGGCGACGGCGCCGCTCTCCGCCGGGCTGGCGAGCGCCTGCGAGGCGGCCTGGAACGCGCCGGTGCTGGAAATCTACGGCTGCACCGAGGCCGGCAGTACCGCTACGCGGCGCACGCTGGACGGCCCGCGCTGGCACCTGCTGCCCGAGATGCGCATCGCGCACGACGGCGTGCCGACCGTGCACGCGGCGCATCTGCCGGAGCCGGTGCCGCTGCAGGACGTGCTCGAAGCCGACGGCCCCGAGCATTTCCGGCTGCTCGGGCGCAGCGCCGATCTGCTCAAAGTCGCCGGCAAGCGCGCCTCGCTCGGCGACCTGACGCAGCGGCTGCTGTCGATCCCCGGCGTGCAGGACGCGGTGATCTTCAAGGTCACCGAGGGCGAAGCCGCGCGCCCGGCGGCGCTGGTGGTCGCACCGACGCTGAGCGAAGCGCAGATCCTGCAGGCGCTGGCACGGCAGGTGGACGCGGCGTTTCTGCCGCGTCCGCTGCGCAAGGTCGCGCAGCTGCCGCGCAACGAGCTCGGCAAGCTGCCGCGCCAGCAGCTGCTCGCGCTGCTGGGGGCGTCCGATGGCTGAGCAGCGTCGCGACTGCGTCGTGCCGGCGGACCATCCCTGCCTCGCCGGCCACTTTCCGGGCAATCCGATCGTGCCCGGCGTGCTGTTGCTCGACTGCGTGCTGGCCGCCGTCGACGGTGCCGCGAGACGCCGTCTGGCGGCAATCCCGAGCCTCAAGTTCCTGCATCCGCTGCGGCCCGGCGTGAGGTTTTCGATCGTCTGGACCGAGCACGCCGACGGCCTGCGGTTTCGCTGTGAGTCCGACGCCGACGGTGCGCCGCAGCTCTACGCACAAGGTCTATTGTCCTTCGCGGACGATTCCGGATAATGCCGCTCTCTCAACGGGGTTCCACTTACATGACGGATGTCCTGATCATCGGCGCCGGCCCGGCCGGTTCGACGGCCGCGGCGTTCCTGGTGCGCAAGGGTTTCAAGGTCCTGGTGCTGGAGAAGCAGCGCTTCCCGCGCTTCTCCGTCGGCGAAAGCATGCTGCCGGCGAGCATGGAGTTCATCGAGAAGGCCGGGATGATGGAAGCGGTGATGGCGGCCAGCTTCCAGTACAAGGACGGCGCGGTCTTCCATCTGGACGATCAGCGGCACGAGTTCAAGTTTCCGCTCAAGTTCACGCCCGGCTACGGTTTCACCTTCGAAGTGCCGCGCGACGAGTTCGACAAGATCCTGATCGACGAGGCCGAGCGCCAGGGCGCCGAAGTGCGCTATGAAGTCGAGATCACCGCGGTCGATTTCACCGGCGGTCAGCCGACGGTCACCGCGCGCACCAAGGACGGCGCCATCGAGACGCACAAGCCGCGCTTCGTGCTCGACGCCAGCGGCTTCGGTCGCACGTTGCCGCGGCTGCTCGATCTGGAAGTCCCGTCGAGCTTCCCCACGCGCGCGGCGCTGTTCACGCAGGTCTACGACCACATTCCTTCGGGCGCCTTCGACCGCCAGAAGATCCTGGTCACGATCCACCCCAAGCATCGCGACGTCTGGTACTGGCTGATTCCGTTCTCCAACGGCCGCGTGTCGATGGGCGTCGTCGCGCGCGACGAGTTCCTGCAACAGTACAAGGGCACGCCCGAAGAGCGCCTGTGGGCGATCCACAACGAGGTGCCGACGCTGCGCGAGCTGCTCAAGAACGCCAAACCGGCCAATCCGGTCGGTGAGCTGCGCGGCTATTCCGCCAACGTGAAGTCGCTGTGGGGCCCGGGCTGGGCGCTGCTGGGCAACGCCGCCGAGTTCCTCGATCCGGTGTTCTCGTCCGGCGTCTGCATCGCGATGAAGTCGGCCGATCTGGCCGCCGAAGTGCTCGGACGCCAGCTCAAGGGCGAGACGGTGGACTGGGAGGCCGAATTCGCCGCGCCGCTGAAGATCGGCGTCGACACCTTCCGCGGCTTCGTCGAGTGCTGGTACGACGGCAGCCTGGCCGACATCTTCTTCCACCCGAACAAGCGCGAGAAGATTCAGCGCATGATCTGTTCGGTGCTGGCGGGCTACGGCTGGGATCTGTCGAATCCCTATGTCGGCGTCGGCAAGCGCCGCCTCGTCGCGCTGGCCGAAGCCTGCCGCGGCGGAGCCGCCGCCAGCGAGCAGAGCCTGCTCGCCTGAGCGGCTCGCGGCCGGCGGGCAGGGATCGCGCGTGGCCGAGCGCTGGGAGCATCAGCGCGAGCGCGGTGCACGCTGGGCGATGCTGCTGCTGTTCTGGATCGCGCGCAGGCTCGGTCGCCGCAGGACGCGGCTGTTCCTGTACCCGATCACCGCCTACTTCCTGCTGACCGCGCGCGCGCCGCGCGCCGCATCGCGCGACTATCTGCGGCGCGTGCTGCCGCATGCGCCGGGCTGGCGCGAGGTCGCGCGGCATTTCTTCACGTTCGCCGCGGTTTCGCTCGACCGCATCTTCTGGCTGATCGGCTCGGGCCAACAGCCCGAGGTCATTGCGCACCGGCCCGACGAGGTCTACCGCGCGGAGCACAGCGGCGGCTGCCTGATCCTGGTCGCGCACTACGGCTCCTTCGAGGTCCGGCAGGATCCGAAGAGCACGCAGCACGAAGTGCCCTTGCGCATCGTCATGGATCGCGCGCACGGCCGCATGTTCACGCAGCTGCTGGAGCGGACCAAACCGGAGGTCGCGCGCTCGGTGATCGATGCCTCGCAGTCGGGGCCGTCGCTGATGCTCGAGATCAAGCAGGCGCTGGACGGCGGCGCGATGGTCGGGCTGATGGCCGATCGCGTGCGCGCCGGCGAGCGTGCGGTGACGGTCGATTTCCTCGGCGGCAAGGCGCGGCTTCCGGCGGCGCCGTGGATCCTGGCCGGCGTGCTCGGTGTGCCGGTCGTCATCGGGTTCGGCATCTATCGCGGCGGCCGGCACTATGACGCATGCTTCGAGCTGCTCGCCGAGCGCGTACAGCTGCCGCGCGCCGGGCGGGAGGCGGCGATCCAGGCCTACGCCCAGCGCTACGCCGAGCGTCTGGAGCACTATGTGCGCGAGGCGCCGTACAACTGGCACAACTTCTACGATTTCTGGTCATGATGAAACCGCTGCGTGTGAATGCATTGACCGCGACCTCGGCGCTGGGCCGTGGCCTGGGCGCGCATCGCGCCGCCCTCGAGCAGGGCCGCAGCGGGCTCGCGCAAAAGCGCTTCGATCGCAGCACGCTGAGCTGCTGGATCGGCGAGGTGGCCGGACTCGATGAGCCGCTGGCCGGCCCGTGGGCGGAGTGGGATTGCCGCAACAATCGTCTGTCGGCGCTGGCGCTCGACCAGGACGGCCTGCGCGAGGCGGTCGCGGCCGCGGTGCGCCGTCACGGCGCCGCACGCATCGGCGTGTTCGTCGGCACCAGCACCTCCGGCACGCTGAGCACCGAGCACGCCTACCGCGACCTCGAGGACGGCCGCCTGCCGGCGACGTATCGCTACCGCACGACGCACAATCCGCACGCCGCCGCCGAGTTCGTGCGCCTGCAGCTCGGGCTCGGCGGCCCGGCGCTGGCCGTGTGCACGGCGTGCTCGTCGAGCGCGAAGGTGTTCGCCTCGGCGAGCCGCGCGATCGACGCCGGCCTGTGCGCCGCCGCGGTGGTCGGCGGCGTCGACAGCCTGTGCCTGACGACGCTCCAGGGCTTCCATTCGCTGCAGCTGATCGCCGAGGACGTCTGCCGTCCCGCCGACGTACAGCGCAAGGGCATTTCCATCGGCGAGGCGGCCGGCTTCGCCGTGCTGGAGCCCGGCGCGCGGTCCGGCGATCTGGCGCTGCTCGGCTACGGCGAGTCCTCGGACGCCTACCACATGTCGGCGCCCGATCCCGAGGGCCGCGGCGCGCGGCAGGCGATGCACGACGCGCTGGCGCGCGCCGGCCTGGCGCCGGCCGACATCGGCTACATCAATCTGCACGGGACGGCGACACCGGCCAACGACGCCAGCGAAGACCAGGCGATCATGAGCGTCTTCGGTGCGGCCACGCCGTGCAGCTCCACGAAGGGCTACACCGGGCACACGCTCGGCGCCGCCGGCATCATCGAAGCGGTGATCTCGCTGCTCGCGGTCGAGCACGGCCTGCTGCCCGGCGCGATCACGACGCGCGAGAAGGATCCGGCGATCCGCGGCAACGTGCTGCTGCAGACGCAGCGGCAGCCGATCCGCGCGGCGCTGTCGAACTCCTTCGGCTTCGGTGGCAACAACGCCAGCCTCGTGCTCGGACGCGTCGCATGATCCGGCTCAGCGTGCAGTCGATCGGCCTGGCGGCGCCCGGCCTGCCGGGCTGGGCGGAAGGCGCCGCGGTGCTGCGCGGCGAGCGCGCGCTCGGCGACGAGCCGCTGGCGCCCTACGCGCCGGCGCTGCTGCCGCCCAACGAGCGGCGCCGCGCGATGGCGTCGGTGCGCCAGGCCTTCCGCGCCGGCGAGGAGGCGATCAGCGGGCGCGACGCATCGACGCTGGCGACGGTGTTCGCCAGCTCCGACGGCGATCTGTCGATCCTGCACCGCATCTGCACGGCGTTGTCCACGCCCGAGCGCGTCGTTTCGCCGACCGACTTTCACAATTCCGTGCACAACGCCGCCGCCGGATACTGGGGCATCGCCACCGGCTCGCGCGCGCCGTCGACGACGCTGGCCGGCTACGACGGCTCGTTCGCGCTCGGCCTGCTCGAGGCCGGCACGCAGATCGCGGTCGAACGGCGCCCGGTGCTGCTCGTGGTCTTCGACGTGCCCGCGCCGGAGCCGCTCAGCCAGGCGCGCAACCACGACTCGGCGGCCAGCTGTGCGCTGCTGCTGGCGCCGGCCGATGCGGCGGATGCGCTCACGCCGCTGCGGCTGCAGCTGGCGCTGACCGACGCAGCGGAAACGACGCTCGCCGACGCCGGGCTGGAAGCGCGGCGGCGGGGTCATGCGGCGCTGCGCGGCCTGCCGCTGCTGCAGCTGCTGGCCCGCAACACGCCGGGTCGTGTCGTCCTGCCGACGCCCGGCGGGCCGCGCCTGGCGGTCGATCTGAGCGCATGACGCCGCTGCTCGACCGCGCCGGCATCGAGGCGCTGATTCCGCACGCCGGGGCGATGTCGCTGTGGGACGCGCTGCTCGAGGCGTCCGAGCGCACGGTGCGCCTGCGCACGCGCAGCCATCTGCGCGCCGACCATCCGCTGCGCCGCGACGGCCGCCTGTCCGCGGTGCATCTGCTCGAGTACGGTGCGCAGGCGATGGCGGTGCACGGCGGCTGGCTGGCGAAGCAGGCGGCCGGTAGCGGCGCGC
>JBFMCQ010000037.1:0-30946 GCA_040754295.1 Pseudomonadota bacterium | reverse complement strand
CTGCGCACGCGGCGGACCGTCGTGGCGCGCGGGCGGGGCGCCGGGGCGGTGGGCGAGGGGGCGGCGGTTGGAACACGCACGATGGGCATGGCGATCTCTCCGGTGGCGATCCGCAAATAGTAATGGTTCTCATTATTGTGTCAAGCCGCCTGAGCCGCCGCGGGCCCGCTGCTATACTGCGCGGCTCGCGCGAAAGTGGCGGAATTGGCAGACGCACTGGATTTAGGTTCCAGCGCCGCAAGGCGTGAGAGTTCGAGTCTCTCCTTTCGCACCATTCGCGCCGATAATTCCCAATATTCTTTTTCCAGTCAGAGCTTTGATAATGGAAGTCAACGTCGAATCGCCGGGCGGACTGCAGCGGCAGATGCGTGTACGTGTACCCGCCGAGCGGGTGGCCAAGGCGGTCGACGCACGCCTGCGCCGGTACGCGACGCGGGCCAAGCTTCCGGGCTTCCGTCCGGGCAAGGCGCCGCGCAAGGTGATCGAGCAGCAGTTCGGCGATTCGGCGCGTCTGGATGCGATCGCCGACATCGTTCAGCAGACCTTTCCGGAGGCGATCAGCCAGGCCGGCGTCAACCCGGCGGGCCAGCCGAAAATCGACATCACCGCGGAGAAGCCCGGCGAAGCGCTGGAGTACGTCGCGCATTTCGAGGTGTACCCCGAAGTCGCGCTGCAGGCGCTGGACAAGCTGCAGATCGACAAGCCGGTCGTGGAGATCTCGGACGCCGATGTGGACCGGCTGATCGAGAACCTGCGCAAGGCGCGGCGCGAGTTCAGCGCCGTGGCGCGCCCGGCGCAGAGCGGCGACCGCGTCACGATCGACTTTCTCGGCAAGCTCGACGGCGAGCCGTTCCAGGGCGGCGAGGGCAAGGACGTCACCCTCGAGATCGGCGCCGGCCAGTTACTGCCAGGCCTGGAAAACGGCGTGGTCGGTCATGCCGCCGGCCAGCAGTTCACCGTGGACGTGGCTTTTCCCGAGGACTACCGCGCGGAAAACCTGCGCGGCAAGACCGCACAGTTCGATGTGACGCTGAAGGCCGTGGAAGCGGCGAGCCTGCCCGAGATCGACGCCGAGTTCCTGAAGGCGCACGGTGTCGACGAGGCCGCGGGCGCCGGCGGCCTGCGCGAGAAGTGCAGGGCGGCGCTCGAAAAGGAGCGCGACAAGAGCATCCGGAATCGCCTGAAGACGCAGGTGCTCGAGCAGCTGCTCTCGGTCAACCCGATCGAGGTTCCGACCGCGCTGGTCGAGCAGGAGATTCCGCGGCTGCGCCAGGAGGCTGCCGCGCGCATGAACATGGCGCAGGTCGACGCCGCCAAGCTCGAGGAGCTCATGCCGGACGCGATGTTCGAGCAGGCGGCACGGCGCCGGGTGAGCCTGGGCCTTTTGATCGCCGAGGTCATCAAGACGATGCAGATCAAGCTCGATACCGAGCGCCTCGAGCGCACGCTCGACCAGATCGCCGGCGACTACGAAAGCCCCGACCAGGTCAAGGCTTACTACCGCTCGCGGCCCGAGTTGATGCAGGGCCTGAGCGCGATGGTGCTGGAGGACCAGGTCGCCGACGCGCTCGCCGCGGCCGGCACCGTCACCGAGCGGCCGATGACGCTCGACGAGCTGATGAACCGCAAGCCCGATCCGCAGTCGTAGTGGATCCGACGGGCAAGCAGCAATCCGAAACCGCCGGCACCCGCCGGACCAGACGAGCAGCCTTCATGACCAGCAACAGTCCCCGTGCCCAGCATCTCGTGCCGATGGTCGTCGAGCAGACCGCCCGCGGCGAGCGCGCCTTCGACATCTACTCGCGCCTGCTCAAGGAGCGCGTCATTTTCATCGTCGGGCCGATCGACGATCACATGGCGAATCTGGTCGTCGCGCAGCTGCTGTTCCTCGAGTCCGAGAACCCGGACAAGGACATCCATCTGTACATCAACTCGCCGGGCGGGATCATCACTTCCGGCCTGTCGATCTACGACACCATGCAGTTCATCAAGCCCGACGTCAGCACGATGTGCATCGGCCAGGCGGCGAGCATGGGCGCGTTCCTGCTCTGCGCCGGCGCCAAGGGGAAGCGCTACGCGCTGCCCAATGCGCGCGTGATGATCCACCAGCCTTCGGGCGGCGCGCAGGGGCAGGCGTCCGACATCGAGATCCAGGCGCGCGAGATCCTCTACCTGCGTGAGCGGCTCAACAAGCTCATGGCGGAGCACACCGGCCAGCCGATCGAGAAGATCGCCCGCGACGTCGAGCGTGACTTCTTCATGAACGGCGAGCAGGCCAAGGCGTACGGCGTGATCGACCAGATTCTCGTCCAACGGGGCCGTTCGGCCGCCTGAATGGCAGGCGTCCACTCGGGTTTTGCAGGAAAATGACACTGTGCTATACAGGGTGAGCCGGCGCACTTCGACGATGCCTGCAATGGCATCGTTGGCGGCGGTGACCCCCGGCCAGGGATGGCCGGTTGGAGGCCTCCGGAGGGCACGGTTGCGCCAGGGTGGCTTTAAGATCAAGGCAGGCAACAAGGTAGGAAGATGACCAACGAGACTCGGAGCGGATCTCACAATGGGCGGGTGCTGTACTGCTCGTTCTGTGGAAAGAGCGAGCACGAAGTTCGCAAGCTGATTGCGGGCCCGTCGGTGTACATCTGCGACGAATGCGTGGATCTGTGCAACGACATCATCCGTGAGGAAGTTCACGCCAAGCCGCAGACCAAGGGGCTGCCCAAACCGCAGGAAATCCGCGCGGTGCTCGACGAATACGTGATCGGCCAGGACACGGCCAAGAAGATCCTCTCGGTCGCCGTCTACAACCACTACAAGCGCCTGTCGCTGAAGGGCTCGGCCGACGGCGTCGAGATCGCCAAGTCGAACATCCTGCTGATCGGCCCGACCGGCTCGGGCAAGACGCTGCTGGCCGAGACGCTGGCGCGCCTGCTCGACGTGCCGTTCGCGATCGCCGATGCGACGACGCTCACCGAAGCCGGCTACGTCGGCGAAGACGTCGAAAACATCATCGCGCGCCTGCTGCAGAAGTGCGATTACGACATCGAGAAGGCGCAGCGCGGCATCGTCTACATCGACGAGATCGACAAGATCTCGCGCAAGTCCGAGAACCCCAGCATCACCCGGGACGTCTCCGGCGAGGGCGTGCAGCAGGCGCTGCTCAAGCTCATCGAAGGCACGATCGCCAGCGTGCCGCCGCAGGGCGGACGCAAGCATCCGCAGCAGGAGTTCCTGCAGGTCAATACCGCGGGCATCCTGTTCATCTGCGGTGGCGCCTTCGCGGGTCTCGACAAAGTCATCCAGCACCGCACCGAGCGCACCGGCATCGGCTTCTCGGCGGAGGTCAAGTCCGACCGGGACAGCCGCCGCATGACCGAGCTGCTGATGCAGGTCGAGCCGGACGACCTGATCCGCTTCGGCATGATCCCGGAGTTCATCGGCCGCCTGCCGGTCGTCGCCGTGCTCGAGGAACTCGACGAGTCCGCACTGATGGCGATCCTGCGCGAGCCGAAGAACGCGCTGGTCAAGCAGTACGGCAAGCTGTTCAACATGGAAGGCGTGCAGCTGGAGTTCCGCGAGGAGGCGCTGCACGCGATCTCGTCGCGGGCCAAGGAGCGCAAGACCGGCGCGCGCGGCCTGCGCACGATCATGGAGAACATCCTGCTCGACGTGATGTACGACCTGCCGTCGATGCAGAACGTCAGCAAGGTCGTCGTCGACGACGCCGTCGTCCGCGGCGAGGCCAAGCCGTTCATCGTCTACGAGAACGCCGACGCCAAGCACGGCCAGAAGAGCAGCGCCGCCTGAGCGGCGCTGTCTCCGCCTCGCGGTACGACTGGCGGCCGGGGACCTCAGCCAGCGAGCGAAGCGAAGCGCGGGATGCAGTGCGCAGCCAGCAGCGCGCAGAGCGCGCGAGCGCGATTTCGACCCAGGCACCGGGCGTACGCGCTCGCGCTGGTGCTGGTCGCGGCGCCGGCCGCCGCGCGCACTCTCGGCAGCGTCGAGTTCGAGCCGTGCACGCTGACCGCCGAGGGCCGGCCGACCAGCCTCGCCGCCGAATGCGCGCGGCTGGAGGTGCCCGAGAACCCGCAGGCGCCTGACGGCCGTCGCCTCTCCCTGAGCATGGCGCTGGTGCCGGCGAGCGGTCCGAGGCCGCATGAGGATCTCGTCGTGTTCCTCGCCGGCGGACCGGGGCAGGCGGCGCTGGATTCGTTCCCACTGATCGAGCCGGCGTTCGAGCGGATCCTGCGCGACCGGCACGTACTGCTGGTCGACAGCCGCGGCACCGGCGGCTCGAATGCGCTGCGCTGTCCGTTCGACGACGCGATCTCGGCCGCGGACATGACGCGGGAGGCGCTCGAGCGGCACGCGCGCGATTGCCTCGAGCGCATCGATGATCGTGCCGACCCGCGCTGGTACTCGACGCGCGACGCCGTGCGCGATCTCGAGACCGTGCGCGCGGCGCTCGGCGCGCCGATGCTGAACCTCGTCGGCGGCTCGTACGGCACGCGCGTGGCGCTGTCGTACCTCGCGGCGTATCCGCAGTCGGTCCGCAGCGTCGTGCTCGACGGCGTGGTACCGCAGGATCTCGCGCTCGGCCAGGACCATGCACGCAACCTCGAGAACGCGCTGCGCAAGCTCTCCGACCATTGCAGCGCCGACGCGGCCTGCCGCGAGCGGCACGGCGACGTGCTCGCACGTCTCGGCCAGCTGCGCCGGCAGCTGAGCACCGAACCGATCGAGGTCGAGCTGCGCCATCCGGTGACACACGAGCCGCGGCGCGAGCGGCTCGACCGCTATGCGCTCGCCGGCGTCGCGCGCATGTTCCCGTACAGCCCGCAGGCGGCGGTGCTATTGCCCTTGCTGGTCGACGAGGCGCTCGCCGGCCGGCCGCAGCCGCTGGTCGCGCAGTCGCTGCTGCTGACCGAGGGTCTCGACGAGCGGATCGCGCACGGCATGCAGCTCTCGGTCATGTGCGCCGAGGACGCACCGCTGCTCGAGCTTCGCCCCGAGGACGCCGATACCTTCCTCGGCAATTCGCTGATCGAGCTGGCGCAGGCACAGTGCGCCGTCTGGCCGCATCGCGCCTTCGATCCGGCGTTCAAGCAACCGCTGCGATCGGACGTACCGGCGCTGCTGCTGTCCGGCGAGTGGGATCCGGTGACACCGCCGGCGTATGCCGAGCGCGTGCTGCAGCACCTGTCGAACGCCCGGCATCTGGTGGCGCGCGGGCAGGGCCACATCGTGATCGGCGCCGGCTGCATGCCGAAGCTCGCGGCCGAGTTCGTCGACACGCTCGATCCGGCGGCGCTCGACACCGGCTGCCTCGCCCTTCTCGGGCCGCCGCCGGTGTGGCTGTCGTTCCAGGGGCCGCAGCCGTGATCGAAGTCCGCGACCTGCATCGCCGCTTCGGCGAGGTCGTCGCCGTCGACGGCGTCTCGTTCGCGGCCGCAGATGGCCGGATCACGGGCCTGCTTGGTCCGAACGGCGCCGGCAAGACCACGACGCTGCGCATGCTTTACGCGCTGCTGAAGCCGGACCGTGGCCGCGTGCTGGTCGACGGCGTCGACGCCGTCGCGGAACCCGAAGCCGCGCGCCGGCGGCTCGGCGTGCTACCGGACAGCCGCGGCCTCTACAAGCGCCTGACCGCGCGCGAGAACGTCGAATACTTCGGTCGCCTGAACGGACTCGACGAGGCGCAGCTACGTGCGCGCACCGATGCACTGATCCAGGCGCTCGACATGCGCGCCATCGAGCACCGCCGCGCCGACGGCTTCTCGCAGGGCCAGCGCGTCAAGACCGCGATCGCGCGCGCGCTCGTGCACGACCCGCGCAACGTCGTGCTCGACGAGCCGACCAACGGCCTCGACGTGATGGCGACACGCGCGATGCGCGCGTTCCTGCGCCGGCTGCGCGACGAGGGACGCTGCATCCTGTTCTCGAGCCACATCATGCAGGAGGTCGCCGCGCTCTGCGATCGCGTCGTCGTGATCGCGCACGGCCGCGTCGTCGCCGCCGGCACGCCGGACGAGATCCGCGACCGCACCGGCGAGGCGAATCTCGAGGAGGCGTTCGTGAAGCTGATCGGCAGCGACGAGGGACTGCTGGCATGAGGGAAGGATCGGGCTTCGAGCCGCCCCCGGCGCCTCGCGTCCGGCGCGGCTGGCGGGTCGTCTTCTGCAAGGAGATCGTCGAGAACGCGCGCGACCGCCGTGCACTGTCGTCGGCGCTGCTCTACGGCCCGCTGCTCGGGCCGGTGCTGTTCGCGGCGATGATGGCGTTCATTCTCGGCCAGCAGCGCGAGGACGCCGAGAAGCAGCTCGAGCTGCCGGTCGCCGGCGCCGAGCATGCGCCCAACCTCGTGCGGTTCCTCGAAACGCAGGGCATCGTCGTCGTGACGGCGCCGGCCGATCCC
The DNA here is from genome assembly GCA_040754295.1 of Pseudomonadota bacterium. GTDB lineage: Bacteria > Pseudomonadota > Gammaproteobacteria > Nevskiales > Nevskiaceae > Solimonas. Next base: position 24,531 of record JBFMCQ010000037.1, on the reverse strand, counting down.
GAGGCCGCCGTCTGCGACCAGCAGCAGGACGTGATCCTCGTGATACCGCCCGACTTCGGCGAGCGCTGGTCGCGCGGCGAGCCGGCCGTCGTCGAGCTGCTGCAGGACCAGTCACGGCGGCGTGCGCGGATCCCGGTCGATCGCGTCACCGCCCAGCTCGAGCGCTACGCCGCCCAGATCGGCCTGCTGCGGCTGCAGTTGCGCGGCATCGCGCCGCAGCTCGCGAGCCCGCTGATCGTCGCCGACCGCGATCTGTCGACACCGCAGTCGCGCGCCGGCCTGATGATGGCGATGCTGCCCTACTTCCTGGTGCTGTCGGCGTTCGTCGGCGGCATGTACCTGGCGATCGACACGACTGCCGGCGAGCGCGAGCGGCAGTCGCTGGAGCCGCTGCTGATCACGCCGCAGCCGCGCGCGCAGATCATGGCCGGCAAGCTGCTCGCGACCGCCGTGTACGCGGCGGCCTCGCTGCTGATCGGCGTGCTGGCGTTCGCCATCGCGATCCGCTTCGTACCCACCGCGCAGCTCGGCTTCGAGCTGAGCCTGTCGCCGGCCGCGGTCGCGCTGATCTGCGCCGTGATCCTGCCGGTCGCGCTGCTCGCCTCGAGTGCGCAGACGGTCGTCGCCTCGTTCTCGAAGAGTTTCCGCGAGGCCCAGACCTACCTGCAGTTCCTGATCCTGGTCCCGGCAGTGCCGAGCATCATCATGGCGGCCAGCCCGATGCGGGCGGAGCCGTGGACGATCGCGACGCCGCTGTTCTCGCAGAGCGTGCTGATCTACACGATCGCGCGCGGCGAGCCGGTCACCCCCGGCGAGGTGCTGCTGTCGGTCGCCACGACGCTGCTGTTGGCGGTGGCGCTCGGATGGATCGCCGTGCGGCTGTACCGGCGCGAGCAGGTCGTGTTCGGCGGCTGAAGGCTGTGGCACGCTGCCGCCTCGGACCTGGTCCGGCTGCGCCCCAGCCCACGGGGATTCGAACCCCGGTTGCCGCCGTGAAAGGGCATCGGCCTGGGCCTGTTCATCGGCTACCGCCGAGCGGGCAAGTCGTCCGCGTGGATCTGCCGCAAGCGCGAGGGTGCGCGCTACGTCGTGCGCCGCATCGGTACGCCCGACGATCATCTCAACGCCGACGGGCACGTCGTCTTCACGTATCACCAGGCGGTCGAGCTGGCGCGCGGCGTCGCGGTATCGCGGTCGACGGCAAGGTGCGGTCGATCAGATCGCGCAGCAGATGATGGCACGACGTAGCTTTTAGGCTACAATTGCCATGATCGAAGTCCGCGAGTATCAGACCGCCGACGGCCGCAGGCCCTTCGCCGAGTGGGTGAGGCGTCTACGGGACCGCGGGGCCCGACAGCGCATCATGGCGCGCATCGTCCGCATGCAGGCCGGCAACCGCGGCGACTGGAAACCGGTTGGCGCCGGTGTGTTCGAGTTGCGGATCGATCACGGCCCCGGCTACCGCGTGTATTGCGGACAGGACGGGTGGGCGCTGGTGCTGCTCTGCTGTGCGGCGGCGACAAGCGGACGCAGGCGCAGGACATCGAGGACGCACATGACTACTGGAAAGACTACCAAGCGCGCCGCTAGCGTCGAGTTCGACGCTGCGGACTACCTCCGGCCCGAGGACGTGCCTGGCTTTCTAGCCGAGGCGCTGCACGATGGGGATCATCGTGTGCTGCCGCTGGCGCTGCGCACCGCTGCCAATGTGCTCGGCATGGCCGAGCTTGCCGCACTGACCGGCCTGAGCCGCGAGACCCTGTATCGCACGCTGTCCGAGAAGGGCAACCCGCGGCTCGATACGCTCGCGGCGATACTGTCCGCGTTCGGTCTGCGCCTCGCGGTTGCACCGATGCCGCGGCAGCGGCGGCGAACGGACACGAAGGTGCATGCCCGCAAGGTCGGGCGCGTGGCGAAGGTGGGTTGAGGAAGCTGGCCCAGGTCGCGCCCACCTATCGCCCGAGATAGTGCGTCGTCGCCCCCTCCCGGCTATGCCCCAGCTCCTCGGCGACGATCAACCGCGCCCGCGGTCCGTCTCACGGTCCGGCGCCGTCCCGCCGCGCACTGGCGACTCGGCGCCGCTGACGGCTTTGTACCGCTGGTTCGCGTACCGATGCCGCGGCCCGTGCGGCGTGAAGCCGTCGTCGCGCGTGATCCCGCAGCTGCGGACGACGTGGTGGTGGTGGTGGTTCTTCCACTGGTGCAGCTTCAGTGCCGGATGACTGGTGCTGGCGCTGCGATGCGCGGCCAGCACTTTCGCTCGTTCGAGCAGCGCGTCTTTGAAAAACTAAACTGGCGTCCCCACGGGGATTCGAACCCCGGTTACCGCCGTGAAAGGGCGATGTCCTAGGCCTCTAGACGATGGGGACGAGGCGAGCGCTGAGGAAACGGCCGGTTCAGGCCGGTTTCCGGGTGAAAGCGGATCTTGGTGGAGCTAGTCGGGATCGAACCGACGACCTCTTGCATGCCATGCAAGCGCTCTCCCAGCTGAGCTATAGCCCCACACGCTAGGGCCGCGCATTATACCCAAACGCTACTCGTTTGGAACGAAAAATCGCAGTCTTATGACGGCCGGCGCGGCACACGGTTGTGGATGGGCCGCACGTGGATTTCGTCCGGGCAGCGGTCGTCGACATCGGCGCCGCAGCTGCGCGGCTGGAACTCGCGGTCGAGACAGATGCGCACCTCGCTCAGCCAGCGGCCGCGGCACTGCAGCGCGACGCCGGCGCGGACGAGCCTTGGATTGAGCGCAATGAACGCGTCCTCGACCGCGTCCGGCGTCGTTTCGAAGCGCTCCTCGGGCTCGTCGTACGCTTCGGGCACGACGACGCTGCGCCGAGCCCGCTCCACTTGCAGAAAGTACTCCTTCATCTCCAGGCCGCTGCAGCTGCCGTGCTTGCGCCACTGGCGCTGGATCAGCGCGACGCTGGGTATCGTCGTCAGCATGCGATCGACCAACTCCTCGGGCACGCGCTCGCGCCCGCCGCAATACTCGGGATAGCCGCGCTCATGCTGCGGCCACAGGCCGTGCACGACGAAGCCGTGCGGCTCGCCGCACTGCTCGTTCGCCGGTTCCGACTTGCAGTACTGCGGGCTCCACGACAGCGCGAGGATCCAGTAGTCGAAGTCGCCCGGTGCGCCGTCCGCGGAGGTCGACCAGAGACCGCAGCCGCCGAGCAGGACCGTCAGCGCGAATCCGAGTCTCAGGCCTTTTGCCCGGCGAGGAATAACCATGTTTCGACGACGGTATCCGGGTTGAGCGACATCGATTCGATGCCCTGGTCGAGCAGCCAGCGCGCGAGCTCGGGATGATCCGAGGGCCCCTGGCCGCAGATGCCGACGTACTTGCCCTGCTTGCGGCAGGCCTGGATCGCCATCGCCAGCATCGCCTTGACCGCGTCGTTGCGCTCGTCGAACAGGTGCGCGATCAGGCCGGAATCGCGATCCAGGCCGAGCGTCAGCTGGGTCATGTCGTTGGAGCCGATCGAGAAGCCGTCGAAGTGCTCGAGGAACTGCTCGGCCAGCACCGCGTTCGACGGCAGCTCGCACATCATGATCAGCTGCAGGCCGCCCGGATCATTCTCGGGGCCGCGCTTGAGGCCGTTGGCCGCGAGAAGCTCGACCACCTGCCGCGCCTCGTCGACCGTGCGCACGAAGGGCACCATGACCTTGACGTTGGTCAGGCCCATCTCGTCGCGCACGTACTTCAGCGCGCGGCATTCCAGCTCGAAGCACGGGCGGAAGCTTGCGGAGATGTAGCGCGACGCCCCGCGGAACCCGATCATCGGATTCTCCTCGTGCGGCTCGTAGCGCCTGCCGGCGATCAGATTGGCGTACTCGTTCGACTTGAAGTCCGACAGGCGCACGATGACCGGCTCCGGTGCGAACGCCGCGGCGATCGTCGCCACGCCTTCGGCGAGGCGCTTGACGAAGTAATCCACCGGCGAGCCGTACGGCGCGATCATCGGGTCGATCAGGCGTCGCTCCTCCGCGGGCACGCGGTCGAGCTCGAGCAGCGCCTGCGGATGGATGCCGATCTGGCGATTGATGATGAATTCGAGCCGCGCGAGACCGACGCCGCGATGCGGCAGGGCGGCGAAATCGAAGGCCTGCTCCGGCGTGCCGACGTTCATCATGATCTTGACCGGAACGTCGGGCATCTCGTCGAGCGCGACTTCATCGACCGAATAATCGACGTGGCCCTCGTAGACGTAGCCGGTATCGCCCTCGGCGCAGGAGACGGTGACGTCGGCGCCGTCCTTGAGCACCTTCGTGGCGTCGCCGCAGCCGACGACGGCCGGAATACCGAGCTCGCGGGCGATGATCGCGGCGTGGCAGGTGCGGCCGCCGCGGTTGGTCACGATCGCCGACGCGCGCTTCATGATCGGCTCCCAGTCGGGGTCGGTCATGTCGGTGACGAGCACGTCGCCCTCGCGGACGCGATTCATCTGCTCGATCGACGCGAGGACGCGCACCTGGCCGGCACCGACCTTCTGGCCGATCGCGCGGCCCGACGTCAGCACCGTGCCCTTCTTCTTCAGCTTGTAGCGCCGCAGCACATTGGCGGACGCGCGCGATTTCACCGTCTCCGGGCGCGCCTGCAGGATGTAGAGCTTGCCGTCGACGCCGTCCTTGCCCCACTCGATATCCATCGGCCGGCCGTAGTGGGCCTCGATGACCAGCGCCTGGCGTGCCAGTGCTTCGATCTGGGCATCGGTCAGGCTGAAGCGGCTGCGCTCGGCGGCGGGTACGTCGACGAACTCGACGGTTTTGCCGAGCGTGCGATCGGCGGTGTAGATCATCTTGCGCGCCTTCTCGCCCAGACCACGGCGCAGGATCGCCGGGCGCCCGGCGCGCAGACCCGGCTTGTACACGTAGAACTCGTCCGGATTGACCGCGCCCTGGACGACCGCCTCGCCCAGACCGTAGGACGAGGTGATGAACACCGCGTCCTTGAATCCGGATTCGGTATCCATCGTGAACATCACGCCGCTGGCCCCGAGGTCGGAGCGGACCATGCGCTGCACGCCGGCGGATAGCGCCACCGCCGCGTGATCGAAGCCGTGGTGCACGCGATAGGCGATCGCGCGGTCGTTGTAGAGCGACGCAAAGACCTCCTTGATCGCGTGCAGGACGTTGTCGATGCCCTGGACGTTGAGAAAAGTCTCCTGCTGGCCGGCGAAGGAGGCGTCGGGCAGGTCTTCCGCAGTCGCCGACGAGCGCACCGCCACCGAAATCTCGGCGCCCGATTCGCTGACCAGCTGCTCGTAATGCGCGCGGATGTCGCGCTCGAGATCGGCGGGGAAGGGTGCGGCAGCGACGGCGCTGCGGATCGCGCGGCCGGTCTGGGCGAGCGCCTGGACATCGTCGATGTCCAGATCCCCCAGCATCTCCTTGATCCGCCCGGCCAGATTCTCGTAGGCGAGGAATTCGCGATAGGCGGCTGCGGTGGTCGCAAAGCCATTGGGAACGCTGACCCCGGACTCGGCGAGGTTGCGGATCATCTCGCCCAGCGAGGCATTCTTGCCGCCGACGATTTCGACGTCGGCCATGCCCAGCTCGGAGTACCAGAGAACGTTCTTGCTCATGCGCTTACCGATTCAATTTCAGTGATTTTGGGTGAGGAGGGTAAAGTTGTCGGATCGCGGCTTCCCCGCAGCTGAACAGGCGCCATTATGGCCAGCGCACGTCCCGTGTTCTTTGTCTCCGACGGTACCGGCATCACGGCCGAGACACTGGGTAATACACTGCTGACCCAGTTCGACGGCCTGGCCTTCGACAAGACCACGCTGCCCTTCGTCAACACGCTGGCGCGGGCGCAAAGTACGGTCGACTATATCAATTTCGTCGGCGAGCAGACGGGGCAGCGGCCGCTGGTCTTCAGCACGACGGTCAACGACGAGGTGCGGGCGATCCTGCGCACGGTCGGCGGGCTGTTCATGGACCTGTTCGACCTCTTCATCCACGAGATGGAGAAGGAGCTGGCCGTGCGCTCCACGCACGCACAGGGCCGCGCGCACGGCGTCGCCGACCTGCGCCGCTACAACGAGCGGATGGAGGCGGTCAGTTACGCGATGGAGCACGACGACGGCGCCTCCACGCGCGACCTGTCCCGCGCCGACGTCATCCTGGTCGCGCCGTCGCGCTGCGGCAAGACGCCGACCAGCATGTACCTGGCGCTGCAGCATGGGCTGTACTCGACCAATTTCCCGCTGACCGAGGACGATCTGGAGCAGCTGCGCCTGCCGTCGGCGCTCAAGGGGCTGGAGACGCGCTGCTTCGGGCTGACGTCGGATCCCGAGCGGCTGTCGCAGGTACGCACCGAGCGCCGCCCGGGCTCGCGCTACGCGTCGCTCGCACAATGCGCGTACGAGCTGCGCCAGGCGGAACAGCTGTACCGGCGGATGGGCATTCCGAGCGTCAATTCGGCGAACATGTCGATCGAGGAAATCGCCGCCGTGGTCATGCAGGAAAAGCACCTGCGCAGCCGCGGCGCCTGATCGTGACGCGACGGGCGTTATGCTATGCGGCCTGAGGTCTCGCCCCACCGAATGTGAGCCACTACTCCCCGCGTCTCAGCCGCCTGATCGAAGCCCTGCGGCGCCTGCCCGGCGTCGGCCCGAAATCCGCCCAGCGCATGGCCTTTCACCTGCTCGAGCGAGAGCGCGACGGCGCCCGCCAGCTGAGCCTCGCGATCACCGACGCACTGGACGGCATCGCCCGCTGTCCGACCTGCCGCATGTTCTGCGAGGATGCGGCCTGCCGCTTCTGCAGCGCGCCGCGCACGGCGAGCGGCCAGCTGTGCATCGTCGAAGGGCCGGCGGATCTGACGGCCATCGAGCACTCCACGCCGTACCGCGGGCGCTACTTCGTGCTGATGGGGCGGCTGTCGCCGCTCGACGGCATCGGCCCCGAGGAGCTGGGCCTGCCGCAGCTGACCGCGCTGCTCGACGAGGGCTGGGTGCGCGAGCTGATCATCGCCACCAACCCGACCGTCGAAGGCGAGGCCACGGCGTACTACGTCGCCGAGATGGCGAAGACGCGCGCGATCAAGGTCACGCGCATCGCCCACGGCGTGCCCATGGGTGGCGAGCTGGAGTACGTCGACGCCGGCACGCTGGCGCATGCGCTGTCCGGACGCACGGCGGTGTAGGCGCGTCGATACGGTCTGGATCGACGCGGCGCTATGCCAGCAGCGCGTCGATCTTCGCCGCGCAGATGAAGTCGTTCTCGGTCAGTCCGTGCGCGGCGTGGGTCGAGTACTGCACGGTGGCGTTGCGGTAGCCGAAGCGGATGTCCGGGTGGTGGTCCTGCGTGTGCGCGACCCAGGCCACCGCGTTGACGAAGGCCGTGGTCTGGTAGTAGTTGTCGAACTTGAACTCGGCCTCGATCGCCTTGCCGGCCTGCACGAGCTTCCAGCGCGGGTCGATCCGAGTTTTCAGCGCGGTGACGGCGGCGAGGTCGAGCGCCGGCGTTCCGCCCTCACAGGGGACGCAGTGCTTCTTGCTGAGGTCTGACATCGGTGGGCGCCTCGTTCGGATTCGCCGCCGATTCTACGCCGCGAGGGCCTGCTGCAAGTCGGCGCGCAGATCGTCCAGATCCTCGATGCCGACGGACAGGCGGCACAGCGTGTCGCTGATGCCCAGCTGCGCGCGCGCCGCTGCCGGCACGCTGGCGTGCGTCATGATCGCCGGATGCTCGATCAGACTCTCGACGCCGCCGAGCGATTCGGCCAGCGCGAAGACTTGGCAGCGCTCGAGGAAGCGGCGCGCGTCGTCGAGTCCGCCCTCGAGCTCGATCGAGATCATGCCGCCGTAGCCGCGCGCCATCTGGCGCCGGGCGAGCGCATGCTGCGGATGCGAGGCGAGGCCGGGGTAGTGCACGCGCGCGACTTTCGGATGCCGCTCCAGCCACTCGGCCAGCGCGAGCGCGTTCTCGCAGTGCCGCTGCATGCGCACGGCGAGCGTCTTCACGCCGCGCAGCGCGAGAAAGCTGTCGAACGGTCCGGCGACCGCGCCGACGGCGTTCTGCAGGAACGCCAGCCGCTCGCCGAGCGCTGCGTCGCCGCCGACGATCAGCAGCCCGTTGACGACGTCGGAATGGCCGTTGATGTACTTGGTCGCCGAGTGCATGACCAGATCGAAGCCGTGCTCGAGCGGACGCTGCAGATACGGGCTGGCGAAGGTGTTGTCGGCGCAGGCGAGCACGCCGTGCCGCTTGGCGATCCCGGCGATCGCCGACAGGTCGGCGAGCTTGAGCATCGGATTGCTCGGCGTTTCCACCCAGATCAGCTTCGTCTCGGGTCGGATCGCGGCTTCGACGTTCTCCGGTTCGCACAGGTCGACGTAGCTGAACGACAGTCCGGCGCTCTTCGCGCGCACGCCCGCGAACAGGCGGTAGGTGCCGCCGTACATGTCGTCGGAGGCGATGACGTGCGCGCCCGGCTCGAGCGTGTCGAGCAGCGTCGACGTCGCTGCGAGCCCGGAGGCGAACGCAAGGCCGCGGCTGCCGGACTCCAGGTCTGCGACGCAGCGCTCATAGGCGAAGCGCGTCGGATTCTGCGTGCGCGAGTACTCGTAGCCCTTGTGCACGCCCGGGCTCTCCTGCACATAGGTCGAGGTTGCGTAGATCGGCGGCATGATCGCGCCGGTCGTCGGATCCGGCGCCTGGCCGGCGTGGATGCAGCGGGTGGCGAAGCCATGCGTCGCGTCGTTCATGAATCAACCCTGATAGGTCCGTGCGGCCAGTGCGACGTCCGTGGCGAGGCTGCGCACGGCCATGATGAGAAAGGTGCTGAGGTCGGAGTCCTCCGCGTAATTCGCCGAATGCAGATTGGCGACGCGGCCGTCGCGGACGAACTGGAACGCGTTGCCCCATTTGTCCTCGCGGTGCCGGTCGTAGACGGCGATCGGCATGCCGCCGTGCTGCTTGAGCAGCGAGAAGCAGGGGATGTCGGTGTAACCGTCGCCGACGAAGATCATCTGCTTGAGCGGCACGCGGATCTGGTCGGGCGCGAGCTTGCGGTTGACCTCGAAGGGCTTGCCGCGGTGCGCGGCGCCGGTCAGGCCTTTCTGCACGTGAAACAGGTAGCGCGTCTTGTCGGTGAAGCTGATGACGCGGCGCGGGAAGCTCGCGTGACCGGTTTCGTCGTAGTGAAACTCCGACGCCCAGATCTCGCTGAACTCGCCGGCGATGCGCGTCGCGCGCAGCACGTCGCCGATGCCGCTGGAGATCACGTAGAACTCGAGTTTCACGCGCGGATTGGCGTCCCCGGCCGCCTGGCGCAGGCGCCCGAACAGCGTCTCGACGCCGGCGTGCAGCGGCGCCTGGCGCCCCCACTCGGCGAGCCGCTCGCGTGTGAGCGGCGGAATGCGTCCCCCGCGCGCGGCTTCGATCATCCGGTACAGATACGCCGGCACCGGGTCCCAGTCCTCGCGCGTGATCAGCGGGTCCACGTCTTCCTTCCAGAAGCGGCCGACGTCGGCGAGTCCGCAATGGCGCAGAAAGCCGCTCGTCGTGTCCGGTGCGAGCGTGTCGTCGAAATCGAAGACGACGGCGATGGTTTCGTGCATGAGATTGAAATCAGTGCAGTCCGCGGATAAACGCGGAGGAACGCGGATGCGGGAAAACGCATCCGTGACGGTCTGCGTTGATCTGCGGATTCATAGTTGCTTTCGCAGGTAGTTCAGCAGGTCGATGCGCGTGATCAGGCCCAGAAAACGCCCGCGGTCGGCGACGATCGCGACATGGTCGCGCGCGAAGATCGGCATCAGCGCGTTCACCGGCGTGTCCGGCGCGACGGTTTCGAGCTGCGTGACCATCGCCGTGCTCACCTTGTCGTTGAAGCGTGCCGGATCGAGGTGCACGTGCTGGACGATGTCGGATTCGTCGATGATGCCGGCCAGGCGCTCGCCGTCCATCACCGGAATCTGCGAGACGTCGAACAGCTTCATGCGCCGGTAGGCGAGCAGGATCGTGTCGTCGGGACGCACGGTCACTGCCGAGCCCTCGGCGTAGCGCCGCACGATCAGGTCGACCAGCGTGCCCTGGCGCGGGCGCTCCAGCAGGCCCTGCTCGAACATCCAGAAATCGTTGTACATTTTCGACAGGTATTTGTTGCCGCTGTCGCAGACGAAGCTGACGACGCGCTTGGGCGAGGTCTGCTCGCGGCAGTAGCGCAGCGCCGCCGCCAGCAGCGTGCCGGTGCTGGAGCCGCCGAGGATGCCTTCGCGCCGCAGCAGCTCGCGTGCGGTGAGGAAGCTCTCGGCGTCGCCGATTTCATAGGCGCTGCGCACGCGCCCGAGGTCGCAGTTGGGCGGAATGAAATCCTCGCCGATGCCTTCGACCAGCCAGCTGCCGGCTTTCCTCTGGATGCTGCCGGTACGCACGACGTCGGCGAGCACCGAGCCGGCCGGATCCGCCAGCACGATCTCCACATGCGGCGCCACGCGCGCGAAGTAGCGCGACAGGCCGGTCAGCGTACCGCCGCTGCCCACGCCGCAGACGACCGCGTCGAGCATCTGCGCGGTCTGTGCCCAGATCTCCGGGCCGGTCGTGGCTTCGTGCGCCAGCGGATTCGCCGGGTTGGCGAACTGGTTGACGTAGAAGCTGCCGGGGATCTCCGCGGCGAGGCGCTCGGCGACGTCCTGGTAGTAGTCGGGATGTCCCTTGCCGACGTCGCTGCGCGTGATGCGCACCTCGGCGCCGAGCGCCTTGAGGTGCAGCACCTTCTCCTGCGCCATCTTGTCCGGGATCACCAGAATCAGGCGGTAGCCCTTCTGCGCGGCGACCAGCGCCAGCCCCAGGCCGGTGTTGCCGGCAGTGGCTTCGATCAGGGTGCCGCCCGGCCGGATGTGGCCCTCGCGCTCCGCCGCCTCGATCATCGACAGGCCGATCCGGTCTTTGATGCTGCCGGTCGGATTCTGGTTCTCCAGCTTCACGAACAGCCGGCAGCGGCCGGTGTCGAGCTTCTTCAGCTCCACCAGCGGAGTATTGCCGATGGTGTCGAGTATTCCGCCGCTGGTCATGGCCGTCCTCCGCGGTGTTCTGGCTGGCGCTCGGCTCAGCCGGTCACCTGAACTTGAAGATACCACCGGAATCGCGCAGCCTGTTGTCCGACATGAGCCCAGACCCCAACAACCTGATCTGGATCGACCTGGAGATGACCGGGCTGATCCCCGAGCAGCACCGCATCATCGAGATCGCGACGATCGTCACCGACGCCCGGCTCAACGTCCTCGCCGAGGGGCCGGTGATCGCGGTGTACCAGCCGGAGCACGAGCTCGCGGCGATGGACGAGTGGAACACGCAGCAGCACGGCGAATCCGGACTCGTGCAACGCGTGCGTGACAGCCGCATCGGTGAAGCCGAGGCGCAGGCGCTCACGCTCGAGTTCCTCGCGCGCTGGGTGCCGGCCGGGCGCTCGCCGATGTGCGGCAACTCGATCTGTCAGGACCGCCGCTTTCTCGCGCGCTGGATGCCCGAGCTCGAGCGCTATTTCCACTATCGCAACCTCGATGTCAGCACGCTCAAGGAGCTGTGCCAACGCTGGGCGCCGCAGCTGATGGCCGGTCTGAACAAGAGCTCGACGCACGTAGCACTCAACGACGTGCGCGATTCGATCGCCGAGCTGGCGTATTACCGCGAGCACTTCCTGCGGCTGCCGATGCCGTAGCGCCGGTCAGCGCAGCGGCAGCGCGACGACCACCTTGGCGCCGCCCAGCCCCGAGCGGTCCAGCAGCAGGCGGCCGTTGTAGGCCTGGACGATGTCGGAGACGGCGCCGAGTCCGAGTCCCTGGCCCGGCATCCGCGTGTCGGCGCGTGCGCCGCGCACGAGCAGCTTCTCCGCGTCCGGCGGAAAGCCCGGGCCGTCGTCCTCGACGATGAGGAAGCACTGCTGGTGCCCGTTGAGTGCGCTGACGCGCACGCGGCTGCGGCCGTACTTCGCGGCGTTGTCGAGCAGGTTGCCGAACAGCTCGTAGAGATCGCCCTGGTCCGCGCGCAGCCGCAGCGCGTCGCTGATCGTGTTTTCGGTGCGGATGGTCTTCTCGGCGTAGACCTTCGTGATCGCCGACAGCAGCTTGTCGACCAGTGCATGCAGGCCGACCGGCTCCGTCAGCGTGCGCGTGCCCGCGGCCGCGGCGCGGCGCAGCTGGTGGTTGATGATGTCCTGCATACGGTCGACCTGCTCGTGCAGCTGGCGGCGATGCCCGGCGTCGAGCACTTCGTAGGCGGTGAGTCCGCGCAGCACGGCGAGCGGTGTTTTCAACGCGTGCGCGAGATCGCCCAGCGCGTTGCGGTAGCGCGTCTGCAGGTTGCGCTCGCTGAGGATCATCGCGTTGAGGTCCCGGGCCAGCGGCTGCAGCTCGACCGGGTAGTTGCCGCGGATCTCGGTCTGTGCGCCGGACTCGATGCGATGCAGCTCGCGTACGAGCCGCGGCAGCGGCGACAGACCCCAGCGCAGCAGCAGCAGCAGGACCGCGGTCAGCGCCACCAGCGTCGTGCCCAGCCACAGCCACAGCGTGCGCCGGAACACGCTCACCTGCCGGTTGTATGGCCTGGCGTCCTCCAACACCACGACGGTATAGCGCCGCGGGTCGTCGGCCGGGTCGATCCAGCGCAGGCCGAAGCTCAGTGCGAAGACCTTCGGATCGCTGAGCCGCTCGAAGCGCCACTCGCCGACGGTCGGCATCGCCGGCGGCGTCACGCGCATGAAGTCGGCGGAGCGCCAGACGATGTCGCCCACTTCATTGAACAGCGCCGCCTCGAGTCCCGACAGCGGTTGGCGCAGGCGCGGGTCGGGCACGGCCTCGAGCGCGATCGTCAGCTCGCCGGTGGGCGCCGGCGACGCGGCGCCGAGCAACGAGTACACCAGGGTCTGCATCTTGTCCTGCTGCGCCTGCTCCATGCCGCGCTGAAACGCCTCCTCGAGGACCAGGCCGGTGAGGCTGCCGAACGCGGCGATGATCGCGGCGGCCGCCACGAGCAGGCGCGCGCGCAGCGAGTTCATTCGCACCCCCCGGAAACGCGCTGCGCCGTCAGTTGCGCGGCAGATCCCAGCGATAGCCCGCGCCGCGGATCGTCGTGATCGGGTTGTACTGGTTGGCCGGATCGAGCTTGGCGCGCAGTCTGCGGATGAAGACCTCGATCACGTTGCTGTCGCGCTCCTCGTTCTCGGTGTACAGGTGCTCGGTGAGCTCGGTCTTCGACACGACCTTGCCCGCGTGCGTGACCAGGTACTCGAGCACGCGGTACTCGTAGCTGGTCAGCTCCACCGGCTTGCCGTCGGCGGATACCGTCTTGGCGCTGGTGTCCACGACATACGGCCCGGAGGAGAGCTGAGACGAGGCCCAGCCGCCCGAGCGGCGCAGCAGCGCGCGCACGCGGGCGAGCAGCTCTTCGCGATGGAACGGTTTCACCAGGTAGTCGTCGGCGCCCGCTTCGAGGCACTCCACCTTCGACTGCCAGCCGTCGCGCGCAGTGAGGATCAGGATCGGATAGCTGCGCCCGCAGGCGCGCGCGCGGCGGATGATGTCGATGCCCGGCGTTCCGGGCAGGCCGAGGTCGACGATCGCCACGTCGGCCGGGTATTCCTCGGCCATGTACCGCCCCTGGTCGCCGTCGCCGGCGGCATCGACCGCAAAGCCGTCGTCGGCCAGAAAGCCGACGAGCTGCTCGCGCAGCGCGGCGTCGTCCTCGATGACCAGTGCACGCATGGACCGCTCCTATGGAATGACTTGATAGATGCGGACTTCGCCGTCCTTGAGCACCTTGACGCGATAGCCGAGGTCGTTGATCTGCACCGCCAGCACGCGACCGCCGTAGCGCTGCTGCACCTGGCGTGCCGCATCCGACGGCGACATCTCCCGCTCCAGCGTCCGTCGCGGACTCAGCTGCTGTGTGCCGGGCGCGGCTTCCGGCAGACGCCCGGCAAGCCCCTTGTCCTGATCGGCGAGGGCGGGCGCATCGGCGCTTGCGGCGACCAGGCAGAGGATCAGGACCAGTCCGCGCATCAAGCTACTTTAGTGGCCCGCCGCCCTGACGTCCACGCCGTTCGCGGTGCGGTAACGACCGTACCGGCGCGCGTGGCCCGCCGGCGCGACGCGGACTGCCGCCGCGGCCGGCGACATCGGGATCAGCGTGTTCATGCCCGGCTCCGGAGCAGACCTGACACCACAGGCTTGGGCCGAGACTAGGTCATACAGCTGAATTCGTCCTGAACTTTGCGCGGCCGGCCGCCCCGGTCCCCGTCGATTTGCAATGCCGGTACCCTTGCGCGAGCATCACTGGCTGCGCACTGCCGCCCCGTCTCCGATGCGTTGCAGGCCGGCGACGACGAGAATTTCGCCGGCGGCAAGACCGGCCAGGATCTCCGCGGCGCCCGGGATGCGCTGGCCGACCCGCACCTCGCGCAGTCGCGCAGTGCCCGCGTCGACGACATAGACGAACTGGCGCTCGCCGCGCGGAAAGATCGCCTGCTCGGGAATCACCACGGCGTCGGCCTTGCGCTCGACGATCAGGCGCACGCGGGCGAACTGACCGGGCCGCAGGCGGCCGTCCGGGTTGGGCAGGCGCGCGCGCACGCCGATCGAGCGCGTGGCATCGGCCACCCGCGGTGCGACCGCGTAGACGCTGCCCTTGAAGCGCTCGCCGGGGTAGGCGTCGACTTCGATTTCCAGCGACTGGCCGACGCGCAGCAGGGGCAGGGCGGCCTCATCCACGCGGAAGTCGACCTTGAGCTGGTGCATCGAGTCCAGGTTCACCAGATCCTGGCCGGCGCCGACGTACTCGCCCGGACTGACGAGGCGCAGGCCGGCGATCCCGGCAAACGGCGCGACGATGTGCATTTTTTCCAGCCGCGCCTGCGCCAGCGCCCGCGTCGCCCGCGCCAGATCGAGCGTGGCCGCGGCCTGATCGCGCTCCGCCTGCGCGATCAGCTTGCGCGCGAACAGCTCGGTGGCGCGGTCGAAGTTGCGCTGCGCGAGCGTGAGGCTGGCGCGCGCCTGATCGAGCTCGGCGCGGTAGACGCTGTCGTCGAGCGCGAACAGCAGCTGGCCCTCGGCGACCGGCTCGCCCTCGGCGAAGCCGATCCGCGCGATGCGTCCGGCGATTTCCGGCCGCACCGTCACCGACTCGTCGGCGCGCAGGCTGCCGACGGCGACGAGCTCGCGGTCGAGCGCCTGCGTCGACACCGCCTGCGTTTCGACTTTCACTGCCAGTGCTGCGCTGCCGGCGCGCGGCGCCTCGGCGTTGTCGGCACGACACGCGGCGAGCGCGAGCGCGGCACCGAGGGCATGGAGGACACGTCCGTTGCAGACGATCATGGTCAGCGCGCGGCGGAGGAGCGAACGGAAAGCCGCGATTTTGACCGATCGATGAGGTGCCTGTCTCGCAGCTTCCGCTGCGGCTGCGCGCGCCCGCGGCGCCGGGCGGCTCAAGCTCCCGCGGCTGCGGCCGATGCAGGTTCCGAGGGCATACCGCGGCGGCACGGTGCCGCCGGTCCGGAACAAGACCATGAGCAACCTGGCGCGCTGGCGCGAAATCTTCGAGGAGCTGGGCCTGACCGGTGACGCGGAGACCCATGCCGAGCTGCGCCGGCACTACAGCGAGCCCGGACGCGTGTTTCACACACTGCACCATGTCAGCGAGTGCCTGGATCTGCTGGAGCAGGCGCGCGCGGTCGCCGAGCGGCCGCAGGAGCTGGAGCTGGCGATCTGGTTCCACGACGCGATCTACGAGGTGCGCCGCGCCGACAACGAGCTGCGCAGCGCCGACTGGGCGCGGACCGCGCTCGAAGCCGCCGGCACCGCGCCCGATCTCGTCGAGCGGGTCTACGGCCTGGTGCTGGCAACCGCGGCGCAGGCCGAGCCGCTGACCGACGACGAGTGTCTGATGATCGATATCGATCACGCCGTTCTGGGCTCGAGGCCGGCGCGGTACGCGGAGTACGAGCGCCAGCTGCGGCAGGAGTACCGGCACGTGCCGCAGATGCTCTACCAGAGCGTGCGCAAGAAGGACCTGCGCGACTGGCTGCTGCGGCCGCGGATCTACTGGACCGACTGGTTCAGTCGCCGCTACGAGACGCTGGCGCGCGCCAACATCCAGCGCGCGCTGCGCCGGCTCAGCGGTGGCGTTCCGGTCCGCGGCACCGCCTGAGCGGACGGCGCGCGTACTACGACTCGAGCTTCCTCAGCTCACGGCGCAGCTCGAAGTCGCCGCTGGTCACGCAGGCCTCCATGCTGCGCAGGCGCTCCTCGAGACGCGCGAAGCGGACTTTGAGTTCTGTCGGACTCGCCGGCCGGTAGCGTTCCGGCCCGTCGCTGTCGTCGGGCTCGTCGATGCCGTCCGCGGCGCCGCGGTAGGCGTGCCAGTGGCGGCGCGGATACCCGCGCCAGCCGGGCGGCACGCGGCCGTCGCCGTAGTCGGGCTCCATCAGGTACCAGAGCACCAGGTAGATCACGCCGGCCGGGAAAAACCCGCCGAAGACGAAGCCGGCGGCGAACAGCAGGCGGATGAGCTTGACATTCCAGTCGAGAAACTCGGCGAGCCCGGCGCAGACGCCGGCGATCCAGCCGCGGCCCGGCTGGCGGCGCATCCGCTGAAACAGGCCGATTTCTTCGCGCACGCGACTACGAACGTTCATGGTATTTCTGCCTCCAGCCGGGCGACTCGGCGTCGAGTATCTGCTCCAGCGCTTCGATGCGCTTTTCCATCTTGTCCGCGAGCGTGAGCAGCTCGGCGCTGCCGTTACTGTGGCCGGCTTCCTGCTCATGACGCCAGCGCCGCCTGCGGTCGGCGAAGTACATTGCCATCCCTGGCAGAACCACGAAGATGGAAATGATCGCAACCAGCGGAATCAGTTCGGCCACTTGCGGCTCCCTTGCTCAACGGTAGCGGTGGGCGTCTTCAGGTCTTGGCGGAATCGTCCGGTTTCGGGGTTTCGCCCTTGCCGAGCTTCGCCCGCAATTTTGCCAGCTCCGCCTCGACCTTGTCGTTCGACTCCAGCTGTGCGAACTCGTCGCTCATCGTCCGCGTGCCGAGGTCGTAGGCCTCCAGCTCCGCCTCCATGCGGTCGATCTTGCCCTCGTACTGCTCCATGCGCAGCATGGCGTCCGTCATCTTGCGGTCGTTGATCTGCGTCTTGACCTTGAGCCTTGAGGCCACCGACTGCTGGCGCAGCAGGATCGACTTCTGCCGCTGGCGCGCGTCGGCGAGCTTGGCCTTGAGCTTGGCGGTATCGTCGTCGAGCTTGACGATCTCGTCGTTGACGTGCGCGAGCTCCTTTTCGACCGCGGCCAGATGATCGATCAGCCGCTGCCGCGCCCCGAGCGCGCCGCGTGCGAGATCCTCGCGGTTCTTGGTCATCGCCAGCTCGGCCTTGCGCTCCCAGTCGACGATTTCGGCCTGCAGCTGCTCGACCGTGCGCTGCAGCTCCTTCTTGCGTGCCAGCGTGCGCACCGCGGTCGAGCGCACCTCGACGAGCGTGTCCTCCATTTCCTGGATGATCAGCCGCACCATCTTCTCCGGATCTTCCGCCTTGTCGAGCATGGCGTGGATGTTGGAGTTGATGACGTCGGAAAGTCGGGAAAAGATGCCCATGGTCTCAGTCCTCCTGAATTCTTGGGGCTTGCAAGGATCAAAGCGGGGCGGGCGTGGAGGCTGCATCGCCGCTCGCCGTGCCGGCCGCGGCGGAGCCGCCGACATCCTGCACCGGCAGATAAGGGGCGAGGCGATCCTCGAGGGTTTCGCGTAGCTCCTCGCGGATCTGCTGCAGCGCGGCGTTGCCCTGCGCCGCGATCACGCGGCCGACGCCGGTGGCGACGCGCTGACCGAGGCCGTCGTCGGCCCGGGCCGCGGCGTTGAAACCCAGCAAGGCGCTCGCGAGAACCAGAGTGCTCAGAACGGTGCGGGTTTTCATGGCGGGCTCCTTTGATGCCAGTGGTCGATGCGCCTGTTAACGCCAAGCCCGTGCCAAGCCGGCATGTCATTGCAACCACTTGAGAAACAACAACAAATTGATTCATGTCCGATCGGGCCTGCCGAGCCGGGGCGGTTGATCTCGTCGCGCTGTGGCGAATATCGCCAAGCTATAGCAGAATCGCGCAATGGACATGCGCAGCGCTCCCGATCCGATTCTCGGCCAGTCCGACAACTTCCTCGCAGCGCTGGAGCGGGTCTCCCGCGTCGCGCCGCTGTCCAAGCCGGTGCTGATCATCGGCGAGCGCGGCTCCGGCAAGGAGCTGATCGCGGCGCGTCTGCACTATCTCTCGGAGCGCTGGAGCCGGCCGTTCGTCAAGTTCAACTGCGCGGCGCTCAACGAGGAGCTGCTCGAGTCCGAGCTGTTCGGGCACGTCGCCGGAGCGTATACCGGCGCGGCGCGTGCGCGCGTCGGGCGGTTCGAGCTGGCGCAGGGCGGCACGATCTTCATCGACGAGCTGGCGTCGATGTCGCTGCGGCTGCAGGAGAAGCTGCTGCGCGTCGTCGAATACGGCGAGTTCGAGCGCGTCGGCTCGAGCGAGAC
Source organism: Pseudomonadota bacterium (assembly GCA_040754295.1). Lineage (GTDB taxonomy): Bacteria > Pseudomonadota > Gammaproteobacteria > Nevskiales > Nevskiaceae > Solimonas. Next base: position 6,011 of record JBFMCQ010000037.1, on the reverse strand, counting down.
GATCAGGGTCGACGTGCGCCTGATCGGCGCCGCCAACGTCGATCTGCCCGCGCTCGCGCGCGCCGGCAGGTTCCGCGAAGACCTGCTCGACCGGCTGTCGTTCGACGTGATCACCGTGCCGCCGCTGCGCGCGCGGCGCGACGACATCCTGCTGCTCGCCGAGAAGTTCGCCGAGAGCATGGCGACCCAGCTCGGCCGCGAATACTTTGCCGGGTTTTCGCCGGCCGCCGAGCGTGCGCTGCTCGAGTATCACTGGCCGGGCAACGTGCGCGAGCTGCGCAATGTCATCGAGCGCGCGGTCTATCGGCTGGAGCACGCGCGCCAGGTCGTCGAGCACATCGAGCTGGATCCGTTCGACTCGCCGTACCGGCCGCGCAGTGCGGCAGCACCCCCAGCCGAACCGGTGCCCGCGCCTGCGCCGGCGCGGCCACCGGCACCGGCGGCCGCACAGCCGCGGCTGCCGCTCGATTTCGAAGCCGCGGTGGCGGAATTCGAGACGCGCCTGCTGCGGCGTGCGCTCGAAGAAGCGCGCTTCAACCAGAAAAAGGCCGCCGAGCTGCTGCGGCTGAGCTATCACCAGTTCCGCGGCCAGCTGCGCAAGTACAAGCTGCTGGAAACGGGCTCGTGATGCGTGTCGATGACGGGAATCCCGGGGTGCGAGAAGAACGTCCTTGCGGCGCTGGACGCCGCCTGCACGGGCATGACGAAGAGCCGCTCAGAGTCGGACGAGTCATGTCCCGGGTTGAACAAGCCCTGCCCTGACGCGGGCGGGGGGCGGACCGAGGGGCTTTGATCGAGGGGAAATCCGCGGCCGCTCGGAGCGCCGAGCGACTCCACCCGGTATTTCGCGGTCACGCGGCCTTAACCATCGTTCGATACATTGCCAGCTGCAGGAATGCCGGCTGGTGGCACGATCCGTGCAGCCTACAACAGGCAGTGGTTGGGGTGTGGTTACAAGGGATGGGGCCACACGACTAGTCGATGCTCATCGGTGCCTTGATGGACGAAGAAACCAAGCGCGGCTGCGTGGGCCTGAGCAGGGGGCATGCCCGCTCGTGAGCGGCGTGCTCGATTCAAAAGTATGGCATACGACTCCGGACAGGAATGTTTTGCTTCGAAGCAGGGCGCGGTCTCCGTGTCCGGCTGCGAAAGCGCCAGGATGGGCTGGAAACGGCCGGTCGATTTCGCCGGTGCACTCGTGCTGCTGGCGGTGCTCTCGCCGCTGATGCTCGTCATCGGTTTGGTCATCCGATCGGGCGGCGGCACGGCACTGTTCAAGCACCGGCGGATCGGTTACCGCGGCCGCGAGTTCGAGTGCTTCAAGTTCCGGACGATGGTGCCCCAGGCGGAGGCTGTTCTGAGCGATCTGCTCCAGCGGGATCCCGGTGCGCGTGCGGAGTGGATGCGCGATCAGAAGCTTCGGGACGATCCCAGAGTCACGCCGCTCGGGCGGTTTCTGCGCAAGACCAGCCTGGACGAGCTGCCACAGCTGATCAACGTGCTGCGCGGCGAGATGAGCCTGGTGGGGCCGAGGCCGATCGTCCGCGAAGAGCTGCCCAAATACGGACGCACCGCGTCAAAGTACTTCGCGGTCAAGCCCGGCATCACCGGGTTGTGGCAAGTCAAAGGCCGCAACAACACCTGCTACACCGAGCGGGTTGCGATGGACCGCTACTACGCCGCCCATCTGTCGCCGAGCCTCGATCTCGCGATTCTTCTGCGGACCGTCTCGGTCGTGCTGCACCGCACCGGGGCCTACTGACGCGGTCTATAAAGGGGTCGGAGTAAATATCTCAAGGTCGCCGTGCAGGGCTTCGAACTGCCAGGCGCTGGCTGACCGCGAGAACGTGCTGGAGCGTTTCGGCTGGGTGTACGCGGAATGCTCCTTCAAGGGGAGTCATGTCGCCGTAACGCCTGTCGCCGTACCCGCGCTATACCTCCTCCCAGGGGTTGATGACGGCGAGACCGGCGGCCCGGAAGGGGCTTGTGTCGCGTGTCGCAACAGTAAATCCGTTGGCGAGGGCGGTGGCGGCAATGCAGGCATCGGCCGTTTCGATCCCAGTGCCGGCCTTGCGGGCTTTCGCCAGCACGCGGGCATAGGCGCTCGTGCAAGCCAGGTCGAACGGCAGCACGCGGCCGACGAACGAGGGCAGCGCGCGCTGCTCCAGGTATTCATGCAGCTTGGCCCGGCGCTTGCCCGCCGGCAACAGCGCCACGCCGGCGCGCAGCTCGGCCACGGTCATTGCCGACAGGTAAAGCGTTTCCAGGGCTTGCGCGTCAAGCCACTCGATGACGCGGGCCTCGGGTGCGGGTCGCAGCGGCTCCGAAACCACGTTGGTATCGAGCAGGATCATCCAAAGTTTGCAGCACGGGCCGGGGTCTTGCCGCGCAGGTTCTCGAAGATGGCGAACTCTTCTTCGGTCAGCTCCACTTTGCGGCCGATCTCGGCCAGCATCGAACCGAGCTTGAGCCGGCCTTGCGGCTTCACGGCGGACTCCAAAATGTCACGCATCTCGGCCTCGATGCTGCGGCCGTGCCGAGCGGCCCGCACGCGGATGGCGCGATGCACTTCATCGGGCACGTTCCGGACGGTAACGGATGGCATGTTGCAAAACCTCATCGTGATGTAGATGCTTGCACTCTAGCACAATGCAAGCAACGCGCAAAAACGGGTCCAAAAACGGGTCCGGGTCCAAAAACGGGTCGGAGTAAATATCTCACGCGCTGTTGACGGCACTCGGCGAAACGACCGGTGCCGCCCTCGACAACCTCGCCGTCATCACTCCAGCTTGATGGGTCAACTCAACCGAGCAGAGACTGGGTCAACTCCGGCGAGCGCCGAGGCTTTCCCTGCGAACACGGCGCGATAGCGAAAGGTTCTGTAGACGAAAACACGCTTGCAGCGAGCTTGCCGTGTCTTGACTGCGCAGGGGCGTAAGGCGATACTGCCTTACACTCGCACCAGCGGCTGGCCGCCTCTCCAATGACGACGCTCACCATCACCAGTAAGGGTCAGGTTACGTTCAAGAAGGAACTGCTCAAGCACCTGGATTCGAAGCCGGGCGATCTCCTCGATGTCACGCTTCTGCCCGGGGGGAGGCTGGAGGTCAGGGCGGCGCCATCCGGCAACATTGAGGAATTCTTCGGTGCGCTCGAAGGCAAGACCCGCAAGACGGCAAGTATCGAGGAGATCGGGGCCGTTGCGGCCGCGGGCTGGGCGGACAAACGGCGGTGAAGATCACCGTCGATACCAACATCCTCGTCCGCAGCCTCGTTCGCGACGACAGGAAGCAGGCCGCCGCGGCCGATCGCATCCTGAGATCGGCCGAGGTCATCGCGGTCACGCTGCCCTGCCTCTGCGAGTTGGTATGGGTGCTGCTCAAACTCTACGGGGTATCGCGGCACGACGTTGCTGCGGCGATCCGCACGCTGCTTTCCGTCGCCAGTGTCCAAGTCGACAGGCAAGGCGCAGAAGCCGGCCTCGCAGTACTGGAAGCAGGCGGCGACTTTGCCGACGGAATCATTGCTCACGAAGGAGGCCGACTGGGCGGGAAGACCTTCGTTTCGTTCGACAGACAGGCGGTCAAGTTGCTGCAAGCAGCCGGGCTGACGGCGCGACTGCCGTAAGGCCCGTGCGCTGCGCTCCCCATCGTTGACCGCTCGGAAAGCATAACGCCTTCGGGGCGGTACAGGTGTTGCTGATCGTGAAGGGTTCGAGCTCCGAAATGAGCGCTGCGAATGGGCGTTCACATGCAATTCAACATCCTTGAAGCCAAAAAAATCTGTCGCAGCTCCTGAAGGCGGCACAGTCCGGTGATGAAGTGATCATCGCCGACCGCGGCGTTCCGATCGCTCTACCGGCGTGAAAGATCGCGTGTAGCCCACGTGTAGCCCGGGCGCAGAACAGCGCAGTCCGGAGCCTCCCCGCCACACACCACCGACCCCCGCAGGGAACCATGCTCCGCGCGCGTTTGCCTATCCGCGTGCCGCGTCTTACATTCCCCGCATCGTTCCTCGCCGAGTAAGGCCGCCATGCCCACCGCCACGCTCTCGTCCAAGTACCAGATCAGCATCCCCAAGGCCGTGCGCGACCAGCTCAAGCTGCACGCCGGGCAGCGGTTCGTGGTGCTGGCGCGCGGCGATGCCATCGTGCTGGTGCCCGAACGCAGCCTCGAAGACCTGCGCGGCCGCCTGCGCGGCGCCGACGTCAGCGGCGTGCGCGATCGGCAGGACCGGCTGTAGTGGTTCTGGTCGATACCTGTGGCTGGATCGGAAAAACGGGTCGGATCCGGAAGCAGATTCGTCAGCTTCATCCGGCAGCATCCTGTGGCTCATTCATGGCCGCATGGTGCCGTCACGACTTGTTGGCCGCTCTCCCCCGCCTCATCCGGTCGCACCCGCTTCCAGCGAGCGCAGGTAACGCAGAACCTCTTCGGCCTTCCCCTCGGCAATCAGGCGGTCGGCCGTCTTGCGGTCGAAGTCGCGGATCGGATGGTTCTTGAACCAGAACAGCGCCTCATCGACATCGCCGCGCAGATCGGCAGCGGCCTGCAGCACCCGGACCGCATCACGCATGTAGCCCTGCAGGTCCGGTGAATACGGATTGTTGCGCACGGTGTTGCGATGGACGTGCGCCAGTTCGGCGATCACGTGCAGCGGGTAGTCCAGCGCCTCGGCGAACTTCGTCGGCGAGATGTTTGCCGGCCGTACGTCGTCCTTGAGCTGCCTTAGAAAGGCGTCGAAAGACCTGGCGTCGGACTGCTGTGCCACCGGGCTCATATCTGGCTCCGCCTGATTGAAGCACATCATACGCACAAATCAAGCATAGGAGAAATCTGCTTCGTCCGCCTTGTCCCGCCGGCGAGTCGCAGTGAAAGATGCTTACTCCGACCCGTTTTCGCGCTGCCATCCTTCATAAATGGCCGCACCGCCGGCCAGGGGGGCGCTCGTCCGCGGCATGGTCTCTTTCACGTTAAACTCAAAGTCAAGTCAAACGGCTGCATCCCCATGCGCCTGAACCAGAAGCAAGCAGAAATGCTCAAAAGCCTTGCTGCCGCGGAGTTCGGCAATCGGGCGGAGGTGCGCCTGTTCGGCTCGCGGACGGACGATGCGGCTCGCGGCGGCGACGTGGACCTGTTCGTCGAAGTCTCCAGCCCCATTGACCGCCCCGCACTGCGCTCGGCTCGCCTGGCCGCGCGTGCCATCCGCGCGCTCGGCGGTCGCCGGGTCGATGTTGTGCTCGCTGCTCCTAACTTGGCGAACCTGCCAATCCACGATATTGCCCGCAGCAGCGGTGTACGACTCTGATGCGGCCAGACAACGAACGACTGTCAAAGCTGCGATTCCTCGCTCGCGTCGTCGAGCGAGAATCCCGACATCTCGCGCAAACGGACGCACGGCTTTTCAGTGAGCCATTCACCGAATCCCGTGTCCGTGCCCTCGAAGGCGATGTCGAGCTTGCCGAGCGTGTCGAAGCGTTCGTTGGTCGGTACGGCCGGCTCCAGGACACGCTAGCAGACAAGCTCCTACCGGCGCTGCTGACGGCACTCGGCGAAACGACCGGTGCCGTCCTCGACAACCTCGACCGAGCCGAACGGCTCGGGTGGCTGGAATCGGCGGATGACTGGATGGCGGCCCGGCAGCTCCGCAATCGGATGATCCACGAGTACGTTGAGGACCCCGCGGTGTTTGCAGACGCGTTACAGGAGGCGCATGGATTCTGTGCGCTGTTGCAGCAGACGGCCGCTCGCATGCTCGACGAAATGCGGCGGCGCAGCTGGAATTGATACCGTCCGCGGTCGCGCCCCGTAATCGCGAGCGAACCCTGTAGGAGCGCCTCTTGGGCGCGATTCCTTCCCCCCATGAAGGGTGCAAATGACCCTAACCCAACTTGGCGGATTCGAGCCAAAGAAGTTTCTAACCCATTGATCGATATAGACGGCACCCCCGAAGGTCTGCACTACATCGGGGTGGCGGTTTGGGCTTGTGCGGCAGTGATTTTCGGGGGCGGT